>NZ_JBXCJC010000002.1:0-926001 GCF_056786495.1 Williamsia sp. Y853
ACGCATTCGATGCCATCCTGGAAGGGATATTTTGTTGTATCTAACCGGCTGTCTCCGTCTCGGAGGCAACTTTTCAAGCTTACCCGACTCGCATCCGGTCCGCAACTCGCTGCTCTCGCAGTCCGTCGCCACCCGCGTCTGAACCCTCCACCGAAAAGCGGAGCACATTCAACTATGGGCGGTCAACCTTGTTCCTTCAGGAAAAGACTTCCCTGTCGGTGTTCTCGGCCCCCGGCTTCTTGCTCTCCGGCGCCTCACTGGCTGACTTGAAGAAAGTTACGGGAACAAGTCCGTCGGCGTCAAATCGCCTGGTGCGCAGTGGCTTCGAGAAGCATCCGTGCAGGTCAGTCGCTTCTCGACAGCCTCGTGACCGTAACCGGACGGCAACTTTCGCCCGAAGTTGCCCTTGTGATGACCACCACCGAGGACCTTCAGGCGCGTTGCGTTGACAACCTACCGGTCAGTACCTGGCGTCGAATCCGGCGTCACACGCACGATCTCGCCGCCAAGGCTGCGCATGATCTCGACGAAATTGGGATAGCCCCGGTCGATATGCGAGACGTCGTGTACTTCGGTCACACCGTCGGCGACCAGACCGGCAAGAACCAATCCGGCGCCGGCGCGGATGTCCGAACTCCACACAGGTGCGCTCGACAGCTGTTCGATGCCACGGATCACCGCGTGATGGCCGTCGGTCCGGGCGTCTGCACCCAACCGCACCATCTCCTCGACAAATCGGAAGCGGGCCTCGAAGACGTTTTCGGTGATCACGGACATGCCGTCGCTGATCGCGGCCAGTCCGATGGCCATCGGCTGTAGGTCGGTGGGGAAACCGGGGAATGGCAGCGTCGAGTAGTTCACGGCCGCGGGCCTGCCCACCTGGACAACACGGAAGCCGTTCTCGAACTGGGATACCGACGCCCCGGCGCCGACGAGCTTGGACAGCACCAACTGCAGATGGCGCGGGTCGACCCCGCGAACCGTGATATCGCCTCGCGTCATGACGGCGGCGATAGCCCAGGTCGAGGCGACAATCCGATCACCGATCACCCGATGGGTCACCGGCTGCAGCCGCTCGACGCCCTCCACCGTCAAGGTCGAGGTTCCTTCACCGCTGATCTTCGCGCCCATCTGCTGCAACATCACGCAAAGGTCGACGATCTCGGGCTCGCGAGCGGCATTGTCGATGGTTGTCACACCCTCGGCCAGCACCGACGCCATCAGGATGTTCTCGGTGGCACCCACGGACGGGAACTCCAGGCTGATAGGTGCGCCGATCAGTTTGTCCGCCTCGGCGACCACACACCCGTGTTCGATCACGCTGTGCGCGCCGAGCAGCCGCAGACCGGCCTGATGCATGTCCAGCGGGCGCGACCCGATCGCATCGCCACCCGGCAGAGCAACCACGGCCCGCCTGCAACGCGCCACCAACGGACCGAGAACACAAACCGACGCCCGGAACTGCTTCACCGCGTCAAAATCCGCGTGAAACTTCAGTTCGGCAGGCGTATCGATCACCACGGTGTCACCGTCATGGCTGACAACAGCACCCAGGCCCCGCAGGACATCGGCCATCAACGGCACATCCAAGATCTGCGGACAATTGGTGATGGTCGTCCTGCCCTCGGCGAGCAACGCCGCAGCCATCAACTTGAGAACACTGTTCTTGGCGCCCACGACTTCGACCTCACCAGTCAGTCGTGCGCCCCCGGTCACCAAAAAACGATCATCAACCACGGACGTAGCCTAGGCGACCGGAACACAGCGGCGACCGACGGCCCGCAATAGTGTTCACCGGTTCTCGACTACGAGCTTCAGCGAGGCGAGTCCCTTCTCGAAATCGCCGCCAACCAGCTTGTCGGTGGGCACGATCTTCGCGAATAGCTTTGCCACCCCGGCATTTTCACCAGTCATCGTCCACTTCACGACGGTGCCTGCGGCCGCGAGATCCTCACTGAGAGTGAACACCGCCAGATTGGACGCCTTGAACGGCTTGAGAAAGTCCAATTGCACCGACACAGACTCCGGGGCAACAAGATTGGTCACGGTCATCGATCCCCGACCCGCTTTGCGATTGCCCTTCCAGGCGTAGCTCGCGCCTACCGCGCCTGCCGGTCCGTCATAGGTCCGCTCCAGCGATGGATCCAAATCCTCCCAAGGTGACCAGAGGCTCCACTGATGGAAATCCACGACCAATGGGTAGATCGCCTCGGCCGGCGCCGCGATCGTGATGGATCGTTCGATGGTGTAGGGCTGTGGCGCCAACGGTGTCTCCCGATTGAAGTGGTCGCGGCCCTGACCGGCCATTACCACTGCGAGGATACCGGGTAGCTTTGCTCTCATGGCTGTTCATCTGACCCGTATCTACACCCGTACCGGCGATGCGGGAACCACTGGACTCAGCGACTTTTCGCGCGTATCCAAAAACGATCCCCGCGTGCTCGCCTATGCCGACTGCGACGAGGCCAACGCCGCGATCGGTGTTGCACTGGCAATGGGTAACCCGACGCCCGACGTCGCCGAGATCCTGCTGCGGGTACAGAACGACCTGTTCGATGCAGGCGCCGACCTCTCGACTCCGGTGGTCGAGGATCCGAAGTACCCGCCGCTGCGCATCCTGCAGAGCTACATCGACGACCTCGAGGTCTGGTGCGATCACTACACCGACAAGCTCGATCCGCTCAATTCGTTCATCCTGCCCGGCGGTAGCCCGCTCAGTGCGTACCTGCACGTCGCACGGACGGTCACCCGACGCGCCGAGCGGACGGCGTGGGCGGCCATCGAGGCCTTCCCGGACAACACCAGTCCCCTGCCTGCGCAGTATCTCAACCGGCTGTCCGATCTCCTGTTCATCCTCTCCAGAATCGCGAACCCGGGCGGCGACATCCTGTGGCAGCCAGGAGAGCAGCGTAAGCGCGCCCAACGCGACACGAGCAAGCCCGACAAGACCTGACCTGCGGACACCCTGGCGGGTCGAAGGAAGACTGATCAGAGACACGAGAAGGCCCAGACCGGATTCGGTCTGGGCCTTTTTGTCGATTGTGAGGACACTCGTCGACGCTGTTGAGCGGTTGGCGCTAGTGGTCGCGGCGTCTGCGTTCTGCGCGTTGCGACGGCCGGGACTCGAGCCACGACTGGAATGCGGTGACACCACCGCTGTCCAGGGCGAGCTCGAACTCCCCATCGCGATCTTCGAGTTCGAGGATCACCATGTTGTCGTCGATGACATCGGCCTCCGAGGCGGTGGGTGACCGTCGACCGCTCACGGTCACGGCTTGCCGCAACACCAGCCGTTGTGGACCGGGCAGCACCCTGCGAAGGCGGAAGTACTCGAGCGCATTGTCGTCATAGCGGACCACTCCGTGCCGCCAGGCCCGGCCGTCGTCTGCGGGTAGTTCACGCAGCAAAGCCGAAGTGCCCGAACCGCGCAGCTCGTTGATCCGATAAAGCATGTAGAGCACAAACACAAGAACAAGCACGATCACCGCAAGGGCAGCCAGATTCCAGTTCACAGACGACACCTCCTTCAGCCCCCGCCACAAATACAACGATCCCCGCAAACTTGTCTGAAGTTTGCGGGGACCGTAGAACAATTAGCCATTCGAACGGCCCCTGCTCTACAGGATGCCATTCGCGCAGCACTTTATTTGACTTGCTGCAGTACTTCCACCGCGCGGAGACGAGATTCGGCACGCAGGTACTCGGTACTGCCCTTCTCGGCAGAGGAGAGAACCGAACGTTCGGCAGCTTCGTCTACGTCGCGGGCCCACTCGGCGGACTCGGCGAGAATCGTGACGACCTCACCGGTCACCGAGATGAAACCACCCTGAACAGCTGCCACACGGCGCTTGCCATCGACCTCGTCGATCGCGACATACCCGCCCGGTGCCAACTGACCCAGCATCGGCTCGTGTTTGGCCAACAGACCAACAGCGCCCTCGGTGGTCTGAGCCACTACAAACGTTGCTTCGCCGGAGTACATACGCGATTCAACCGCGACCAACTCGACGTGAAATGGCGTGTCAGGCATCGGGTGATATCACTTTCCGGTGATCTTCTTGGCAGCGGCCTCGACGTCGTCGAGTCCACCACAGCTGTTGAACGCCTGCTCGGGAAGATGATCGTATTCGCCCTTGGCGACCTTGTCGAAAGCCTCGATCGTGTCGGCAAGCGGCACAACGGAGCCCGTCTGGCCGGTGAACTTCTCGGCAACGATGAAGTTCTGTCCGAGGAACTTCTGGATGCGCCGCGCACGCTGCACGGTGATCTTGTCTTCCTCGGAGAGCTCGTCCATACCAAGAATCGCGATGATGTCCTGGAGTTCCTTGTACTTCTGCAGGATGCGCTTGACCTCGTTGGCGACGCGGAAGTGCTCGTCACCGACGATCGAGGCCTCGAGGATCCGCGAAGTCGACGTCAGCGGGTCCACAGCCGGGTAGATACCGAGCTGCGAAATCGGACGCGAGAGCTCCGTGGTGGCATCCAGGTGGGCGAACGTGGTCGCCGGCGCCGGGTCGGTGTAGTCGTCGGCGGGCACATAGATGGCCTGCAGCGAGGTGATCGAGTTACCACGCGTCGAGGTGATGCGCTCCTGCAGTTCGCCCATCTCGTCGGCCAGCGTCGGCTGGTAACCGACGGCAGACGGCATACGGCCGAGAAGCGTGGAGACCTCGGAACCGGCCTGCGTGAAACGGAAGATGTTGTCGATGAACAGCAGCACGTCCTGACGCTTGACGTCACGGAAGTACTCCGCCATCGTCAGCGCGGACAGAGCGACGCGCATACGCGTGCCCGGCGGCTCATCCATCTGGCCGAACACCAACGCGGTGTCCTGCAGAACGCCCATCTCCTCCATCTCGAGGTGGAGGTCGGTGCCCTCACGGGTACGCTCACCGACGCCTGCGAACACCGAGGTGCCGGAGAACTCGCGAGCGATACGGGTGATCATCTCCTGGATCAGAACGGTCTTGCCGACACCGGCACCACCGAACAGACCGATCTTGCCGCCCTTGACGTACGGGGTCAGCAGGTCGATGACCTTGATGCCGGTCTCGAGGATCTCGGTCTTGCCCTCGAGCTGATCGAAGGCGGGGGGCTTCCGGTGGATGCCCCACTGCTCGCCGTCGCGACCGGTGCCCGGAGCATCGAGGCAATCGCCGAGTGCGTTGAACACGTGGCCCTTGACGACGTCACCGACGGGAACCGAAATCGGCTTGTCGGTGTCGGTCACCTCGGTGCCGCGGGTCAGACCGTCGGTCGGCTGCATCGAGATGGTGCGGACCAAGTTGTCGCCGAGGTGCTGGGCAACCTCGAGCGTCAGCTTCTTGGCAACCGACTTCAGGGTGATCTCGGCGTGAAGTGCGTTGAACAGTGGCGGAATGGCGCCGCGCGGGAACTCCACGTCGACGACCGGACCGATGACACGCACGACGCGGCCGGTCAGCCCAGCGGAACCCTTCCGGGAAGTTTGGGTTTCAGTTGTGGTCATGATGTCTCTTCCTCTGTGACGATGGCATTGGCATGTTTCGCGAACGGCGACCCCACCGGCCGGTTGCCTGAAAAGTGTCGAGTCCGGTTACGAAAGGGCATCCACACCGCCGACGATCTCGCTGATCTCTTGTGTGATCTGGGCCTGTCGCAGCTGGTTCGCCTCGCGGGACAAGTTCGTGACCAACTCTTCGGCGTTGTCCGTGGCCGCCTTCATGGCGGTACGGCGGGCCGCCGACTCCGAAGCAGCCGAGTCGAGCAGCGCCGAGTACACCCGAGTCGCCACGTACTTCGGCAGCAACGCCGACAACAACGCTTCTGCACCAGGCTCGAACTCGTAGTTCCGAGAAGCTCCGGTGCTCTCCCCGCTCTCGTCCACGGTCACCACCAGGGGTGCGACGCGACGAACAACCGGTGTCTGCGTCAGCATGCTGACGAAGCGCGTGTACACGATGTGGAACTCGTCGACGCCCTCGGTCTGACTGCCGTCGGGCGACTCGACCGAGGTGCCCGATCCCGCCATGAACAGGTCGATCAGATGCTCGGAGGCGTTCCAGGCATCGGTGTAGGCCGGCTGCTGGGAGAACCCGGTCCAACTCCCCTGGATCGGCAGCTTCCGGAAGTTGAAGTACGTCGTGCCTTTCTGTCCTGTGACAAAAAGAACGACGTCCTTGCCCTCCTCGGTCAGCAACTCGATGAGCCGGCGAGCCTCGCGCAGGACATTCGAGTTGTAACCGCCGGCCATGCCACGGTCGCTCGTAACGATCAGCACCGCAGCACGTTTCGGCTCGGGACGCTCCGTCAGCAACGGATGGGTCAGCGAGGTGGCGCTCGAAGCCAACTCGGAGAGGACCGCAGTGATCTCCTCCGAGTAAGGCTTCGAGGCCGCCACACGAGCCTGAGCCTTGGTGATGCGCGAAGTCGCGATCAGCTCCTGTGCCTTCGTGATCTTCTTGGTCGATTGCACAGACCGGATGCGCGAACGTAGCTCGCGAATGCTAGCCATCTACTGTCACAGCCCTTCCCGGCCCGTCAAACCTTTACCAGTCATCAAACGATTCCCTATTACTTGCGAACTTTGACGGTTTCGTCCTCGACCTTGTCTGCGGCGAGAGCCGAAGCAGCTGCTTCGTTCACGGTGTCAGACTTCTCGCTGGCCCAGAAGCTTTCTTTGTACTTGTCAGCAGCGGCCACCAGAGCATGAGCGGCTTCGTCTGTCAGTGCCTTGCCGCCGGCGATGGTCTCGTAGACACCGGATGCCGAGCGATGCAGATCACTGATCAGCTCCGCTTCGTAGCGGCGGACATCTTCGATGTTCACCGTGTCGAAGTGGCCCTCACCGGCGAGGTAGATCGAGACGATCTGATCCTCCACCGACACGGGCGAATACTGATCCTGCTTGAGCAACTCCACCCAGCGGGCGCCACGATCGAGCTGAGCCTTCGAGGCATCGTCGAGGTCCGAGGCGAAGGCCGAGAAGGCTTCCAGCTCACGGAACTGAGCGAGCTCCAGACGCAACGAACCCGAAACCTTCTTCAGGCCCTTGGTCTGAGCGGCGCCACCAACACGGGAGACGGACGTACCGACGTTGATCGCCGGACGCACACCCTTGTTGAAGAGGTCGGACTCGAGGAAGACCTGACCGTCGGTGATCGAGATGACGTTGGTCGGGATGAACGCCGAGACGTCGTTGGCCTTGGTCTCGATGATCGGCAGACCGGTCATCGAACCGCCACCCATTGCCTCGGACAGCTTTGCGCAACGCTCCAGCAGACGCGAGTGCAAGTAGAAGACGTCACCGGGGTATGCCTCGCGGCCCGGCGGACGACGCAGCAGCAGCGAGATCGCGCGGTAGGCCTCAGCCTGCTTCGACAGATCATCGAACACGATGAGGACATGCTTGCCCTCGTACATCCAGTGCTGACCGATGGCCGAACCGGTGTACGGCGCGAGCCACTTGAAGCCGGCGGAATCCGAAGCCGGAGCAGCAACGATGGTGGTGTACTCCATCGCGCCCGACTCTTCGAGGGCAGTCTTGACGCCCGCGATGGTCGAACCCTTCTGGCCGATTGCCACATAGATGCAGCGAACCTGCTTGTTGGGGTCGCCGGTGGCCCAGTTGGCCTTCTGGTTCATGATCGCGTCGATGCAGACCGCGGTCTTGCCGGTCTTACGGTCGCCGATGATCAGCTGACGCTGTCCACGACCGATTGCGGTCATCGCATCGATGGCCTTGATACCGGTGGCCAGCGACTCCTCGACGGGCTGGCGCTCGAGCACCGAGGCCGCCTGGAGTTCGAGGACGCGGCTCTCCGACGACACGATGTCGCCGCGGCCGTCGATCGGCTTGCCGAGCGGGTCCACGACGCGGCCGAGGAAGTTGTCGCCGACAGGAACCGACAACACGTCGCCGGTCCGGCGGACTTCCTGACCTTCTGCGAGAGTCTCGTAGTCACCGAGGATGACTGCGCCGATCTCGGATTCGTCGAGGTTCAGCGCTACGCCGAGGACGCCGCCGGGGAACTCGAGGAGTTCGTTCGACATTGCGGACGGCAGCCCGCTGATGTGTGCGATTCCGTCGCTGGTATCAGTGACATACCCGACCTCGTCACGTGCAACTTCCGTTGAGAAATTCGAGGTGTAGGTTTCAATCGCACTTCGGATCTCATCGGAGGTGATCGTCAACTCCGCCATATTCTTGCCCTGCTCTTCCTGCGTGGTCGTGAGTTTTGTGGAATCGGTGTCGTGCGTCGTCTGCGGCGAAGCTCAGCCCAGCGACTTGCGGATCGTGGCCAATCGGCCGGCGCCTGAACCGTCGATCACTTCGTCACCGATCTTGACGACCAAGCCTGAGAGCAGGTCCTGATCGACGACAACATGGGTGATGATCGGCTGGTTATAGATACGCGTCAGTGTGGACGTCAAGGCTTCCACCTGCGAGCTCGTCAACTCGACGGATGCCCGCACCTTCGCAACCAGACGATCCCGCTGTCCGGCGGCCAGGTTCGACAATGCGTCCAGTGCGTCAGCCGGTTTTTGATCGAACAACCGGGCGATCGACTGCACCGCGAGTGCTTCGGTGACCGCTGACACCTTGCCGGTGGTCAGCGACGCCAGCAGTTCCTGGCGCGCCTTGGCCGAACGGGACTTGTCTTTGAGGATGATCTCGAGCTCGGGATGAGCGGCGACCGTCCGGCCGAGCAAGAACAGTTCTTCCTCGACCGCGTCGAGTGTTCCGGCTTCGGCCGCCGACTTGAGATACGCCTCGCGACCGAGGAGTTCAAGCCCGTCCAGCAGGTCGGAGATGTTCGACCAGTCACGGCCGACTGCCTCGACCACCACCGCCAGAGAGCCGGCACCGATCTGGCTGCCGAACAACTGGCGTGCCAGACCCTGCCGGACATCCACAGGTGCGGAGATGTCGCCGAACGCGGTACGCAACGATCGCTCGCTGTCGAGGAACCCGACAACTGCGAACAGATCGGATCCGATCTGCTGCGCGGCCGTGGCGGCGTCGCCGCCTGCCGCTGAAATCGTCTCGGCCAGGATTGCCCGGGTACCGCTCAAAGCGTCGCGGCTGGCTGCGTACATCGCCTTCACTTCCTCTGCGCAGAAGTTGCGTCGAGCTCAGCCAGGAACCGATCAACGGTCTGTCCGCGCTTGGCGCTTTCTTCCAGGTGCTCGCCGACGATCTTCTCCGCCAGGTCAACAGCGGTCCGACCGAGGTCCGACCGGAGTTCGGTGACGATCTGATCGCGTTCGGCCTTCAGCTGCGAGCGTCCGGCGGCAACGATGCGCGCACTCTCCGCTTCGCCTTGAGCGCGGAGTTCGGCGACGATCTCTTGTCCGCGCAGTCGTGCGTCCTCGCGAATCTGAGCGGCGACTGCACGGGTTTCGAGCAGCTGCTCTTCACGCTGCTTGAGCAGGGCGTCGGCTTCGAGTTGTGCATCAGAGGCCCGCTTGAGTCCACCGACGATGCCGTCGGTGCGCTCTTCGAGAACCTTCTGTGCACGTGGAAGCACTAGCTTCCAGAAGACGAGTCCCACAACCACGAGGGCCACGATGGACCAGGTGATGTCGTAGGTCGCAGGCAGAAGAGGATTATGAGATTCCTCTTCGGCGGCGAGAATCAAGGAGTTGGCACTCATCGGATCAGAAGATGAAGCCGGCAACCAAGCCGATCAAGGCCAGCGCTTCGGTGAATGCGATACCAAGGAACATGGTGGTACGCAGCTGTCCGGCGAGCTCCGGCTGACGCGCGGTGCCCTCGATGGTCTTACCGACGACGATACCGATACCGATACCGGGGCCGATGGCAGCCAGACCGTATCCGATGGCGCCAAAGTTCAGTTCGCTGATCTCACCGGATACTTGCGCGAGGTTGCTCATGGTGTTGGATCCCTTTCTTCTTGATCCGCTGGGCGAGGTTAGCCGCAGCGGCCAGTTTGTTGGTCTAGATGAATCTGGGGGTGGTGCTTCGGTCAGTGGTCGGCGGCGTGTTCAGCCAGGTCGATATAGACGGCTGTCAGCAGGGCGAAGATGTACGCCTGCAACACGATCACCAAGAGTTCGAAGAAAGTGAATGCGATGCCGCCGAGCAATGCCGGCAAGCCGAAGATCCAGGTCCAGGCCTCCGTGGTGAAGAAGAAGTACTGGGTGGCGCTGAAGAACAGTACCAACAGGATATGACCGGCAAGCATGTTGGCCATCAGACGGACCGTCAGCGTGAACGGCCGCAGAATGAAGGTCGAAAGGAACTCGATCGGGATCAGGAGGATGTGCAGCGCGGGCGGCACATCCGGCACCACGATGCTCGACTTCACATAACCGAAGAACCCGTACTTCTTGATGCCGACGTAGTTGAAGACGATGTACGCCAGCGCAGCCAACACGATCGGCATACCGATCAAACCGTTGGACGAGATGTTCAAGAGCGGGATTACACCGGAGAAGTTCAGGAACAACACCGTGAAGAATATCGTCACCAAGATCGGGAGAAAACGCTTCCCGTTCTCTTTCCCGAGGACACTCTCTGCGATCTGGATACGGACGAAGTCCAACGCCATCTCGCCTGCGTTCTGCAGGCCGCGAGGAACCAGCTTCGGGCTCCGGAACGCCAGCAAGAAGAAGACGACACAGACACCGGCCATCAACAGCCGGATCAGCATCAGACGATCGAGTTCGAAGATCGTTCCTTCAAAAAGGACTGCATCAGGGTAAAAGTCGGACAGCGAAGGCGGGTGGTAACCCCCATCGCCTGCCGCGAGGTTCAAGACGCTCAGCACTCTCTCCCGTGCTCTGGCCGCAGGCAGCCTGCCTGCAGTTCGACCGGACATAAGTTCAGATCAAGCAAAAAGTTCTTTCAGATTTCGTGCCGTACACGGCCCGGGTCTCACCCGGGCTGAAGTCGCATTACTGCGCCTTCTCGCGTGGCACGGCAGTCTGAGCACCGGGCTGGTCAAGTCCGGTTCTCTTCTGCGGGGCAACTTTAGCAACACCGTAGGTGACCCTCATAGTGCGGGTATCTACCGGACGTTATTACTACCCTGTGTAGTATGTCCGGATTCAATCTTCGTCGTCAACGTTGCCTTCCGGCCCGACGTCGACGTACGGCACTTTGGTGGTCATGATCGCGTACGTTTCGCAGGCCAGCACGATGACCATCGCGATGATGGCGGTCACACCGAGGGCGACATGGTTGAGCGAATCGACGTTGCTGAGTGCTGCCAGGGCGAGCATGGCCAGCAACAGTTTGAGCAGCCAGGTGCCCATCAGGATGGCACCGCCGGTATTCGGCGACACATTGGCGGTCAGCACCACCACGATCACCGTGAAGAGGATGAATCCGCCGCCGAACGCCGCACCCACCAGCGCACCCCACAAGCCCTCGGTGCCATCGATCAACGCCCACGCACCCGCGCTGATCACGGTGAGTGCAACAAGTCCGAGCGCGCCGTAGCGGATCGCCTTCTGCAATGGGGTGATCTGCTTTGCGTCGTTCGGGGTGGTCAGTGCTGGTTCAGAAGCTTCGTTCACGCTTCCAGGGTAAGGGTCGTTCACGAGCCGCTGATACTCACACCCGTTCGGTGACGGTTCCGCAGTCGGGGAACGATTGTCGCGAGCATCGCGATGATCAGTCCCCCACCGAGGACCGGAAGCACCACGGAGGCCGAGAACAGCGTGCTCGCAGCGGCACTGAATGCCAGGACACCCACCCAGAGGTAGATCACCAGAACCACACGACGATGGGAGTGGCCGAGTTCGAGCAGCCGGTGATGCAGGTGCATCTTGTCCGGTGTGTAGAAACCGACGCCGGCACGGGTACGCCGGATGACCGCGAGCAACATGTCGAGCATCGGGATGAACATGACCGCTGCCACCAGGATGATCGGCGAAAGCAGCGTGAAGACATCGGCCGGACCGTATGCGTTGATGGCGATACGGCCGGAGGCGCTGGTCGACGCCGCGGCGAGCATCAGGCCGATGAGCATCGAACCGGAGTCGCCCATGAAGATGCGGGCCGGCTGGAAGTTGTGTGGGAGGAAGCCGAGACAGGCGCCTGCGAGAATCGCCGCGATGAGGGCAGGCGGGTAATAGCTGACGTCGCCACCCTGATCGTGCAGAAGGCCCAGCGAAAACACGCAGATTGCCAGCGCTGCGATCAATGCCAGGCCGGCAGCGAGCCCGTCGAGCCCGTCGACGAAGTTCATCGCATTCACCGTCGCGACAGTGACCGCGACCGTGAGAAGCCCCGATTGCAGCGGATCGAGGACGACGGTCCCGATGCCCCCGAACGGCACCGCCACGACCGTCCAGCTCAAACCCATGATCACCAGCACCCCGGCGGCCGTGAGCTGACCGACGAACTTGGTCAGCGCGTCGATCCCCCACCGGTCATCGATGATGCCCACCAGGACGATCACCCCGCCCGCCACCACGACGGCGTTCATGTCGTCGGTGTAGTCGAAGCCTCGGGTCAACGCAGGTAACTCACCGGCCAGGACCATTCCGGCAAGCACACCCACATACATGCCGACGCCGCCGAGACGGGGCGTCGGAACCGCATGGACGTCCCTGTTACGCGGCACCGCGACCGCACCGGTTCGGGTCGCGACAACTCGCACCAGGCCGGTGATCAGGTACGTGATCAGCGCTGCACACAGTCCGACCAGCATCAATTCGCGCAGCGGCACACCCGCACCACTGCTGGTGAGGCCGGACTGGGCGGCAATCAACACACCACTGCCCTCATTCAACGTTGTCGAATAGGCCACGAGTACGGACGCTACAGAGGTCGGGCATGCGGGTCAGACCCGAAGACTCTCGACGTCGGCGCCGATGACCTCGGCGATTTCTTCCGCGCTGATCGCACCTTCCCGCAAGATCTTGGGTGTGACGTCGGTGAGGTCGACAATCGTCGACGGCACCGCCTTCGCCGCAGGTCCGCCGTCGAGATAGACCGCCACGGACTCCCCCAATTGCTCCCGCGCCTGCTCGACGGTGGTTGCCGGCGGGCGACCGGAGATGTTCGCGCTCGACACCGCCATCGGGCCCACCTCACGCAGCACCTCGATCGCCACCGGATGCAATGGCATCCGCAGCATCACGGTGCCGCGGGTGTCACCCAGATCCCAGGCGAGCGACGGAGCCTGATGCACAACCAGACTCAGGCCACCGGGCCAGAACGCGCGGGTCAGCTCGCGAGCGGTCGGTGACACCGACAGCACCAGGCCGTCGATCGTTGTCCACGAACCGACCAGGACCGGCACGGGCATGTCACGGCCGCGGCCCTTGGCGGCCAGCAGGCTATTCACAGACTCGGAATCGAAAGCGTCACAACCGATTCCGTAGAGGGTGTCGGTGGGCATGACGATCAGGCGCCCACCTTTGACGGCGCCGACCGCGGCGCGCAGGCCTGCGGACCGAGATCCGGGATTGCTGCAATCGAACGTAGTGCTCACGGCGTCCATCCTTGCACGTTGCCTGCGTGCGATCAGCGACGCGTGGCGGTGACAAACCGCGCGCGTCCGGCGAGATCGGGTTTCTGGGTGATCGAGTCGAAGTTGCCGTCCGTATCGAGCGCATCCATCACCAGGTCACCGGTGCTGTCGTCGTGCTCGATCCCGACTGCGCAACCCGGCCGCAGGATCCGCGCGATCACCGAGATCATCGGCGTGATCACCGACATCCCGTCGGCACCACCGAACAACGCCAGTGCCGGATCGTAATCGGCCACCTCGACCGGCAGGTCCGCGCCCACCGGGATGTAGGGCGGATTCGACACCACCAGGTCAGCCCTGATGTCCGACAAGATGTTCGGGTCGGCCGCATCGCCCAGGTGGACGGTGACCCGTTCCCGGACGTCGGCGGGCATACGAGACAAGTTGTGGCACAACCATTTATGCGCGCTGCCATCGATTTCGACCGCATGGACCCGTGCGCCGGGGTGGGACGCGGCCAAAGCCAGGGCCAGCGCGCCGCTACCGCTGCACAGATCGACGACCACGGGATGTGTCATCGTCTCGATCCGAGCCGCCGCCCACGCGTAGAGCAGTTCGGTTTCCATTCGCGGGATGAAGACCCCCCTGCCGACCTCGATGTCGATCGGCCCGAATGCGACACGTCCGATGATGTGTTGCAGTGGTTCGCGCTGCGCGCGGCGGTCGACGAGTTCGCGATAACGGGCGGCGTCGGCATCTGAGAGTTCATCGACGGCGATCAGTTCACCGACCGACCGATCGAGCACGAATGCCAGCAGCAACCCGGCATCAACCTGCGCATTCGGAACACCGGCCGCGATCAGCTGTGCGACGGCGGCGCGGCGGATATCTCTGGCGTTCACTCCGCCTCGAGGCGGGCCTGACGATCCGCGGCACGCAGCGCGTCGAGGAGCGCATCCATGTCACCGGCGAGCACCGCGTCGAGATTCTGGGCTTTGTAGCCGATGCGATGGTCGGTGACGCGGTTTTCCGGGTAGTTATAGGTGCGGATTCGCTCCGAGCGGTCGACGGTGCGGATCTGTGCGGCCCGCCCCTGCGACGCTTCGGCATTGGCGGCCTCTTCTGCGGCGGCCTGCAACCGGGCAGCCAAGACCTGCATCGCCCGCGCCTTGTTCTGCAGCTGGGAACGCTCGTTCTGGCAGGTCACCACGATCCCGGTGGGCAGATGGGTGAGCCGGACCGCGGAGTCGGTGGTGTTGACGCCCTGTCCCCCCTTGCCAGAGCTGCGATAGACGTCGACCCGGAGATCGGATTCGTCGATCTGGACCCGTTCGACCTCATCGGGTTCCGGATATATCAGGACACCGGCCGCCGAGGTGTGGATTCGGCCCTGCGACTCGGTGACCGGAACGCGCTGAACGCGGTGCACGCCGCCTTCGAACTTCAACCGGGACCACACGCCGTCCGGTCCGTCGCCCTTCGACTTGATCGAGATGGTGGCGTCCTTGTACCCGCCCAGGTCGGATTCGGTCACACCCAGGATCTGCGCCTTCCAGCCCTGACGCTCACAGTATTTGAGATACATCCGCGCGAGATCGGCGGCGAACAGCGCCGATTCCTCACCGCCGGCCCCGGACTTGACCTCCAGCACCACGTCATCGCCGTCGTGCGGATCGCGTGGGGAGAGCAGGTCGGTGAGCGTTTGATCGAGGGCAGCGACCGTCTGCTCGAGCTCCGGGATCTCTGCGGCAAAAGCACTGTCGTCGGCCGCGAGTTCGCGCGCAGCTTCCAGATCGCCCTGTGCTGCCTGAAGTTTCGTGTACGTCGCCATGATCGGAGCGAGTTCGGCGAATCGTTTGCCAACTCGCCGGGCGGCCGTCGGATCGTCGTGCAAGGACGGATCGGACATCTGGTTCTGCAAGCCGGCATGCTCGGCAAGGATGTCGTCGATCGCGGACGGATCGGAAATGCTCATGACCTGATTCCTTGACGGTGTGGCTGTGACACCCGAGTGAAGGTGGACACCCGAGTGCAGGGCGGACGGCGCGGATTGGGGCTGCGAAAGAAAAAAGAAACCGGCGCCTGACCTGCCGCAGGGCAGAGTCAGACGCCGGTCATACAAGCTAGTTGTCTGCTGCGTCTTTCTTTGCAGCGGCCCGCTTGCCGTAGCGCTTCTCGAAGCGCGCAACACGGCCACCGGTGTCGAGAATCTTCTGCTTGCCCGTGTAGAACGGGTGGCACTGCGAGCAGACCTCGACGTTGATCCGACCCGACACCTGGGTGGAGTGGGTCTGGAAAGTGTTCCCGCAGCCGCAGACCACAGTGGTCTCGACGTATTCGGGGTGGATTCCCTGCTTCATTCTGGTGTCCCTTTCATGGTCGCCGGGTCACCTGCGCGGATCGAAGGTGTGAACCGGAACCGGACTCGACCGCTCAGTATGCCAGAACAGCCTCCCGACCTGCCAATCGCTGGTACCAGTTGAGGAGCTGCCCTGTTCTTGCGGCACGATAATCCCAACAACAACGCGCCCAGATTCATTCCGGCCAGGCAGGTTTGACGTTGACACACGTAGCACGTTTCGGAACGACCGTATTTGCACTGCTCATCGGGTTGACCGCATGCAGTTCAACACAGTCGGACGATGCCTCGGGACGCCAGGAGGTCTCGCAACCGTCGGCAACGGATAGTCTCACTCTCCTGGATTTCGTACCGAGCGGACTCAATCCTGATCCCACTGATCAGATCGAGGGTGTGCTGAAGGTCTATTACCCGTCCCCGGCTCACGTCGAACGTGACGAAAAGGTGCGCTACACGTATTCGCCACCGTTCGGCGGAACCCACGACTGGGCCTGGGCCGGATGTACCGGCGTGGTGTACTCCGTCGCGATCCGCAACGAAACAGCCGTCCATTCGCTCGAACACGGGGCGGTCTGGATCACGTACAGCCCCGATCTCGACGTCGACGCGGTCGACGCGCTGGCCGAGCGGGTCGCAAATGTGGATTACACCCTCATGTCGCCGTATCCGGGTCTGGACCAACCGATCTCCCTGCAATCCTGGGGACACCAACTCAAGGTCGCGAGCGCCGACGACCCGCGGATCGACCAGTTCATCACCGCCACCAAACAGAACGCACAGTCCAACGTGTATCCCGAGGATCCGGCCGCCACCGCCCACCCGACCCCGGGGACCAGCTGCACTGCGGTGCCGGATGCCTTCGATCCCGCAGATCCCCCACCGTTCGAGCCCGGACCTGGCACGGTGCCCGAGACCTGACATCTGATCGGATGCCGGCCCTGACACGTCGCCACCTCCGACGGGTTGCCGCCCCTCACAGGATGGCGGCTCTGACAGGATGATGGCCCAGCAGAGACCAACGCCCCGATCAAGCCGATCAGACAGGTACGAACGTGAAACCAGTGGTAAAGCTTGCCGCAACCGGATTACTACTGGTCATCGGCCTGAGTGCGTGCAGTTCGTCGCAGACGGGCGAACCACACGCCGCGACCACCAGTGGCGGCAACGGTGGCAGTTCAACCCGGGCCTTCGTCCCCAGCAGCTCCAATCCCGATCCGACGGATCAGATCGACGGCGTTCGCAAGGTTTACTACCCGGCGGCCGAGCACGTTCTGGACAACCAGAAGGTGAAATACACGTACTCTCCGCCCATGGGCGGACGACACGACTCGGTCTGGGCCACCTGCACCGGAATGGTGTACCCCACCGCCATCCGGACCGAGAACGCCGTTCACTCCCTCGAACACGGCGCCGTGTGGATCACCTACAACCCGGACGATCTCGACTCAGGTGAGATCGCCGAACTCGAGCAGCGGGTCGACGGCCTCAACTACATGCTGATGTCGCCGTATCCCGGTCTGGACAAGCCGATCTCGTTGCAGTCCTGGGGACACCAACTCAAGGTCGACGACGTCGACGATCTGCGGATCGACCAGTTCATCACCGCCACCCGGCAGAACACGCAACCCGGTGTGTACGACGAAAGCCCCTCGGCAACCGGCTATCCCGAACCCGGCGCCACGTGCGCGATGGTGCCGGGACGATTCGACCCATCCGATCCCCCGCCCTTTGATCCGGGACCGGGCACCGTCCCCGAGAGCTGACGAACAAACCCACCTCTTCCCGGGTGGGAAGAAGTGGGTTTGTTGTTGGTGCCGGGGACGATTCAGTCGTCCTTCATGTTCCCCGGTGCGGTCTTCTGCACCTGCATCAGGAACTCCATGTTGTTCTTGGTCTTCTTCAACTGGCTGACCAGCAGGTCGATGGCCTGTTGCGAATCCAATCCGGAAAGTACGCGGCGCAGCTTGTGCACGATGGAGAACTCCTCCGGCGACAGCAGCAACTCGTCCTTACGGGTACTGGACAGGTTGACGTCCACGGCCGGGAACACGCGACGCTCCGAGATCTTGCGGTCCAGTTTGAGCTCGGCGTTACCGGTGCCCTTGAACTCCTCGAAGATCACGGTGTCACCGGTGGATCCGGTCTCGACCAGCGCCGAGGCAATGATCGTCAACGAGCCGCCGTTCTCGATGTTTCGAGCCGCACCCAGGAAACGCTTCGGCGGGTACAGCGCCGTGGAATCGACACCACCGGACAGGATTCGACCCGATGCCGGCGACGCGTTGTTGTAGGCGCGACCCAGGCGGGTGATCGAATCCAGCAGGACGACAACATCTTTACCGTCTTCGACGAGACGCTTGGCCCGCTCGATGGCAAGCTCGGCGACCGACGTGTGATCTGACGGCGGCCGGTCGAAGGTCGAGGCGATGACCTCACCCTTGACCGAACGCTGCATGTCGGTGACCTCTTCAGGCCGCTCGTCGACAAGTACGACCATCAGGTAGCACTCGGGGTTGTTGATCGAGATCGCGTTGGCGATGTTCTGCAGGATCGTGGTCTTACCCGCCTTGGGAGGCGAGACGATCAGCGCACGCTGGCCCTTGCCGATGGGCATGACCAGGTCGATGACGCGGGTCGAGATCCGATCGCTGGTGGTCTCCAACCGCAGTCGCTGGTTCGGGTACAGCGGGGTCAACTTGTTGAATTCCGGTCGCCGCTTGGCGGTTTCGACGTCGGCACCGTTCACCGAATCGATCCGAACCAACGGGTTGAACTTCTGACGCTGATTCGACTGGTCGCCTTCACGGGCAACCTTGACCGCACCGGTGATCGCGTCACCGCGACGCAGACCGTTCTTGCGGATCAGGTTCATCGACACGTAGACGTCGTTCGAACCGGCCAGGTAACCGGAGGTCCGTACGAACGCGTAGTTGTCTAGGACGTCGAGGATGCCCGCCACCGGCTGCAACACATCGTCGTCCGATACCTGCGGCTCGCCGCCGCCACCGGGACCGTCGGTGCGATCGCGTCCACGGCGACGCTCGCGGAAGCGGCGTCCACGACGGCCGCGGCCGTCACCATCGTCGTCGTCGGGACCGTTGTCACGATTGTTGTTGCGCGGACCGCTGTTCTGGTTGCCTGCGTTCCGGTTGTCGCCACCGCGGTTGTCGCGGTCTGCGTTCCGGTTGTCGCCACCGCGGTTGTCTCCACCGCGGTTGTCGCCACCGCGGTTGTCTCCACCCCGGTTGTCTCCACCCCGGTTGTCGCGGTCCGCGGTCCGGGTGTCGCCACCCCGGTCGCGGTTCTGTCCGCCCTCGCGGCTCTGTCCACCGGACTGGTTGTCGCGTCCGCCCTGGTTGTCACGAGCAGTGCCCTGGTTGTCACGGCCGGCTCCGACGCGGTCTTGTCCATCGCGTCCGCGACGACGCTGACGACGCGCATCAGCACCGTCGGCAGACTCGTTGTCGTCGCCTGATTCTGCGTTGACCTGCACTGAGGTGTCGGAACCGGTGTCTTTGGCTACCGACTCCGCGTTGTCGGTGGACGCGCCACGGCGCCGATCACGACGGACCGTCTCCGCCGGGGCCGACTCGCCCTTGGCCTCGGCAACCGGTGCCTTCTTGGCATCCTGCACGGCTCCGGTCTTCGCGGCCGGCTCGGTCTTCGCTTCGTTCGACTGACCATCCGCCGCGTTCGTCGGCGCGGCCACATCGGCCTTGGCCGAGGTCTTCTCGGCCGGCGCCTTGGTGGCCGTCTTGGTCTTTGCAGGCGCAGCAGCGGCGGTCGAACCGCTCTGGCGCTCCTTGATGGCCGCGATCAGGTCGCTCTTACGCATACCTGACGTGCCTTTGATGCCGAGCTCGCCGGCGAGGCCGCGCAACTCGGTGAGAACCATCCCCGACAGTCCGGTGCCACGACGACGTTCGGCTTTGGGAGTGTCGACTCCGCCGAGGTCAAGCGTGTTTTGCGCACCCTGTGCAGTGATGAGGTCCGTATCCGTCAACGGATATCCTTTCCTTCCCCCGCCGGTAGATTCGCGGGGGCAGTGTTTCTCGCACCCGGAGACCAGGTGAGAGGTGCCGCTATTTGGAGCGGTCTTTTAGGCTTTGTGTCGTATGCCGCGCTTCGATTTCACGGAATTACGCCCGCGGGCTCTGACCGTAGAATTTCACATTTCTTGTGAGAAGCACGCGTGGTGAAACTTTCGCGGCTGGACGGGTACATGCTAACCACGTTCAACAGTATGAGCAACACCCAGCGACGACGGCGTGTTCCCTAACAGTGGATGAGCCAGCTGACCCGGCCGCTTTTCAGTGTACGACTACTCCCGGCGCGATCTCTACCTCGTCGAGCACAAATCCCAGTTCAGCTGCCTTCTCATGCGACCCGTCGGGCAATGGTGACGCCGTGAGTGCAAGGACGGTCGGGCCGGCCCCGGAGACGGTGGCGGGAACCTGCCGGTCCCGTAGCCAACGAACCATTTGCGCGGTGGCAGGCATGACGGGGGCGCGGTAGTCCTGGTGCAGCCGATCCTCGGTCGCGGCGAGCAGAAGGCCCGGATCGGTGGTCAGTGCCACCACGGCGAGCGCGGCACGGCTGACGTTGAAGACCGCGTCCACCCGTGCGACCGCGTCCGGCAAGAGCCCGCGGGTGACGGCGGTCGACGACTCGACCTGCGGAATCATCACAAACGCCCGGATGGACGGATTGACGTCGAGTTTCCTGGCGAAATAGCTCACCTCGTGCGACGTATCTGTCTCCAGCGCCGCCGGAACCTCACCGCAGGCGGCCTCCGACCACGACACCACCGCCGAACCGAGAACGCTGGCCGACGCGTTGTCGGGGTGCCCTTCGAATTCCGAGGCCAACTGCACGAGCGCATCGGTCGACAACGGGGTGCCCACGCCCGCCGCGCGAACCAGTCCGGCAGCTGCGGCCAGTCCCCCGACAACCGCAGAAGCCGATGAACCCAGGCCACGGGAGTGCGGAATGCTGTTGCGGCACTCGACATCCAGACCCGGGGCCGTGACACCGGCCGCCTCGAGCCCGCGGTTGATCGCACGCACCACCAGATGGCGTTCGTCGAGGGGAACCCCTTGCGCACCTTCCCCGCTCACGCTGATCCGCAGACCGGGACCGGAGACGGTCACCGAGATGTCGTCGTAGATCCCCAGCGCGATACCCAGCGAGTCGAAGCCGGGCCCCAGATTGGCACTGGACGCAGGCACGCGAGCGCGCACCTGCAGGCCCACAGGCAGAACGGGGTTCATACCGCGCCCATCAACTCGCGAAGACGTTCGGCACGGCATGCGCCGGGGTGGTCATCAGCTCAGTCCCAGCGCGGCTGCGACCGCCACGGGGTCGACCGGGATGGCCTCGACCGGCGGGATGCCCGCCAGCGCCGTATCGGGATCCTTCAGACCGTTGCCGGTGACGGTGCAGACCACCAGTTCACCGGCGGAGATCCAGCCGTCGGCGCGGGCGGCCAGCAGGCCGGCCACACTCGCGGCCGACGCCGGCTCCACGAAGACTCCCTCGCGGCCTGCGATCAACCGGTATGCCTCGAGGAGCTTTTCGTCGGTTGCTGCCAGGAACTTGCCGCCCGATTCGTCCTTGGCCGCCACGGCCTGATTCCAGCTGGCGGGAGAGCCGATGCGGATTGCGGTGGCGATGGTTTCGGGATCCTTCACCGGAACGCCGGTCACCAGCGGCGCGGCGCCGGCAGCCTGGACACCCAACATCCGTGGTGTCGAATCGACAAGACCGTCGCGATGGTATTCGGTGTAGCCCTTCCAGTACGCGGTGATGTTTCCGGCGTTACCGACAGGCAGCGCGTGCACATCCGGAGCCCGGCCGAGCACATCCATGATCTCGAACGCTGCGGTCTTCTGACCCTCGATACGCGCCGGGTTGACCGAGTTGACCAATTCGATCTGCGGGAACTCTGCGGTCGCCTTACGGGCGAGCTCGAGGCAATCGTCGAAGTTGCCTTGCACCTGAATGATTTTCGCGCCGTGCATGACTGCCTGGGCCAGCTTGCCCATGGCGATCTTGCCCTCGGGGATCAACACCGCACAGGTGATCCCGGCGCGGGTCGCATACGCCGCGGCGGAGGCCGAGGTGTTACCGGTCGATGCGCACAGGACCGCGGTCTTGCCGTTGTTGACGGCGTTGCTGACAGCCATGGTCATCCCGCGGTCCTTGAACGAACCGGTCGGGTTGAGGCCCTCGATCTTGAGATACACGTCGCAACCGGTGATCTCGGACAGGTGCGGGGCACTGATCAGCGGGGTGCCGCCTTCGAAAAGGGTGACAACCTTCCAGTCGTCGCCGACCGGGAGCCGATCCCGGTAGGCCTCGATCAGGCCCGGCCATGCACGATGCACAGCTGCTGACTCACTCATTGGTACCCTCCAGTCGCAGAACACTCGAAACACTCAAGACCGCATCCAACTTCTCCAGCGCCGCAACGGTTTCCGACAGCGCGGCATCCGGCGCACGATGCGTGACCACAACCAGTCGGGCATCCTCACCGGCGCCTTCCTGACGAACCGTGGAGATGCTGATGTTGCGGGCGGAGAACTCACCGGCAACCGTTGCCAGAACCCCGGGTTTGTCGGCGACCCGCATCGATACGTAGTAGCGCGTACGCACGTCGCCCATCGGGGCGATCGGCAATGACGCGTAGGTCGATTCCAGCGGACCGCGTCCGCCGTGGACCTTGTTCCGTGCGGCCATCACCAGATCTCCCAACACTGCGGATGCGGTCGGTGCGCCGCCGGCACCCTGGCCGTAGAACATCAGCCGACCGGCGTTCTCGGCCTCGACCACCACGGCGTTGAAAGCGCCGTTCACCCCGGCGAGCGGGTGTTCCAACGGGACCAGCGCGGGGTAAACGCGCGCCGAGATCCGTTGGCTGCCATCTTCATCGACGATGCGCTCGCAGATCGACAACAACTTGATCGTGCAATCGAGTGCGTGCGCCGAGGCGAGATCGTCAGCGGTGATGCTCGAAATGCCCTCGCGATAAACGTTCAGCGCGGTCACCCGCGAATGGAACGCGATCGACGCCAGGATCGCTGCCTTCGCTGCGGCGTCATACCCTTCGACGTCGGCTGTGGGGTCGGCTTCGGCATATCCCAGTCGGCCGGCCTCGGCGAGGGTCTCGTTGTAGTCGCTGCCGTCGGCGTCCATCGACGAGAGGATGAAGTTGGTGGTGCCGTTGACGATTCCGGCCACCTTGGTCACAGTGTCACCGGCCAGCGACTGCATCAGTGGGCGGATCACCGGGATCGCCCCGGCCACGGCCGCCTCGAAATAGAGGTCGACCTTTGCCGTTGCCGCGGCCGTCGCCAGCTCGCCGGTGTAGTCGGCCAACAGCGCCTTGTTGGCGGTCACCACCGATTTGCCGCTCTGCAGTGCCTCACGAATGAGCATGCGCGGCGGGTCGATACCGCCCATCAGCTCGACCACGATGTCGACATCGTCGCGAGCCACGAGCTCTTCGGGCTTATCGGTGAGCAGCGCCGGGTCGATACCGCGCGGCTTGGTCAGGTCGCGAACCGCCACACCACGAATCTCCAGCGGTGCACCGACGCGGGCCGTCAGATCTGCCGCGTTGTCGGTGAGGATCCGCACCACCTCGGTACCGACGTTGCCCATTCCGAGTACCGCAACACCAATGGCGCGCGTGCCGTTCTCCGTCATTCGTTCACCTCCAGGCTCAACAAATCTTCAACGGTCTCGCGCCGCAGCATCACTCGCGATACGCCGCCCTCAACTACGACCACAGCTGGTCGGGTCACCATGTTGTACCGGCTCGACATCGTGTAGCAGTACGCGCCCGTTGCACCAACCATCAGCACATCTCCGGGCCCGACGTCGCCGGGCAGCCAACAGTCCTTGACGACGATGTCGCCGCTCTCGCAGTGCTTTCCGACCACGCGGCTGACCACCGCGTCGGCGGTCGAGATCCGGGAGGCCAGGCGCACATCGTATTCCGCCTGGTACAGCGCGGCCCGGATGTTGTCGCTCATCCCGCCGTCGACCGACACGTAGCGGCGATGCGCCCCACCCGGTGAGATCTGCACGTCTTTGACGGTGCCGACGGTGTAAAGCGTGACACCGGCCGGTCCGGCGATCGCGCGGCCCGGTTCGACCACGATGGTCGGCGTGGGTAGCCCCAGAGCCGCCGACTCGGTTTCGACGATGTGGGCGAGCTTGTCGGCAACTTCCTCGACAGGCGGCGGGTCATCCGACGGCAGGTACGAAATACCCAGTCCGCCGCCAAGATCCAGAATCGACAGCTGCGCGGCCTTGTCGAGGCCGAACTCGGCGACGACATCACGCACCAGCGACAGCACGCGGCGTGCCGCCAGCTCGAATCCGTCGACGTCGAAGATCTGTGAGCCGATGTGACTGTGTAGTCCGACCAGGCGGAGGTGCTCGGTCGCGAAGACCCGGCGGACCGCGTCCATGGCCAGGCCCCCGGCCAACGAAAATCCGAACTTCTGATCCTCGTGCGCGGTGGAGATGAACTCGTGGGTGTGCGCCTCGACGCCGACCGTGAGCCGGATGAGTACGTCCTGCACGACACCGAGGCGGCCGGCGATCTCATCGAGGCGCTCGATCTCGATCATCGAGTCCAGCACCACGTGTTCTACACCGGACGACGCAGCCAGTTCGAGTTCCGGAACCGACTTGTTGTTGCCGTGCAATGCAATTCGATCAGCCGGGAAACCCGCGCGCAGGGCGACGGTCAGCTCCCCCACCGAACAGACGTCCAGTGAGAGCCCCTCGGACTTCACCCACCGCGCAACCTCCGACGACAAAAACGCCTTGGATGCGTAGTGCACGTGCTTGGCGGAACCGAATGCCTTGGCCATCGCGGCGCAGCGGGCCCGGAAGTCGTCCTCATTGATGACAAACAGTGGCGTGCCGTACGTCTGCGCCAACTCGGTGACGGGAATGCCGCCGATCCGGGCGACATCGTTGCTGTCGCGGTCGGTGCCCTGCGGATAGACGTTGGCAGGCAACTGCGCCAGATCGGCTGCGCTGTTGGGACGTTCGGCAAGCCGCGGTTCGGCGAGAACCTCGGCAAGTATCTCCGCGTGAAGCGGGCCGACGGGGTTGGCGCTCACATTCGCTCCGGTGCGCTGACGCCGACCATCGCCAAACCGTTGGCGATGACCTGCTGGGTGGCACCGCACAGTGCCAGCCGTGCGGCATGGATGTCGGCAGGCTCTTCGTCGCCCTGCGGCAACACGCGGCAACGATCGTAGAACTTGTGGTAGGTGCTGGCCAGCGCCTCGAGGTAACGGCAAACACGGTGCGGCTCACGCAATTGCGCGGCCGTGTCGACCACTGCCGGGAAGTCGCCGAGTGTGCGGATCAGGTCGCCTTCGGCCGGATCGACCAGCAACTCGAGGTGATCGGAGGAGCCGACCAGACCCAGTGCCGCCGCGTTACGAGCGATCGCGCAGAGCCGGGCGTGTGCGTATTGCACGTAGTAGACCGGGTTCTCGTTCGACTGACTGACGAGCAGGTTCAGGTCGATGTCGATGTTGACGTCCACCGAGGACCGGATCAGCGAATAGCGGGCGGCGTCGACACCAACGGCCTCGACCAGATCATCGAGGGTGATCACGGTTCCGGCGCGCTTGCTCATCCGTACCGGTTGCCCGTCCTTGACCAGGTTGACCATCTGGCCGATCAGAACCTCCAACCGGTCCGGGTCGTCACCGAGGGCGGCCGCGGCGGCCTTCAGGCGCACCACGTAACCGTGGTGGTCGGCGCCCAGCATGTAGATGCAGAGGTCGAAGCCGCGATCACGCTTGTCCTTGAAGTAGGCGATGTCACCTGCGATGTACGCCGCTTCGCCGTCACTCTTGATGACCACGCGGTCTTTGTCATCGCCGAAGGCGGTGGACCGCAGCCACCACGCACCGTCGTTCTCGTACAGGTTGCCGTTGGCCTTGAGTTCGGCGATCGCCTTGTCGACCTGACCGGACTCGAACATCTTGTTCTCGTGGGTGTAGACGTCGAAGTCGGTTCCGAACTCGTGAAGATTCTTCTTGATCTGCCCGAACATCAGGTCCACACCGTGTGAGCGGAACGTTTCGAGACGCTCCGCTTCCGGCCGACTGAGCACATCGGGCACCTCGGCGACGATCTGTGCCGCGATGTCGTTGATGTACGCGCCGGAGTAGCCGTCTTCGGGGGTCGGTTCACCCAGCGCAGCGGCCTGCAGTGATCGCGCGAACCGATCGATCTGGGCGCCGTGATCGTTGAAGTAGTACTCGCGGGTCACCGCGGCACCGGCGGCCGACAAAACCCGGCCGAGGGCGTCGCCGACGGCGGCCCAGCGGGTACCACCGAGATGGATGGGTCCGGTGGGGTTGGCCGAGACGAACTCGAGGTTCACCTTCAGACCGTCATAGATTTCACTGGTGCCGTAGGCACCGCCGCCGGTCAGTACATCGGCAACAACCGCGTTCTGCGCATCGGCAGCCAGTGTGATGTTCACGAATCCGGGTCCGGCGATATCCGCGGTGGCGATACCGTCGCGCGAGATGAGCTCGGTCGCGAGCCATCCGGCCAGCTCACGGGGATTCGCACCGACCTTCTTGCCGAGTTGGAGCGCAATGTTGGTGGCGTAATCGCCATGCTCAGGGTTTCGTGGGCGTTCCACGACAACAGACTCCGGCAACGCGGACACATCGAGTCCGTGGTCGGTGAGCACTGTGGAGGTGGCGGCATGCAGGAGTACCGCGAGGTCGGCGGGGGTCACGATGCACCATCCTATTGGCCGACCGATCATCAAAGACAATCGCATTGACTTGACGCCTGTCACTGCCCGAGCGGTCGGCTCGATCTTGTCAACTCTCGGCGGTGTGGAGGTGCCCACGTAGACTCTCGTATCGCCGGTGAACAAGTCGGCAGTGCGACGTCCGCTCTCCATAGAATTGCACCGAAAGAGATCCATGGCTGACGCCAAGAACCAAGGCAACATCCCGAAGAGGCCTGCGGGCTCCGGGAAGAAGAAAAAGGCTGGTCAGATACCGGTGGTCAAGGCCGGCGGTGGACGCCAGTTCCCGTGGGGCACCATCGGTGGAGTGGCGGTGGTCCTGCTCATCGTCGCCGGACTCGCCGTCTATCTGATCCCGAAGTACGAGGACAAACAGGAGGTCGCGCAGTACACGCCGTCCGCCTCGAATCCCGATCCTTCGGACAAGATCGAGGGCGTCACCAAGATCTATTACCCGGCCGGTCAGCATGTCGAGCCGACCCAGCGGGTCGCCTACGACCAGTCGCCGCCCTTCGGCGGGCCGCATGACGCCGTGTGGGCCACGTGTACCGGCGTCGCCTACCCCAACGAGTTGCGCACCGAGAACGCGGTGCACTCGCTCGAGCACGGTGCAATCTGGATCGCGTACAACCCGGAGACCATCGCCCCCGGCGACCTCGACATCCTGAAGTCGAAGGTCGACAGCGAGCAGTACATGCTGCTCTCGCCGTACCCGACGCTGGACCGGCCCATCTCGCTGCAGTCCTGGGGCCACCAGCTCAAGCTGGACTCCGCAGGCGACCCGCGTATCGACCAGTTCATCGAGGCGCTGCGCCAGAACAGCAACACCGGCGTCTACCCGGACTATCCGGACGCGACCGCCTATCCCGAGGTCGGCGCTCAGTGTGCGGCAATCCCGGGATCCTTCGATCCGAGCAACCCGCCTGCCGCCGACGTGGGACCGCTCCCGGCTGACGCGATCCAGATGGATGGCACCGGTACGACGCAGGCCACCGACGAAAGCGGCATGGTTCCGACCACGCCGAACCCGGCGGGCTGATGACGGCACCGGGCGAGGACCCCCGCGACGAGTCCGATCGGAATACCACCGATCGGCACCCGTCGCGCGGTCACCGGAGCCAGCAGACCGCGGTGCTCGTCCTCGGTGCCATCGCAGTACTTCTCGTCGGCGTTGTGGTCGGACTGTTGCTCCGCACCACGTTCGACGGTGATGACGGCAGCAACCGGCCCGCGGAGGATTCGGCTGCGGTCGGGTTCGCGCAGGATATGAGCGCACATCACCAGCAGGGCGTCGAGATGGCGACCTTGGAGCTGTACGGCGGCAGCGATCCGCAGGTCCGTAGCCTGGCCTACGACATCCTGACGACGCAGGTCAACCAGATCGGTCAGATGCAGTCCTGGCTGACCCGCTGGGACTACCCGCTGGGCAATCCTGGCCAACCCATGGCCTGGATGACCGACGGCGGCTCCGGACACGGGCATTCGACGGACAAGGGATCCACCGATTCCGGTATGGAGATGTCGACGTCCGGCGTGCCGATGCCCGGTATGGCCACCACCGAGGAGATGAACAAGCTGCGATCCCTGCAGGGCAGCGAGCTCGACATCTACTTCCTGCAACTGATGTTGCGCCACCACCAGGGCGGCATCGGAATGATGGAGTACGCGGTGGAGCCCGACCATGTCAACGAGGAGTTTGTCCGCGAACTGGCCCAGCAGATGATCAACGTTCAGAGTTCCGAGTCGGAGACCATGACGAAGATGCTCGAGAGCCGCGGCGCTGCACCACTTCCGATGAACTGATCAGACCAACAACTGATCAACACACGAAAAGCCCCTGTCCGATGTCGGACAGGGGCTTTTCGTTGTTCGGTGCAGAGGTGATCAGCTCAGGTGGCGCCGTTGTTGCACCGGGACGCTGCGGCCGTGGATCTTCTCGTAGGCGACCCGGTTCGCATCATGCTTGCGCGCCTGTGCGGGGCTCTCGAGGTCGGCGGGCAGCCCATGGAGTTCGAGCCGGTGTTCACGGTTCATCTGCATGTAGGCACTGCAGTAGAACAGCGCCAGGATGAGTCCGAGCAGGATCATCGCCAGCCGCAAGTAGATCGGCCCCGGGAAGAGCAGGAACAGCGCGAACACGGGGAGGAACGGGATCATGCCACGCACGAGGTGCCGCGCAACCCGCCAGCGGCCCGTCAGGTCGTGCCGAACCCAATCCTGCAACTCGTCGGGCAGCTTGCGCCCCCAGCTGTAGGCGATCCACTGCCAGGGGTTCGGCCGTTTGCGCTGCGTCATCTTGTTACTCCTGAAATGCATTGGAACCCTACGGTTCCAGGGTGATCGAGCCGGTGGCGATGGCCGCTTCCGCCGCCTGGTTTACGGTGCCGAGAACCCGGTGCAGTTCTTCGAGAACATCAAGATCCACGCCGAGCGTCCGGACGACCGCGTACGGGATCTTCTCGGCCTGGGTCCGGAGGTCACGTCCGGCCTCGGTGAGTTCGACGACCAATTGCCGCTCGTCGGTGACACTGCGTGTGCGAGTGATCAATCCGGCCGCCTCGAGGCGTTTGAGCAGCGGCGAGAGTGTCGGCGAATCGAGCCGAAGGGCTTCGGCGATCTCACGCACCGACATCGGCGCCCGCTCCCACAACGCGAGCATCACCAGGTACTGCGGATGCGTCAGTCCCAACGGCTCCAACAGCGGCCGGTACACACCGAGTACCGTCCGGTTGGCCACGGCCAGCGCAAAGCAGACCTGCCGTTCGAGCGCCAACGGATCGCCCTGGATCAACAGCCCATCAGACATCGCACCTCTTTGATCGTGCCAACATAGTTATCGCACTAACTATATGTCCACGAAGGAGTTGATGCAATGTCCGTGAACGTGGACTGAACCACAGTTCGGTACCGGAGGCCTACTGGCCGGGAACGCCGAATCCTACCGGTTCGCCAACGGGTCGACGACTTCCACTGAACCACAACGCTATTGACGCGGTACCTGGAAGAAGAACGGCAACTCGGCTTGAAAAGCGGAGCGTTGCCAGAAAGAAAATAAGTGCCCCCGGCAGGATTCGAACCTGCGGCCTTCCGCTCCGGAGGCGGACGCTCTATCCCCTGAGCTACGGGGGCTCATCGGGCGAGGATCAGCGTAGCGCATCAGACTCAGCCAACCCAAAACGCCAGGACGCGCGAGTCTTTAGACCATCACCAGCTGCGCACCACCGACACCGGAATAGCGGGCAGGCGTGCAGGTCAAAACGATGACCTGGGTCTGCCGCCCGGCACGCCCGAGTACCGCGGCCATGCCCGCCAAGCGGCCCGGGTCGGTGTATCCGAGCGCGTCGTCGATGATCACCGGTACGCCGTCGACCGGGTCGACCAGCATCGCGCAGGCAAGACGACTGATGATGCCGAGTTGCTCCCTCGCTCCCCCGGACAACGACTCATGGTCGACGGTCACGCCGTCGAGGGTTCGCGTGGTGATGCGCAGATCCTCGTCGACCCCGATCTGCAACGTCGGGCCGAACACCACTTTTCCGAGCCGCAGGATCTGGTCGGCAAATGGAGCAACGTACCGACGACGCGTGTTGTCCCGATGCCGTTCCAAAGTCTGCATCAGCAGGGCGACAGCACTTGCCCGCAGCCGAACCCGTTCGTGTTCGGCCTTCGCGCTCTCCAATTCGGTTGCTGCCCGGTGTAACTGGTCGAGCTTGCCGTCGTCACGCCGGATGTCGATGCGGGCCCGCAGCTCGTTGATCTCGTCGCCCTGCGCCTTGAGCTTGGGTTGGCCCTGCTCGACCACCGCAGCCTTGTTCGAGTACTGCATCTCGAGGGTCTCCAGATCTGCTTCCGCGATCTGCGCGTCGATCTGCACGAGCGCCTGTTTTGCATCGACCAACCGATCGAGGAGGTCGACGCGACGGCGTGACAGGTCTGCATCATCTGCGGCCTCACTCAGCTCGGCGCGCTGCGTCTGCAGTTCGTCACATTGCCTGCGCAGTTCTGATGCGTTGTCCCCCAGCCTGCGCAGTTCGGCGTCGAGACCGCCTCGGCGGCTGCGCAACTCGGAGGCCGTCTCGGACAACCGGGCCACAGCGGCAGCCGCCAGATTCGATGCCTGCTCGGCCTCTGCCACGTCGAGAACATCATCGGATCCACTCGACGCACCCACGCGCTCACCGAGTTCGGCGCATTCGGCGCGCAGGACCACTTCGTCACGTTCGCCGAGAATCCCGGCGAGCTGCGCCTGCTGAGCCTCGACGGCACTCTCTGCCCGCTCACGTCGCCGCACAAGCGCCCGTAGCTCCGCCACGTCTTCGACACCACGCTCGGACAAAAACCCGGCCAGCGCCCGCTCAGCCTGGGTCACGCGATGCGAGAGCGTCGCGGACCCGGCGGCGGGTGTGACCACCACCCGGACCACACCGGCCACTTCGACCACGGTCTCGCCGGTGACCGCGAACTCGGTGTCGACGGCGCCCTGGCCGTTGGCATCTGCATGCCCGACGACCTCTACGACGGTCTCGCCCAGCCGGGTCACCGACATCGTCGCGGCAGCGAGTTCTGCGTTCGCGCGAGCAACGGTGACGTCGCTCGAGAGCGCCTCGGCAACCGGTATCTCGTTGCCGCCGTACGCCACCGCGGCCACGTCACGGCGACAGCGCGCCAATTCGGCGTGCACCTGGTCCACGCGTTCCAGGATTCCGATGAGTTCACGGTGGCGCGCCCGGGTGCTGTCGAGGCGGGCGCTCACACGCGCAGCGGCCACGCGCTCGGTCGCCTCCACATCACGTCGGCGGGCGGCATCCAGGCGCTCATCTGTCACCTCGACCTCGCGGACGCAGTCATCAAGTTTCTCGCGTAGGTCTTCGAGCGCCCGGTCGGACTCCTCGATGCCGCTGTTGCGGTCGGCGATCTGCCGATCGATCTCGGCGCGGGCCGCCAGGTCACGGTCGAGCAGCGCAAGTTCTTGGCCGACCAGACGCACCGTCTGTTGCGCGTCATGTTGACGGCCTTGTAGCCCGGCAGCCTGTTCGCGTTCGGCACTGAGCGCCGCCAAGTCGACCGTTGCCAATTCGACGGCGTTGGCGACCTCCCGACGAGAGTCGGTGAGCGAGTCGAGCCGGGCCGAATCCTTGGCGATCTCGGCCATGACCGCGACCATTTCGGTGTGCCGAAGCTCTGCGGCCTCCAGATCCGCCGTCGCTGCGGCCAATTCGCGGGACGGACGCCCTTGCGCGGCCGTGAAGTATCGTTCGTATTCGGTTCGCACCCGCTCGATCAAAATCGAGTTGTCGTCACTGCCGTCCACGGCGGAACCGGGCGAACCACCGGCGGCATCGAGTGCGCGCGACAATGCCGAGCTTCCGCTGAGATCGCCGACACTCGGATCGGCGGCCTGCATCAGCCGCAGTGCCTTGAACAATCCCATATCGACAGCGCCGTCAAGGATTTCGGACACCTTGTCGTGTGCGGTCCGTCCGCTGAGTTGCTCCGGTGCCGGTTCGTGGATGACCAGCTCGGTACGGGCCGCCCGGTTGTACTGTTTGGTGTAAGTGAACCGGTAAGGGCCACAACTGATATCGGCCTCCACGAGGCTACCGGCATCGACACCGGCCGGAGCGACCGCACGCACCCGGGTGCTCTTGCTGTCCGAACGAATCTCCAACAGCAGGTCCAACGCCTCGATCATCGACGACTTGCCGGCTTCGTTGGCACCCTCGACCACCGTCACACCCACTGCGGCAAAGTGGATTTCGCGCTCGGTGATACCGCGAAAATTGCTGAGCCGCAGCCGATGCAGCTTCACCGACGGTCCCCTGCCAGCCGGAAGAGCAAAGCCAGGGCCTCCTGCGCCGTGACCGCTTCCGGATCAGTGCCGCCTGCAGCGCCCGACAATTCGGCCACGGCGTCGCCGATGAAACCGCTCAGCGCCAGCTGGTCGAAGTCGTCCGGCCCGGGCCGGATCACGAGATCGTGTTTCAACGCCCAGAATGTCTGGGCGGCAAACCGGTCGGCGAACTGCTCGAGCATCTCGTCGAGTTCTGCGCGCTGCGTGATGGTGACCGCACCACGCAGTGCCAGCTGGACCACGGTGCGAGTCTTGTTGTCGATCTCGTCCAGCCGGCGACGCAGGTCGGCGATGTCGTCGGCACCGTTCACGTCGTGCTCGATGGTGCGAAAAGACCATTGCCCCACCGGGTGTGGCGTCACCGTCACCGATTGGGGGCCGGCATCGGGGTCGTGGCCGGGCAGACCGGCGCCCCGGGTGAGCGTCACCACGAGCGCCTGCCCGGGGTCGGTCTCCCGGTGGTCGTAGTTGGTGACCTCTTGGGCACCGGAGTACCAGATGCGCCCGGTCCGGCCGACATCGGTGGCCGAGTGCCGATCTCCCAGTGCCACATAGTCGATCAGTCCGTCGTCGATCGCCCTCTCGAGGTCACCGACACCGATCAGGGTGGGGTCGTCCGAGTCGGGTGCGAGGTAGTCGACGCGGCCGTGCCCGGCGACAATTCGGATGTCGTCGCCCGGCGCCAATCCGTCGACCTGCCTGGCCAGCAGATCCGACAACGGAACCTTGGTGGTCCAGGGCGCCGCGATGATCCGGATCCCGGGCCGGACCTGCACCGGGCCGGGCGTGCCCAGGACGTGCACATTGGGCGGCAGGTGTTCGGTGAAGACCCTGGAGCCGTAGATACTCGACGCATCCATCGGATCGTGGTTGCCGGGCAGCAGATACACCGGGACAGGCACCTGCGACAGTTCGTCGAGACTCTGCCGGATCACGCGGGACGAGACCTGCCGATCCTCGAACACATCGCCACACACCAGGACGAACTCGGCATTGTGTTGCGATGCCAACTGGCCGATACGGCCGATCGCCTCTTGGCGCGCAGCGGTGTACCGCGCCTGTGCATCGCCCTTCAGGAAATGCCGGGTCATGCCCAACTGCCAGTCGGCGGTATGGATGAACGTCACCTCGGTGGCGGGCTCGAACAGTGGAAGCGCGACACTCACAGGTGACTCCTCTCCGTTTCGTCGGTACTGCGACGATCCTACGAGGGCACTACGACAGAGCGTTGGACCTTCCGCGGTGGGTCACCGACCGATCACGAGCGCTCGCTCTCCACCGTCACCTGCCCTGCCACCGGCAACACGGGTGCCGCCGGTCACCTCGTACCCGTACTGTGACCCGCTCTGAACCGCGTTCGAACCCGTCAGACGCTCTCCCACGTATTCGCATGCATATTCGCCGATGTCTTCGCCGACGTTGCCCCCGGGGCCGCCATCGCAGGCGCGAGCGCTTCTCGCCAGACGATGAATACCGGTACCACAAGTGCGTTGAGCCACAACGCCATCGGCGCGGGCTGGTTCCAGTCGACCCGAAGGCTCATCAGCAGCAGAACCGCCAGCCCACACCCGAACAGGGTGGCCGCCAGCGCCAGCAGCGTGTTGCGCCGATCGGCGTCGTTGCTCGCCAGTCGATCTCGGGTGAGAACCGCCCCGGCGAGTGCAATCGTGAAGAACAACAGTGCGCCGAGCGTCGCGGCCGACGCGGAATACAGTGTCAGCCGAACCACCGACAGAGCGATCCACAACGCCGAGATCGCGGCCACCAACCCCAGCGGCGGCAAATAGTACTGGGCCTGGGTCAGCGCCGGGCGGGTGGGCAGAGCCGGCGACAGGGCTGCGGCCCCGATCCCGCCGAGTAGGCCCACCCCGAGATAGCTCAACTGCACGGTGTCCACCGACAGATATGGCATACCCGGCAGTGAGACCATCACCGCCCATCCGGCAACCGCCCAGGCCGGTAGCGAAAGTGCCAGTCCGGCAGCCGGTTTACCGACCGCAGCCGACCAGACCAACCGGCCGATGATGACCAGCCAGACAAGGGCCGCAATCGCATCGACGAGCGGGTTGAGCGCGCCGACGCGGAGTCCGGCGACCGCATCGATACCGTCGACGAAACGGAAGACCGACGTCGCCGCTCCGGCGACGGATGAGATGGCGAACAGAACTCCGAGACAGATCAGCACCAGCCGGGCGTGCAGATCCACCCGCGAGGGCATACCCGGAGTCAGATCGAACAGATCCGACTCTCGCGGTTGAGCCGCCAGTACGGCTCCGGCCAAACCGACCCACACCGCAGGCCCCAATCCGGTACTGCCGTAGGACACTTCGATCCACCGACTGGAGATGTCCCAGAACAGGTACACCGCAACCAGCGCCAGATACGGCACACCGGCGATCATTTTCGCCGCCCGCAACCGCGCCGGCGACCAGGTGGGACCGAACAGACCCCGCCGGCTCGCCGCCGGCAACAGCAACGACAACAGCGAGATCCCGGTGATGAGCGCCGCATCCACCCGAAGCAACGCGATCGAGTCCGCGTTCCAGTCCAGGCCCATCGACACCAGGAGCGCAACCACCGCGATGACGTCACGCATTCGATCGGCCCGCGTGGGAACCACCCCTGGCAACATATGCGTTCCTCCCCCTACAACCCCCCCAAGCAAGGGTCATATCGTACGACAGTCGCCGGCCATTCCACGTCTTCGTCGACGCTGTTCGAACCCAGAGGTTCAATTCGTCGGCGACCAACGGGGATCGGCGCGAGGATACTGGTCTGCATGCCCTTCTCACCGCCTGAACGGACGCTCGCAGCGATGGTCGGCGGAGTCCTGTGTACCGCCCTCGGTGTCGGCGTCGGTTACCTGTGCGCACTCGCGGTCGACCGCGGCGCCGCGCCGCTTCACGCGGTCGGTTCCGCTGTCATCGACGGCGCGCCCGCGTCGATGCGCGAATGGGCCATCGACGCATTCGGTACCAACGACAAACCTGTGCTCCTCGCGTCGATCGGCGCGATCATGGCGCTCATCGCGGCCGTCGCCGGGTTCGCAGAGTCGAGGCGGCCGCCTGCCGGACTGGTGATCTTCGGTGTGGTCGGCGCGATCGGGATCGCCGCCGCGCTGGACCGGCCGACCGCGGTGTGGACCTGGGCGCTGCCCACGCTGCTCGGCGTTGCTGTCGGTATGGTCGCGCTGCATATCCTCATAGGCCGCATTCAACCCGGCATCAACAGCGCTGCAACAGCGCCGGCGCCCCAGTTCGATCAGTCGACCGACGCCCGCTCACATCTGGACCCGGAAGCGGTGCAGACGCGGGACGTTGAACCACGGGAAGTCGAACGCCGTCAGTTCCTCGTCGGCGCTTCCGTGGTGGGTGGCGCCGTCGCGGTCACCGGCCTCGGCGCCACGGCGTTGTGGCGCAACACGGGCTCGGTCGGCGCCGATCGTGCTGCATTCGATGTGCCGTCGGCCACCAATACCGTGACCACCGTCGCCCCGGAACTCAAGGATGTCACCCCGTTCATCACCCCCAACAAGGACTTTTATCGCATCGACACGGCGCTCACGGTGCCGCAGGTGAAGAGCGATTCGTGGTCGCTGCGGATCCACGGGATGGTCGACCGCGAGGTCCGCATCGATCTCGATCAACTGCGCCGCGACCACACCCCGTTCGACGCCGTGGTGACGCTGACGTGTGTGTCGAACAGCGTCGGCGGAGATCTGGTCGGCAATGCCACCTGGACCGGCTACCGCATCCGCGATCTGCTGGCCCTGGCCGGCCCGGCGGACGACGCCGACATGGTCCTGTCCACCAGTGCGGACGGATGGACGGCCGGAACACCGCTGACCGCACTGACCGACAACCGAGACGCGATGCTCGCGGTCGGAATGAACGGACAACCCCTGCCGGTGGAGCACGGTTACCCGGTGCGCATGGTCGTCCCGGGACTCTATGGATACGTCTCGGCGACCAAATGGGTGGTCTCGCTCGAGGTGACACGATTCGACCGGGCCCGGGCCTACTGGACAACCCTCGGCTGGGCCGAAAAGGGTCCGATCAAAAGCAGTTCGCGCATCGACGTTCCTCGACCGAATTCCTCGGTGGCGGCAGGACCGGTGACGGTTGGCGGCGTCGCCTGGGCCCAGGGCCGGGGAATCAACGCCGTCCAGGTCCGGGTAGACGACGGCCCATGGAACGATGCCGAGGTCCTGCCACCGGACCTGATCGATGCCTGGCGGTTGTGGAAGTGGGACTGGAACGCCGAACCCGGCAAACATCAACTGACCGTCCGCGCCGTCGACGGCGACGGGCAACAGCAGATCGAAGCCGAAGCGCCCTCGGTTCCGGACGGCGCAACCGGACTCCACACCATCGCGGTGTCGGTGGTCGGCTGACCGCCGATGTCGTACGTCTTGTTGCCGTATGTCCTAGTTGGGTGATGCGGAATCGGCTATCAGGCCCGCCACGAGCGAGAGTGACCTGCGCGCAGCGGCATCGTCGCGATCGACGAGCCACCATTGGACTGTTCCGAAGAGCATCTGCAACGCAGACCGCACCAGGGTTCGCTCATCGATGTCCCACTTCATCTGGCAGCGCTCGCCGATCTCCGATAGATAAGCGCGGCCGTACTTCTCGGCGGTCTGATGTTGTACCAACGCCTGACCCGCGGATGCCGAACCGCTCGGCTGACGCAGCGAGAACAGCATCGATTCGATCATCAGCAGCCACCGACCGGGAAATTCCGCCGCGCGGCGCCACACCCCGGTGAGCGCCTCCTCTACCCAGGTGCGCAACGCATCTCGGCCGGTCTCGAGGGTGCCGGTCGGAATCGAACCGATCAGCGCTTGGAGTTGTTCGGTGATCACCTTCTCGATCATCGCCGCGACCAGTTGCTCTTTGTCGTCGAAGCAGTAATGCACAACGCCCAGTGAGACTTTGGCCTCTTCGGCGACTCCGCGCACGGTCACCGCGCTCATCCCACCGCGATCGGCCAGTGCCAGTGCGCTCTCCACCAACTGTGCGCGGCGATCCTCGACGGACAGGCGGCGCGGACCCGGGACGTCACTGTGCATGTCGCCCAGTACATCCCGCCCGCGCAGCTCCGTCAAACACCGCCGCTCGCGCGAATGTCGGCCACCTTCGCCTCATCCTGCGTCGGTGGCGTCGGATCCGGAACGCCCGATGCGCTCATATGCCGAGGTCGGGCAAAGAACAGTGCCGCGACCACACCCAGAAGCAATGCGGCCGCAGGCAGCAACAAGGTCTGCCCCATGGCGGTCGCGAAACCGTCGCGCACCTGTTCGGGCAGACGCCCGGTCACATCATCCATCGAGTTGTCACCGAATTGCGGCAACTCTGCTGCCAGACGCGTCTGGATCAGGGCTCCCACAGCCGCACTGCCGAGCACCGAACCGATCAGGCGCGTGGTGTTGTAGACGCCAGAACCTGCTCCGGCACTGCTCATCGGCAGATTCCGCGTGGCGGTGGCCGCCAGCGGCGCCCAGATACCGGAGCTCGCGATACCCATGAGGCTCACCGGCAGCAGCAACTGCCAGATCGGTGTGGTCGGGGTCGCGAGCACGGCGATCCAGCCGATCGCGATCGCGTTGAGAAGGAAGGCCGTGGTGATGATGTACCGCGGGTGGATCCGGTCGACCTGCTGCCCGACGATCGGGGCCAGAACACCGGTCAGGACCGCCATCGGAATCGTCAACACCGCTGATTCGGTCGGGGACAGACCACCGACGAGCTGTAAGTAGTACATCAGCGGGACCATCATGCCTGCGGTCGCGAAACCCATCGTCGCGATGCCCAGACTCGCCAGCGAGAAATTGCGATCACGGAAGAGATTCAACGGGACCAGCGGTTGGGATCCGGGTCGCAGCGTCACCATCTTGTGCTGCCAGTACACAAACAAGGCGATCAACAACAGACCGACGCCGATCAGGGCACAGATCCACCCGGCCCAGTCATACTTCTCGCCGTCCTGGATCGCGAACACCAGAGCGGCCAGACCCACACCACTGAGTCCGACACCGATGAGATCGAAGTTGCGTTTGCTGGTCGGCACCGTGGGCACCAGCTTCCAGGCCAGCACCAAGCCGATCACGCCGACCGGCACATTGACGAAGAAGATCCACTCCCAGCCCAGGCCATCGACCAGGATTCCGCCGGCGAGTGGGCCGACCAGCGTCGCCACGCCGGCCACGGTGCCCCACACGCCCATCGCCGCACCGCGTTTGTCGGCCGGGAACATCCGGGTGATCAGCGCCATGGTCTGCGGGGTGATCAGGGCCGCTCCCACGCCTTGGAGCCCGCGGGCGATGATCAGGATCTCGATCGACTGCGCCAGACCACACAGCACGCTCGCCACGGTGAAGACAATCAGCCCGAGCTGGTAGATGTTCTTCGGCCCGAAGCGATCGCCGAGGCGGCCGGCGAGGAGCATGGGCACCGCGTAGGTGAGCAGATAGGCACTCGAGACCCAGATGACGCCGTTGACGTCGGTGTCCAGGGCCCGCTGAATGGCCGGCTGGGCAACGGCAACGATGGTCATGTCGACCAAGATCATGAAGAACCCGATGCACAACGCGCCCAACGCCAGCCATGGTCTGGTGGTGATCGGCGCGTTGGTCTCCGCGGTGGGACTACTCACGTGCGTACCTCGTTTCCTGAGCGGGCGATCGGCCCGGTGATATCGGTGTGATCCTGCTGCGGGTCGGCGTCACGCAATTCCTTGTACTCCGGCAGCCACATCATTTCGCCGGTCGCGAGCCGCGTGCGTAGCTGCTCCAGCCAGCTGATCTGGGCATCGAGTACAGCTTGGCGGCACCCGACGTCGAGCAGGAACATCTCTGGATGTCCCTGTCCGAGGGCTTCGGACATCGCTGACCGCACATCCGACAACTCGGTACGCATGGTTGCCAGACGTTCATCGAGCAACGCCACAACCTCGTCCCGGCCCAGGGTGTGGGCTTCTGCCAACGCGAGATAGAGCACGGGATACTCCACGACCGGTGTGCGCAGCGTGGATACGAGCGCGCTCTCCAACGCCTCTCGCCCCTCCCCGGTTATCGCATAGACCGTTCGTTCCGGCCGGTTCCCGTCGCGATGTACATCCCTGATCTGCAACAGGTTTCGGCAACAGAGCCGATCAACGGTGTGGTAGAGCGAACCCGGCCGCAGTTTTGCAAACCGGTCTTCCTTGCGCGCCCGAAGCGTCTGCAACATCTCATAGGGGTGCATCGGCTGTTCGACGAGGAGCCCGAGGACCATCACACCCATCGGCGTCAACGCGGCTGCTGCCACCCCGGGTCGCGCGTCCATCAGATACCCCAGACGATTATTCGGCGTCGAATACTCCTTGCGGAATATACCGCGAGAAAGAGCTGGTGCCCAGACTTTTTCGGACGGCTAGTCTGGAAAACGATGAGCACTCAGGCGAGGACTTCCGATCAGAGTTCGGCGGATGGAAATGTGCCCGAAGGAAATGTGCCCGATGGCTACGTGACCGTCGGCCAGGAGTTCGTGCGCGACACCAACTACATCGACGACCGGATCACCCGTGATGGGATCGGCCCCGCGGGCAAGACGTTCCCGGTCGAGGCAGGCCGCTATCGCCTGGTCGTCGCCCGCGCCTGCCCATGGGCGAATCGCGCGATCATCGTGCGCCGCCTACTCGGGCTGGAGCAGGCGTTGTCGATGGGCATGTGCGGGCCCACCCATGACTCGGACAGTTGGACGTTCGATCTCGACCCCGGCGGCATCGATCCGGTCCTGAAGATCCATCGCCTCAAGCAGGCTTATCTCACCCGCTATCCCGATTACCCGCGCGGCATCACCGTGCCCGCAATCGTGGACATCCCGACCGGGGCCGTGGTCACCAACGAGTTCCGGCAGATGACCTTCGACTTCTCCACCGAATGGGTCGATTTCCATCGCGAAGGTGCACCCGACCTCTACCCGGTGAACCTGCGCACCGAGATCGACGAGGTGATCGACGTGATCTTCACCGATGTCAACAACGGGGTGTACAAGGCCGGATTCGCAGGCAGCCAGGACAGCTACGACGCGGCCTACGACCGGTTGTTCGCACGCCTCGACGACTTATCGGAACGACTGCGCGGGCAGCGCTATCTGGTGGGCGAGACCATCACCGAGGCCGACATCCGGCTGTTCACCACACTCGTCCGTTTCGACTCCGTCTACCACGGCCATTTCAAGTGCAACCGCTCCAAACTCAGCGAGATGCCGGTGCTCTGGGCCTACGCCCGCGACCTGTTCCAGACGCCCGGTTTCGGAGACACCGTCGACTTCACCCAGATAAAGCAGCACTACTACATCGTCCACAGCGACATCAATCCCAGCCGGATCGTGCCCCGCGGGCCCGACCTGTCCGGCTGGCGCAGCACTCATCACCGCGAACAACTCGGTGGCCGCCCCTTCGGCGATGGGACCCCGCCACCGCCGCCCCTGCCCACCGAACGCGTACCCGCCGGACAAGGAGCCTGAAAAGACGTGGCAAAGAAACAACTTTCGTCGATCGGCAACGGCAACGCGATCGGCGCGACCCGCAAGACCGAGGGCATGATCGATTCCCTGGTCGATCATGCCCAGCATCTGCAGGCACCGGCAGTCACGAAATATATCCACCGCCTTCGACGCGAGCATCCGCAGGAGTCACCCGCGCAGATCATCGAACGACTCGAAAACCGGTTCCTGCTCGCGGTGACCGGATCCGGCGGCGCGGTGGGTGCGGCCGCCGCATTCCCCGGTATCGGGACGATGGTGTCTCTTGCCTCGCTCGGCGCCGAAACCGCCTTCTTCATCGAGGCTTCAGCGCTGTTGTCGCTGGCGATCGCCGAGGTTCACGGAGTCCCGATCGATGATCGGGAACGCCGCAAAGCCCTGGTGCTGACCGTGGCCCTCGGTGAATCCGGACTTGCGGTGGTCCGGGATTCACTGGGCGCCAAGTCGGGAACCGTGGCCAGGGTGTTCGGCGGATTCATCCCCGCGCCGGTCCTGCGCACACTCAATCAGAAGCTGATCCGCACCTACTTCAAGAAGTACGCGCTCCAGAAGCTGCCGCTGGCGGCAGGCAAACTACTCCCCGCCGGACTCGGTGCGCTCGTCGGCGGCGTTGGCAACCGGGCGCTGGGCAGGATCATCGTGAACAACTCACGGCAGGTCTTCGGACCACCGCCGCCCTACTGGCCGGTTCGCGATCCGAATGTCCCCCTGTACGCAGTGGGCAATCCCCAAAACGCCGTGGGCACCCCACAGATCCCGGCCTCCGGAGATGGGCCGAGCGCTAGTTGACCCGACCACACACTGCATCCACCGGGTCCGGTTGGATCCGACGTCTGATCGGCGAGTGCGGCCGCCACCGACGGCTCGTTGCGATCACGCTGGCCGTCACCGCACTGGCCGTCGTGATCGATCTCGCCCTCCCCCTGTTGACGAGGGCCGCGATCGACGAAGCAACCGGGGTCGCCCGTCACGGCTACACGATCGGCGCCATCGCGCTGGTGATGGTGGTCCTGGCATTTGTGCGGTACGGATGCCAGTACGGCCGCAGGCTGACCGCAGGCAAGCTGTCGTTGAAGGTGCAGAACTCGTTGCGGCTGTTGGTCCTGGATTCAGTGCTGCGGACCGATGGCGCCGCACAGGACCAGATCCGCACCGGCCAGGTCGTGTCGCGGTCCATCACCGACCTCCAACTGGTGCAGGGTCTGCTCGCGATGGTGCCGCTGTCGCTTGGCGCCGCACTCCAGGTGGTCCTTGCCATCGGCGTGATGTTCTACCTGTCACCGTTGCTGACCGTAGTTGCGCTCCTGGTCATCCCTTGCGTCGCCGTCATCGCCTTCAACAGCCGCAAGCGGATGTTCGCGGCCACGTGGTCGGCGCAGCAGGCCGCCGCGGATCTGGCGCAGCATGTCGAAGAGACCGTCACCGGTGTCCGGGTGGTGAAGGGTTTCGGTCAAGAGGATCGCGCAGTAGACGAACTCGTCGGGTATGGGCGTCGCCTCTACTCGCTGCGCCTGCGGGCCGCGAAGATCAACGCGCGTTTCGCGCCGGCACTGGCCGCGGTGCCACAGCTGGGCATGGTCGCGATCATCGCGCTCGGCGGTTACCTGACGATGACCGGGTCCATCTCGATCGGCACCTTCCTGGCGTTTGCCACCTACGTGACGACCATGACCGGACTGGCCCGTGTCCTGACGTCGCTCATCGTCTCCGCACAGCTGGCCCGGGCTGCCGTCGAGCGGGTGTACGGCGTGATCGATCAGCCGGCAGATCCCGGGCTGGCGGCAACCGGCCTGCTGCCCGACGGCACACTCGGACTCGAGCTCCGCGACGTCACATTCACCTATCCCGGTGCCGCCGAACCGGTCCTGCGTGATCTCGATCTGTCCATCGCGCCCGGCGAGGTCGTCGCGGTGGTCGGGGCCCCGGGCTCCGGCAAATCGACCCTGGCCATGCTCGCCGACCGGTTCTACCGACCCGACTCGGGTTCGGTGGAACTGACGACGCACGCCGGGACCGCCTGGTCCCAGATCCCCCGGCTGCCCTCCACCTACGACATCAACACCATCGCGACCGAGGAGCTTCGTGGTGCGGTCGGCGTGGTGTTCGACGAACCCTTCCTCTACTCCGACACCGTCGCCGCGAACATCGCGCCGAACGCGCACGTCGGCAAGTTCGACGAGGACGGTCCCATACCTGCGGGCATCGCCGACGCCGCATCGCAGGCACAGGCCACCGGTTTCGTGACTGCACTCGAAGACGGTTTCCGGAGCATCGTCGGCGAACGCGGACTCACCTTGTCCGGTGGCCAGCGACAGCGGATCGCGTTGGCCCGAGCACTGTATGCCGACCCTCGCGTTCTGATCCTCGACGACGCCACCTCCGCGGTCGATGCCCAGACCGAGGCGAAGATCTTTGCCCACCTGCGCACCTCCACCCGGACCATGCTGTTGCTGGCCCATCGCCGATCGACCCTGTCCCTGGCCGACCGCGTCGCGGTGCTCGACGGTGGCCGGATCATCGACATCGGCACCGATGCCGAACTGACGCAGCGGTGCCCCGAGTTCCGGGCCTTGATGACCACCGACCTCGACGCCCTCGACGGCGAACTCGCGAATCCCGACAACGCCTTTCGTGATGACCCCGCGATCGACGATCCCTCGGTCGACACCGCGGCGCTGTGGCCGGCCGACGCGCCGGACGCGGTCGAACCGACCCGCGCCGTCACCAACGCGATCGGCGGCAGGGGTCGCGGCGGCGGCGGCGGAATCGCGGGCGCGCTCGGAGCCATGCCCGCCACACCCGAACTCCTCGAATCCGTGGCCGCATTGCCGCCTGCGGACGAATCGCCTCCCACCGACGACGCCGACATCCGCCGTGACCGTCCCGACTTCTCGCTGCGCCAGTTGTTGCGGCCGGTTCGATGGCTGCTGGCCGCGGTGGTCGTCTGCATCAGTGTCGACACCCTGATCGGCCTGGCGTTCCCGACGATCGCCCGGTTCGGGATCGACGGCGCGAGCGATGATCAGTCAAGTCGCATCTGGATTGCCACCGGCCTCGGGCTCGGTGCGGTGGCCGTCGGTTTTGTCGCCGCCGCGGTGATGACCGTGATCACCGCGCGCAGTGGCGAGCGCGTCCTCTACGCGCTGCGCGTCCGCAGTTACGCACACCTGCAGCGCCTCGGGCTGGACTACTACGAGCGAGAATTGTCCGGGCGCATCATGACGCGGATGACCACCGACGTCGACGCGCTCTCGACGTTCCTGCAGACCGGACTGTCGTCGGCGATCGTGAGCACCCTGACGATCGTCGGGGTCGGGGTGGCGGTCGTGCTCACCGATCTGTCGCTGGGTCTGCTGATGCTGGTGGTTTTCCCGCCGATCATCATCGCGACGATCGTCTTCCGCCGGATCTCATCCCGCGCGTACACCCGATCGCGCGAACTGATCAGCGAGGTGAATGCCGACTTCCAGGAGAACGTGGGCGGCGTCCGCACCACGCAGGCCTACCGCCACGAGGGCTTCGCGATGGCCCGGTTCACCACCCGTGCGGCGACCTATGTCCGGGCCCGGATGGTCTCCCAGCAAGCGATCTCGATCTACTTCCCTTTCATCACCCTGATGGCGGATCTGGCCACCGCAGGCATCATCGCGGTCGGAGCCCATCAGGTGGCGCGCGGCGAGACCAGCCCCGGCACCCTTGTCGCGTTTGTCCTCTATCTCGGCATGTTGTTCGGTCCCGTTCAGCAGTTGTCCCAGGTGTTCGACGGCTATCAGCAGGCACTGGTCGGACTCCGCCGCATCTCTGATCTGCTGGCGACCCGCAGCAGTGTGCAGTGCCCGGACAGCTTCGGGTCACGTGACGGCGGACCGGCCGAGACCGTCCCACCACCGCCCGGCGGCTTCGAGGGCCACGCCGAACTGCGAGGGGTGACATTCCGCTATTCCGGTGCGTCGCGCGATGCCCTGTCGACCGTCGACCTCGATCTACCGGCCGGGACGTCACTGGCGTTGGTCGGTGAGACCGGCGCGGGCAAATCGACCATCGTCAAACTGCTCGCGCGCTTCTACGACCCCACCACCGGTTCGGTCCGGATGGACGGCACCGACATCCGCGACTTCCGGCTGAGCTACTACCGGTCCCGGCTCGGCGTGGTGCCGCAGGAGCCGCACCTGTTCACCGGGACCGTGGCCGACAACATCGCCTACGGCAAGCCCGATGCGACCCGTGAGGAGATCGCCGCAGCCGCCGCGGCCGTCGGGGCACTGTCGATGGTCGCGGGTCTGTCGGGGGCGATGAACCATCCGATCGGGGAACGCGGAAAGGGGCTGTCGTCAGGTCAGCGACAGCTGATCGCGCTGGCCCGCGCCGAGCTGGTCGACCCCGACCTGCTGCTGCTCGACGAGGCCACCGCCACCCTGGATCAGTCGACCGAGCGCCGAGTGCTGGCTGCGGGACGGCACCTGACCGGATCTCGGACGTCGGTGATCGTCGCCCATCGGCTGGCCACCGCGGCTCGCGCGGATCGCATCGCGGTGGTGTCCGGCGGTCGTATCGTAGAACTCGGAACACATCGGGATCTGCTGGCGTTGAATGGTCGGTACCGGGCTCTGTGGACAGCGGGTATCACACCGGATGAGATCGAACAAAGTGACCCACGCCACGAAGGCAGCCAACCGGCATAGCCTCGCAGTCCAGTGGGGTCTAACCTTGTTATCTGGGACTTCGCAACGCACGTAGGTCGGAAACGCACGCCGACCAATTAATGAATTGAGGCGAGATACTGCCGTGAGCAGCAGTTCGATTTCAGACTTCGGACAGAACGAGTGGCTGGTTGAGGAAATGTACCAGCGCTTCCAAAAAGACCCGACCTCGGTTGATCCGAGCTGGCATGAGTTCTTGACGAACTATGCAGCCGAGGCCAACGGAACGAAAACAACCACCGGTGACACGGCGAAGGCCACGCCTGCCACCACATCCGACACCTCCGCTTCCGACACCTCCGCATCCAACGGATCGGGTTCGAGTAAGCCGGCAGTCGATTCGACGCCCGCCAGCAAGGCCGCAGCAGGTCAGTCAGAAACCAGTCGCGACGGATCCAATGCCACCACCGCCACCGCGTCCTCGGCAAAGGCCACCACCGCGCCTGCGGCAAAGGCAGATGCGCCCAAGGCTCCGGCCAAGGCGAAGTCGCCTGCGCCGACCAAGGACGCAACCGTCTCGAAGAAGACCACCGCAAAGAAGCCGACCGCCCCGGCTGCCACCGAGGTTTCCTCTCAGGTGTTGCGCGGCGCAGCGGCCACCGTTGCCAAGAACATGTCGGCATCGTTGCAGATCCCGACCGCCACCAGTGTGCGTGCGATTCCGGCGAAGCTGATGATCGACAACCGGACGGTCATCAACAACCATCTCGCCCGTACCCGCGGCGGCAAGATCTCGTTCACCCACATCCTGGGTTACGCGATCGTGCAGGCCATCAAGTCGTTCCCCAACCTGAACCGGCACTTCGCCGAGGTCGACGGCAAGCCGAATATCGTCTCACCTGCGAATACCAATCTCGGCCTTGCCATTGATCTTCCCGGCAAGGGTGGATCGCGCATGCTGGTGGTTGCTGCCATCAAGCGCTGCGAGAACATGAACTTCGCCGAGTTCCATGCCGCTTACGAGGACGTCGTCCGCCGGGCCCGCGAAGGCAAGCTCGCCGGCGACGACTTCGCCGGAGTGACAATCTCGCTCACCAACCCCGGCACCATCGGCACCGTGCATTCGGTCCCCCGTTTGATGAAGGGCCAGGGCGCCATCATCGGCGCAGGCGCGATGGAGTACCCCGCCGAGTTCCAGGGCGCCAGCGACGAGCGCATCGCCGAGATGGGCGTCGGCAAGCTGATGACGCTGACCTCGACCTACGATCACCGCATCATCCAGGGCGCCGAGTCCGGCGACTTCTTGCGGACGATCCACCAGTTGCTGCTGTCGGATGATTTCTTCGACGAGATGTTCACGACGCTGCACATCCCGTACGAGCCGATCCGGTGGCGTCGCGACATCTCCGAAGGTGAAGTCGACAAGAACGCACGGGTTCTGGAACTGATTGCGGCATACCGCAATCGGGGCCACCTGATGGCCGACATCGATCCGCTGATGCTCGATTCGGATGCACGCGCCTCCCACCCCGACCTCAACGTCCTGACCTACGGCCTGACGCTGTGGGATCTCGATCGCAGCTTCAAGGTCGGCGGATTCCACGGCGAGAACAAGATGAAGCTGCGCGACATCTTGTCGATCCTGCGCGATTCGTACTGCCGCCACGTCGGTGTCGAGTACACGCACATCCTCGAACCCGAACAGCAGCAGTGGCTGCAGGACCGGGTCGAGATCAAGCACGTCAAGCCGCCGGTGGCCGAGCAGAAGTACATCCTGTCGAAGCTCAATGCCGCCGAGGCCTTCGAGACGTTCCTGCAGACCAAGTACGTCGGGCAGAAGCGTTTCTCGCTGGAAGGTGCCGAAGCCGTCATTCCGATGATGGACGGTGTCATCGACCAGAGCGCCGAATACGCACTCGACGAGGTTGTTGTCGGTATGCCGCACCGCGGTCGGCTGAACGTGCTGGCCAATATCGTCGGTAAGCCGTACTCGCAGATCTTCACCGAGTTCGAGGGCAACCTGAATCCGTCGCAGGCACACGGGTCGGGCGATGTGAAGTACCACCTCGGCGCCGAGGGCAAGTACTACCAGATGTTCGGCGACAACGAGATCCTCGTCTCGCTGACCGCCAACCCGTCGCATCTCGAGGCCGTCGACCCGGTGCTCGAGGGACTGGTCCGCGCCAAGCAGGACCTTCACAACAAGGGTGGCGAAGAAGAATTCACCGTTCTGCCGTTGATGCTGCACGGCGATGCCGCATTCGCAGGCCAGGGTGTGGTCGCCGAGACCCTCAACCTGGCGATGCTCCCCGGGTACCGCACCGGCGGCACGATCCACATCGTGGTCAACAACCAGGTCGGCTTCACCACCGCTCCGGAATCGTCGCGTTCGTCGGAGTACTGCACCGACGTCGCGAAGATGATCGGTGCGCCGATCTTCCACGTCAACGGCGACGACCCCGAAGCCTGCGTGTGGGTGGCCAAGCTGGCCGTCGACTACCGGCAGAAGTTCAACAAGGACGTCATCATCGACCTCGTGTGCTACCGCCGTCGCGGTCACAACGAGGGTGACGATCCCTCGATGACCCAGCCGGCCATGTACGACGTGATCGACACCAAGCGCAGCGTCCGCAAGAGCTACACCGAAGCCCTCATCGGCCGCGGTGACATCTCGCTCAAAGAGGCCGAAGACGCCCTGCGCGACTACCAGGGTCAGCTCGAACGGGTCTTCAACGAGGTCCGCGAACTCGAGAAGTACCAGGCCACTCCGAGCCCGTCGGTCGAATCCGATCAGGCTCTCCCGGTGAAACTGGAGACCAAGGTCAGCAAAGAGACCGTGGAACGGATCGGCGACGCCTTCGCCAACGTGCCCGAGGGCTTCACCGTCCATCAGCGGGTCCAGCCGGTACTCAAGAAGCGTCAGGACATGTCGCGCAACGGCAACGTCGACTGGGCGTTCGGCGAATTGCTCGCCTTCGGCTCACTCGTCGAAGAGGGCCGCACGGTCCGCCTGTCGGGCCAGGACTCACGTCGTGGCACGTTCACCCAGCGACACTCGGTGCTCATCGACCGGGAGACCGGCGACGAGTACACGCCGCTGCGCACGGTTGCCGAGACCAACCCGGACAGCCCCGGCCAGTTCCTCGTCTACGACTCCTCGCTGAGCGAGTACGCGGTCGTCGGATTCGAATACGGCTACTCCGTTGGCGATCCCGACGCACTTGTGCTGTGGGAAGCCCAGTTCGGTGACTTCGTGAACGGCGCACAGTCGATCATTGACGAGTTCATCTCGTCGGGTGAGGCCAAGTGGGGCCAGACCTCCGACGTGGTGCTGCTGCTCCCGCACGGCCACGAGGGTCAGGGTCCCGACCACACCTCGGGCCGCATCGAGCGGTTCCTGCAGTTGTGCGCCGAGGGTTCGATGACCGTCGCACTGCCGTCGACACCGGCGAGCTACTTCCACCTGTTGCGGCGCCACGTCCTCGACGGGATCAGCCGACCACTGGTTGTCTTCACCCCGAAGTCGATGCTGCGCAACAAGGCAGCGGTCTCCCCGATCTCCGAGTTCACCGATGGCAAGTTCCGCTCGGTCATCGACGATCCGGCCTTCGATGGTGGCGGCGATCGCAGCAAGGTCGAGCGGGTGCTGCTGGTGTCGGGCAAGCTCTACTACGAGCTGGCCGCACGCAAGGCGAAGGACAACCGCGATGACATCGCGATCGTCCGGATCGAGCAGCTCTACCCGGTTCCGCACAAGCGCCTCAAGAACGCGCTCGACCAGTACCCGAACATGAAAGAAGTGTTCTGGGTCCAGGAAGAGCCGAAGAACCAGGGTGCATGGCCGTACTTCGGCCTGACGCTGCCGGAGATGCTGCCCGAGTACTTCAGCGGATTGCGGCGCGTGTCGCGTCGCGCGATGTCCGCACCGTCATCGGGCTCGTCGAAGGTCCATGCCGTCGAGCAGCAGGAGATCGTGGATACCGCGTTCGCCTGATCCAACCCCCCGATAATGTGCCCTTTTGGCGGCGCCCACCAGGGCTTTCAGTCGCCAGAAGGGCACATTATTGGTATCCGGGGGCTAATCGCCGGCAGTGTCCAAGGTTCCGGCGGTGGTCGCGAGCAGCGGCAGGGCTCGGGTGATCAGTTCGATGAGGGTCTCGCGGGTGACGCCGGTGTCATCGAGTAGCCAGCGGACGGTGACCTGTTCGCTGAACGTGACCCAGCCGTGCACCGCCAGTTCGAGGATCGGTGTGCGCTGCAGATTCAGTAGGTCGGCCAAACCGAGAACCCGCTCGGCCATGACCGCGCGGGTGTCGTCGGCGACCTTGCGCATCGCCGGATCCGAGGCGCCGACACCCTGCAGGATCGCCAGATAGGCCGACCTGTTGGCCGAGACGTAGTCGATGAATTCGGCGAGGGATGCGCGAGCGATCGCGAGAGGATCTCCCAGGCTCAGATCCGGTTCGGTACGTTCGAGCATCCGCTGACTCTGCGTGGTCGTCAGCGCCACCAGAAAGTCCTGTTTGGACTCGAAATAGTGGAACAGCAGGGCGCGCGAGACCCCGGCGGCCTCGGCCACCTCCTCGACCGACACCTGGTCCAGCGCCCGGTCGGAGAGCATCTGCAGTCCGTGTTCGATCAGCTGATCGCGACGGGCCTGCGGACTCATTCGGGTACGACGGGCAGTGGTCATGAATGTTCACCCTACTGACTTGTCGTCAATAAGTGGACACGAAGCGCAGCGGAGCTGGACCCAAGAGTGGACACGAAGCGCAGCGGAGCTGGACCCAAGAGTGGACACGAAGCGCAGCGGAGCTGGACCCGTGAGTGGACACGAAGCGCAGCCAGCTGGACCCATCCCTATTGACACTCGGTCAGTAGTGGGTATGTTCGTACCCATGAACGTTGTAAAGATCGCCATCATCGGCGCGGGCTTCTCCGGACTCGGCGCCGCGATCAAGCTGCGGCAACAGGGTATCGACGACTTCGTGATCCTTGATCGCGGAAGTGACTTCGGCGGCACCTGGCGCGACAACACCTACCCCGGTGCCGCCTGCGATGTGCCCTCTCACCTCTACTCGTATTCGTTCGCACTCAATCCCTCGTGGAGCCGCTCGTTCTCCCGGCAGCCAGAAATCCACCGCTACATCAACGCGGTCGCAGATCAGCACAACCTTGCGCCCAACACGCAGTGGAACACCGAGGTCAACAGCATCACCTGGGATGAGCCTGCCGGCCAGTGGGCCATCAAGACCTCTACCGGTGACTACCGTGCGACATTTGTGATCGCCGGTGTCGGACCGCTCTGCGAACCCAAACTCCCCGACATCAAGGGCATCGGCGACTTCACGGGCGAGGTCTTCCACTCGGCGCAGTGGAACCACGACTACGACCTCGAGGGCAAACGGGTCGCGGTCATCGGTACCGGCGCCTCGGCCATCCAGATCATTCCGGAACTGGCCGAGAAGGTCGGCCGACTCGACGTCTACCAGCGGACCGCGCCATGGGTGCTGCCGCGCGCGGATCGCCCGTACTCGGCCGCCGAGAACTGGGCGTTCAAGAACATTCCCGGGTTCCAGAAGGCCGCCAGGGGCGGTATCTACGCCTCGCACGAGCTGGTCTCCTTCGGCCTGACACACGCCCCCAATGTGCTCGCGCCCGCCAAGATCATCGGCAAGCGGAACATCGCGCGCGGCATCTCCGACCGCACATTGCGCGCCGCGGTCACCCCGAACTGGAAGGTCGGATGCAAGCGCATCCTGCTGTCGAACACCTACTACCCGGCGCTGGGCCAGAAGAACGTCGACCTGGTCACCGACCCCATCAAAGAGGTCACCGCCACCGGGATCATCACCGCCGACGGGGTCGCCCGCGACGTCGACGCGATTGTTGTCGCGACCGGCTTCCATGTCACCGACTCCCCCGCCTTCGAGCACATGATCGGCAAGGACGGCGCCAGCCTCACCGAGGTCTGGGACGCGACCGGGATGAATGCGTACAAGGGCACCACCGTGCACGGGTTCCCCAACCTCTTCCTGATGGTCGGTCCCTCGACCGGCCTCGGCCACACCTCGATGGTCTACATGATCGAGTCGCAGCTGAACTATCTCGTCGACTACCTCAAGCTGCAACGCAAGTACGACATCGCCCGCGTCGAGGTCCGATCCGATGTACAGCACGACTACAACGTCGGCATCCAGAAGAACCTGAAGTCCAGCGTCTGGGAGACCGGCGGCTGCGCCAGTTGGTACAAGGACGCCTTCGGCAACATCACCACACTGTGGCCCGGATTCACGTTCAACTACCGCCGTATCACGCGTAAGTTCGATCTGGCCGCATACGACACCGCCAGTGCGCACACCGGTGCGACGGCCGAACACACCCGACCCGCAACAGAAACGGTGACATCGTGAAGGACTTCAAGGGCAAGGTTGCCGTGGTGACCGGGGCCGGATCAGGCATGGGCCGAGACCTGGCACTGCAGCTGGCGGCCAAGGGCGCGCTCGTCGCGATCAGCGACGTCAACCCTTCCGGACTCGATGAGACCGAACGGCTACTGAAAGCTCGCGGTGCACAGGTTCATTCGCAGCTGCTCAATGTCGCCGAACGCGAAGCCGTACTCGAATACGCCGATACCGTCGCGGCACATTTCGGCAAGGTCAACCTGGTCATCAACAACGCAGGCATCGCCCATCACGGCGAAGTCGAGATCACCGAGTTCAAGCAATACGAGCGCGTGATGGACGTCGACTTCTGGGGTGTGGTCAACGGCACCAAGGCCTTCCTCCCCCACCTCATCGCATCGGGCGACGGCCACATCGTGAACACCTCGTCATTGTTCGGGATCCTGGCGATGCCCGGCCAAAGCGCTTACAACGCAGCCAAGTTCGCGGTGCGCGGATTCACCGAGTCGCTTTACCAGGAGATGCGGATCGCCGGGCATCCGGTGCAGGTCACCTGCGTGCATCCCGGCGGAATCAAGACCGCCATCGCGCGCAATTCGACGGTGTCAGAGGGTCACGATCAGCGCACCGCCGCCGAACTCTTCGACAAGAAGCTGGCCCGGACGACCTCACCGCGCGCCGCCGAGATCATCATCGCCGCGATCGAGAAGAACCGTCCCCGCGTGCTGGTCGGTGCCGATGCAAAGATCATCGACGTCCTGGTCCGCGCCGGCGGTTCACTGTACGAAGTGGTGATCTCCAGGTTCGCCGGCCGGGTTGCACCGAAGCCGGAAAAGGTTCCCCACAACCCGACGTCGGTGCTGTGATCGAGCGATGAGTCCTTCTCTGGCCCTGTCGATTCCACTCAGCGAACGTCTGTTCAAACCCGTCTTCCGGCTGGCGTTGAATGCTCGGTTGACGCCCACCGTTTCGCGACGGCTGCTCGATGCCAGCGCATTACTGATACCTCCGGTCGCCGATCAGGTGATCCGCAAGATCGTTCTGGGCGGCCTGCCTGCCGAACGGATCACCGTCGGACCGACCCAGCACGCCCAAGCGATCCTCTACCTCCACGGCGGCGCCTATGTCACCGGGTCGCCGAGGTCCCATCGCGGCCTGACAACCAGTTTGGCGGCGGCCGCCCGGGCCGAGGTCTATGTCCTCGATTACCGCCTGGCGCCGGAACATCCGTGCCCGGCAGCAGTCGACGACGCGGTGGCTGCATTTCGCGATCTGGTGACGCGCGGGTACGAACCCGAGTCCATCGCCATCGCCGGTGACTCGGCAGGCGGCGGATTGAGCGTGGCGACCGCACGGGTCCTGATCGACGAGCACGGCCTGCGCCCGGCCGCGCTGGGACTGATCTCGCCGTGGGTTGATCCCACGGCACGGCAGGACGACAACGGCACCGACATCGTTGTCAATGCTGCCTGGGCCAACCGAAGCGCCGAAATGTACCTCGGCGACGGCGATCCCGACGATCCGAGGTATGCACCCGTGCGCGGCGACCTCACCGGGCTACCGCCGACCCTGGTCCAGGTCGGCCGGCCGGAGATGTTGCTGCAGCAGGTCACCGACTTCGCCGGCCGCCTCGAGGCGGCCGGGGTCGACACGACCTTCAGCGACCTGGGTCGGCTCTGGCACGTCGGGCACGTGGCCGCACCCCTGATGCCGGCGGCCGCAGCGGCGGTCGACGAACTCGGCGGCTTCCTGACCGGGCACCTGACCAGAACCAGCGCGGACGTCGAGACTTAGCGGTCGTCCAGACGTAGGGGGGCGGTCAGCTGCTGTGTTCGGCCAGCCAGCGACCGGCCACAGCCGACACCTCGGCACCGCCGTCGACCTGCTCCGCCATCGTGGTGAGGTCGGCGGTGGTCAGCTCTCCGGCAACCTTGTTCATCGCGCGGAACAGGTCGCGGTCCAGGGCCGCGGTCCGGAAGACCGGCACCAGATCCTGGGCACGCAATGTGTCGGTGGTATCGGCCAGGGCCTGCAGCCCGGAATCGTCGCCGACGACGCCCAGCGCCGAGAACAGTCCCGCGGCCCGGCCTGCCGCGACCTCCGCGATGGCCTCGTCGACACCGAGCACCACCGGTGATGCGAAAGCACAACCGGCACTGCCCAACTCGGTCAGCGTGACCGGGTCGGGCTCGGTGACGGTCACCAGTGGCAGACCGGCCGGGAGTCGACCACAATCGGAGAGTTCGTCGACGTCGGCCGTGGTGGCCAGTTCCGACGAGATGTACACGAGCGTCTTGTCCTGCACCGACGTCGCATCACCCACCGAAACACCCTGCGGTAGTGCCTGATTCAACTCGTTGTAGACGTCTTCGGCACTGCGGCCGGTGGCACCGGGATTGAGTTGGCTGAGCAACTCCCCCGACCAGGTCGGCATCAGATCGACCGAACGCTCGTCCATCCCGGCCAGCAGCTCGGAGTAGTCGCCCACCGGGTGATCGTCGGAGACGTCGGCGCCCGCGTTCTGCAGAGCGCCTGCATAAATGGCCGTCACCACGCGGCTCGGGGTGTCCGGGGTCGACCCGGTGACCAACGGCTGCGCCGTCGGGCCGGGTTCTGAGCATCCCCCGAGGATCAGTGCGCCTGCCAGCACCAACGCCGGCAGCATCCGCCGAGACCCGCGGTTCATGAAACTGCTCACTCAGCGGCGACCCGGGCAACTGCGGCGGCGACCGCAGGCGCGACCCGTGGATCGAGCGGGCTGGGCACGATCATCTGCGCCGACAGATCGTCGCCGAGCACCTCGACGATTGCGTCGGCGGCAGCGAGTTTCATCGCCTCGGTGATGCGCCGGGCGCCTGCGTCGAGCGCACCCCGGAACACGCCGGGGAAAGCCAGCACGTTGTTGATCTGGTTGGGGAAGTCGCTACGCCCGGTGGCCACCACAGCCGCGTACTTCGCCGCGATCTCGGGGTGGACCTCCGGATCGGGGTTCGACAGCGCAAAGATGATGGCGTCGGAGTTCATGGTCGCGAGCGCCGCCTCGGGCACCTTGCCCGCACTGACGCCCACGAAGACATCGGCGCCGACCAACGCGTCCGACAACGATCCGACCCGGCCATCGGGGTTGGTACGCGAGGCCAGCTCGGCCTTCACGTCGTTGAGGTCGGTGCGTCCGGTGTGCACGATGCCCTTGCTGTCGATCACGGTGACATCGGCGATACCGTCGGCCAGCAGCATGTTGGTACACGCCACACCGGCGGCACCGGCACCGGAGATCACGATCTTCAGCGAGCCACGGGGCTTGCCGAGCAGTTTGGTGGCGGCCTTCAGCGCGGCCAGGACCACAATCGCGGTGCCGTGCTGATCGTCGTGCATCACCGGGCAGTCGAGAGCCTCGATGACCCGCCTCTCGATCTCGAAACAGCGGGGCGCAGAGATGTCCTCGAGGTTGACCGCACCGAACGAATGCCGCAACCGAACCAGGGTTTCGACGATCTCGTCGGGATCCTTCGTGCTCAACACCAGCGGGATCGAATCGAGGCCTGCGAAGTTCTTGAACAGGGCAGACTTGCCCTCCATCACCGGCAACGAGGCCAGCGGCCCGATGTCGCCGAGTCCGAGCACTGCACTGCCGTCACTGACAACTGCCACCAGGCGGTTGGTCCAGGTGTAGCGGCGCGCGAGTTCGGGGTCGGCCGCAATCGCCCGGGACACCTCGGCAACGCCGGGTGTGTAAGCAATGGACAACGCCCGCTTGGTATCGAGAGGCGCGGTGATGTTCACCGACAATTTGCCGCCTTCATGGCCGGCAAAGATCTCCTCGCGGGTGATCGTTGTTGCTGCACTGTCATCGTTTACGGGCGATTCGGCGCCCCGGGGCTCGGTCACGGCGACAACGCTACTTCAGATGACCGGGCTCACACTCCAAGACCTCCGGATCGTGAGCATCAGGCAACATTTCGATCGGTTCGAGTCACTAGCCTGCGACGATGAAGCCCCGCACTGAATCGGCGATCAACTGGACCGCGATCGCCGCGAGCAACAGGCCCGCGATCTTGGCCATCAGGGTGATCCCGCCGATACCGAGCACCTTGATCAGGACCGTCGAGAAGCGCAGCACCGCGATCAGCACGATGTGGACGGTGATGATCGCGGCACCGATCGCGAGGTAGGCGGCGGTGTCACCGTCGGCCTGACTGACGTTGACGATGACCGCCGCGATGGCGCCCGGACCGGCGAGCAGCGGGGTCCCGAGCGGCACCAGCGCGACATTCACATCGTCGGAGACCGACTGCGGATTCCCGGCGTTACCGAGGCCGGTCAGTAGCTGCAGCGCCACCAGCAGCAGCAACAGTCCCCCGGCGCCCTGCAACGCGGGTATGCCGATGTGCAGGTAGCTCAATATCGCGTTGCCCGCGATCGCGAACACCGTGATCACCAAGAAACTCACGGCCGGTGCCTGCCAGGCGGCACGGTTGCGCACCGCAGGCGGACGATGACCGACCAGCGACAGGAACAGCGGCACCTGTCCGGGCGGGTCCATGATCACCACGAGCGTGATCAACATGGTCAGGTAGAGCGTGGTGTCGAAGCCCATGGCGCACAGTCTCTCACCTGATTCGCAACCCATGGCCGATGGCGACGCCGGGTGGTATGGAGGGCGTACGATCTTCGAGGGGTCGAGTCTGAGTTCGACACCCGCAACGAAGGAGGCTGTCATGCCCTCGCGGCCACATCTTCGCCCCGGCGCCGTCGAACCGAAAGTCGCGGCACCGGTGCCGATTCCACCATCACGAGCGGTTGTCGACTGCGCGGTGTACGTGGAGGGTCACCGCCTGCCCGGCATGCGCACCTTCTCCGGCGCCCTCAAAGAGGTCCAGACGACCGGTCGAGGCTATGTCTGGGTCGGTCTGCACGCCCCTGACAACCGCCAGATGGAAAGTGTCGCAGAGGCTTTTGGGCTTCACGAACTGGTTGTGGAAGATGCGGTCCTGGCACACCAGCGCCCCAAACTGGAGCAGTACGACAACATTCTGTTCCTGGTGCTCAAAACCGTGAAATATCTTGAACACGAAACACTTCAGGTCGCCAACGAAGTCGTCGAAACGGGCGAGATCATGGTGATATCGGGCCCCGACTTCGTCATCACGGTCCGCCACGGCGATCACACCGGATTGGCGGGAGTGCGCAAAGATCTCGAAGCGCGTCCCGAGCTGCTCGTGTTGGGACCCAGCGCGGTGATGCACGCGGTGGCCGACCACGTGATCGACACCTATATCGACGTCACGGCACGCATCGAGGTGGATGTCGACGCCATGGAAGAGACCGTCTTCTCTCCCGGCCGCCGGGTCGAGATCGAACCGGTGTATCTCCTCAAGCGTGAGGTGATGGAACTACGGCGGGCGGTCGATCCACTCGAATTGGCACTACGCCGCCTGACCGGATCCGAGGACAAGCTGGTGCCCAAGGAAGTGCGCCGATACTTCCGCGATGTCCAAGACCACCACAGCAGCGTCAACGAGCAGATCGCGAGCTACGACGAGGTGCTGACGTCGCTCATCGATGCGGCCGGAGCCAAGGTGGGTATCCAACAGAATACCGACATGCGCAAGATCTCGGCCTGGGTTGCAATTGCATCGGTGCCGACGATGGTCGCAGGTATCTACGGCATGAACTTCGAGAACATCCCCGAGCTGCAGTGGAAGTACAGCTACTTCATCGTGCTGGCCTTCCTCGTCGGCGTCTGCACTGCGCTGTGGCGCACGTTCCGCAAAAATCATTGGCTCTGAACACGTCTCACGTTTGAGCCGGGACATCCTGCTTCCTCAGTCGCCGAGCCCGGCGACCTGACGCAGCTGGGCGAGAAACGACGCACCGTTGTCGTCTGCGGGAAAAAGGTAGTGGCAGATCGCGATACGCGCGATCGCGCCTGCGGTCGTGGCGCCACCCTCGCCAGGGAATTCGGGTGCAATCCATTGCTGCACAACAGGTAGCACGCGTTCGATCTCGCCCAACTCATGCTCGGGTTCGATGAGGATGAGGTTCCGGAGCGGATAGGAGTTGTGCGACTCGACCATGTACCGCAACAGCGCCTCGAGTCGTTCGCGGCCGCTCAATCCGTCAACCGCGGCCGCCACCGCCGCGCGCACCCGCTCCTGCTCGTGCTGACCGAGCGCATCCAGTAGCGCTTCCTTCGATGGGAAGTACCGGTACAGCGTGGGCCGCGACACCTTCGCAGCCGTCGCCACCTCGGACATGCTCAACCGGCTCGGACCCATCCGGGCAAGCACCGTCGCCGTCGCCCGGAGGATCCGCGTCCGGCTGGAATCGCTGTCACCACGCCCATCAATCGTCACATACACACTTTACAAGAACTGGAATATCTGTAACATTCTGGCCCATGCCTCCCACATCCACACAGGTTCCTCCGATGAAGTTCGGTTACTACACACCGAACTTCGACTTCTGCGGCGACGCCCGGGTTCTCGCAGGCCTGGCGGCGGACGCCGAAGCGGCCGGATGGGACGGATTCTTCCTCTGGGACCATCTGCAATTCACCGAACCCGTGGTCGACCCGTGGATCGCACTCGCCGCGATGGCATTGCAAACCGAGCGCATCCGATTGGGCACACTGGTCACCCCGGTCCCCCGACGACATCTGGGCAAACTGGCTCGCGAGATCATCACCCTTGACCATCTCTCCGGCGGACGCCTGACCCTGGGGGTCGGTGCCGGTTACCCGTACCTCCCCGACTACGCCGCATTCGGCGACAGCAGCGACCCCAAGGAACGGGCGGAAGCGCTCGACGAAGGTCTCGACGTCCTGGCTCAGCTCCTGAGCGGACAACCGGTGAACCATCACGGCGACCACTACGACATCGAATGCGCCGCATTCACACCCACGGTGCAGCAACCGCGGGTACCGATCTGGGTCGCCGCGTCGTGGCCGGCCCGCAGCCCGCTCCGGCGCGCTGCGCGGTGGGACGGACTGGTCACCGCCGGTACTTACGGACTCGACGTCGCCCCGGAGGATGTCCGCAGCGCGGTCGACTACGTCACCACCCATCGCACTGGCGAGGATCCCTACGACGTCATCAGATTCGGCACCACCGAGAGTCCGTCGGACAACGCCGTTGTCGAGGCATGCCGCACCGCCGGTGCAACCTGGTGGATCGAATCGAGCTTCACCGCGGGCGGTGATCTCGAGGCCACCCGCAAGCGGATTGCACAGGGCCCGCCCCGCCTCTGACCGGTCGGGGCTCAGCCGATGGTGGCGCCGGCGCGGACCGGATCGCGGACGTCGATACCCGCCTCGGTCCAGGCGCTGCGCAGGGCGTCGAGACCTTTCAAGCGAACCCAGGCGGCCTCGTTGGCAGTGATCGGGATGGCCCGGAAGAACATCACGTCTTCGAGGTCGCCGGGCAGCGGGCACGGTGCGACGGCGTCGGCCTCCAACACCACGGCCGTGCAGTTCGAACCCTCCCAGAGCGGCTCACCGAGGTCGATCAAACCGTCGGGGGTGAGCACCAGGCCCTCGACCGCCGGTGCCGCCGCCAGCATCGCGACGCTGCGATGAAGTCCCGGCAGCGGCGACGCAGCGTACATCCGGACCACGATCTCGCCACGGGGACCAACGCTGGGATCGACCAGCATCTGATCCGGCTCACCCATCGGATGGCGGCTGCAACCCAGTGAGACATAGGCGACCTCGACAGCCCCGTCCGAAGCGCCCCCGGCAGCATCGAAACCGCCGGTGAATCGCAGTACGTCAATCGATTCCAAACCCAAAAAGGTCACCGATGCCCGCTGGGGCTCCGCACCGGAGAATGCCTGCTGAAGGTGCGCCGACACCCGTTCGATCACCGACGATTCTGAATCACTCATTGCACTGCCTAGTTAAACACCACCATCTTCGGTATCTCGACGGCCCCACGAGGCTAGGGTCGATGAAATGGCTGAGGTCGGCGAAGTGGCTAGGGTCGATGAAATGGCTGAGGTCGGCGAAGTGGCTAGGGTCGATGAAATGGCTGAGGTCGGCGAAGTGGCTAGGGTCGGTGAAGTGGTACGTGTGCTCGCGGTCTCGGACGAAGTCGTCGACAGCCTCCAACATGGGGCGGCCGACGAACTCGCGCCTGACCTCATCATCGGTGCCGGCGACCTGCCCTTCGACTATCTCGAAAAGCTGATGATCCGGTTCGAGGCGCCCTGCGTCTTCGTGCCAGGTAACCACGACCGCGACCTGAGCGGGTACAAACGCACACGTAGCGGCTGGACCAGAGCCGGACTACCGACCACAGACCCCGGTCCGCAGGGGGCGGTGAACGCCGACGGCCGGATCGTGACGGTCGCCGGACTGCGCATCGCCGGGCTCGGTGGCAGCATCCGCTACAGCGACGGACCCAACCAGTACCGCGAGGCCACCCAGCGCCGACACGCCAACCGGCTTGCGCTCCAACGGTTCCGCTACCGTTTCACACCCGGGTTCGGTGACATCGACATCCTGCTGACCCACAGCCCGCCCCGCGGTATCGGAGACGCCGAAGACGGACCCCATCGCGGTTTCCGTTGCTACCTGCCGCTGATCTACCGCCTGCGCCCACAACTGTTGGTACACGGACACATCCATCCTCACGGACAGACGCCGATGGACCACACGATCTTGCACAAGAAACGAAGGCTCGGTGGGTCGCTGCGTTCGAGCACGATCTCGATGAACACCGTCGGATACAGCGTCTTCGACATCGAACCGGGCGGCGGCGAGATCACGGTCCAACGGAGGCGACATGGCTCGTGACACCGGGTTTCCCGGCCCCGACGCCGAAAACGACTTCAGCAGGCAACGTCGAAAAGCCGAACTGGCCCGGCTGTCGGCCTGGCTGACCCGGCAGCCTGCCGACGTCAACACGATTCTGCCGTTCGACGAAGTTGTTGCCGCCTTGGGCAAGACCGGTGAAACCTACCTCGGCCTGGTCGTTGTGGAAGTCTCCACGATTGTCGGAAGCGTCGACCGCACCCGCGATTTCGACCGCTACTTCCGGCCGACATCGGCCCGGGTGCGAGAACGATGGCAACGGCTCGCCGCCGCCCAGCGCCGAGGCGAATCCGTACCACCGGTCCAGCTGTACCGCATCGGCAAGATGCATTTTGTCATCGACGGTCATCATCGCGTGTCGATCGCCATCGCCCGGAAATTCAGCACGATCGACGCCTATGTCACCGAGATCCACACGCGGATATCCCCCGAGGGCATCAATGCCCGCTCGGACCTGATCATGAAGGATCACCGTCGGCTCTTCTTGTCCCGCGTCCCGCTGGAAGGCAAACAGCGCGAGGCGATCTCGTTCGACGACCCCTTCGACTACGCCGAACTGGCAGAGAACATCGAAGCGTGGGGTTTTCGGCTCAGCCAGGAAACGGGAACATTCCTTCACCGGGCCGAGGTCGCGCGCCGCTGGTTCGGCGAAGAATTCCTACCGGTGGTCAGGATGGCTCGCCGCGCGGAGGTCCTGCCCGACATCGACAGCGACGCCGAACTGTATCTGTGGCTGGCGTGCGAGCGTTACCGTCTGGTGCGCAGGCACATCTGGGATGAGGAGATCATCGACGAACTCCTCACCCGCGCGCGTCGTCGCCGCAAGCTCCCCTGATGCCCTGACCGCCGGCCCCTACAAGCTGAGGTTTGCGCCGCTGTGCTGGTCGAACACCAGGACCTTCGAGGTGTCGTAGAACAGTTCTGCCTGCTGCCCCTTGGCGATTGGCGACTCGGGTGAAAGCCGTGCGATCAACTGACCGCTGCCCATCTCCTGACCGGCATCGGCCGCGATCTCGGCCAGCGCGGCAGACGATGCCTGTCCGCCTTCGATGTTGAAGTACGCGTAGTTGTCCGAACCCATCGACTCGAGCACCGTGATCTTCGCGTCGAATGTCGCGCCCCGCGACTTCGCAATCGCATCAACCAGATTCGCGTCCTCGAAATGTTCGGGCCGGATACCGATCAGCACCTCACCGTTGCTCTTGACCTGCTTGGCGTTGTCGATGACCTTGCCCACGTCGATGGGTACGACCTCACCGATGGCGGTTTCGATGCCGGTCTGGGTCAATCGTCCCGGCAGGAAGTTCATGGACGGCGACCCGATGAATCCGGCAACGAACAGATTCGCCGGCGAATTGTAGAGCTCGGCGGGCGTCCCGATCTGCTGAACATTGCCCGCCCGCAGCACCACGACCCGGTCGCCGAGGGTCATGGCCTCGGTCTGGTCGTGGGTCACGTATACCGTCGTGGTGCCCAGGCGCTGCTGGAGTACCGCGATCTCGGTCCGCATCTGCACGCGCAGCTTCGCATCGAGGTTCGACAGTGGCTCGTCCATCAGGAAGGCCTTGGGAGAACGGACGATAGCCCGGCCCATCGCCACGCGCTGTCGTTGACCACCGGACAGATTCGACGGCTTGCGGTCCATGTACTGACCGAGGTCGAGGATGCGCGCAGCTTCGTCGACCTTCTCCGAGACCTCTGCCTTGGACAGTTTCGCCAGGGTCAACGGGAACGCGATGTTCTGGCGCACCGTCATGTGCGGATAGAGCGCATAGGACTGGAACACCATGGCGATGTCGCGGTCCTTGGGCGCCTTCTCATTGACCCGCTCGCCGGCGATCCGCAACTCCCCCGAGGTGATGTCCTCCAGGCCGGCAATCATGTTGAGCGTTGTCGACTTCCCGCAGCCGGAAGGGCCGACCAGGATGATGAACTCACCGTCGGCGATGTTGATGTTCACATCGTTGACGGCCACCGAACCATCCGGGTATTTCTTGGTCACCTGGTCCAGCACGATATCGGACATTGGTTATCCCTTCACAGCGCCGGAGGTCAGACCGGCAACGATTCGACGTTGGAACAGAAGGACAAAGATGATGATCGGGATCGTGATGACCACAGCCGCCGCCGCGATCGATCCCGTGGGTTCTTCGAATTGGCTGCTGCCGGTGAAGTTCGCGATCGCCACCGGAGCCGTGATCGATCGCTCCGTCGATGTCAACGAGATGGCCAGCAGCAGGTCGTTCCAGGCGAAGATGAACACCAGGATCGCCGCGGTGACGATGCCCGGCGCGGCCAGCGGCGCGATCACCTTACGGAAAGCCTGTGCCGGAGTGGCGCCGTCCATCTTGGCGGCCTTCTCCAGCTCCCAGGGAATCTCCCGGAAGAAGGCCGACAACGTGTAGATCGCCAGCGGCAACGCAAAGGTGATGTACGGCAGGATCAGACCGGCCCAGGTGTCGAACAGACCGAGCCGGCGTTCGATGTTGAACAACGGTGTCACCAATGAGATCTGCGGGAACATCGCGATCAGCAAAGCCGCGCCCACCAACGCCTTCTTGCCCGGAAAGTCCAGGCGCGCAATGGCATAGGCGGCCATCGTGCCCAGGGCCACGGCGATCACCGTGGTGATCAACCCGATTCCGATCGAGTTGCGCAGCGCCGAGGTGAATGCACTGGTCTCGAAGATGCTGGTGTAGTTGTCCCACGTCCATTCGGACGGGATGAAATTACCGTCCTTCACCGACCCCGGTGGCTTGAACGAAAGGCTCATGATCCACAGGACCGGAATCAACGCGTAGACCAACACGAGCAGGTTGACGACCGACCACCCGATACGGCGTCCCATCAAATTATTCATCGGTGCCTACCGCCCCTCGTTGTCAGAGCCGGGCGCCGAGGCCCCGAACAACTTGATGAAGATGAACGCGATGATCGCAACGCAAAGGAAGATCAACACGCTGATCGCGGAGCCGACGCCCAGGTTGAACGCCTTGAACAGGTTGTCGTAGCCCAACATCGAGACCGAATAGGTGTTGTTGCTACCTCTGGTCAGGATGTAGATGTTGTCGAATACGCGGAAGGCATCGAGGGTGCGGAACAGCAGCGCCACCAGGATCGCGGGCTTCATCAGCGGAAGAATGATCCGCCACAGCCGAGTCCAGGCACCGGCACCGTCCATCTGTGCCGCCTTGAGCAGATCGTCCGGGACCAGAGCCAATCCGGCCAGGAGCAGCAGCGCCATGAATGGTGTTGTCTTCCAGACCTCGGCGAGGATGATGATCGCCAATGACGGCCACTGCTCGGTGAGCGGTGCGCTGCCGTCCGGCAGGAGGTTCGCCAGATAACCCGTACCCGGTGTCCAGGCGTAGTACCAGGAGAACGCCGCGACCACGGTCACGATGCCGTACGGGATCAAGACCACCGTGCGGATCGCGCCTTTGGCAAAGAGCGTGCGGTGCATGACAAGTGCGATCGCCATGCCGAGCACCAACTCGATGACGACCGACACGACCGTGATGAACAGCGTGACACTGAGCGCCGTCCACCAATAGCTGTCGGTCAGTACGGTGCCGTAGTTGGAAAACCAGATGAACTCGTCATCGCCGGGCGCCGACAGGCTCGCCTTTTGCAGACTTAGCCAAAAGGCATACACGATCGGGTATCCGGTGACGAGGATCATCATGATCACCGCCGGGGTGATCAGCCAGAGGCCCAGCCGCCGCTCGGCCCGCTTGCCCTCACTGAGCGGGGGCTTCTTCTTTTTCTTGCTCGGTGCAGATTCTCTGTCCATCGTTGCGGTCATGGGATCAGTCCCTCCCCTTTGATGGCCTTGTCGACCTGTTCGGCGAGTATGTCGACCATCGGTTCCGGATCCCAGGAGCCGACCGGGCTGAGCTTTGCGGTTATCAGCGTCGAAATCGCCTGGTAGTCAGGCGAGGCCGGGCGCAGTGCGGCCGAACCGGTCTCCAACTGAGCCTTGATCGCATCGCCCATCGGGTACGCGGCCTTGAACTCGGGGTCGCTGTAGATGGACTCGATCGTGGGAGGGGTGCCACCGCTGATCGAGTACAGCTTCTGTGACTGCTCGTCGGTCAAACACTGAGCGGCCTTGAACGCCAGTTCTTTTTGCTGCGAGGTGTCCGCAACCGCGATGTTGACGCCACCGAGCGTCACTTTTGACGGCTGATCGGCTTCCACACCCGGGTACCTGGCGAAGTCGAACTTGTTCCGCACCAGGTCGTTGGCCGGAGCCAGATCCTCATCGGCAGGCGGATTGTCGGGATCGGCGAACAGCGGACCGAACTGCTGCTGCACCTCCTTCATGAACGCGACGTCACCGGCGGCGGAGTTCGACCGGATCGACGGGAACACGAACGGCCAGTTGACCTCGAAGGTGGCCAGGCCGCTTTCCATCCCGAGCCGCGCCGACGACTCGTCACTGTTCGTGATCGAGGGATCGGCGCCAGGCGCGGTGGCAACAGCTTTCAGTGTCTGCAGCGCCCGCAGCGTGGCGGCCCGGTGTTCGGGGGTGTCGTTAAGTGTCTGCTTGTTGGGGTTCTCCGGGTCGAGTACCTGCCCACCGGCACTGACGAGGACCGAGTTGAACCACACCATCAGGCCCTCGTATTGCTTGCCCTGCACCATGATGTAGCTCGGTCCGCCTGCTTTGCGGATCTCTTCGTTCTCGACCAGCATCTGGTCCCACGTCGTGGGCGGGGTGGTCCGGTTCAGATATTGCTGGAGAACGTCTTTCCGATACCAGAGCAGCTGGGTGTTGGTCCAGGTGGGAATCGCGTAGAGACGCTCTTTTTCGTCTTCGTCGGTCTTCCACAGCGCGGTCTCGACCGGCCCACCGAGCGTCGTGTCGGCGATGGTGGCGGCCATGTCATCCGGGACCGGTTCGATCCAGCCCGCGTCGGCGAACTCAGCGGTCCACACCACATCCATGCCCATGAGGTCGAGGCCCTTGTCGTTGCCTGCGAGCCTGCGCGCCAACTGCAGCCGTTGATCGTCGGCGGCTTTCGGGAGGGCGAATGTCTTGATCTTGTATTCGCCATTCGAATTCTTGGTGCAGGTATTGCCGGCCTCTTCGATGAATGAGGCACCATCGGCGGGCGCGTAAATGTTGATTGTTCCGGCGGTGTAACCGGAACCGCAGGCGCTGATCACCGGGAGCGCCACAGCGATTGCAGCGCACGACAATCCGAATTTCTTGAGTCCGCCGTATTTCTTCGGCCCCGAATCCTGGGACGCCGCTCCGTCAAAACCTGTGGACAATTCCCCGTCCACGGGGCGATCGCCTGTGCGCTTCACGCAGCCTCCTCGATGCGTCGGAGGTGCGCGCGGTCTTCCAAGCACACCTGAATGCCCAGCACTTACGTTATAGGCGTCAAAACGTGACGCGCAGCACTATGGACATAGTTGTACTAAGAAGTCATCGAATAGCGCAAGGCAACGCCGTTCCAGGCGTGTCGCAGCGTCGTCGGCGTAACGCGGTGGGGCCGCAGGCGTGTCGCGACCGGCCGGATCCGGCTAGGGCTGCAGGCGGGTCAACATGTCGCGGGCCCGTTCGGCGCTCTTCGGATCGCACAGCACGTCGTAGCGGCCGGCAACCAACTGCATCGTCGATGCGAAATCCCGTTGTCCCCTGGTGGCCGCGTAGGGGATCGACGTCGACACGACTCCGAAGATGACGCCGCCGACGAGGCCAATTATCAACGGCATCAACGGGTCCTCGACAACGATCCCGACCAGCAGACCGAAGAACAGACCCAGCCAGGCTCCGGACACGATCCCACCGCCGATCACCTTGCCCCAGGTCAGTCGCCCCAGAACCCGTTCGACCTGCATCAGGTCGACACCGACGATGGTGACATCCTGCACCTCGAAGTGCTCGTCGGCCAGGAAGTCGACGGCGCGTTGCGCTTCGGCGTAGGTCGTGTACGAACCGATCGGCCACCCCTTGGGCGGTGTGGGCAGGCCTGGTCGTGGATTTGGTCGCATCGGATTACTCATCGTCACCATGTCCTTGGGTTAGGTGCTCGGTCTTCGTGCTCGGGTCTACGTGCGCTGGCCTACGTGCGCCGACTTACGTGCTCGGGGGCCGAATGCTGCTTCAGCCCTTCGTGGACGCTTCGGCCGGTGTCCGGGTCATGCCCGCGGCCCGCCCCTTGGCGGCGATCACCTCGGCCATCTTCCGGCTCGCCTCATCTATCATCTCACCTTCGAAGCGGACCGCACCGCGCTCGCCGCCTTCGGCCGACGTGGCATGCGCGTACGCATCGAGGAGGTTCTCAGCGGTGTCGTAGTCGGATTGACGCGGGCTGAAGACCTCGTTGGCGATGTCGATCTGGCTCGGATGAACCACCCACTTGCCGTCGTAGCCGAGCGCCGCCGACGCCTCCGCGACCGCCCGGAACCCCTGCGCATCATCGATTTTCAGGTAGGGACCGTCGATGGCCCTCAGACCGTGTGCACGCGCGGCGACCAGGATGGTCATCAACACGTGATGATGCGCGTCGCCATGGACGTAGCCCTGCGGTTGCTCTCCCACCGCCAGGCCACGCATACCCAAGCTGGCCATCATGTCGGCGGGACCGAGCACCAGTGAACGCAATCGGTCACTCGCCGAGGCGATTTCGTTGATGGCAGCCAAACCCTGGGCATTCTCGATCTGCGCCTGCACGCCGATCTGCCCGACCGGCAACCCCGAATTGATCTCCAGCTGGCGCAGCAGCATGTCCAATGCGGTCACCTGCGCGGCAGATGTCACCTTGGGGAGCAGTATCGAATCCAGATGTGCACCGGCACCCCGCACCACGGTCACCACGTCGTCGAGGGTCCAGGGCGTGGTCCAGTCGTTGACCCGGACGACCCGGGCCTGGCCGGCCCAATCAGCGGCCGCGAGCGCAGTGACGACCGCGGCCCGACCGGCCTCCTTCGCTCCGGGGGCCACGGCGTCCTCGAGGTCGAGGAAGATCTCGTCGGCAGGCAGACCGCGCGCTTTCTCCAGCATCCGCGAACTGCTGGCGGGTACGGCGAGAATGGACCGGCGGGCGGCGGCGTGCATGTGACTCCTCGTGACGATGGTGTGGCGTTCGGTCATCTACTGGCGACAAGAGCTTCGCAGGATCACATCCGGTGTTCGAAACCCGCTGCTCGATGCGAACAACTCCGATTCTCCCCGTATTTGATTCTGCCCATGTCTGATTCTGCCCGGCGCTGATATCTGCGGTGGACGTGGCCGTACCGAAGGCGCTGCCGAGCAGGGCGAAGGTGCCCAACTACCCTTACAGCCATGGCAGCGGTGAGCAAGGCATTCGTGGCCAGGCTGGCCGGTCTGGCGGTGATCGGACCGGATGGGGAATCCATCGGTCGGGTCCGCGACGTGGTGGTCTCGATCAGGTTTGGCACCGGGCAACCCCGGGTTCTGGGTCTGGCGGTCGAATTGACCACCCGTCGCCGCATTTTTGTACCGATGCCGCGGGTCACCGCCATCGAACCCAACTCCGTGACACTCAACACCGGAACCGTGAGCCTGCGCCGGCTGATCATCCGCCCGGGCGAGGCACTTGTGCTCGGTCAGATCGTCGAATCCCGTGTCCGCGTGGATGATCCGGATCTCGAGCACCTGCACGGCGAAGACCTGACAGTGGTCGACCTGGCGATCGAGCGACGACGCACCCGCGACTGGGTGATCTCTCGGGTGGCGGTCCGTGGCGCCCGGACCCGACTCGGCCGACGCGGTGAGACGCATGTGGTCGAGTGGAACCACGTGCTCGGCCTGACGCAGAGCGCACTGGCGTTGCCCGGGCAGGGCGTCGCCCAGATCCTGTCGCAGTTCGAGGGCATGCGGGCCGCCGATGTTGCCCACGCGCTACGCGAACTGCCCGCAAAACGTCGCCTGGAGATCGCTTCGGCACTGGACGACGAGCGATTGGCCGACGTCGTCCAGGAACTCCCCTCGGACGACCAGACCGAGCTGCTCAGTCATATGAAGGTAGAACGGGCCGCCGATGTCCTCGAGGCCATGGACCCCGATGACGCGGCCGATCTGCTCGGTGAACTCCCCGACATCGAGGCCGAGGCGTTGCTGCAGTTGATGGACCCCCAGGAGTCCGAACCGGTGCGCCGGCTCATGCGGCACTCGCCCGACACCGCAGGCGGCATGATGACCACCGAACCACTCGTGGTCACCGCCTCGACGACAATCGCCGAGGCGCTGGCCCGGGCCCGCGACCCCGACCTCACACCCGCATCGGCATCCCTCACATTCGTGGTGCGACCACCGACCTCCACACCGACCGGCAAATATCTCGGCTGTGTCCACATCCAGGCCCTGTTGCGGGAACCACCGGCAAATCTCGTCGGCGGCATCCTCGACGACCGGCTCCCCTGCCTCGGATCCGACGATTCCCTGGAGAAGGTCACCCGCTATTTCGCCACTTACAACCTCGTCTGCGGACCGGTCCTCGACAACGACGGACACCTCATCGGTGCGGTGACGGTGGACGACCTCCTCGACCATCTGCTGCCCGAGGATTGGCGCGAGACCGAGGCCGACGACGAGGTCGACGACGAAGCCACCACCGAAAGGATGCGGTGATGAGTTCAAACGGTTCCGATTCGCACGTCAAGGACCGTGCAGAACGACAGAGTGCGCGTTCGGCACGACGCCTGGACACCCCCGGGGAGCGACGCCGATGGAAGCTCAATCTCGATTCGGACGTGGTCGGCGTCTACAGCGAACGCGTCGCACGTTTCCTGGGCACCGGGCGCTATCTCGCCATCCAGACGATGCTCGTCATCGTCTGGATCTTCCTGAACCTCGCAGTCGTCACGCTGCAATGGGATCCGTACCCGTTCATCCTGCTCAACCTGGCGTTCTCCACCCAGGCCGCCTATGCCGCACCGCTGATCCTGTTGGCCCAGAACCGCCAGGAGAACCGGGACAAGGTCTCGCTCGAGGAAGACCGGGTGCGCGCCGAGCAGACCAAGGCCGACACCGAGTTCCTGGCACGGGAGCTGGCCGCGGTCCGGCTTGCGGTCGGCGACACCGTCACCCGCGACTATCTGCGCCGCGAGCTCGACGATCTGCTGACCGAACTGTCCGAGCGAATTCTCGGCGATCAGGCCAAGGCCGAGGAGTCCTCGAAACCAGGTGCTTCGCATTCCGATTGACGTCCCCGCGCGCAGCGGATCTGCCGCCGGATTGCCAATCGTTACTTATCTGTGACTAATTGATTTCTCCATGCACGCCAGTAACAAAAATGTATCGTGGGTCACATTCGCCCGGGCCATTCCGGGTGTCGGGGAGATGAACCAGGAGCTTTTGCGTGCAGTGGGGTCGAGTCCAGATGCTGACCGGTTGTGCGGTCATCGGTGTCGGAGTGCTGGCTGCGGTCACCTCGAGTGCACAGATCGGTCCGGCGCCTGCGCTGACCGCCAACACCGAGGTGGATCACGTCGTCGCCGCAGCCGAGATCCTGCCCGCGGCAGCTCGCCCCGACCTCGCCTTCACGCCGCCGGCGCCGCGCGAGGTCCTCCCGGTGCCCGCCGCGATCGAACCCCAGCGCGTGCCCGCGACATTGCTCCCGACCGGACCGCTCGGAATCCCGGGAATCGTCCTGCACGCCTACAAACTCGCCGAACAACGCGTCGGCGCCGAGACCCCGCAGTGCAAACTGCCGTGGTTCCTGCTCGCGGCCATCGGCCGGATCGAATCCGGACATGCCGGGGGTGGCAACGTCGACAGTTCCGGCACCACGCTCACCACGATCGCCGGACCGGTGCTCAACGGCACGGTGGCAGGCAATGCCGTGATCACCGACACCGACGGCGGTCGCGTGGACGGCGACATCAAACACGACCGAGCGATGGGTCCGATGCAGTTCATCCCGTCGACCTGGGCCGCCTGGGGCTCCGATGCCAACGGCGACGGCATCGTGAATCCGAACAACATCTTCGACGCCACCTACTCCGCAGGCCGGTACCTGTGTTCCGGGGTCACCGACATCATGTCGGAGAAGGTCCGGGTCAGCGCGGTTCTGCGGTACAACAATTCGATGGAATACGTGGCAAACGTGCTCTCCTGGGCCACCGGATACGCCACCAACGCCGCGCCAACCGAAACCGGCCCACTTCCGGATCCGCGACCGTCGAGTTCGAGTTCGTCCTCGAGTTCGTCCTCCTCGTCTTCTTCCAGCAGCACCAGTCCCTCGCCCGGCCCGAGCGAGAGTTCCTCGTCGAGCTCGTCGCCGTCACCAACACCCGGTCCCTGCGTGATCATCTGCCTCCCACCGGAAGTGCAGTCACTACTGCCGACGCTGCCACCTCCGTGACCCGATCCGGCCCGCCGGCTGACCCGATCCGGCCCGCCGGCTGACCCGATCCGGCCCACCGGGGCCCCTCGACCCCAGCCGAATCCGGTCAGATTCGGTGCGCGCGTAAACTGATCGCCTGATGACACAAGCAACATTGCCGACCGAGTCAGCCATTCGCGCGGCTCTGGCCAAAGTGAACGATCCCGAGATCGGTAAACCCATCACCGACCTCGGCATGGTGAAGTCGATTTCGATCGCCGACGACGCAACCGTGGCCATCGAGATCTACCTGACCACGTCCGCCTGTCCGCTCCGCACCGAGATCACGCAGCGGGTGAGCACCGCCGCCGCCGACGTCCCCGGTGTGGGAACGGTGTCCGTCGAACTCGACGTGATGAACGACGAACAACGCACCGAACTGCGTAAGAACCTCCGCGGCGACCGTGCCGAACCGGTCATCCCGTTCGCCCAACCCGGCTCGCTGACGCGCGTCTATGCGGTCGCTTCCGGCAAGGGTGGTGTCGGCAAGTCCAGCATCACCGTCAACCTTGCTGCGGCGCTGGCCGAACGCGGATTGAAGGTCGGTGTGCTCGACGCCGACATCTACGGCCACTCGGTGCCCCGCATGCTGGGTAACGACGCCAAGCCGACGCAGGTCGAGAAGATGATCATGCCGCCGATTTCGCACGGCGTGAAGTTCATCTCGATTGCACAGTTCACCAGCGGGAACACCCCGGTTGTCTGGCGCGGGCCGATGCTGCACCGGGCATTGCAGCAGTTCCTCGCCGACGTGTTCTGGGGTGACCTGGACATCCTGCTGCTCGACCTCCCGCCGGGCACCGGCGACGTGGCGATCTCGGTGGCACAGTTGATCCCGGGCGCCGAGATCCTGGTGGTCACCACACCGCAGCAAGCGGCTGCCGAAGTCGCCGAACGCGCCGGAGCCATCGCGCTTCAGACCCGCCAGAAGATCTTGGGTGTCGTGGAGAACATGTCGTGGATGGAGCTTCCCGACGGAACCCGGATGGAGCCGTTCGGTTCCGGTGGTGGCGCCAAGGTCGCCGAGCGACTCACCATCGCGGTCGGCGCCGAAGTGCCTCTGCTGGGTCAGATTCCGCTCGACCCCGCCCTGCGCGAAGGCGGCGACGAAGGTATGCCGCTGGTGCTCTCGGCTCCCGATTCCGCGGCCGGTGCCGCGCTACGTCAGGTTGCCGACAAACTGGCGGTCCGCAAACGCGGCCTGGCCGGCATGAACCTCGGTATCGACACAGCCCGCAGCGCAGCCAAACCGCTGCTCTGATCAGGGCTCCGGGTACCGGGTCATCGGTCATCGGTCATCGGTGGAGCATCAACTCGATTCCGTCGATGATCCGCGCCAGGCCGAAGTCGAACGACCGGGCCGCATCACCGATCGATTCGTAGGCTTCGCCTGCGGACTGCCCCACCCGTCTCGAAATCGGGTAGTCGGTCCCCGCCATCAGTTGCTCGAGGACGGGCGCGTTGATCTCCCACCACTGAAGATCAGTAATACCCGATTCGGTGCGCGCACCGGCCGCGTCGATGGACGCGCGGGCCGAACTCTCCGCGAATCCGGTCAGCACCGCGATCGTGTTGTCCATCTCCAGGTCGTCGAGACCGACGCCCTCGATTGCCCGGAGCTGCCACTCGAAGCGCGCTGACCCGTTGGGGCCGATCCACGGCCTGGCCTTCTGCGCGTGCAAAAGCCATGGGTGCCGGTGGTATTCGTCCCATGATTGCCGGGCTACCGCGATCATCCGATCCCGTAGGTCACCGGTGTGCTCCGGGTAGTCGACCTCCCCCGCAACCTCGTCGACCATCAATCCCACGAGTTCGTTCTTGCCGGGTACGTAGGTGTAGATCGACATCGCACCGAGTCCGAGCCGCTGGGCCACCTTCCGCATCGACAATGCAGCGAGCCCCTCCTCGTCGGCCAGCGCGATCGCCGCCACGATCACCTCGTCGACACTGACCCGCTGTCTCGGCCCGCGGGAACCCTGCGGCCGCCCGGCCTGGTGGCGCCAGAGCAACCCCAAAGTCCGGTCCACCTGCGGTGGGCTCTGCGCATCATCCATCTGTCCACATTATCGCGTGCGGTGTACGGTGAAGCCCCTCTCCGAGGCGTCCACCGGCACATGCAAGGTCACGGACGGTCAAAGCGCTCGTCGCAAGCTGCGGAGCTGACGTCGAGGTTTTTAGGTGGCGTCCCAGCGATCCACACCGGTGGCGTCGACGGCCGGAGCGGGCGCCGCGGTGACGGCTTTGGACAGCGACGGCGGCGCAGGCTTGTCGACCGCACCGGGCGAGAGGACCTTGGAGTTCTCATCGGTGGACGGCAGAGGCTGGGATACCGGCTTGATCTTGGTCTGTGCGTCGAAATTGCCCGTGAAGAACGAGTCGTCGCCGTCGAGCAGATGTTTGGTGATGACCTTCCGGGGACTCATCCCCCGCAGCTCGTTGAGCTCGGCCAGCGGCTTGCGCAGATCTTCGAAATCGGCGCCGAGGTCTTCTTTGAGCTGGCTGGTGGCACCGGTGGCGTAGTCGCGGGCCTCTCGCACCGACTTCAGAGTCCACTTCAGCGCATCAGGCAATCGCTCGGGACCGAGGATCACCAGACCCGCGATCATCAAGATCAGGATTTCGCCCCACCCAACGCTGCTGAACACCGTTCCAGATTACTGGTAACTGAGCTGCTGTCGAATCGACCGGGCGATCTGGCAGGAACCTCCCCGGGGATCTGACAGCAACCTCCCAGACAACCACTCACCGGACGGCGCAGTAAGGGACTCAGTCAGGGGCCGGGGTGACGGTTCCTTCGAAGGTCCGGCCGTCGCGCCAGTATTCGAACTTCACCGGCTTACCGATGTCGGCTGTGCGGACGGCCACCGTCAGTTCGTCGGCGTCGTCGGTCATCCGGCCGTTGAACTTGGTGATCACATCGCCTTCGCGGATACCAGCCTGCGCCGCGGGCGAGCCCTCGACGACATTGCGGATCTGGGCACCGAGCACCTGGTCGTTGCGAACCGAACTCGCGTTCACACCGATCTGCGCGTGGACCACCCGTCCGTCGTTGATCAGCGCCTGCGCGACCGGCAGGAACTCGTTGACCGGGATTGCGAACCCGAGGCCGATCGAACCGCCGTTCGGCGCCAGGCCCGCGGTGTTGATGCCGATGACGCGACCCTGATCGTCGACCAGCGGACCACCCGAGTTACCGGGGTTGATTGCCGCGTCGGTCTGGATGGCGTCGATCACCGCGTCGGTGTCGGATGTCTCGTCCGGGCGCAGTGGCACAGCACGATCGATCGCACTGACGATTCCGCTGGTGACCGTGCGATCCAGGCCCAGGGGCGCTCCGAACGCCACCACCTCTTCGCCGATCTGGAGTTTGTCCGAGTCGCCGAGCTTCGCGACGGTGAGATTGTCGACGTTGTCGACCTTGAGGACCGCAAGGTCGGTGCGGATGTCGCGGCCGACGATGCGGGCAGGCACGCGGGTGCCGTCGGAGAAGACCACTTCGAGTTTTGCACTGTTGTCGTTGGCCGCCATCGAGATCACGTGGTTGTTCGTGACGATGTAACCCTCGTCGTCGATGACAACACCGGATCCGGTACCGCCACCGTTGGGCAGGCGGACGTCGACCATGACCACCGACTTCTCGACGGCCTCGGCCACACGGGCGACCTGGCTGCGCGGTTCGGCCTCGTTGTCGTCGTCGCTGCCGGACAGGCTCACGGTGTTCGAGTGCAGTGGCGAGGTGACCTCTGCGGTCAGCCTGCCGATCAGCCCACCGACCACACCGACCAGCACTGCGATGACCGCCAGCACGGCCAGGGCCTGCCAGCTGACCTTTCGGTCAAAGAGCACTTCGCGGACACCGAGCTTGGGCCCGGGTGTCGTCGGCACCGGTGGCACCTCGGTCTCGATGGCAGGCGCGCTCAGGCTGGCGGCGGCATCGGGATCGCGCCACGGATCCTCGGGTGCGGGTACCGGCTCGACATCACCGGACTCTTCATCCGGATCTCGCTGCAGGCTGTCTGAACCTTCGGGACGGGAAAACGCCTCACGCAACACCGGATCGGGATTCGACACGACCGGTTGTGGCGCTCGCGAGGGAGCGGACTCTGAAGGCGCAAAAGCGCCGTCGACACCGGCAGGACGCCCGAAGACGGCGGCTGTCTGTTGCGGCACGGGTGGACGTTCATTCGGCCGCGGCCCCAGACGAGGGGCCTCGCCGAGTTCGCGTGGTTCGGAAGGAGGTGTGGCGCCGAGGCCGTACTTGTCAGTATCGGTCACCGGCCCGCCCGGTTATCCGGTCTCATGAAAAACTCGAACCCCTCGCTCGCGGCTATTCGGTCGCAGATTCACCGGCACCGCCGATCAACCCTCACCGAGGCTACCCGGCTGCCGGTACAAAACAATTGCGGCGCTGCCGCGGACACTATTCTCAGCGGTTGCGTCGACGCTGGTCCCGATGCGCCGGCGAGCCGGGTGCATCGAGTAGAGGTTCGTCAGGGGCGACATGTGCTGGATTGCCAGAGGTCGCGCGCAGGTCGATTTCGCGAGTGGGAATTTGGTTGAGCGCGCCCAACAGGCCCGCGGGCATCACGACCTCGCCACAGCGTCGCAGTGCCGCGCGCGCTGAACTCTGCGCGTCGACCTCTGTGCGGCATTGCACGCACATCTCCAGATGCTGTGAGGCACGCATGTAAGCATTCATCCGGAGCTCGCCGTCCACATATGCGGCCACCGCTTCGGTGGCGAGATGCTCGGTGGACAGGAATCGGCGTCCGCCGACGCTGCCGGGTGCTCGATAGTTCTTGTTTGCCGAGACCATCGACGATGCCGGGAACCATCCCAGCGCCCGTCGCCGGTTCCGCATTGCTGCGGGCCGTTCACCGTTGCCTGTCGGTTCGGCGCCGTTCGAAGCTGCGGGGCCGGAGTCATCGGGTGTACGTTCACTCACCGCATTCGCTCCTTCCTCTTACGTGCCCACCGGGATCCTGGAGTACAGGACAAACCTTTTGGGCGTCTCGACAATTCGTCTCGACTCTACGGACTCGGGCGCATGTTCGCCGCCTCCCCGTCCAACATCAACAACGAAGTCACGTCCCCTCAGGTTCCCGTTCGGTACGCGGGTCAGAAGTCTTGCGTCATCACCGATCGCCCCGAGTGATGACCACTGGCCGCCAGATGTCCGCGGATGGCCTGCCGACCCCGATGGATGCGGCTGCGGACCGTGCCGAGCTTGACTCCCAGCGTCGCGGCGATCTCCTCGTACGACAAACCTTCGATGTCACACAGGACCACTGCGGCGCGGAACTCCGGTGCCAGGGAGTCGAGGGCGCTCTGCAGATCCGGATCGAGATTGGCGTCGTTGTAGATCTGCTCGGGATCGGGATCGCTGCCCGGTACCCGGTCGTAGTCCTCGGGAAGTGCTTCCATCCGGATCTTGTTCCGGCGCCGGACCATGTCCAGGAACAGGTTGGTGGTGATGCGGTGCAACCAACCCTCAAAGGTGCCGGCCTTGTAGCTCGACAGCGACCGGAAGACCCTGATGAAGGTCTCCTGCGTCAGATCCTCGGCGTCATGCTGATTGCCGGAGAGTCGGTAGGCCAATCGATAGACCCGGTCGGCATGTTCACGGACCAGCTCATCCCAGGCCGGCATCAGGGTCGCGTCGCCGGTCGCGTCGAAGCGCGCCGTACCACCCGGCTGTTCTGTCACGGAATCGTTGGTGTCGACGTCGAGAGTCCCGTTACCGTCTTTGCGGTTGGTCTCTGTCACGATCTGCAACTCTCCTCCCAGGACCGGCCGACTGCTCCGGTCAATTGCTATACACGCATTACATCGTCACGAATTGTTACCGAAGGCAACGCCGACACCGGGCCGGATGTTCCCCTATGACCCTGTCCGACCGGGGTGTGTACGCACTATGAGCGGGCTGAGCGTTCCCTGAGAGTCCTCGCGCGGAGCAACAGACTTCCGATATTGCTGCTCAGCGCGCCTAGGCGGCCAATTCCGCGCGCGGCGCTAACCTCAGATCTGTGTCCGATGAGAGCCAGCCCGCCAACACCGATTCCCCGCCGCCTGTCATCGACCCAGCAGTGCTGAGCAGCTATGCGGAGGCCGCGATCGTCGAAGACGAGGCCCTGCGTCTGGCGCGCGAGCGTTCCGACGAACTCGGAGCCCCCTCCATCACCCCGGCCGTGGGTGCCGCACTGTCACTGTTGGCCCGACTGGTCAATGCTAAGGCCGTCGTCGAGGTCGGTACCGGCGCCGGGATCAGCGGATTGTGGCTCCTCAACGGCATGCGTGTCGACGGCGTGCTGACCACCATCGATTCCGAAGGCGAGTATCACCGCGCCGCCAAACTGGCGTTCAACACGGCCGGGATCAGCCCTGGCCGCACCCGCCTCATCAACGGACGGGCCGCAGAGGTTCTCCCCCGTCTCGCCGACGGTGGCTATGACCTGGTGTTCATCGACGGCGCGGTCACCGACCAGCCACGTTTCGTCGCCGAAGGCCTCCGACTGCTGCGCGATGGCGGCGTGTTGGTCATCCACAACGCCTCTGCCGACGGAACCGTCGCCGACCCGGCCACGTCCGATCAGGCCGCGCTCGCCGCGCGCGAAGCGGCAATGCTCGTCGCCGACGACGACTCACTGTTGCCGGTGGTGATCCCGCTGGGCCGTGGACTGCTCGCAGCGGCCAAGGCACCCGCCGCCGACTAGCCGGTCTCCTACCCAAACGCTCCACTTCTACGAAGACGCTCCACATATTTCCGGAGCGTCTTCGTAGAAGTGGAGCGTTTGGTCAGGTGCTGGGTGTCATCGCGGTGAGTTCGGGGTACTTCGGTGCGATCGTGTCGCCCGTCGAAACACCCAGTAGTCGGCGGCCCACCCACGGCATCGCGTGTTCCACCGTCCACTGCCGACTGTCCCGACGACGCTGCGTCGGCGAAATCGATTGCGGCGGACCGAGTTCCACCGGAACCAGATCGTGTTCGATACCGAGCGCATCGAGCACCTCGATGGCCATGTAGACGTGCCCGGCAGTCGACATGTGCATCCGGTCGAACTCCCACATTCCACGTTCGCGGAACACCCGCATCCGCCAGAAGTCGACCAGTGTGAGATTGCGCCGCTCGACCACTTCTCGCAGGAGTTCGTTGTAGACCGCGAATCGGCCGCGCAAGGCCCCGAACACCGGTTTGCCGCCGGTGTCGTGAACGGTGAAGGTGACCACCTTGGCGCCGGCATCCTGCAACCGGCCGATCGCGGCGTCGTAGTCCTCCATGAGGGTGTCGATGTCGGCGTTCGGCCGCAACAGATCGCTGGCACCGGCGCTGATGGCAACCAGATCCGGCTTCATCTCCAGGGCCGGGCCCAGTTGCTCCGACACGATCGCCGACATCAGCCGACCGCGGATCGCCAGGTTCGCGTACCGGAATTCGGGATCGGCGCGGGCCATCACCTCGGCCACCCGATCGGCCCAGCCCCGCACCCCGTTCGGGCAGCGGGACTCCACGTCGCCCACACCCTCGACAAACGAATCACCGAGGGCGACAAAGCGTTTGAATGATGGTGAGGCGACGACGTCAGACATCTGTCGAGAACCTGATTCCACCGTCGGGGATCTTCACCCCTGGCCAGACGCGCGCTCCACGAAGCAATTCACACCGGGCCCCGATGTCGGCACCGTCTCCGATCACGCCGTCGCGAATCAGGGCACGTGGTCCGACCCGGACTCCGAAACCGATGATCGACCGCTCGATCACCGCACCCGCCTCGATCACCGCACCATCGAAGATGACGGCGCCGTCGAGTCGTGCGCCTGCACCGATCTCCGCGCCACGGCCGACCACCGTGCCACCGATGAGCAGCGCCCCGGGAGCCACCCCGGCACCCTCGTGGACCAGGTATTCACCGCGAGGTCCGCTCAGTGCCGGAGACGGTGCGATACCGCGCACCAGGTCCGCACTGCCGCGGACGAAGTCCTCGGGTGTGCCCATGTCACGCCAGTAACCGGAGTCGACGTAGCTCTGCACGTGCGCGCCGTCGGCGAGCAATCCGGGGAAGACTTCACGTTCCACCGAGACCGGACGGTCGGCGGGGATCTGTTCGATCACCGTACGGTTGAAGACGTAACAGCCGGCATTGATCTGATCGGTCGGCGGATCTTGCGTCTTCTCGAGAAATGCGGTGACGCGTCCGGACTCATCGGTGGGCACACAACCGAATGCCCGCGGATCTCCGACCCGCACCAGATGCAGCGTCACCTCGGCACCGGAGGTCCGATGGGTGTCGATGATGGAGCGGACATCGGTGCCACAGAGGACGTCGCCGTTGAACACCAGGATGGTCTTGGCCGTCAGGTGCGGGAGCACATTGCGGATACCGCCACCGGTACCCATCGGTTCGGACTCGTGCACGTAGGTGATCGACAGGCCCATCTTCGACCCGTCACCGAAATGCTGTTCGAAGACCTCGGATTTGAACGAGGTTCCCAAGACGACCTGCTTGATCCCGGCAGCCTTGATCCGGGCGAGCAGGTGGGTCAGAAAAGGTACACCCGCCGTCGGCAACATCGGCTTGGGCGCCGACAGCGTCAACGGACGCAGTCGAGTTCCCTTGCCGCCGACCAAGATAACGGCCTGGACATCATCTGTCGGGGCGTCGGTCGCCGGGGATGTCACACCATTATCGAGGGTCACTTTGCACCTTTCGTCGAACTGTCGATCGTCGAGTTGTTTGATGAATCTTCTTGGCGGGCAGCACGTTTGGCCGCTGCCACCACCACTGCCGACCGCGCTGTGAGTCCCGCGCGCAGGGCAAGTCGCACGGGCGCCTGCCACCAATGAGGGTGCCGATCGGCCTGAAACCGATATGCGCTGCGATGGTGTGCAGGCAACATCTTTCCCGGGTCACGCCCGGCCGCATGGCCTTTCGTGTGCAAAACCTCCGCGTCGGGCACAAAGACGTTGAGCCAGCCGGCTCGGCCCAACCGGTCACCGAGGTCGACATCCTCCATGTACATGAAGTAGCGGGAGTCGAAACCGTCGATGGAGTCGAAGGCATCGCGGCGCACCAGCAGGCACGACCCGGACAACCACCCCACGGCGCGTTCGGACACATCGACGGCATCCTGCCGGTACGCCGCGGTCCAGGGGTTGGACTTCCATACCGTCCCCAGGATCGCGTGTCCGGTTCCGGAGACCAGATTCGGAACCCGGCGCGCCGACGGATAAATGGTCCCGTCGGGTTCGCGGATCAGGGGTCCCAGAGCACCGGCCCGCGGCCAGCGATCGGCTGCGGCCAGCAACCGGTCGATCGAACCCGGCGCCCACTCGACGTCCGGGTTGGCCACGATCACGTATTCGATGCTCGGATCCACCTCGGCAACCGCCCGATTGACCGCGCCGCCGTAGCCGATGTTGCCACCGGTGTGCAACAACGAGACATGGTCGTATTTCTGCGCCGCCAACTCGGGGGCACCATCGTCAGATCCGTTGTCCGCCATGATCACCGCCGGTGTCCCGGTCATCGCGTCATCGAGCGTCTCGATGAATCGGGCCAGGTAGTCACCGGACGAATACGTCACGGTCACTACAGCGACACGGTCGGAAACCTGCTCATCACTCACCGCCATAGGGTAGCCGGATACCGCGATGTCCCCTCCCATCACGCCCTCACCGCCGGTCAAGCCCTGACCGCGGCGGCCAGCGCCGAACGCCAGTCCCGTAGCGGGGTCAATCCGGCCTTCTGCCACGACTGACCGGACAAGACCGAATACGCCGGACGTGGCGCCGGGCGCGGGAATGCGTCTGATGTGGTTGGCAGCACCCGAGCCGGGTCGGCCCCGACCTCGGCGAATACGGCCTGCGCGAGGTCGAACCAGCTGCAACTCCCCGCATTCGTGGCGTGCAGGATGGTTCCGGTCGCCGGTGAACCACCTGCGCAGATGTCGGCGGCGAGTTGCAGCAGGCCGTCGGCCAGATCGGCCGCGTACGTCGGCGAGCCCACCTGATCGGTGACCACCGACACGGTGTCGCGTTCGCCCTCGAGCCGGCGCATGGTTGCGACGAAGTCATTGCAGCCGGGCGCACCGGTGTACACCCACGCCGTGCGGACCACCGTCGCCGATGGGTCACCTGCGCGTACCGCGACCTCGCCGGCCAGCTTGGTCTCGCCGTAGACCGACGTCGGTCCGGTCGGATCATCCGGTTCCATCGGGCGATCGGCCACACCGGTGAACACGTAGTCGGTCGAGATGTGGATCAGGTGCGCGCCGGTGTAGGCGGTCAGGGCTGCCAGGTTGGCGGGTCCGGTGACGTTGATCGCATATGCGCGGTCCCGGTCCGTCTCCGCCGCGTCCACCGCGGTGTAGGCCGCGCAATTGATGATCACGTCGGCAGGTCCGAGTCCGCCGAGCACCGAATCCACTGCCACCGGGTCCGTGATGTCCAGATCGGCCGAGGTCAGAGGCCGCACCAGCTCGCCCCCTTGAATACGTAGCCGACTGCCCAACTGGCCGCCGGCACCGGTCACGACCACAGACCCCAATTGCCTTTGCATACAGACCATCATGTCCGGTTCGGTCGGCCTCCGCGCATCGAGCCCCGATTCGCCAACGTGAACAACATCATCACGGGCGCGCCGATGCAGCTCCGGCGACGCCGCCAGAATCGCACGTAGCATTGCCACCAGTCCGTCCCCGGTGTACCGCACATCGCGCCCGGAGACCCCAGCCGATCCATGCCAGAGCCAGCACACAGAGATAGGAGCGCCGCCCGCCGTGGACCGTCCCTCTTCGGATCGACCGTCGGGTGAGCGCCGCAGCGGATCACCGCGCGAAGGTCGCCAACCGCGCACCCCCTCGGGCGAACCCACTCCGCCGGGTGCACGCCGCCGGGCATCGCCGGACGATCCCCGCGCCGCGGTGCCTGGCGAACAGCGACGGCCACGGCGTCGACGGGAAGACCCCGAAAGCGGTCGCCGCCCGTCGCGACCGCAAGCAGGCGATCCACCACCGAGGGCCCGCCGCAGCGACCGGCCAACCCCCGAAGGTCGTCCGAAGAAGACAGCCCTGGCAGGGGGCATCTCGGCGACAGATGATGCCGCCGAGAACAAGAAATCGGCTCGTTCCATCAGCCGGATCGCGGTGGCCGTGGTCTCGGTCGCCGTCATGGTCGCGACCGGTTACGCCTGGAACCAGATGACGAACCTCGAGAACAGCATCACCAAGCTCGACGGCCTGAGCCTGGGCAGCGGCAAGGACGGCGCCGTCGACATCTTGATGGTCGGTACCGACTCACGCACTGACGCGCAGGGCAACCCGCTCTCGGAGAAGGAACTGGCCCGGCTGCACTCCGCAGATGATGTCGGCACGAACACCGACACGATCCTGCTCATCCGCATCCCCAACGACGGATCCTCGGCCACCGCGATCTCGATTCCCCGTGACTCGTACGTCGACGTCCCCGGGGTCGGGATGAACAAGATCAACTCCGCCTACGGTGCTGCCAAGGAGGAGCGCCGCCGCGAGCTGGTCACCGACGGCATGGACCTGGACAAAGCCGACAAGAAATCCGTGGAGGCCGGACGCGACGCCCTCATCGACACCGTCACCGAACTCACCGGCGTCGAGGTTGATCACTACGCCGAAATCGGCCTTCTGGGGTTCGTCCTGCTCACCAATGCGGTCGGTGGAGTCGATGTCTGCCTCAAAGCGGCGGTCTCCGAACCGTTCTCGGGTGCCGATTTCCCGGCCGGAGCACAGACCCTGGACGGGTCCGAGGCGCTGAGCTTTGTCCGTCAGCGCCATGACCTGCCACGCGGTGATCTCGACCGCATCGTGCGTCAGCAGGTCTTCATGGCCTCGCTGGCACAGAAGGTCCTCTCGGCCGGCACCCTGTCGAGCCCCGGCAAACTGTCCGATCTCCAGAACGCGGTATCGCGCTCCGTGGTGATCGACGAAAGCTGGGACGTCATCAAGTTCGTCGAACAGCTCAAGGATCTGTCCGGTGGCCGTGTCCAGTTCGCAACCATTCCCGTGGTAACCGAACAGGGCTGGAGCGACGACGGCCTGCAGAGTGTGGTCGAGGTCGATCCGGCCGCGGTCAGGTCCTTCACCGCCGGATTGCTCGGCGAAAAGGATGCCTCTGGCAACACTGTGTTCGTGGCCGCCGACTACACCGTCGACGTGATCAACACCGGCACGGTCGACGGACTGGCAACCAATGTGTCGCGGATCGTTGCGGGCAAGGGATATCTCCCCGGCGAAACGGACAACGACCTCAACGACACCGTCGACAGCCAGGTGCTCGCGGCGACCACCGACGATCCCGGCGCGAAAGCTGTGGCCAAAGATCTCGGCGGACTGTCGATCATCGCGGATCCGTCGCTGCCCCCGAACACCGTTCGTGTCCTACTGACCGACAGTTACACCGGGCCGGGTTCGATCAATGATTCCGGTCCAACCGACAGCCAGGATTCTGATGGTGACATCGCACCCCCCGCTCCACCCGCCCCTCGAATCACTGCCGGTGGAACCGGCCCGGAGTGTGTCAATTGATGACCCTTGCAGACGCCGCACTCGATCCGGCGCTGACCAGAGACGGCACCCAACCGCTTCTGACCTACTACAACGACACCACCGGTGAGCGGACCGAACTGTCGGGTCTGACCGCTGCCAACTGGGCTGCCAAGACCGCGAACATGATTCGTGATGAGTTCGGATTGATGCCGGGTGATGTCGTGGCCGTCGATCTGCCTGCACATTGGCAGACCGCAGGGGTGCTGCTCGGCGCATGGTGGGCCGGAATGCATGTGCGCCTGGGATACAGCGACGATGCCGCAGTGGCCTTCTGCTCGATGGACACCCTCGAGGCCATGGAACAGGCACCCGAGATCGCGGTGGTCTCGCTCGACCCCTTCGGTATGCCCATGCGTGATCTGCCGATCGGCCTTACCGACTATGCGGCGTCGGTGCGGGTGCACGGGGACCAGTTTCGTCCGAGCGGGCCCGCCGACCTGGCGCTCGACGGTCGAACCGTGGCGCAGATCGTCTCAGCGGCCACCGCTGCTGCCGACGAGACCGGGATCGTGGCGGGTTCACGGGTCATGTCCACGGGTACCTGGGACACCGCCGACCGCCTGATCACAAACCTGCTGATGCCCCTGATCGCCGGCGGTTCACTGGTGCAGGTGGCCCATCCCGATGACAGCAAGCTGGCCGCGCGTGCCACCACAGAGAAGGTCACCGCGACCCTGCTCTGAGCTCAAAAGAGTGTGGGCTCAGGCTCTTTCACCGGCGCATGCGTTGGCAACGTTCCACGGAGCGGGTTCTGTCCGACGTCCTCCGAGCCGTCGTCCGGGGCGCAGGCGAGCCCGTGCTTCTCGATGAGCGGCGTCGTGCGGTCGCGTAACCACCGCTGGTATTCCGGTGCGGCATAGGCCCCGCGCCCGTAGATCTGGCGGTAGCTCTTCATCAATGCCGGATGGTTCTCCCCGAGCCACGTCAGATACCAGTTCCGGGTGGGGCCACGGAGATGCATCGAAAACGCGGTCACCGAGGTGGCGCCCGCGGCCGCCAGCGCACCGAACAACTCGTCGAGTGCCCCGCGAGAATCGGTGAGCTGCGGCAGAATTGGCGCCGCCATCACATGACAATCCAATCCAGCGTCCCGGACGGCGGTGATCAGATCCAGGCGCGCGCGGGCCGACGGGGCACCGGGCTCCACCTGCTTGCGCAGATCTTCGTCGAGAAGCGCCAAAGAGATCCCGATCGACACCGGAACCTTCTGCGACGCAAGCGTCAACAGCGGAAGGTCGCGGCGCAACAACGTCCCCTTGGTGAGGATCGACATCGGAGTGCCGGAATCGGCCAGCGCGCCGATGATCCCCGGCATCAGCCGATAGCGCCCTTCTGCCCGGTGGTAGGGATCGGAGTTACTGCCGAGCGCCACCGGTTCACGCTTCCAACTCCTGCGCGACAACTCTTTTCGCAGCACCGCGGCCACATTCATCTTCACGACGATCTGCGTGTCGAAGTCGCGTCCGGCATCGAGGTCGAGGTATTCGTGTGTTCCGCGGGCGAAGCAGTACACGCACTGGTGCAGGCATCCTCGCATCGGATTGATGGTCCACCGAAACGGCACCTGCGACCCCTCGGGCACCTTGTTGAGCGCGCTCTTACAGAGGACCTCATGGAAGGTCACGCCGTCGAAGTCGGGCGTCTGTACCGATCGGACGAGACCGGCCCGCTCCAGCCCCGGTAAGGCTGGAGCGGCCGAGTCCTCCCCCGCGTCGGGTTCGGCGTCGAGGAGTTGCCCGTCCCATCGCATGTGACCAGTCGAACATCCGTTCTATTTGATGTCAAGTCCATCACCCGAACACAGGTGATCCCCCCGCGTAGATCACAGCGCCGCAACCGGATCCACCCGGAGTGCTTGCCTGGCCGGCAGAGCAGCGCTGAGCAGGCCGGCAAGTCCGCCGACCGCAACAATCCCCGCCAACGCCATCCACGGCATATCCGGGGCCGCAAACTTGTCGATCCCGAGCACCGATGCCGCGCCGGCCAGACCGTACCCGGTCCCGAGTGCCACGCCCACCGCGGACGCCACCGCCGCGATGACCGCCGCCTCGCCGAGGAGCACGCCCGTGACGCCGCGCCGACTGAGTCCGATCACCCGCAGGAGTGCGTTCTCTCGGCGTCGATCGATCACCGACAGCGCCATGGTGTTCCCGACCCCGATCAGCGCAACAAGCACCGAAACCGCCAATAATGCCAACACAATTCCCAGGATCAACGTGAGCATGTCGTCGAGTTGTCTGCCGACCTCCACCCCGCCGGAGAGTGTCGCGTCCGGTATGGCGTCGGCGATCAATCCACGAAGGACTGTCACGACAGCGGCGCTGTCGGCACCAACCGAGTCCAACCGGACCGCGACTCCGGTCGACGCCGCGGCGGCGGAGATCACGCCACGATCGGCATAGGAACCCGCTGCCCCGTCGATCACCGTCAGCGTCCGCGCAATTCCGGCTGACTCCACGACGACCTGTTCCCCCATCTCGACGTCAGCGAGTGCACGATCCGCTGGGGCCAGGGCGATCGTGCCGGCCGTCGGGGCCTGGCCACTTCGCATCACCTTCTGCAATTGCGCCGGTGCGACTGCACCCACTGTCAGCGGTACACCGTCGACCACGATCGGGGTGGGGGTCACCGTGGCCACCTCGACCACTCCCGCAGTCCGTCCGATTGAGGCAACCAACTCATCAGGTAGCGGCGTTCCCGACGAGATCACCATGTCGACCGGCTCCCGCTCGGATATCAATTGAGTGGCGCTCGATTTCACCGCTTCGACCCCGACAACCATCATCGTGGTCAGGGTGATCCCGATGATCAGAGCCGATGCGGTTGCGGCCGTACGGCGTGGCGACCGGCCCGCGTTCGTGGCGGCCAGTTCGGCAATAGGTCCGGCAGCTGTTGGTCGCAGGAGGCGGGCACCGGCCAGGCCTGCACCACGGACCAGAGGCGGCAAGAGCACAACCGAGGCAAGCATGATGGCCAGGAAAGTCATCGCACCACCACCCGCGGCGACCAGAACAGATCCGGATGCGACGCCGCCGATCAGCGACACCCCACCCACCATCGCGAGGGCGGCGGCGCTCACCAGTCGACCGATCGGCTTTCGCCTGCCGTCGGCGACCTCTCGACCGGCACCTGCGGCCAACGGTGAGACTCTCGTGGCCAACCGGCCCGGCACCGTCGCCGCCACCAACGTCATCACCACACCGAGGATTGGTGGAACCACCAACGCCGACACCGGAATCGACAGATCGGTCAGCGGTAGTCGCGCACCACTGACCTGCGCGATGACCGTTGTCAACGCAACACCTCCGATGCCAACCCCCACCCCGATCACCGACGCAAGGACACCCAGGATCAGGGCCTCGAGACGCACCGCGAAACGCACCTGCGATCCCTCGGCCCCGATACAACGCAGCAACGCGAGTTCACGTGCACGCGAAGTCACCAAGACCGCAAAGGTATTGGAGATGACAAGACAGGACACCAGTGCTGTGATGGCGGCGAACGTCAGCAACACCGTGGCGAGCACGTCGGAGCCTCCGGTGAACAGGCCGACTTTCCTGTCCGCTGCCTCGGCGCCGCTCAGGACCTCACCTCCGGGGATTGCGGTGACCTGCGTCCGGATCGTGTCGAATACGGCATCCGAATCGGCTCCGGGTGCAAACGCGGTTCGGATCATCACACCCTCGGCACCTTCGAAGCTTCGCCCGGTATCCATGGCAGAGACCGCCTCCGCGGCTCCGAAGAGTTGCGCGCCATCGGCCGCACCGGTCGCTTCCAGCAGGCCGACCACTGCCATCTCGGTAGGCTCTTGATCGGTGGCTGTGCCGACGTCGGGCCGCAGATACAACCGTTCTCCAACAGCGAAGTTCGAGCCGGCGTAGGCCACCACCTGCCCCGGGCCCTCCGGCCACGTCCCGGTGGAGAGCTGGTGCCACCGAAGTGCATTGTCGGTGGCCATCGCACCCAACTCCACCTGGTTGTACGTCTTGCCGCCACTGCTGACATTGACCCAGCGGGTCCGATCCACGGCTACTGCCTCGACGCCAGGAAGATCCACCAACTCTTCGGCGATGCGGTCGACGAACTCCCCTGGAACCACCGCTGCGGCATCGGTTCCGGAGAACTGGCCCGCGACCGCATCACGCATCGACACAGTCGACGTTGCCGTCAGGGTCAGTGTCGCTGCAACAAAGGCCACGGAGATCATCACCGCCAGAGCGGAAGCAATATATCGCCCCTTGTACGCGCGAAGTTGCGCCAACGCGTAGGCCCTCATCGTCGCTCTCTCACCGGAGGTACTGCCGCCGAACCGAGGAGCAGATGAGATTCGAGTACCGATTCGACTGTGGGAGAGTCGATTCGATCGACCAAGCCGCCGTCGGCCATCAGCAGCACCTGGTCGCAGTAGCTCGCAGCCACCGGATCGTGTGTCACCATGACAATGGTTTGGCCACCGCTCCTGCTGCTCGCCTGCAACAGCGACAACACCTGTGCGCCGGAGGCACTGTCGAGGTTGCCGGTGGGCTCATCGGCCAAAACCAGTCGCGGCCGACCGAGCAGGGCCCTCGCGATCGCAACACGCTGTTGCTGGCCGCCGGAGAGCTCGTTGGGCTTGTGATCAAGACGCTCGGCGATACCGAGCACATCGACGAGTTCGTCGAACCAGGCCGCGTCCGGGGACCGCCGATCGAGTGTCAGTGGCAAGACGATGTTCGCGCGCGCCGTCAACGCCGGCAACAGGTTGAACGATTGGAACACGAACCCCAGTTCACGGCGCCGAAGTCGGGTGCGCGCAGTATCGTTGCAGCGGGAAAGATCGGTGTCCCCGATGATCACTGTTCCCGCGGTGGGTGTGTCCAGGCCCGCCAGGCAGTGCATCAGGGTCGACTTACCCGAGCCCGACGGACCCATGATGGCTGTGAACTTCCCCGCCGGGACGTCCACACTGACGTCGCGCAGTGCATGCACCACAGCCCCACCGTCACCGTATGACTTGTGTACCCCTATCGCACGTGCCGCGATTGTCTCCGACATCGACGTACCCTCCGTTGTCTGCTAGATCGTTTGATCTGCAGGACAAACGTATTGCCGCGATGGGTCATCGAACATCAGCGCACGGAACGACTTTCACAGCACACGAGACGTCAGACCACGGTCTGACGTCATCAGCCGGCGGGATGACCGTGCCGGCCGGTAGGTGCCTGCGGTTACTGGTGGAGACCGAGGATGTCGTCGATCCCGACCAGGCCGGACCGTAACGCGTAGAGCACCACCTGAACGCGGTCCCGGGACTCGGTTTTTGTCAGGATCCGACCGATGTGGGTTTTCACGGTGGCGAGCGAGAGGTGGAAGTCCGCGGCGATTTCGGTGTTTGTCTTACCGATCGCAATCGCTTGTAGGACTTCGGTTTCGCGTGGTGTCAGGGCATCGATCAATGTCGTCGCAACCGAGCCGCCACCCGATGCGGCGGAGCGGGGTGGCAGCGAAGCGGTCGCGGCCACGTGTGCAAGCAGACGTCGGGTCGACCGCGGCGCTATCACCGCGTCTCCGGCGTGCACCGTGCGGATGGCGGCCAGCAGGTCCTCCGGCTGTGCGTCTTTCAGCAGAAAGCCACTGGCACCGGCCGAGATGGCCGCAAAGAGATACTCATCCGTGTCAAAAGTGGTCAGGATCAGCACTTTTGGTGCGGCGGGACCACGCTCTAAAATTGCCCGGGTCGCCGCGATTCCGTCGACACCCGGCATCTGCACGTCCATGAGCAGGACGTCGGCGTACGCCTCTGAAAGCCGCGTCATGGATTCGGCTCCGTCACCGGCTTCGAACACCACCGCCATATCCGGCTGCGAGTTGATGACCATGCCCAACCCGGCCCGGACGAGAGATTGATCGTCGACGAGGCCCACTTGGATCAGGTCGGTCATCGCGAGACCCCCACCGGCAGCACCGCGCGCACCTGATATCCGGGACGGTCCGAACGACTTCCGGTACTCACTGATCCGCCGTGCAACTCCGCACGCTCCCGCATCCCGAGCAGACCCTTCCCTGTGGAATCGGTCGCCAACCCTGTTCGGCCGCGTCCATCGTCGGATACAACGATCGTCAACATCTCATTCTCCCAGCGTAATTCGACATCTGCGGTGACGTCGGTCCCCGCGTGTTTGAGAATGTTCGTCAGGGATTCCTGGACAATTCGATACGCGGTCAGCGCGCACCCCACCGACACGTCCCGAGGTTCACCGATCGCCTGGAACCGGACCGGCAACCCGCCCGACCGGACTGTTGCCACCAGGTCCGGGAGATCGGCGATACCCGGGACCGCACGGATCTCGCGCGGGCCGTCATCTCGCAGAACCCCGAGCAGCGCCCGCATGTCCGACAACGCCTGCCTGCCATTGTCTGCGATCGTCGCGAGCACCTTGACCGCCACGTCCGGATCTTGCTGTGCCGCATAGCGTCCGCCATCAGCCTGTGCGATGACAACGGTCAGGGTGTGGGCGATGATGTCGTGCATCTCCCGGGCGATGCGGGTTCGTTCACCGACCGCGGCGAGTTCGGCCTCCTGGGCACGCTCGAGTTCGAGTAGCCGCGCACGTTCCCGCAACGTCGCGACCTCACGAATCCGCGTCCGCCGCAGCATTCCGACCGCCCATACCCCGGCCGCGAACGCGGCCAGGAAGGCGACACCTGTGACGGTGTAGTTGAAGGAGTGTCCTTCGTCGGGGACCGAATAGTACTTTCCCGACGCCGCAACCGCACAGCCGATCCCCAGCACCAGAGCAGCGCGGGTTCCCCACTCGGATCCATAGGCGGCCATCGAGTAGAGGCCAATCAGAGCGGTCACACTGACCGCCGGGCTGGCGTCTTGGTCAACGATGACGTGGATCACCGCGGCACCGGCGATGGTCAGGCCGGCGATGTCAGGTCGGGTCCTGCGGAACGCGAGTGCCGCGCACACGACCGACCCCAGGAGAATCCGCCACCAACGGTGTTCACCCATCGATTCCCAGAGTTCGGGCACCACCGCGGCCACCACAAGTGCGGCGGCGAGCAGTGAATCGAGCAGGAGCCGTCGCGGCTCGGCAAACCGGTTCCAGCGTTCGAGGATCCGCTGGGTGTTCATTGCGTTCAACCTAGTGGCCACCGGTGGTACCCGGCATCAGACCACGGTCTGATCTGTGCCGGGGGCCACCAGATGAGGTCAGCGCAACAGTGCGCGCGACATCACGACACGCTGGATCTGGTTGGTGCCTTCGTAGATCTGAGTGATCTTGGCATCGCGCATCATCCGCTCGACCGGGAAGTCGCGGGTGTAGCCGGCGCCACCGAACAGCTGCACCGCGTCGGTGGTGACCTCCATGGCCACATCCGAGGCGAAACACTTGGCAGCGGCCGAGATGAACCCGAGGTTCTTCTCGCCCCGCTCGGCGCGCGCTGCCGAGGTGTACACCATCAGGCGGGCGGCCTCGACCTTCATCGCCATGTCGGCGAGCATGAACTCCACACCCTGGAAGGTGCTGATCGACTTGCCGAACTGCTTGCGATCCTTGGTGTAGGCGATCGCCTGGTCCAACGCGCCCTGTGCGATACCGACGGCCTGTGCGCCGATGGTCGGGCGGGTGTGGTCGAGGGTCTCGAGCGCGGTCTTGAAACCGGTGCCCGGCTCGCCGATGATGCGGTCACCCGGGATGGTGCAGTTCTCGAAGTACAGCTCCGCGGTCGGTGAACCCTTGATGCCGAGCTTCTTCTCCAGCGGGCCGACCGTGAAGCCGGGGTCGTCCTTGTGGACGATGAACGAGGAGATGCCGTTGGCACCCTTGTCGGGATCGGTGACGGCCATGACGGTGTACCAGGTGGACTTACCGCCGTTGGTGATCCAGCACTTGGAGCCGTTGAGCACCCAGTCGTCGCCGACGGCCTTCGCGCGGGTCTTCATCGATGCGGCATCGGAACCGGCTTCGCGCTCGGACAGCGCGTAGGAGGCCATCGCCTCGCCACTGGCGAGGGTCGGCAGAACCTGCCTCTTGAGTTCCTCGGAACCCTTGAGGATCAATCCCATCGTGCCGAGTTTGTTCACGGCCGGGATGAGCGAGGACGACGCGCAGACGCGGGCGACCTCTTCGATCACGATGCACGCCGCGACCGAGTCACCGCCCTGGCCGTCGTATTCCTCGGGCACATGGATGGCGTTGAAACCCGAAGCCTTCAGCGCGGTGAGCGCCTCTTCCGGGAATCGCGCATTCTCATCGACGTCTGCCGCGTGTGGTTCGATTTCTTTTTCCGAGAGCGCCCGAATCGCGGAACGCAGCTCATCGTGCTCTTCAGCGAGCTTGAACAGATCGAAGTCGGGATTGCCGGCCATCAGAACACTCCTAGTAGGCGCCAGTGCGATTTTCCTTCGCCGCAATTCTAGTACCGGCGATCGGTTCAGTTACTGCCGGGTAACTGAAGTCTGTTCGGGCCCCGTCACACGCCCACGAAAGCTAGCCTTGGCGCACCCGAAGACCCGCATGTCGAAAGGCGATCACAGATGAGCGGCCAGAGAGCACCGACAGAAGCACTCTCCGATTTCGAGAAGACGGATTTCACACATTTCGGCAAGACCAGGACCATCTACCGGCGTGGACACGGACCCGCGGTGATCATCATCGCCGAGATACCCGGCATCACACCGAAAGTCCTCGAGTTCGCCCGCAAGGTGTCCGATATCGGTTGCACCGCAGTGCTTCCCAGCCTCTTTGGGATCGACGGTCTGGACCCCAACAGTTCCGGGCCCGCAGACCTGGCAAAAATGGCCGCCTCACTCATCCCGACCTGTATCAGCAGCGAGTTCACCACCCTGGCCACCGGGAAGTCCTCGCCGGTCGTCACCTGGCTGCGCGCACTCGCCGCCGACGAACACGGTCGCTGTGGCGGACCAGGCGTCGGCGCGATCGGAATGTGTTTCACCGGCGGGTTCGCATTGGCGATGGCCACCGACGAACGGCTGCTGGCACCCGTGCTCGCCCAACCGTCGCTGCCTTTTCGGCCGATCAACGCATTGGCAGGCAATATCGACATCTCGCCCGAGGAGCTCGACACCGTCAAAGGCCGCTGCGCCAAAGGCCTTCAGGTACTGGGCGTCCGATTCAAGGGCGACCACATATCTCCCCCAAAGCGTTTCGAATTTCTGCGCAAACAGCTCGGTGACGCATTTGTGGCGATCGAACTCGACGACAGCGCAGCCGGGCCGTCACCGATGCCGCCGCACTCGGCATTGACCGAACACCTCATCGACGAACCCGGCCAGCCCACCCGACAGGCACTTGACGAAGTCCTCGACCTGTTCCGCCGCAAGTTGTTGTCGAGCGTGTAGTTGCCGCGGCATCGACCGAGTGCTCCTCGCCACAACTACACGCTCGACGCGACCATCACTACTCGCCGAGCAGTTTGTCCTGCAGCGCTTGATCTTTGGCCAGGACCATGTCGTTGAGGTCGGCCTGGAACCGTTCCATCCGGGCCCGCAGCGCCGGTTCAGACGAAGCCAGGATCCGGACCGCCAGCAGGCCGGCATTGCGGGCCCCGCCGATCGATACGGTGGCCACCGGCACTCCGGCCGGCATCTGCACGATCGACAGCAATGAATCCATGCCGTCGAGATACTTCAACGGCACCGGTACACCGATCACCGGTAGCGGCGTCGCCGATGCCACCATGCCCGGCAGGTGCGCGGCGCCGCCGGCGCCGGCGATGATCACCGAAATACCTCGGCCGGCAGCATCTTTGGCGTAGTCGAGCATGCGTTGCGGTGTGCGGTGCGCGGAGACGACACCCACCTCGAATCGAACGCCGAACTCCGCGAGCGCCTCGGCGGCGGCCTCCATCGTCGGCCAGTCCGAATCGCTGCCCATGATCAGGCCGACCCGCGGTCCTGACGCCGCCCCTGCAGTTTCACTCACCGTGCACATCCCATCCATCGGTCCAGATCCCGGTCGACATCCAGTGTGCCGCCCGTTCGGCAACCTCCCGCACCCGCGCCACATCGGCCGGGTTGTCGATGTCGTCGGACGCCGCGCCGAGCACGTTGATGTGCCCGATCTTGCGGTCCGGCCGTTCGCCCTTGCCATAGAGGTGCACCCTGGCCTGCGGAATCCGCGCGAACAGGTGATGCAGGCGCTCGTCCATCGACATCTCCGGCGCCTGCTCGGCACCGAGGATGTTGGCCATCACGGTGATCGGCACGAGGGCGCCGGTGTCGCCGAGCGGGTAATCGAGCACGGCGCGCAGATGCTGTTCGAACTGCCCGGTGACCGCGCCGTCCATGCTCCAGTGGCCACTGTTGTGCGGCCGCATCGCCAGCTCGTTCACCAGCAGCTCGCCATCCTTGGTTTCGAACAATTCCACCGCCATCACGCCCACCACACCGAGTTCAGCGGCGAGCGACAACGCCAGACGCTGCGCCTGCGCTGCGACATCGGGGTCGAGGGACGGTGCCGGCGCGATCACGACGGCGCACTGACCTTTGCGCTGCACGGTTTCGACGACCGGCCACACCGCTCCCTGACCGAAGGGTGAGCGCCCGACCATCGCCGACAGTTCACGGCGCAGCGCCACCTTCTGCTCGGCCATCAACGCCGTTCCCTCGGGGGCCTTCGCCAGGACTTCGAGTGCCTGCTCCCGACTCTCCAGGAGCCAGACACCACGCCCGTCGTAGCCGCCGCGGATCGCTTTGAGGACGATCTCCCAGTGATGTCGGTCACCGAATTCGATCAGTTGAGCCTGCGGATCAGCGCCCGCCAATTCCACGTAGTCCGGGATCGGGGCGCCCAGTGATGCCAGTTTGCCGCGCATCGCCAGTTTGTCCTGGGCGTAGATCAACGCGGTCGGCGGCGGAAACACCTTGACGCCCTCGGAGACGAGAACCTCGAGATGTTCGACGGGCACACCTTCGTGATCGAAGGTCAGCGCATGGCAACCGCGGGCGGCGGCTCGCAGATCGTCGAGGTTGGTATGTGAACCCAGAACCAGGTCAGGGGTCACCTGACCGGCGGGTTCGTCGGCTGAAGCGGCCAAGACCCGCAGCCGCTGGCCAAGCGCAATCGCTGCCTGGTGTGTCATCCGGGCCAGCTGACCGCCGCCGATCATGGTCACCACCGGCATACCCGATACCGCTGCCTGCCGACTGCCGGTCGCCGCGGCGGCGCTTCCTGCCGGGGCCGGGGCAGGGGCAGGCGGAGCCGTTGCCACGATCGATTCAGGGGATGGGATTCGATCACTCGTCACGGCTACCAATCGTGTCATGTTCGACCCCAGATGAATGACACGGGCAGGCCACACGCACGGAGATTCGTTCCGGCGGGTGGTTATTTCGTAGACTGCATCCTTGTGTCATTCATCGACGGGCTGCTGTCCCGTACTCCAGCGCCGATCCGAGCGCTGGCGATGCGTCACAACGAGCTGATCAAGTTCGCGATCATCGGCGGATCGATGATGATCCTCGACATGGCGATCTTCTATTCGCTGAGCTTGACCGTTCTCGACAACAAGCCGGTCATCGCCAAGATCATCTCCGGTGTACTGGCCACGATCGTCAGCTACGTCCTCAACCGCGAGTGGGCATTCAAGAACCGTGGCGGCCGCGAAACGCACCACGAAGCCATGCTGTTCTTCGCGATCAGCGGCGTCGGCGTCGTGTTGCAGGCAGCGCCGCTGTTCGTCGCCAACAACCTCTTCGACATCCGTAGTTCGGTCGATGTCACCCAGCTGGTCTTCATCGACTTCGTCCTGGGCTACATCATCGGCAATCTGCTCCAGATGGCATTCCGATTCTGGGCGCTGCGCCGCTTCGCCTTCCCCGAGTCCGAGCTGGACGCAGGCGGATCGGTCCCCACCGGTCTCGAACCAACACCCGGCGACCTCGGCCACAGCTGAGCGGTCCGGGGTTCACCGGGGCTCTACCCGGCTGTTCGATGCATCCGCGCTGTCCTCCTCGACGTCGTACCTGGGCACGACAATCGCGAACGTCGGTGGACGACGATGCAACAGATCCAGCCGACCGCCATCGGCCTCGATGAGAGATCTCGCCAGCGACAGTCCGACACCGCTCGAACCGCCCTCCGAATAGCCGCGCTGAAATACGTGCGGCGCACTTTTGTCGGTCACGCCCGGACCCTGATCCGACACCGAGATCCGGATCATGCCGCTGCCAGGCAGTTCCTGGGTGTCGACGACGGTATCGCCCTGACCGTGTTGCAGTGCGTTGTCGACGAGCACCGCGAGCGCCTCCCGCAACCGGGTGGGCGTCACCCGTGCGGCAGCCTGTCCGGTCGTCTGCACGGTCAACTGACGACCCTGCACCGCGAACGCCTGATCGAAGTCGGAGACCACCAACGCGACCTGCTGCGAGATGTCGACCGGCTCGAGCATCGCGACCTGTTCGCCGCGGGCCGCGGTGATCAGCTCGTCGAGTTCGTTGGTCAGTCGTTCCACCTGTCCCAAGGCCGCTTCCGCTTCGTTGACGACATCGGTGTCGGGATGGATCGACAACTCTTCGAGCCGTAGCCGGATCGCGGTGAGCCGACTACGAAGTTGATGGGATACCTCGCCGACGATCCGGCCCTCCCGTTCGAGCCGGGTGATGATCTCCCGGTTCGCGGCGTCGAGAGCGGACGACATCCGGTCGAGCTCTTCGATGTCGTAGTGCCTGCCTTCGGTCCCGAAGTCACCCTGCGCCATCCGCGCCGCGCGCTCCGCGACATCTTCGAGTGGATCGGCCAGGCGCCCGGCGGTGACGGCCGCGACCACGACGCCTGCGATCACGGACATCGTCACGACCAGCGACACGACGCCGACGGCAGCCAACTGCCTGCTGCGCACCTGGGTCTGCGGAATCGACAGGGTCAACGACCCCGCCTCCCCCAAGGCGAGCGATTCGCTGACCGATCGTTCATCGAACTCGGTGCCGATGCCGACTTCCCGTTGTTCGGTCCCGCTCGTCGTCGCCACCGGAAAAGTGATCACCAATCGGCCCTCGGCAGGGATGAGCAGGCGAAACTTCTCCCGATCGAGTGCCCCGGTGATCGTGCCGTCGGAGCCTTCCTGGAGGAGCAGTTCTGTCGAGATACGTTTGAGGCGGTCATCGAGGTCCTGGTGTGCGGTGTCGTCCACCCACCACCAGGCGGTGACCATCAGGGGCACGCCGAGGAGCAGCCCGATGCCCACGACCATGCCGATCATCGACCGGAGAATGCGGCCGCGCACGTCTAGTCGGGATCGAAGCGGAAGCCGACACCGCGGACGGTCACGATCCGCTTCCGACGGTTGGGCTGGTCGTCCCCGATCTTTCGGCGCAACCAGGAGATGTGCATGTCGAGCGTCTTGGAGGAGAGCAGATCCGGGGTGCCCCAGACCTCGGTCAGGATCTCTTCCCGACTGACCACCTCACCGGCCCGCTCCATCAGGTAACGCAACAGGTCGAACTCTCGGTTGGCGAGCGTGGTGTCCACGCCGGACACCTGGACACGTCGCCCCCGGGCGTCGAGGTGGATGTCGCCGGCCTCGAGCACCACGTCGGCGGTCTGCTTGCGGCGCAACAACGCTCGGACCCGGGCCAGCAGTTCGGCAAGCCGAAAGGGCTTCCCGACGTAGTCGTCCGCTCCGGCATCGAGACCGACGACGAAGTCGACCTCGTCGGTGCGGGCGGTGAGCATCAGCACGGCCAGTTGAGGCCGGGACTGCCGGATGCGGCGGCACACCTCGAGACCATCCATCTCCGGTAGACCGAGGTCGAGGACCAACAGGTCGAACCGTCCACTGGCGGCGCGTTCGAGTGCGTCGGTACCCGTGGTGACAACCTCGCAGCCGTAACCCTCACGCGTCAGCGCACGTGCCAGCGGCGCGGATATCGCTTCATCGTCTTCGGCGAGCAGAACGTCGGTCACTTGATCAACTTAGGCCCCCGGCGCACAGATGTGCCGCCAACGCCCATGTCTGCACCTGGAAAGTCTGCGACGTCACTCACCTGCGACCACGGAAGTCTTCGCCGTCGGCGGTGTCGAAGACCTCGTGATAGAGCAGTGAATGGACGCGTTCGACCTGTGGGATGTCGTTGAACTCGAGGGGATCCTCGGATGCCGACTCGATGATGAGCGTTCCCGTCCGCAGTATCCGGTCGATCAGGCCGTGCCGGAACTCGACCGAGTTGATGCGCTGGACCGGGATGTCGATCCCGGACCGGGTGATGATGCCGTTGCGGTAGGTCACGCGACGGTCGGTGAGCACGAAATGGGTGGTCCGCCAGCTGATGAACGGCCGGATGAAGAACCACAACACCAGGGCCAGCCACGCCGCCGCGATGATGATGCCCAGGATCGTCTTCGTGGATGATCCGACATCCGAGGTCGACAGGTATCCGCCCGCGACACCGGCCAGAGCCGTACCGAGAACAAATACCAGGATCGGCATCAGCAGGCACTTCCAGTGCGGGTGGTGGTGCAGGATCACGCGTTCACCCTGGGCCAAAATGCTCTCCGGATACCCCATCAACAGGCCTTCCCTCTCGATACGCATATGACCCGACGCGCCGGTCCGCCACATCTGGACGTGCCGCAATCAAACCACCCGCAGGCCACTCCTGACGCCGGGTCCGGGCCGGTGGGGGTTACGGTTGTCGCCTCATCATTGAACACCGCAGGTTTCGGTGATCAGTAGACTCACCTGCAGGGAGGTGCCCGATGTACCCGAATGATCCGAACAACCCACGCACCCGGCGTTACGACCGCGGACAGGACCCCGATTCGCAGGCATACAGCCAGGCCTACCCCGAGCAGGGCTACCAGCAACCCCACGATCAGTATCCGGCAGGCCAGTACCCCGCCGATCAGAACTACGCGCCCCCGGCGGCGCCGAAGCGACGACCGAAACCCAATCGGCCACAGGTCAATCCGACGATGTTCATCGGCGGCGTCCTGGCCACGGCCGTGGTCACCGGACTCGCGGCCTGGCTGGTCGCGTGGATCATCCGGCTCATCATCACCCGCGTGAACGAAACCGGTGCGCTCGGTGTGTGGAATCCGATGGCCAACGACGAGTACTGGTTTGCCGTCGTGGCGTTCCTCTGCGCCATCTTCGCAGGTGCGCTCTGGTACGTCCTGCAACTGGCGACCCCGGCACCCAACGACTTCTTCAAGTGGATCGTCGGACTGCTGATCGTCGCGGCGATCCTGATCCCGCTGCTGCTGTCTCGGGAATGGACCACCGGCATCTCGACCGCAATCGTCCACGCGGTGATCGGTCTTCCGATCATGTTCCTCATCCCGGCGATGGGCACGAAGAGCATGGACCGCCACTGATCTGAAGTCCGACGAGCTCGCGGGCGCGGGGATCAGTCGGTGATGCGCAAGTGCGTCACGTCGCCTGCGGACACCGCCACCCGCTCCCCGCGCTTGTCCTGCACGACAACCCGCCCGGTGCTGTCGATCTCGACCGCGACACCCTCGAGGAGTTTGTCGAGGGGCAACTCCACCCGGACCTGATGGCCGAGCGTGGCGCAGCGCTCGCGATAGTCCTGCCGCAGCCCGTCGAGGTCATCCGGCCACTGCCCCAGCCTGCGGTCCAGCGCGACGAGAACGGCTGCGGCGAGGTCTTGCCTGTTCACGTGGGCACCCGCCAGCTCGAGCGAGATCGCCGTCGGGACCGGAAGCTCGGCCTCGGTGAGGCTGACGTTGATCCCGATCCCGATGATCGCCGCCGCACCCGAGGGTCCACGGGTCAGTTCGGCCAGGATTCCGCAGACCTTCCGGCCGCCGATACCTTCGGTGGTCTCGCCGGGCGCCGGTAACAGAACATCGTTGGGCCACTTGAGCACCGGCTCGAGGTCACTGACCGCCCCGATGCCATCGACCACCGCAAGGCCGGCCAGCAGTGGCAACCAGCCGAGCGCGGCCGGAGCGTTTGCGGTATCCGCCGTCACCGCCACGGACATCGCCACCTGCGAGCGCGGCGGGCTCACCCACTGCCGCGTGTGACGTCCACGGCCCGCACTCTGGTGTTCGGCGACCACAACGGACCCGACACAGTTCGATGTCGCGGCCAGCGCCACCAGATCGGCATTGGTCGAACCGGTTTCCTCGACCACCCGTACCGAGCTCCAGCGGGTACCGGTCACCGCTTCTCGGAGTGCCTGCTCATCGATCGGATCACGCTTGATTGCCTGCGGGTTCATGCCATCAGCGTAGGGGCCGACATCGAGGAGATTCTCGGCTGTCCGCAGCGAGTTCGAGACGAAGATTTACCTGTATCCGGCGGTACCACTTCAAATGTGAGTTAAACCTCAGGTTAGCCCGGCGCGCACCCCCTTCACACAGTGTGGATAGCATCAAAGCCATGACGAGTTCCCCCCAGGACGCGCAAGCGGCGCCGGACATCCACACAACTGCCGGAAAACTCACTGACCTGCACAATCGCCTTGCCGAGGCAAAGCACCCGGTCGGCGAAGCAGCAGTCGAGAAAACCCACGAGAAGGGCAAGCTCACTGCACGAGAGCGCATCACCCATCTCCTGGATGACGGTTCGTTTGTCGAACTCGATGCACTGGCCCGTCACCGCAGCACCAACTTCGGACTGGGCGATCGCCGTCCGGTCGGCGACGGTGTGGTCACCGGATACGGCACGATCGACGGCCGCGAGGTCTGCGTGTTCAGCCAGGACGTCACCGTGTTCGGTGGCAGCCTCGGCGAGGTCTACGGCGAGAAGATCGTCAAGGTGATGGACCTGGCGATCAAGACCGGCCGTCCGCTGGTCGGCATCAACGAAGGCGCAGGCGCCCGCATCCAGGAAGGCGTTGTCTCCCTGGGTCTGTACGGCGAGATCTTCCACCGCAACGTGCGCGCCTCTGGCGTCATCCCCCAGATCTCACTGATCATGGGCGCCGCGGCCGGCGGCCACGTCTACTCCCCCGCCCTGACCGACTTTGTTGTCATGGTCGACAAGACCAGCCAGATGTTCGTGACCGGCCCCGACGTGATCAAGACCGTCACCGGCGAGGACGTCACGATGGAAGACCTCGGCGGCGCCCACACCCACATGGCGAAATCCGGTGTTGCGCACTACGTCGGCACCGACGAAGAAGACGCCCTGGAGTACGTCAAGGATCTGCTGAGCTACCTGCCGAGCAACAACCGCGGCGAGGCCCCTCGCCTGCCGGTTGCCGCGCCTGCCGCCGGTTCGATCGAGGAGACCCTGACCGACGAGGACCTCGAGCTCGACACCCTCATCCCGGACTCCCCGAACCAGCCGTATGACATGCATGAGGTCATCCGCCGCATCCTCGACGACGACGAATTCCTCGAGGTGCAGGCCGAGCGTGCGATGAACATCATCGTCGGCTTCGGCCGCGTCGACGGACGCAGCGTCGGCCTCGTCGCCAATCAGCCGACCCAGTTCGCCGGCTGCCTCGACATCGACGCGTCCGAGAAGGCCGCCCGTTTCGTGCGCACCTGCGACGCGTTCAACGTTCCGATCATCACCCTGGTCGATGTGCCGGGATTCCTGCCCGGAACCGAGCAGGAGTTCAACGGCATCATCCGTCGCGGCGCCAAGCTCCTCTACGCCTACGGCGAGGCCACGGTCGGCAAGATCACCGTCATCACCCGCAAGGCTTACGGCGGCGCATACGACGTCATGGGCTCCAAGCACATGGGCGCCGACGTGAACCTGGCCTGGCCGACGGCTCAGATCGCTGTCATGGGCGCCTCGGGCGCGGTGGGCTTCGTCTACCGCAGCAAGCTCAAGGAAGCCGCCGCCAACGGCGACGACGTCGATGCTCTGCGCCTGCAGCTGCAGCAGGAATACGAGGACACCCTCGTCAATCCGTATGTCGCCGCCGAGCGTGGATACGTCGACGCGGTGATCCCGCCGTCGCACACCCGCGGTCAGATCGCCACCGCACTCAAACTCCTTGAGCGCAAGATGGTGAGCATGCCGCCGAAGAAGCACGGGAACATCCCCCTATGAGCGAGCACACAACACCCACAGGCGAGACCGCCCCGGCCGCTGCGCCGTTCCTCACCGTGGTCAAGGGCAATCCGACCGACGTCGAGGTCGCTGCCCTGGTCGGTGTCCTCGCGGCAGCAAGCGGGTCGGGTGCACCCGCCGATCCCGGCCCCCGCAACCTCTGGGGTTCACACGTAGACCGGCTTCGGCCGGCAGGTGCGTTGGCGCCCAGCGCTTTTCCGAACCTGCGCTGGGATTACTGACCCGGTGACGCCCGGTTACCGCCGATGACCCGGTTCATCCTGGCATCGGCGTCACCCGCACGTCGCAAGATTCTCGACGCCGCCGGCATCAGTCCGGTGGTGTCGGTCTCCGAAGTCGATGAGGACGCGCTGCTTGCACAAGCAGGCAGCGCGGCCTCACCTTCGGCGATCGTGACGCTGCTGGCCCGTGCCAAGGCACTGGACGTGGCCGGTCGCCTCGACACCGATCTCGCGGTGGATTCGGTGCTCGTCGGTTGCGATTCGATGCTGCTGCGCGATGGGGTGCTCACCGGCAAGCCACACACCGCGCCCCTCGCTCGCTCCCAGTGGATCGAGATGCGCGGTACCGAAGCGCAGTTGATCACCGGACATTGTCTGCTCCGATTGATCGACGGCGAGATCGTGTCCACCGAAACCGGCAGTGTCGCAACAACTATTCGCTTCAGCTCCCCCACCGATGACCAGATCGACGCGTACGTCGGCACCGGCGAGCCCCTGCAGGTCGCCGGAGCGTTCACCCTCGACGGGCTCGGCGGCTGGTTCATCGACGGCATCGACGGCGACCCGTCATCGGTGATCGGGATCAGCCTCCCGCTTGTCCGAACGCTGCTCGATCGGGTTGGCCTCAGTGTCACGGACCTGTGGTCCCCCGGGGGATGACCATGACATCGCGGACGCGGCCCGACTAGCCTGTACGCGTGATAACTGAACCGATGGGATCGACCAACGACCTCGCCATCGAAGTACGAAGTCTGTGCAAGAGTTTCGGCGACCACCGTGCGGTCGACAACATCGACCTGACCGTCGCGCGGGGGACGGTCTGCGGTGTCCTCGGCCCGAACGGGGCCGGCAAGACCACGATGATCCGGATGCTCACCACGCTGCTGCGACCCGACTCCGGGACAGCTCTGATCCTCGGCCGCGACGTCGTCCGTGAAGGACCCGCAATCCGGTCCCTCATCTCCTTGACCGGGCAGTACGCCTCGGTCGACGACGATCTCACCGCCGCCGAGAACCTCGACATCTTCGGCAGGTTGCTCGGTCTACGTAATGCCGAAGCCCGGAGCCGGGCCCGCGAGCTCGTCGACGAATACGGGCTCACCGCTGCAGGGGGGCGCCCGGTCCGGAAGTTCTCCGGCGGGATGCGGCGCCGACTCGATTTGGCGGCCAGCATGATTCGTCGACCAGAACTGTTGTTCCTCGATGAACCGACCACCGGACTCGATCCGCGGACGCGAATCCAATTGTGGGAGATGGTTCGAGGTGTGGTCGCAGCCGGCACGACAGTTCTGTTGACCACCCAGTATCTCGATGAAGCCGACGCCCTCGCCGATCACCTCGTGGTCATCGATCACGGTCACGTGGTCGCAGACGGCACACCGGAATCGCTGAAACGTTCGGTCGGCAACTACGCCCTTTCGATCACGCTCGCCCGCGCCCACGATCGCGCCCGCGCAACCGAGATCATCATGCGGTTGCTCGACGGGCCGATCGAGTTCGAGGAGAGAACGCGGCAATTGACGATGTCGGTGAGCGATTCGGCGCGTTCGGCGCAGGTGATCGCGGCACTCGCCGACCAGTCGATCGAGGTGCAGGAACTCAGCGTCCACAAGCCGTCACTCGACGAGGTGTTCTTTGCGCTGACCGAGGATCGGAGCCCGGCATGACCATCGACCGGACGACCGAATTGTCGAACGACCCGGCACTCGGGCACATAACCACCAGAAAAGCTTTGCGCGACACGTCGACCATGGCCCGTCGGGGCCTGCTGAAGTTCAAACACACACCGCAACAACTACTCGACGTCATCGTGGTACCCATCGTGTTCACCGTGATGTTCGCCAACATATTCGGCGGCGCGATCGCCGGGAGTGTCGACGCCTATCTACCCGTCCTCATCCCTGGGGTGCTGGTGAACATCGTGATCACGAGCACCGTCGTGGTCGGGGTCCAATTGCGCGTGGACATCGACCGCGGTGTCTTCGATCGCTTCGTGTCGCTGCCGATCTCGCGAATCGCGCCGCTGGCCGGTTCGCTGGTTGCCGCCGTGGTCCGCTATGTCATCGCGATCGTCATCACCCTGGTGGTCGGATTGTGCATGGGATATCAGCCCGCGAGCGCCTTTGGCACGCTGGCCGCAATCGCCTTGGTGATCTACGCGGCCTTCTCGTTGAGCTGGATTTTTGCGTTCATCGGAGTCCTGATGAGTAAGGCCTCGTCGATTCAGGGGATCTCGGCGCTCACGCTGACGACTCTGGGCTTCATGTCCAACGCCTTTGTGCCGACCGAGAGCATGCCGGAGTGGATGCGAACGATCGCCGACATCAACCCGATCTCGCATCTGGTCTCCGCGGTACGTTCGCTGGCCAATGAGGGCCAAGCCGACATGCACATCGTGTGGTCGTTGTTAGGCTCCACCGTGGTCATCGCGGTGATCGCACCGCTGACCGTGAAGACGTACTTGCGGCGGCTGTAGTCCGACCGCCCAACGAAGGAGTTTTGGTGGGTCAGTCGCCCTCGGTTCAACGCATCACCCCCGACGATGATCTCTTCGTCCGGATGCACCGGGCGGCAGGCCTCGGAGTCGTGAGCCAGATGGTCTGGAGATTGAAATCTCCACTCGACGCAGGCGAGCTGGAACAGTTCGGGACCGCGCTGGCGGCAGGGCATTTCAATCGGGTCCTGCGCCGGAGGCGGCTGCCGCTGGCCCGCGACCACTGGATCCGTGGCGGAACACCCGGTGCTGTCCATGTCGACTCGGCCGCATTGGACGCCGATCAGATCCACGACTGGATCGATACCGCCGCCCAGTTCGAGGTCGACCTCACCGCCGGTCCGGTGTGGGAGCTCCGTTCTGCCCCACTGCTCGACGGCGGCGAGCTGGTGTCGCTCTGTTTCTCACACGCAGTGGCGGACGGCGCCCTCTTCGGCAAGAACATCGATGCCGCACTCTCCGCCGAGCCCCCCACGATCCCGCCTGCCACACCGGTGCGGTCGCGCGACGACCTGTCCGACGCGGTGGGTCAACTTCGTCAGATCTGCGGAGGTCTGGCCACTCTGGCCGCATCGTGGATACGGTCTCGACGCAGTGCCGAAGAACGTCCTGCCGACGTCGTGACCTCGTTGTCCGTTCCGTTTCCGGCCCATATAGAGGTGCCCGACGATGGTCCCGGGTACATCGCGCCGTTCGCGGTCGCCAGTATGCCGACAAAAGAATGGCTCGATGTCGCCGCCAGACACGGGGGTTCGGGGAACTCGTTGTTCGTGGCCATGGTCGTGGGGATCCTGGTCGGGACCGGCCGCGCCTGCTGGGACGACACCGTCCGCGTGTCGGTCCCGATGACCGCCCGCACGGACCCCGACGACATCCGGTCCAACGTGACCACCGGCCGCTCCCTTGACCTTCCGGCCCGACTGAGCCAGGAGCGGGATCTGGAGGCCGTCAAGGCACATTCAAAACTCATGTACATCGATTCGGCGCGGCGACCGAGCACGATCACTCTCCTGCAACCGCTGGCGCAGGCGCTGAGCGATCGAACACTGCTCCGACTCAACCAACGAGCCTCGACGCCGCTGGCGTTGGCGTCGAATATGGGGACCTTCAGTGCCACATTCGGTGGCCTCGGGCGCCCCGGCCGAGTCGATAAATTCATGGGCAGGTCCGTCACGCCCGCCATCACCCGCGAACGGCTCGTCCAACTCCGTGGCGGCCTGATGGCCTGCGCGATCGTCAGTGGCGAAACCATGAACCTCACGGTCAGCGGCCTGGATCCGGTTGCGTTGCCGGACACGGACACACTCTCCGAACTACTCGCCTCCGAGTGCGCCCGTTGGGATCTCAAACCCATACTGTGGTGACGCGCTGGATCGCAAATCAATTGATCTGAGCGCAGGTGTGTCCCAACCCATATTATGATCACGCGACTGCATCGGAACGATGACGACGATGTTTCATCACACCGCAGTACCTCTTGTCCGAGTACCTCTTGTCCGAAAACCCGAAGGGACCACTTGATGCCACGTGCACCGATGACAGCTGCCGACGGCGCGGCGCGCCGCCACAGATTCTTCAGGCAGCTGTTGGTGCTCGCGGCACTCTCCACCCCGATCGTTGCGATGACAGCGCCCGCCGCAGCCGCACCGGCACCGGTTTCGACGGTCGAGCAGGTCGTCCAAGAGGGCCCGACCCAGTGGGCGATGTACGTGCACTCCGCCTCGATGGACCAGACCATCAAGGTTCAGGTCCTGACACCCGAAGTCGCCACGTCAACCACTCGCCCTTCGCTGTACATGCTCAGCGGGCTCGGCGAGGAAGACCCGACCAACAGCATGTGGTTGCGCAAGACCGACGCCGTCGACTTCTACAAATCGAAGAACGTCAACGTCGTGTTGCCGCTGGCGGGCAACGGCAGTTTCTACACGGATTGGCAACGCGACGATCCAGAGCTCGGACGCTATCGGTGGGAGACCTTTCTGACCGAGGAACTCCCGCCATTGGTGGATGCCGAGTTCGACGGCAATGGAACCCGCGGGATCGCCGGCCTGTCCATGGGCGCCGGCTCTTCGCTCACCCTGGCCTCCCGCAACCCGGGTTTCTACCGGTCGGTGGCGGCCTACAGCGGCTGCTATTCGACTGCAGATCCGGGCACACAGGTGTTGACCAGGGGTATCGTCGCAGCGTTCGGCGGCAATGCGGACAACATGTGGGGCCCCATGGGCGATCCCGACTGGGCGGCACACGACGTTCTGCTCCGCGCAGGCGGACTTCGCGATGCAGCCATCTACGTCTCGGTCGGATCCGGATTGCCGGGTACGTACGACGCCCCGGGCTATCCGGGAAACAGCAACCCGTTCGACCGTGTCGTCGTAGGCGGCACGATCGAACTGGGTTCGCTATGGTGCACCCAACAGTTGGCTACCGAATTGGCCCATCGAGACATACCAGCGACGTTTGATTTCGAGGACCTGGGCACACATTCGTGGCCATACTGGGTCGCTCAAATGCACAAGAGCTGGCCGGTGCTCGCACGGGGTCTCGGAATTTCGGCCTGAGCGCAAAGTTCAAGGGCTCGAACTTATTTCACGATCTGCCAGAACCGACAAGGGCTCTCGCCCCTCGCGGAATCAGGCATCAATGAACAGACGGGGAGATTTCTGATGGAATATACCGAATTGGCCGACTATGCATTGCCGAGCGGTGTTCTGACCGAGTGGTACCCAGCCGTCGCAGATGACGACGCCTGGCGCGCCGACGATCGACAGCTGTCGTACATGCACCTCGAACACGCTCGGCGCGCCTACGCCGAAGGCGACGCCTGGTTCAGCGAATGGATCGGAACCGCCTTCGCCATTCACCACCGGCTCGACGCAGAGGTATTCTCTCGAACCCTCCTTCGCTGGTACGCACGTCACGAGGCGTTCCGGGCTTCCGTCGTGCCATCCGAAACCAGCGATGGGGTCGACTTCCTCCGGCGGACGGTGTCGCCTGACGCAATGTCGGTCGAGACCATCGGTTCGCCTGAGGTCATCTCCAGCACAGCTGTTTTCGGACGGGTCAGCGAACTGTTCAACACCGGGGTCAATCCGTTGCATTGGCCACCGTGCATCGCGGTGACAATCGCGCCTGCCGACGATTCACAGTCGTTTCTGGTCATCTTTGCGGCCGATCACACCGTGATGGACGCCTATACCCAGGTTTTCGCCATCAAGGAACTGACCGCGATCTACGAATCGGAACTGCTCGGCGTACCCGATCAGCTACACGAATTCGGCAGCTACCTCGACTTCAGCGACGCCGAACGCACCATCGGATCGCAGATCACCGCCGACGACGCAGTGGTATCGCGGTGGACCGCGTTCTTCGAGGCCCACCACGATTCCACGCTCGACACCCAGCCGCATTCGATGCCACGCTTCCCCGTTCTGCGGACGATCCCGGCACCGAAGGTCGCGGAACGCCCGGCTGGTGTGTCACCCGTCAACGACAGCGAGTACCAGGCCAGCCTGTCCTCGTGGCTTCTGAATTCCGAAGAGACCGAACGCTTCCACCAGGTCTGCAAAAAGCTCGGGGCCAACATGCAGGCCGGTGTCTACACCGCTCTGTCGATCACCAATTCGCGGCTCGCGGGGAATCCTGATCTACGGTTCATCAGCCCGGTTCACACCCGCACAGAATCCAAGTGGGGCGAATCCGCCGGATGGTTTGTCGGCATCATCCCGGTGCATCTGCGTCCGGGCTCGGCGACGAGTTTCTCCGAGGCCATCACACAGCTCGGAAAGAACGCGGCCGAGTACAAGGAACTGGGTACCTCGCCCTATTACCCGATCGCCGATCTCATCGGTGACCGCAGTCCGCCGCAGTTCGTCATCTCCTACATCGACCTGCGGAACGCCGAGGGTTCCGAACACTGGGATGCCCGCCAGGCTCGCGTGTTGCGCAGCTCGACCCGGAATTCCGACGAGGTGTATTTGTGGATCAACCGGGTTCCCAACGGCACGAACATATCGGCGCGGTTCTCCGCGAGCCAGCAGGCCAGCGAATCTGTACACCGCTACATCTCGACATTCAATGACGTCCTGCGCACCGTCATCGACGACGGTGACGCGCTGTTCGACACCGACACCGCCAACGAACCGAGTCGAGACAGCGTGCACTCACCGGACGCGCGCCGGTGAAGGGTTCAACGCTGGACTGGTGGTCGCCCGAACCCGGTGCACTGATCGAGTGGCGCCTAGGCGATCCCGACGGAGCCCGGGCAAACTCGGCCCAGAGCTCCACCGGCCCGTCCTTCCTGCAGCGTGACCATCTGATGGCGGCAGCTGCCAAGCGCGCGGCCGGTGAGACAAACCAGGCCATCGCCATGATCGTCACCGACGTTGTCGAACGACTCGACCGCGATGCGATGGCCCGCGCCCTGACCGCCTTCGTACGCAGGCACGACGAACTGCGGTGCTGGTACGACGTCTCCGACTCAGGACCGGTGCGCCACGTGGCTCCGGAATCGGCGATCGAGTTCACCACGGTGGACGAGGGTCCGTCGGGCACCCCCGACGAACTGGTCGCCTACATTCACTCTCGCATCGACACCGAGGCCGTCTTCGACCATCTCCCGGGGTTCGCGTTCGGGGCCATCGACGCCGGCGACCGGTTCGGCTTCTATTTCGCTGCCGATCATTCGCATACCGACGGGGTGTCACAAGCGCTTGCGCTCGACGAGATCTTCGAGACCTACCGGCACGAGATCGACGGCAGCAGAGACCTTCCGCTACTGCCCGCCGCCAGCTTTTTCGATTTTGTGGCCACCGAGATGCAGCTCGCGGGCCAGACCACACCTGACGACGCGCGTATCGATGCCTGGCGACAGATCCTGAAGATCCATGGCGGCAAGGTCCCGCGCTTCCCACTCGACCTCGGGCTGACCGGCGGCGAAGCCATGCCGAACGCGGTGATCGAGAAGCCGGTGATCGACGGTCCACGATCCGATCGCTGCGAGGAACGGTTGCGCGAGATCGGCGCCTCCCTGCAAGGGTGCATCTTCGCCGCCCTTGCCGCGGCCGAAAGTGTGCTGGCCGGCAGCTCAGAGTTCTTCACGACCACCATCCTTTCCGTTCGCACGCCGGAAACTGTTGGCACACAAGGCTGGTTGTGCAACTTCGCACCGGTGGCGTTCCGCGTGGAAGATGACGTCGACTTCAGCGACCTTGTCATCACCGCGTCGGCAGCGACCCGCAAGGCACGCGAAATCGGGTCCCTGCCAGTGCATGCAGCGCTCGGGTATCTCGCGGCCGAAGGTTCCATCGATCTCGAAAGTGGTTCACCGCAAATGGTTTCGTATTTCGACCTTCGCCGTCTGCCCCGCGCGGACGATCCGGTGAAGGAGGCCGCCCTGATCCTTCCCGGTCAAGGCCGAACCCGGAACGCGAACATGTGGATCAACCGCGGTGACTACGGAATTCGATTGCTGACGCAGATCCCGGACAACGAGACGGCGCGCAAGAACACCACCGAGTACATCGCGGTGGTCACCGACTTCATCGCGTCGTTCGCCAATGGCGAGAACCGGCCGGTACGGACCGGTTAGAAACGCGCACAATGAAACTCACCACAATCGACCGCGTGGTCATCGCGCCGGGCCGGGTTGACACCTGGCCGATCTCGGCAAATCGCGCGGCACAACCGAGTCCGACCGGACCGTCGGAAAACGAACGCTTCCACCTCGAGTCGGTACAAGGAGGGGGTATCGGCTGGTTGGCGGTCACGATCGAGCTACCCGGCCCGTTTTTGCCCGAAGTCCTCACCGAAGCGTTACGCGAACTACTGGACCGTCACGACGTCCTGCGGTCATACTTCGTTGTCACCGACGAGCAGGACGCCGCCGCGTCTGCCGATGGCGGGTACACGCGGTTCACCCACGACCCCGGAAGTGCCGACATCCAGGCCCGGGGCGATCAGTTCTCCATCGACGCCGACACCGGCGCGGCGGCTCTCGAATCGGCGATCAACGCGACGTGCACACCGTTCGAGCCGTACCCACATTTTTTCGCAGCGGTGCGTCACGAGAACTCGACCACCGTCGTATGTGCCTTCGATCACTGCTTTGTCGATGCGCTGTCGCTGGCGATCATCGCCGAGGATCTGCTCGACCACTTTCGCGGGATCGAGGTACCCGCTGCGGGCTCATTCCTGTCCGGCGGTGGTGCCGAAGTGCCCGCCATGGCCCCCGCCGACGACCCTCGACTTGTTCCGTGGCGAGGCCTGCTGCACGCGACCGACTGGGCGGTCCCGGCGTTCCCACTCGAACTCGGTGTCACCGAAGGCGACCGTGTGCCCCCTCACATCGACATCCGAACGATCTACGATGCCGCCGCCGCGAGCCGTTTCGACGCCATCGCACGCACCGAGGGTCTGCGCACCTATCCGGCGATGGTCGCCTGCCTCGCCACGGCCGTCTTCCGCGCAGGCGGTCCCGACCGCACCGCGATGATCATCCCTGTTCACACCCGGAACGAGCCGAACCGTGAACGCGCCGTCGGCTGGTTCGTGTCGAATGGGCCATTGCTCGCGGACGGATCCGATCCAGACCTGCTCGCGTCGATGCGCAAGGCAACGGGGGCATTGAGGACGGCGGTGTTCGCCGCGGATCTGGGATTGTCGACCGTTTTCAGCGTGTTCGGGGACCGGATACGGATGGTCCGCCACGACGTCTTCATGGTGTCGTACGTCGACTATCGCCGTTTTGATCTCCCGGCTTGGTCTGCGCCGCAGCATATTTCGAGTTCCAGCGATACCGATGCACTGCAACTGTGGTTCTGGCGGGACCATGACGGATTGCATCTGCGGGCGCGATATCCTTCTACCGACATCGGAGTGTCGACCGCAGCGCGGGTGCTCGACGACCTCGTCGATTTGGCAGGGTCGGTAATCTCGACTCGAACAAACATTTAGATCCGCACCTGCCGATTCCATTGGTCGGCAGCGATCGTCTGGAGAGACACAGTGACCGTCGAGACCGACAACAACCCCGGCTTCGCCGAGTACGTACACCCCGAGCGCCTGGTGAGCACCGAATGGCTCAGCGCCCACCTGGGGACCGATGGACTGAAGATCATCGAGTCAGACGAAGATGTGTTGCTGTTCGACATCGGGCACATCCCGACCGCACAGAAGGTCGACTGGCATCTTCACCTCAACGACCCGGTCGTCCGTGACTACATCTCAGGCGAACAGTTCGCAGAACTGATGCGCAGCAAGGGCATTCGGCGTGACGACACCGTCGTCATCTATGGCGACAAGAGCAACTGGTGGGCCGCCTACGCGCTGTGGGTGTTCACCCTCTTCGGCCACGAGGACGTCCGGCTGCTCGACGGTGGCCGCGACGCCTGGTTCGCCGAGGACCGCGACATCACCTTCGATCTGCCTTCATACCCCGAATCCGACTACCCGGTGGTCACCCGCGACGACTCGGTCATCCGAGCGTTCGCCGCGGAGGTCCACGGAGTCATCGGCACCGAACCCCTGATCGATGTCCGGTCACCGCAGGAGTACACGGGCGAGCGCACCCATATGCCCGAGTACCCGCAGGAAGGTGCACTTCGCGGGGGCCACATCCCCACCGCGGCGTCGATCCCGTGGGCCAAGGCCGCCGCTCCCGACAGCCGGTTCAAATCGCGCGCCGAACTCGACGCGATCTACGCCGACCTCGACGCCGACAACCCGACGATCGTCTACTGCCGGATCGGTGAGCGGTCGTCGCACACCTGGTTTGTGCTGACCCACCTGCTCGGATTCACCAAGGTCCGCAACTACGACGGATCGTGGACCGAATGGGGCAACGCCGTTCGGGCTCCCATCGTGACCGGTTCGGAACCGGGCACCCAAAGCAGCCAGAGATGACCGCGGCGCTCGACGAAATCGTCGACGATTTCGCCGCACTGTCGGATTCCGAGAAGATCCAGCTCCTCCTCGAGTTCTCGGATGAGCTTCCCGAGCTACCCGAGAATCTCGCCGAGGCCGCGATGGAACCGGTACCCGAATGCCAGTCACCGCTGTTCCTCTCGGTGGACAACAGCAACCCGGATTCGGTGAAGTTGTTTTTCAGCGCACCGCCGCAGGCGCCGACCACCCGTGGTTTCGCGTCGATCCTTTATCAGGGACTCAACGGCGCCAGCTCGGAAGAGATCCTCGCGATTCCGGTCGATTTCTACACGCGGCTCGGGCTTGACTCGGCCATCAGTCCGCTGCGATTGCGGGGCATGTCCGCCATGCTCAGCCGGATCAAGGCGCATCTGGGCCCTCCTGCCCGATCCACGAGGTCATGAAGTTCATCCAGATGATGGACCAGCCCGTCGAACCGGGCGGGCTGGTCGAGTGGAGCCCTTACACCGAGGGTGGAATGGCCCGTTGGACCGCGGATTCGCGTCCGACCTCACACAATCATGAACTCCATCTGCGCGGTGCGTTCGAGCACCGGCTCCGGACCCACCGCGAAGGTGGCCGTGAGTCCTGGCTGGGTCTGGCGATCGAGTTCGACGAACCGCTCTCGATCCCGGCCATCCGCGCCGCGCTCACGATGTGGATCGACCGCCACGAGGTCCTACGCAGCCATGTGGTGATCTGGAGCGACCACCTGGCCAGGCTGACCACCGGACCGGGAACGGTCAAGCTCAAGATGGGCCGGGTTGGTTGGTACTCGGAATCGGCACCCTTGCTCGACCAGCTGGCAGGCACATTCGACAGGGCCACCGCGCCCCTGCAATGGCCTGCCTACATTTTTGCGACGGTCGCCAGGGAGAAATCGTTCACGCTGTTGTTCGCCGGTGACCATTCACTGGTCGACGGATACTCGCTGATCATGGCGCAACACGAACTGGTCGCGCTCTACTCCGCCGCGCGGCGCCGGACCGACAATGCGCTGCCCGCAGTGGGCTCCTACGTCGACTTCAGCGCCTATCAGCGGCGCGAGGCCGATGCGGCCGGTGTCGACCACGAAGCCGTCGCGGTCTGGGCCGACTTCCTCCGAGACACCGGCGGCACACTGCCCGCCTTCGAATTGGCCGACCAACCCGATGAAACCGACCAACCCGATGAAACCGAGGAAGCAGCCACCGACGGCAAGCCTGATTCGGCGCACCCGATCTCGGATCTGGTCCCTCAGGGCTCGCTGACCGGAGCCCTGCTCGATGACGAGCAGACCAACCGGTTCACGGCCGTGTGTTCGGCGGCAGGCGGTTCGTTGATGTCGGGTGTGCTCGCGGCGCTCGCCGCGGTCTATGCCGAACTCGGCGGCGGCCCGGTGCTGCGCTGTGTGATTCCCCGGCACACCCGCGGCGACCAACAATGGTTCGGCGCGCTCGGCTGGTTTGTGGCAACCGTTCCCTTCCGCCTCGACACGACCGGAGTGTCCGATTTCGGCCAGCTGATCGGGCGGGCCTCCGACGAGATGCGCCGTGTCCGCAAAGCGGCCAACCTCCCTTTCCTTCGGGTCGGCGAGATCCTCAAAGAGGTGAAAAGAGAAGAAGCGCAGCGGATCTCGACCGCTCGCAGCGCGGGAGACGAAGCGCAGCGGAGTGTGGCACGGGCCGGCAATATCGACTTCCCCGAGCCGAAGTTCGTCGTGTCGTTCATCGATCTCCGATTCGCACCCGGACACGCCGAGGCCGATGCCGGTCGGGCACGAGTTCTGCGCAGCCACAACTATTCCAGCGATGAGGTCTACATCTGGATCAATCGGACAGCCTCTGGTCTGCGTATCTCGGCTCGTTTCCCGGCCCAGGGCCGTACCCACAACCAGGTCGGCCGCTATCTGTCGAGGTTCGGCGACTTCCTCAAGCAGATCGGTGATCAGAGCACATTCGGATCCTTACCCGCGAGTAGGGAAACATGAACGAATAACCGCCTTCTCGGTTACCCGCGAGTAGCTAAACCGGACCGAACGAGCGATCCGTGGGTTGGAGTCGAGACTGATCCGAGAGGTGCTTAGACTCCACTGGAGTGCTGTCGTCCATCCACCGATGGACCAGTGCGCCACACCACAAGACGTCGATATCCAACATCGATATCCAACACAGTGTCACCAACGCGCAGACACCAGCGCCCGACAGGAGATCCAGTGCCAAGTCACGCCAGCACAGCACTCACGAAAGTCCTCATCGCCAACCGCGGCGAAATCGCGGTTCGCGTCATCCGCGCCGCGAAAGACGCCGGACTGACCAGCGTCGCGGTGTACGCAGAACCCGATGCGGATGCTCTCTTCGTGAAGCTTGCCGACGAGGCGTTCGCCCTCGGTGGACAGACATCGGCCGAGTCGTACCTCGTGTTCGACAAGATCCTCGACGCCGCTGCCAAGTCCGGTGCCGACGCGATCCATCCCGGCTACGGATTCCTGTCCGAAAACGCCGAGTTCGCCCAGGCCGTCATCGACGCCGGGCTCACCTGGATCGGCCCCTCACCGCAGTCCATCCGCGACCTCGGAGACAAGGTCACCGCGCGCCACATCGCGCTGAAGGCCGACGCACCGATGGCACCCGGCACCAAGGACCCCGTCAAGAACGCCGACGAGATCGTCGCCTTCGCACAGGAATACGGCGTGCCCGTGGCCATCAAGGCCGCATTCGGTGGCGGTGGCCGTGGCATGAAGGTCGCGTACACGATCGAAGAGATCCCCGAACTGTTCGACTCGGCCACCCGTGAGGCCATCTCGGCCTTCGGTCGCGGCGAGTGCTTCGTCGAGCGCTACCTCGACAAGGCCCGCCATGTCGAGGCCCAGGTCATCGCCGACCAGCACGGCAACGTCATCGTCGCCGGAACCCGCGACTGCTCGCTGCAGCGCCGCTTCCAGAAGCTTGTCGAAGAGGCACCGGCCCCGTTCCTGACGGCAGAACAGCGGGAACGAATCCACTCCTCGGCGAAGGCCATCTGCAAGGAGGCCGGCTACTACGGTGCCGGCACCGTGGAGTTCCTCGTCGGCGCCGACGGACTGGTCTCGTTCCTCGAGGTCAACACCCGCCTGCAGGTCGAGCATCCGGTCACCGAGGAGACTGCGGGCATCGACCTCGTTCGTCAGCAGTTCCGCATCGCCGCCGGTGAGAAGCTCGAGTTCACCGAAGATCCCGCGCCGCGCGGCCATTCGTTCGAGTTCCGCATCAACGGTGAAGATGCCGGTCGCGGCTTCCTGCCCGCCCCCGGACCCATCAGCGTCTACAAGGAGCCGACCGGCCCCGGCGTGCGCGTTGATTCCGGTGTGGTCGAAGGCGACGTCATCGGCGGACAGTTCGACTCGATGCTGGCCAAGCTGATCGTCACCGGCGAGAACCGCGAGCAGGCCCTGGAGCGTTCACGCCGCGCACTGGCCGAGTTCCAGGTCGAGGGTCTTGCCACCGTGCTGCCGTTCCATCGCCACATCGTGTCGAACCCGGCCTTCATCGGCGACGGCCAGAGCTTCGACATCTACACCAAGTGGATCGAGACCGACTGGGACAACCAGATCGAGCCCTACACCGGCGCACAGCCGATCGAAGAGGATGAGACCGAGCCCCGCAAGACTGTTGTGGTCGAGGTCGGTGGACGCCGCCTGGAGGTCTCCCTGCCGGGCGATCTCGCCATCGGCAACGGTGGTGGCAACGGTGCGGTCAAGAAGAAGCCGAAGTCGCGTACCCGCGCCAAGGGTGGCGCTTCTGCCGCTTCCGGTGATTCCGTGACCGCTCCGATGCAGGGCACCGTTGTCAAGGTCGCCGTCGTCGAAGGTCAGGAAGTCGCGGCCGGTGAACTGGTCGTGGTGCTCGAGGCCATGAAGATGGAAAATCCCGTCACCGCCCACAAGGACGGCGTTGTCACCGGCCTGAGCATCGAAGCCGGCGCAGCCGTCACGCAGGGCACCGTCCTGTTCGAGCTCAAGTAGGACCGCAGCCATCGAAGCGGTCGAGATCAACGCGGGCGCGTGGTACCTCCGCGCGTACCGCGATGATGACCGGGTGTCGGACCGGCCGGCCTTGGCGCTGGCCGGTGTCACCGATCCCGATTACGTCAGATCTTGTGAACAGGGCTGGGCGAACGAAACGCGGTTCACCTGGGCGGTCTGCGAACCGACCACCGGTGAGATGCTCGCCGAGGTCGCGCTCGAACCCGAGAATGACACCTATCTCGCGACGCTGACAGGGTTCGCCCGAAACGGCTTCGAGGTACCGCTCGAGGCCGCGAAGCTTGTGGTCCGCCGCTTCGGTGAAGGCGCCCTCGGTTTCACCATCCGCAACTAGTACTTCTCGCAGAACCACATGTTCCAGACATTTCCACCAGTTGTAACCGGTGGAAATGACTGGAACATGTGGTTTTGTGCTTTCCGGCTCAGAAGTCCGGGTAGTCGTGATCGACGCCGCTGCCGAGGTCGCCGCATTCGACGTCGATGACGTCTGTCCGGCCGGCCAGGTATGGTCCAGCTCCGCGATCGCCCGCCAGGGAATCGAGCACGGCGTCCAGATGAGCGGCACCGATGTACACCGGATGTCCGGCCTTTCCGGAGTGTGTTGCCCGGGCCAGCGCGGCCGGCGTCGGACCTGCCGCAGCCAACAGTCGGGCAACCTGCCCCGCGGTGGCATCCGGGATGTCAACAACATGTAAAACCACCCCGATCAACCCATCGTGTTCACGGGCTTGTTTCAGGCCGGCTCGCACCGATTCACTGAGTCCGGCCTGCCATCGCGGCACCCGTACGGCGCGGGCCTGCGGCGGCATATCCGGCTCGGCGGCGCCCACGGTCACCAGTACCTGCGCGCACCCTCCGTCAGTCAGCACCCGAACACCCGATCGTAGCCACTCCCCTTCTGCGGCAAGCACTTTCGGCATACCGTATCGGGTTCCGGCGCCGGCGGCCAGCAGCACACCGACCACCACCGGTACTCCGGTTCGCTCGTCGTCACCGACTCCCACGCGACTCACCGCCCACCCCTCGCCCGACCCGCTGCCACGACGACAACTGTCGCCGCTCCATCACACACGATCACGCCACCGCACCACCACTGCCCCGAGAAACCGAACTCATCGCCGCGCTCAAGCAGTCGACGTGCGGCAGAATGGTACTTCGCAACGGCTTGAAGCGAATGGACAAGCCCAATCAAATCGGCGCGGTTCAATCCGAGACGTATTGGGCTGATGCACAAGAGAAAAGACAGGTCATAGATAAAGACGGAGGTCACAACTTGCGACGAGTTGACTGGCGGGGCCTGGAGAGCTTCAACGAATTGCGGCAGAGTCAGGCAATTCACGCCCTATACCAATGCTGCACGTCCACGATTTGGGCCCTCCGGGTGGCGGCAGGACGTCCTTATGTCGATGAAGAGGCCTTGTTCGACCGCGCCGACCTGATCCTGGCCGAACTCACCGAGGCCGATCTCGATGAGGCGCTCGACGGACACCCCCGAATCGGTGACAAAACCGACAACGCCTCGTCGGCCGGTGAGCAGTCCGGTGTCGCGGGCGCGGACGCGGAGATTCTCGACGAACTCAAGAGGTGCAACGCCGAGTACGAGGCCAGGTTCGGACATGTCTATCTCGTGTTTGCCAACGGCCGCCCGGCCGGAGAACTGCTGGCAATACTCAAAGAACGCATGAGCAACAGCCCGGAGACCGAGCGGCGCGTCCTGCGGATGGAGTTGTCGAAGATCAATCGGCGGCGGCTCACCGCCATGCTGGAACCGGCGGTGCGGTACGCCACCGAGGAAGATGCGTACACCGCGTGATCAGAATCACGACGGTCGAGGTAGGAGTGAGCTGGAGTATGTGGACGATCGAAGTGACAAGGTGAGCGGCTTGAGTACCCACGTACTCGATGCGGTCACCGGGCTACCGGCGGCCGGCGTGGAAGTCACACTCAGCACATCCGGTGGAGTCAAGATAGCGTCTGGAACAACCGATTCCGATGGCCGAATACAGTCGATCGCCGACGATGATCTCGCCGCAGACACGTACAGACTGACGTTCGACACCGGAACATGGTTCGCCGCCCGGCACATTGAGCATTTCTACCCGGAGGTGTCGATCGCATTCGCGGTGAACGACACCTCGCGGCACTACCATGTGCCGTTGCTGCTCAGCCCTTTTGCCTACTCCACCTATCGGGGTAGCTGATCCGAAAGAGAGTGACACAGACCCATGGGCATCATCCTTGGCGAAAACCAGTACGGAAAAGCCGAGAACCGGGTTGTTCGGATCTACCGGGATTCACCCCGTCACGAGATCAAGGACATCAACGTCGGGACCTCACTGCGCGGTGATTTCGTGGACGCCCACACCGACGGTGACCAGCGCAAGGTGTTGCCGACCGATACCCAGAAGCAGACCGCCTACGCGTACGCGAAAGAAAAAGGCATCGAGAGCATCGAGAAGTACGCTCTCGCACTGGCCAAACGGTTCGTCGACAACACCGAACCGGTGATCGGCGCGCGGATCGAGGTCGAGGAATACAGCTGGGAACGCGCCGTGGTCAACGGCGTCGAACACGATCACACCTGGGTCCGTAAGGGACAGGAAGTCCGCACCGCGGACATCACCGTCGAAGGCGTGGGCGATGATCAAAAGACCTGGGTCATAGGCGGTTTGAAAGACCTGGTGGTCCTCAAGTCGACCGGCTCGGAGTTCCACGACTTCCTCGAAGACGAATACACGGTCCTGGAACCGACCAACGACCGGGTGATGTCCACCTCTCTGGTCGCAAAGTGGCGCTTTACGGCCGGACACGAAGCCGAAGGCGGAGCTGGACCATACGACTACGTCGACTGGGAGGCCGTCTACCCGGCGATCAGGCAGATCATCATCGAGAAGTTCGCCACCGTGCACTCATTGGCCCTGCAACAGACACTGTTTCAGATAGGCAAAGGGATCCTGGAGGCGTTCGATTACATCGCCGAGGTCAAGCTGTCGGCACCGAACATCCACCACTTCGTCTATGACCTTTCCAAGTTCGGTCTGGAGAACAACAACGAGGTGTTCAACGCCGACGACCGGCCCTACGGCCTGATCCAGGCTACGGTCACCCGTGACGACGCACCCGACGCCGGACCGTCCTGGACACCGCAGCGCACCTGGCTCGCCTAGCCGACCACATGGGCCACCGATCGCCAGGCTGTCCCATCCTCAGTATGTCGGTGGCGGTTCGTTCCTCCCCCGCTCTTCGCGACGTTCCAGGTTGAGTTGCTCTGCTAGTTCGCGCTGCCGACGATTGGCGAGTCGTTCCTATTGGCGGCGTGCATGTTTGGCAGCGGTACGCGACTGCTGGCGGTCGGTGTGCTGCGGGCGCGATGGCGACGGTCTTGGTGGTGGCCGGCCCGGTGAGCCGCGTTGGTTGTCGAAGACGGTCAGCCTCAGCGTCGGGAACAGGTCGTCGCCGGTCCATCCCGGGCCGTGATAGTTGCGGCGTTCGGGTGTGGTGAAGATCAGCCGAGTCCGCCCGGTACGTGGGTCAGGGTATTGATCGTCAAGCCAGTCGGAGTACGTCTTCAACAGATGGTGAAAACGGCACAGTGTCTTCATCTCTGACGGATGGGTGCAGCCACCGGCATCGGGATCGTTGTGGTTGTACTCGCACGTGTGGTCCAGGTCGGCGCCCCAGGCCTTGTGCTCACAGCCGGGCCACATGCAGTAAACGTCGCGGATCCGGAGGTAACTGTCCAGGACAACCGAGGGCCGATACTTGTCACCGAACTGGTTGGCCGGCAACGGAACTACCTGCGGGAAAGGCGCTTCGGTGACATCGGCAGTGCCAGGGCACTCCCCCAGATCTGGGTTCTCCGGTCCCCGCATGTACATAGTCCGCCGCGGTGGAGTGGCGTCTGGATTGTCACCCGGGTGGGGTTCGGGCGCGGGTTCGGCAGATTCCGGCTCGGCCGGTTCGAACGTGTTGCCCAACGGCCGGATGATTGTTTCCGGCCGGGCCGCGATATCGCGAACGTGATCGGCGGAGATCACCCCGTGCCCGTCCAGGAACGCAGGATTGTTGGCGGTGCCGTCCAGGGTGACTTGATCGGTAATGACGTGCAGCACGATCTTGACATCGACACCGGAGATGAGCTGATCCGCCGGGACCGTGATGATCTCAGCAGTACAGGGATGTTTCGGGTCATTCGGGCATTGGCAATAGAACTCACGGCCCATCACCGTGGCGAACAACGCATCGTCCATCCGATCAGACTTCTTCCGCGGATCAGCCTTACACGTGGCCATCGCCAACTTCTCCAGCCGCGCCATGATCATTGCCAATTCCTCAGCCGTGGAATGGGCATCCAGCACCGCCATGCCGTGGTCGGTGTTGTTGGCCCACACCCCGCGATTGTTGTACGCATCCTCCCGGTTCTTACGCACCAGGTCCGGATCGCGGCGAAAGACGATGGCATCGACCATGTCCCGCATCCGATTCTTCGACCACGACCCACGCCGACGCAGCGCCTCGGCGATACCGCGATCAATCTCAGCCATATGGGCCGAACCCTCGATCAACTCGGTCCGGGCGACAATATCGGGAATGTGATGGGCAGCAACCCGTCCCTCCTTCAACAACGCATTCACCGCAGGCAGGCGATCCCGCAACGCCACCCCGCGATTGATCTGCAACTCCGCGGTCCGCTGCGTCAACCCTTGCGCCGCAGACAATCTCGCCGCACACTGCGCGAACGGATCAAGAGCCCGCATCTCCGCTTCGGTCCCGGCGGTGGGCTCGACGAGATGTCAGTGCAGCATCGCCGCAGCGGCGTATCGCTCCCACTCCATCCGCGACTGCTGAGCCATCGCCAACTCGGTGTTACGCAACAACTCGTTGACACCCAGCGACTCGACAGGGGCCGATTTCATCGTCCCACCTGCATCTTCAACCTCCCCATCGAACATACATTCGAGTCTAAACGGGGGGTACGACACGCGATTCCAACGCCAGACGCGGCTACTCCGCCTCGGGCGACAACTCCCGCAACAGAACAGCTTTGGCCGCGCGGACGTGCGCTTTCATCACCGATTCGGCCCAGAGCGCGTCACGATTGCGTAGGGCGGCGACGAGGTCACGGTGGTGCGCAAAGCTGCGCGACAGTTCTTCCGGGTCGTAACGCTGGAAGGTGCGCATCACCAGCGAGACCTGAATGACATTGCCCAACATCGTTGTCAATCGCGAGCTCGCCGCCGCGATCCGCACGATCGAGTGGAACTCGTCGTTGCACTGGGCGACCAACTCGACCCGCTCATCGGCGAGTGCGGAGTCCATCAGATCGCACAGCTCCGCCAACCGGTCCAGTTCGGTGGCACCGATCCGCTCAGCGGCCCGCGATGCGGCCATCGCCTCGAGCACCATTCGCAGGTCGTAGATCTCTTCGACGTCGTCTGCCGTCCAGTCGTAGACCCGGGCGCCGCGATGCGGCAAAACCTCGACCAAGCCTTCCATCTCGAGTTGTCGCAGAGCCTCCCGGACCGGCGTACGACTCGCGCCGGTCACATCCGCGAGTTCGACCTCCCCCAATCGCGCACCGGGAAGATATCTCCCGTCGAAGATTCCCTCCCGGATATGCGCGTACACCTTGTCGACCGCTCGGGTCACGTGGACCTCCCTCAATTGTTGTTCACAATCTAGGCGGAGTGTCATAGTTTGTCTTGTCTCCCGCCCCCGGCGACCAGGTTACGCGTCGAGCGTGTGCATACAACCTGGGCTACGTGCACTATGGACGGATGGAAACGGTGCAACTGGTCGAGGTCAGTCCCCGCGATGGCCTGCAGAACGAGAAGACGGTGTTGTCGGTCGACTCGAAGGTTGAACTGATCAACCGAAGTGTCGCGGCCGGAGTGAAACGTGTCGAAGCCGTGAGCTTTGTCAATCCGGCCAGGGTCCCCCAGATGGCCGGAGCCGAAGAGGTGATGGCCCAGGTGCCCCGGGTCGACGGGGTTTCGTACATCGGACTCGTCCTCAACCGCCGCGGTCTGGACCGCGCGCTGTCCACCGATGTCGACGAGGTCAACGTGGTGGTCGTCGCAACCGACGAGTTCAGCACGAGAAACCAGGGTTGCACTGTCGCCGAGGGTGTTTCGGCCTGGAATGACATCGCCGCCGCGGCGAAGGCAGCAGGCGTGCGCACAACTGTGACCATCGCCGCCGCGTTCGGTTGTCCATTTTCCGGCAACGTCGACCCCGCGTGGGTCACCGAGCTGATCGGCCGGGTCGCTGAGGCCGGACCGGACGAGATCGCACTCGCCGACACAATCGGTGTCGGGGTACCCGCCCAGGTTCGCAAACTCGCCGCAGGCGCTGCACGCAACGCACCGGATGTGGCGCTGCGCTGGCACTTTCACAACACCCGCAACACCGGATACGCCAATGCACTGACCGCGCTCGACCTCGGCGCCCAGGCGCTCGATGCGAGCATCGGCGGCTTCGGTGGGTGCCCATTCGCCCCTGCCGCCACCGGCAACATCGCGTCTGAAGACCTCATCTACGCACTCGACCGATCCGGTGTCACGACCGGCGTCAAGCTCGAAGCCCTGGCCGAAACGGCCGTCTGGCTGGGCGGACAACTCTCGAAGGATGTGCCAGGGCAACTCAGCCGGGCAGGCAATTTTCCGGCTCGCTGACCAGTGGCGGCCCGCCGGTCAGCGCCCAGACCAGTTCCGGATCGAATCCTCCAAGGAGAGTTCGGTCGGTGACACCGGCACCGGTACGGGCGTGCGGGAAAAGCGTGGTGCGGGCGCCGGCTGGACCACACCGTCGACCACGATGATGGCGTCCCGGTCGGCCATCTGTGGGTGCTCAGCAACCTCCCCGAAGGCCAGAACCGGTGTCACACAGGCATCGGTGCCGGCAAAAACCGTGGTCCACGCATCCCGGGGACGCGAGGCGAACACGTCCTCGAAAGTCTTGGCCAGTACCGGCCACTGCTCCTTGTCCCAGCGGTCCGGTAGGTCGGCCTCGGTCAGTCCGAGGCCGCGCACCAGTTGCGAATAGAAGGGCGGTTCAATCGATCCGACCGCCATGTAGCCGCCATCCGAGCATTCATACGTGCGATAGAACGGGGCCGATCCGTCCAGCAGGTTGGTGCCACGGTCATCGGACCATCGGCCTGCGGCCCGCCACGACCAGAGGAGCTGCGACAACAGGTTGGCGCCGTCCGCCATCGCGGCATCGACGACCTGCCCGCCGCCTCCGGTGCCTGCCCGGTCGCTGTCCCGATTCCACAGGGCACTGAGAACTCCGACCACCAGCAGCATCGATCCGCCGCCGAAGTCGGCAACCATACTCAACGGCGGCACGGGTGGGCCGTCGGCCGGACCCATCGCACCGAGGACACCGGTCAGTGCCAGATAGTTGATGTCGTGGCCCGCGGTCTGCGCCAGCGGTCCGGTTTGTCCCCAGCCGGTCATCCGGCCGTACACCAGTTGCGGGTTGCGTTCGTGACAGTCGTCCGGGCCCAGACCCAGACGTTCCATGACGCCCGGCCGGAAGCCTTCGAGCAACACGTCCGCAGAGGCGATCAGGTCGAGTACGTGGTTCCGGTCGATCTCATCCTTGAGGTCTGCGGTGACCAGTGCGCGGCCCCGCCACATCGCTCGATCCGCGTCGGCGACACCATCTGCTGCTGCCGCCTTGGCCCGGCGGTCCACGCGGACCACGTCGGCACCCAGATCGGCCAGGATCATCGCTGCGTGAGGTACCGGACCGATTCCGGCCATCTCGACCACTCGGATACCGGTCAGCGGCCCCGTCATCGGTCATTCCTTTCAGGCATGCCGCTCTGCAACACACCGTCGATCGCATAAGAGGTGTACGTATCGGCAAGGGCGCCGACGTCCTGACCGGCATGCAGCCACCAGCTGATCCCGTTCATCATGTCCAGGATCGCCACCGCCGCCTGATGGGGATTGGCGGTATGGAACTCTCCGGCAGCAACACCGGCGGCGATCACGTCGCGCACCCGTCGCTGGTAGTACTTACGGATATCGGTGATCTCCGCCAGATGTTCGGGTGCGAGCGCTGTCTGCTCACGCAGACTCACCAGATGCTCGGTCTGATGCTCGGCCAGACTCCGGATATGCGCGTGCATCAGGTTCGACAGGCGCTCCTTCGGAGTTCCCGCAGCGTCCAGGAGTGGCATGTGCAGGTCTTGAAGGTCGCGTGTCATGCGGAGCGCGATGGCGTACATGATCTCTTCTTTGCTGGAGAAGTGGTTGTACAGGCTCGCGCCACGGATACCCACCGCTTCGCCGATCTCCCGCATGCCAACCGTGTGATAGCCCTGCTTGGCAAAGAAATCCGCTGCCGCCGAGACGATCTCGGCGCGACGCCCCGCACCCCGCCCATTCGCCGCCGGCGCCTCCTGCGCCGTCACCGGGAGCTCACCTCGGCATAAAGGCGACGAAGTTCGCGTTTGAGCACCTTCCCCTGAGGGTCGACCGGCAATTCGGTCAGTGCATGAATCTTCTTGGGGGTCTTGTAGCTTGCGATCGACTGCTTACAGTGCGCCATGAGCGAGTCGGCGTCGAGCGTCGACTCCTCGCGCAGGACGACAAAGCCGGTGACAACCTCGGACCAATAGTCGTCGGGCAAGCCGACCACTGCGGCGCGCACCACGTCGGGATGGCTCTGCAGGGCGCGCTCGACTTCTTGGGAAGACACGTTCATGCCACCGGTTTTTATCATGTCTTTGCTGCGGTCGAGGAAGAACAGGTTGCCGTCGTCATCGCGTCGCACGATGTCGCCGGTGTGCACCCATCCGTCCCGGATGACCTGCGCCGTCCGTTCGGGGTCTTTGAAATACCCCGACATCACCGACGGCGAACGGCAGATCAGCTCACCGGTTTCCGCCGGATTCCCTTCGGCGTCGATGACTTCGACCTCCAGATGCGCAACCGGCTTTCCTATCCATGTGGGATCGGCGTCCGGGATGTCATCGAGTGTGTGGAACCATCCCACGCTGCCCAGCTGCGACAGCTCGGACTGGCCCCAGTACGTGCCCCAGGTGACGCCCGGCGCCGCCTCCGCCCACGCCGTGATCGCGTGCGGCGACACCTGACCGCCGTAGGTCATGCAGCGCTGCACAGTTCGCACGGTCTCCGAACCGAAATCTGAATGTGCGGACAGACCGATGTAGAAGGTCGGCGTCTGGGCCAGGACCGTGATCTTCTCGTCCCGGATCATCGACAACGACGCGCCCGCTGCGGTGGTCGCGGGCAGCACGAGGGTTGCACCCATCATCGTCAGTGTGGTCATCGATCCGATGCCTGCGATGGTGTGAAAAGGCATGACATACAGCCAGATGTCGTCCGGCTGCGTACGCAGACCCCAGCTCCATGCCGGACCGGTGGAGATCAGGTAGTTGCGGTGCGTGATCATGACGCCCTTGGGCGCCGCTTCGGTGCCGCTGGTGTAGACGATCATCGCCAGGTCGTGTTCATCGACCTCACAGTCCGGTTCGTCCGATGACGCTGCTGCCAGCAATGCGTCAAACGACTTCCATCCCGCGACGTCGGCTCCGCCGAACACCACGTGGTGACCGACCGGCGCGCTGTCCCGCACGTCGTCCACCACATGCGTGAACTCGGCGCCGACGAGGACCACCGACGGCTCCAGGTGCGAAAGCTGCTGCGCGACTTCGGCCGTACCGAACATCACGTTGATACCGGAGTACGAGGCGCCTATCTTGAGCGCGCCGTAATACGCAACCACGGTGTCGACGTGGTTGCGTGCCATCACGGCAATACGATCGCCTCTGCCCACACCCATGCCGCGCAGCGTGTCGGCACAGCGGTTCGCCCGTTCGTTGAGCTCGGCGTAGGTGCAGACATGGCGATCACCGGCGACGTTGTAGCTGATGAATGCCGGCTTGCCACCCTGGGTCCGGGCGTGGCGGCGGAGCTGGTCACCGAGCGTGGCCCGGCCCAGTGGGCTCGAGGCAATCGTGTTCAAAGACATTGTTTTTCAATACTCCATGATCTGGCGAAGCCAATGCGCCGCAGCAGCCGCGATGGTCACAGCAGTGCGGGGACGGAAAAATGATCGACTAAGCGAACATTGGCGTTTCGAAGGAATCGATCGAGACGATGTCCTCGACACGGCTCCGGGTGAGCTTGGTCGGGAACTTGCCGCTGGGGTAACCGACGGCGATGTGGGCAGCGGTGATGAAACCCTCGGGAATCCCGAGCAGTTCGCGGACCGCGGGCTCCTCGTGACACAGCAGCGTGGTCACCGCACTACCGACACCCTGGTCACGCAACGCCAGACACAGGTTCTGCACCGTCGGATAGATGGATGCTCCGCCGACCACGCTGATGCGGTCCAACTCGGCGTCGGTGGGATGGAGCCCGTCGATCTCGGCGCACACCACGATGAGCGCAGGCACCGTCGCGAGGTTGTGTGCGAACTCGTTGGCACTGCGAATCGTCTTGGGTACCGCACCGACGTCTTTGGTGCCGTCACTGATCGCGCTGTAGTAGGCCTCCCAGTACGGCAGGTACAGGTCTGCCAGCGCCTTCTTCTTGGCAGCATCGCGCACCACGATCCAGCGGACCGGCTGGCGATTGCCGCCCTGCGGTCCAAAGCGGGCAACTTCGAATGCGTCGTAGAAGACCTTCTCCGGAACCGGCGTATCCGCGTAGTGCCGACAGGTTCCGGTGGTGCGCATCGCCTCGGAAAGTTCCATCAAAATCTCCTTGTTACGGGATCGGTCCCGCCCGCGGCCCTGAGGCGACGGCGGATGACTGACCAGCTTCTACTTACCGCTGTTAGCGTGATTGCAGTCACAGCATCGCCAGTAGACCGCCGTTCTGTCAAGTCCCTCTTGCTCGCCCACGGCCAAGTGGCGGAATTCGTCCAAGCCCTTGCATTTTCTAGACTATCCGTGGTTAGTCTTGTGTCGTGAACCTTCAGCCACCCGCACCCGCGAACGGGATCGACTCCGCCCGGCTGGGTCAAGCAGTCAACGCAGCGAACATCCCCACACTCCTCGCCGTCCTCTATCAATTGACCGGCGATCGACAGTGGCTTTCCGCGCGCTACCAGCCGACCCGAAGCCGCGGCATGGACGACAACGCCACCGGTGGATTGTCCGACGACCTCCAGACCGAGGTCCGAGCCGCAACCGTCGACGCGGTCCTCGCCTGGGCCGGCGGCGCAGATCCCGCACACCCCGTCCTCGACACCTCAGAACTCATGGAGGTCATGGAGTTCACCATGGGTGAGCCGGTGCCGCACGAGTTCGGCCCGATGATGGCCGAGGTGATGGGTTTCGACAACACGCCCGAACCTCACCCGACCCGCGCGGTTCCAGGAGATTTCTCGGTTGTGGTGATCGGCTCCGGTATCGCCGGCATGCTCGCCTCGGTCCGCCTGAGCAAGGCCGGTATCAGCCACGTGGTCCTCGAGAAGAACGACAACGTCGGCGGATCCTGGTGGGAGAACACCTATCCCGGCGCCGGGGTGGACACGCCGAGTTACCTGTACTCGTACTCGTTCTTCCGTCACCCGTGGTCGACACATTTCGGTAAACGCGATGAGGTCCAGCAGTATCTCGAAGACTTCGCCAAGACCTACAACCTGCGGACGAACATCCGTTTCGGCACCGAGGTCAGCAGCGTGGTCTACGACGAAGCCACACAGCGGTGGAACATCACCGCCCGCGACACCGACAAGAACCTGATCACACTCTCGTCCACTGCCGTGATCAGCGCGGTGGGTCTTCTCAACCGCCCGAAGATCCCGCCGCTACCCGGACTCGGCACATTCACCGGAGAGCTCTTCCATTCAGCGCAGTGGCCATCGGGAATCGACCTGCAGGGCAAGCGGGTTGCCATTGTCGGCGCCGGTGCCAGCGCCATGCAGATCGGACCCGCCATCGCCGGTTCGGTTGCCTCACTGACCATCTTCCAGCGTTCGCCGCAATGGATCGCCCCCAACGACGTGTACTTTTCGCAGGTCGGCGACGACGTTCATTGGCTGATGGACCATGTGCCGTACTACCACGAGTGGTACCGGGTGAGGCTGTCCTGGATCTTCAACGACAAGGTCCATCCGACCCTGACCGTCGACCCGGAGTGGACCGAGCCGAAGCTCTCGATCAACAAGACCAACCATGGACACCGCGCGTTCTACACGCGCTACCTCAGCGACGAACTCGAAGGTCGCCCAGACCTCATCGAGAAGTGCCTGCCGGACTACCCGCCCTTCGGGAAGCGGATGCTTCTCGACAACGGCTGGTACCGGATGCTGAAACGCCCAGGCGTGGAACTCATCACCGAAGGCGTCGCGGAGATCACCGAGACCGGACTCAAGGACAGCGCCGGCCGGGAACACGAGTTCGACGTCATCATCATGGCCACCGGATTCCACACCGACCGTCTGCTCTACCCCATGGATGTGGTCGGGCGTTCCGGTGCCAGTACCCGTGAGGTGTGGGGTGAGCACGACGCCCGCGCGTACCTCGGCGTCACCGTGCCCGACTTCCCGAACCTGTTCATCATGACCGGACCGAACACGGCCCTTGGCCATGGCGGCAGCTTCATCACCATGCTCGAGTGCCAGATCCGCTACATCATGGACGCGTTGACGCAGATGGTCGATACCGATCTCGGTGCCATCGAGCCTCGTCAAGACGTCCACGACGACTACAACCAGTCGGTCGACGCCGCCCACGCGTCGATGGTGTGGACCCACCCCGGCATGAGCAACTGGTACCGCAACGCCGACGGCCGCGTGGTTGCGGTCCTGCCGTGGCGAATCATCGACTACTGGACGATGACCCGCCACGCCGATCTGACGGAGTACGTGACAGAGCCTGCAAGGCGATAGACACAAGTTCGCCGGCGCCCATCAGGGCGCCGGCGAATCTGTTTACCGCACAGTCTTATTCCAGCTCCACCAGCAAGTCGCCGCCTTCAACCTGCGACACCGACGTGATGGCGACCCGTTTCACGGTGCCTCCGGTGGGCGCGGTGATCGCGGCTTCCATCTTCATGGCCTCGATCGATCCGATCGCTGCTCCGGCGGTCAGCTTTTCGCCCGGCTGCACCACAATCGTGACCACACCACCGAACGGTGCGGCGATGTGTTTCGGATTCCCGGTTTGTGCCTTCTCGGCCACCGCTTCGGTGACGTCGAGGCTGCGATCACGGACCTGCACTGGGCGTAGTTGCCCGTTGAGGATGCACATGACCGTGCGCATCCCCCGCTTGTCCGGTTCGCTGATCGCCTCGAGACCGATGAGCAGTTCGACGCCGGGTTCGAGTTCGACGCGGTGCTCGTCGCCGTAGCGCAGGCCGTAGAAGAACTGGTTCGCCGACAATGTCGAGGTGTCGCCGTAGGCGACCTTGTGCTCTTCGTAGTCCTTGGTCGGACCCGGGAACAGCAAGCGGTTCAGCGTCTTTCGACGCATCGCCGCATCCGGGTCCTGCAGATCGGCCGTGTCTTGTTCCGACAACGCGACTTCGGGTTTGGGCTCGGCCCGCCCGGCCAACGCTCGGCTACGTAGGGGTTCGGGCCAGCCACCAGCCGGATCTCCGAGCTCTCCGCGCAGAAATCCGATCACCGATTCCGGGATGTCGTAGGAGGTGGGATCATCCGAGAACTCCTTGGCACTGACGCCCTGACCGACCAGGGTCAACGCCAGATCTCCGACCACCTTCGACGACGGGGTGACCTTGATCAGCCGACCCAACATGCGATCGGCGTCGGCGTAAGCGCCTTCGATTTGCTCGAACTGATCTCCCAAGCCCAGTGCGACAGCCTGCTGACGCAGATTCGACAGCTGCCCACCGGGAATCTCGTGGGTGTAGACCCGGCCGGTCGGTGACGGCAGCCCGGACTCGAACGGCGCGTATACCTTCCGCAGGGCTTCCCAATACGGCTCGATGTCACAGACGGCACCCAGATCCAGACCGGTGTCGTATTCGGTGTTCGCAGTCGCCGCCACGATCGCCGACAGGGCCGGCTGGCTTGTGGTCCCGGCCATCGACGCCGACGCACCGTCGACCGCGTCCGCACCGGCCTGCCAGGCGGCGTAGTAGGTCGCCAATTGGCCACCCGGGGTGTCATGGGTGTGCACGTGGACCGGCAGATCAAAGTTGCTGCGCAGCGCGGTGACCAGCGCGGTGGCGGCCTGCGGACGCAACAACCCGGCCATGTCCTTGATCGCCAGGATGTGCGCACCCGCGTCGACGATCTGCTCGGCAAGCTTCAGATAGTAGTCAAGCGTGTACAGCTTCTCGTTCGGATCAGACAGATCCCCGGTGTACGACATCGCGACCTCGGCGATCGTGGTACCGGTCTCGCGGACCGCGTCGATCGCAGGCCGCATCTGATCGACATTGTTCAGCGCGTCGAAGATCCGGAAGATGTCGATACCGGTCGAGGCCGCCTCGGCCACAAACGCTTTGGTGACCGTCTCGGGATACGGCGTGTAGCCGACGGTGTTGCGGCCACGCAGCAGCATCTGCAGGTTGATGTTCGGCATCGCTTCACGCAACTGCGCCAACCGATCCCACGGATCTTCCTTCAAGAACCGCAGCGCCACATCATAAGTCGCGCCACCCCAGCACTCCACCGACAACAACTGCGGTGTCGCCGCGGCCACATACGGGGCCACCATGATCAATCCGGACGTCCGTACCCGCGTCGCGAGCAACGACTGATGGGCATCGCGGAAGGTCGTATCGGTGACCCCCAACGCCTTTGACGCCCGCAGATCGGCGGCAAAACCCTCCGGTCCCAGCTTCTGCAACCGTTGCCGCGAGCCGTCAGCCGGCGAGCTGATGTCGATGTCGGGGAGCTTGTCGCGCGGATAGACCGTGGCAGGCCGCTCACCATGAGGCTTGTTGACCGTCACATCAGCCAGATAATTCAGGATCCGGGTGCCGCGGTCGGCCGAGACCCGCGAGGTCATCAGTTGCGGACGCTGCTCGATGAACGAGGTGGTGACATTCCCGGCCCGAAAATCCGGATCATCCAGAACTGCCTGCAGGAAAGGAATATTCGTGGCCACACCGCGGATCCGGAACTCTGCCACCGCCCGCCGGGCGCGGGCCACCGCCGTCTCGAAATCGCGACCGCGACACGTCAACTTCACCAGCATCGAATCGAAGTGCGCGCTGACCTCGGCGCCAAGGGTTGCGCCACCATCGAGCCGGATGCCCGCACCACCAGGTGTGCGGTATGCGGTGATCCGGCCGGTGTCGGGACGGAAACCGTTGGTCGGATCTTCGGTGGTGATCCGGCACTGCAACGCCGCACCGCGAATCTGAACGGTGTCCTGCGACAACCCGAGATCAGACAGCGTTTCACCCGAGGCGATCCGGATCTGCGACTGCACCAGATCCACATCGGTGATCTCTTCGGTGACCGTGTGTTCGACCTGGATGCGCGGATTCATCTCGATGAACACGTGATTGCCGTTGCGGTCGAGCAAGAACTCGACCGTGCCCGCACACGAGTAGCCGATCTGCTTGGCAAACGCCACCGCGTCCGCGCACATCTTTTCGCGCAGCTCCTGCGGCAGGTTCGGTGCAGGCGCCAGCTCGATCACCTTCTGATGGCGCCTCTGCACCGAGCAGTCCCGTTCGAACAGATGCATCACGTTGCCGGCGCCGTCGGCCAGGATCTGAACCTCGATATGACGTGGTTCGATCACCGCCTGCTCCAAGAACACCGACGCGTCGCCAAATGCCGACTTCGCCTCGCGCCCAGCGGCATCGATGGCCTCACGCAACTCGTCGATCGTCGCGACCCGGCGCATACCCCGGCCACCGCCACCGGCGATCGCCTTGACGAACACCGGGAACGTCATCGATTCGGCTGCAACCATCAACTCTTCGACATCATCCGATGCCTCCGACGACGCCAGCACCGGCAGACCCGCTTCGCGGGCAGCAGCGATTGCTCGCGCCTTGTTCCCGGTCAGCTCCAACACCGCGGCACTGGGACCGATGAACGTGATCCCGGCAGCCTCACACGCCGCAGCCAGGTCGGGGTTCTCCGACAAGAAGCCGTATCCGGGATAGATCGCGTCCGCCCCGGCACGACGGGCCGCGGCAATGATCTCGTCCACCGACAGATACGCGCGCACCGGATGACCGGGTTCACCGATCTGGTAGGCCTCATCGGCCTTCAATCGATGAATCGAGTTGCGATCCTCATATGGGTACACCGCGACCGTGCCTGCGCCCAACTCATACGCCGCACGGAACGCACGAATCGCGATCTCTCCACGATTGGCCACCAGCACCTTACGAAACATCAACCCGCCTCCACCTTCATTCGCTCCGATCACTGCACCCACCGCGGGAACCGGACAGAACCCTGCATGAAAGAAACCCTACGACCCGACTACGTCCTCACAAATATTCAGGCCGTGACTGTGCGCTGTTCGTAACCGCGTTATTCACCGAGCGGACGGCTGAAAGCGGTGGATCCGGCCTGCTCAATGACGTGTGCCGCCCATCCGGCCATTCGGCTCATCACAAAAATGGGCGTAGATGTTCCGATCGCAAATCCCATCAAGTGATACGCAAGTAATGTCTGCGCCGTAGCTATGTCTTCGAGCTCGGATCGCCGGCGAGGGCGTCGACGTCATCGACGTCCCGCGGACCGTTATCCATCCGGTTCGCCACGTAGGTCACGCCCCAGAGCACCACTCCGAGCAGCAACATCACGCCCGCGATCTTGTACTGGATCATCTGCGAGTCGGTGCGAGCCCACGGACCGGCCAGGAAAAGGCACAGGATCGCACCCAGTACCGGAATCCAGACCGGTGCCCGGAAGAAGGTCTTGTCGTCAGCACGTTTGAGGACGAGGCAGCACACATTTACCACCGCGAATACGCAGAGCAACAGCAGCCCCGTGGTGCCCGCCAGGGCCGCAACAACATCGTTGCCCGACAACTGATTCACCACGATGATGAGTCCGAACGCGAGCAGTGTGGTGAAGATGATCGCGCTCCACGGCGACCGGCGGTTCGGCAGGACCCTGCCAAGACCTCGCGGAAGTACTCGCTGCTTGGACATTCCATAGATCAACCTGCTGGCCATGAGCATGTTGATGAGCGCAGTGTTGGCCACGGCAAAGACAGTGAGATACGGGAAGATCTCGTCGATCGGCACCGACGGTGCTCCGATCTCGACCACGTGAAGGAGGATGCCCTCGTCACCCGAGTCGTAGTCGAGCGGCAGTACCGCGATCACCGCGACAACGACAAAAACGTAGATCAGGCACGCTATCCCCAGTCCGGACAGCATCACCTTGGGAAAGATCTTCTGGGGTTCCTTGGTCTCTTCCACCATGTTCACCGAGTCCTCGAAACCCACCATCGCAAAGAACGCGATCGTGGTCGCGACGGTAACGGCCAGGAACCATCCCTTGTCGTTGGCATCCTCGAACACCACCAGATTTCCGATGTCGCCCTCACCGGTTCCACGTCCGGCCGCCACGAAACCGATGACGATGACGATGACGAGCGCGAGGATTTCCACCGCGGTCAGGACCACGTTGAACCGTACGGACTCACCGACCCCTCGCAGGTTGACCAGGGCCAGAACGAGCATGAACCCGAGTGCCACCGCCAATTGCGCACCCTCACCGGTGGGTACATCGAACCAACCCAATCCGTCGGCACTACTGAATGATTCATGCAGGCCCGCGAGTAGATTGCCTGCGACGACGTTGGACGAGGTGGACGCACTCGTGATACCCGAACACACCACCGCAAATGCCACGAGGAAGGTGACGAAGTGGATACCGAAGGCTTTCTGCGTATATAACGCCGCACCCGCACATCGCGGGAACTTGGTCACCAGCTCCAGGTACGAGAATGCGGTCAAGGTGGCGACCGCGAATGCCAGGATGAAAGGTAGCCACGCCATCCCGCCGACGTTGTCGATCATCTGACCGGTGACCGCGTACACCCCCGCCCCGAGGATGTCACCGACGATGAACAGGAGCAGCAGGCCCGGCCCCATCACCCGCTTCAGTTCGGGTTCAGATTTGGAAGCGGGATCAACTGTGGTTTCTGTCATTTCAGACCCTCCGGTCCCCAGGCGCCGCCAACCGGCCGCAACCGTTGTATCCGACGGAAATGATGATATTCCTCACCCAGGCCCATACAGGTCGTTGTCATTTCTTTGTAACCCGCTCGTCGTACGGTGACGCCATGAGCACTGTGATCGAGAATGCCTACATTGTCACCATGGATGCCGGGCGCCGGGAGTTGCGCTCCGGTTCCGTGGTTTTTGACGGCAATACGATCACCGCGGTCAGCGAAGGCCGCGTCGACCCACAAATCGCAGCTGTATCCGAGGTGATCGACGGCAGCGGATGCGTCCTGACACCGGGCCTGATCAACACCCACCATCATCTGTACCAGTGGATCACCCGCGGCCTCGCCGCCGATCACACGCTTTTCCAATGGCTCACCACGCTGTATCCGGTGTGGGCGGGTATCGATGAAGAGAGTGTCCACGTCGCCGCCATGGGCGCCTTGGGCCGGCTCGCGCTGACAGGGTGCACAACCAGCACCGATCATCACTACGTCTTCCCCAAAGAGGGCGGCGACCTGCTGGCCGCCGAAATACTCGCCGCACAATCGGTGGGCCTGCGCTTTCACCCCACCCGCGGATCGATGGATCTGAGCGAGAAGGACGGCGGACTACCGCCCGACAGTGTGGTCGAGACGATCGATCAGATCCTCACCGCGAGCTCTGATGCGATCGACCGCTGGCATGACCCGTCGCCCGATGCGATGGTCAAGATCGCCCTTGCCCCCTGCTCTCCTTTCTCGGTGACCGCGGACCTTTTGCGCGCCTCGGCTGAGCTGGCCCGCGAAAAGAACGTGCGACTGCACACCCACCTCGCCGAGACCGTCGACGAATCCGACTACACCGCGGAGCATTTCGGCTGTACCCCGCTGGAGTACATGGAGAGTGTCGGCTGGCTCGGGGACGACGTCTGGTTTGCGCACGGCGTTCACTTCGACGACAAGGCGATCTCCACACTCGCCGCAACCGGCAGCGGAGTTGCCCACTGCCCCACCTCCAATGGCCGATTGGGAGCCGGTATCGCCCGCACCCGGGACCTGATCGCGGCAGGCGTACCCGTCGGTCTTGGCGTGGACGGTGCAGCCTCCAACGAATCGAGCCGCCTGCTCGAAGAAGCCCACCAGGCCGTGTTGATGGCCCGCGCCATCGGCGGTCCCACCGCTCTGACCACCAGGGAAGCTCTCGAGTTGGCAACCCTGGGCGGGGCCCGCGTTCTCGGATATCAGGGCACGCTGGGGTCCATCGAGCCCGGCAAACTCGCCGACCTGGTGCTGTGGCGGCTGGACGGCCTTGGCCACAGCGGCATCGAAGATCCGGTGGCAGCGCTGGTGCTCGGCGACGTCCCGCCCATCGAACGACTATGGGTCAACGGGAAAACGGTTGTCAGCGGCGGGGAGCTGACCACCATCGACGCCGAGGACACCGCACGCAAAGTCGCGGCAGCACATACCGCATTGATCGCCAAGGCAGGCTGATGGATCTCCACACGATAGAAAGCATCGAAACACCACGCACCCGCGCCGATCTGGCAGGGCTGAGCGCCACCGACGGTCTGATGTCCGGCGGCACCTGGTTGATGAGTGAACCGCAGATGCACCTGCGCCGACTGATCGACCTGCGCGGTCTCGACTGGCCCGACCTCACCATCACCGACGACGGACTCGAGATTGCCGCCACCTGCACCATCGAGACACTCAACTCGGCGCACTACCCAGCCGAATGGGTTGCCACCGCCCTCTTTCCCGCCGCCGCCCGCGCACTGCTGGCATCGTTCAAGATCTGGAAGAACGCCAGCGTGGGCGGCAACCTCTGCCTCGGATTCCCCGCAGGCGCAATGATTTCGATGACCTCTGCGCTCGACGCCCGACTTCTGGTGTGGAAAGCAGACGGCAGTGACCGGATCTACACGGTGCCGCAATTCGTCATCGCACAGAACGAGACCATTCTCCAACCCGGAGACGTGCTGCGCTCCATCATGATTCCGGCTTCCGCACTGACCCAGCCCACCGCGCTGCGCAAAATGGCCATGTCGCCGCTGGGCCGCTCCGGCGTGGTGGTCATCGGACGCAACCGACCGGCAGGCGCATTGATCTCGGTGACGGCCGCGACCCGCGTCCCCTATGTGATCGCGACGGAATCGATGGAACCCGATGAGGTTGCGGCCCATATCGATTCGGCGATACCCCTGCAGGCGTACTATTCCGATCCACACGGCGCGGCCGACTGGCGCCGTCACGTCACCGGTGTTCTGATCCGGGACGTTGTTGCCGAGCTCGCCGGTTCGTGAAGGGCAAAGACATATGAAGATCAACGGGAAACCTGTCGATGGCCGCCCCGCACCCGGTCAGTGCCTGCGCACGTTCATTCGCGACCAGGGTGAGGACAGTGTCAAAAAGGGTTGCGACGCCGGCGACTGTGGTGCCTGTTCGGTTCTGATCGACGGTGAGCCGCATCATTCGTGCCTGATCCCCGCGTTCCGGGTGGCCGATGCCGAGATCACCACCGTGGCCGGGCTCGGCACCCCCGACAACCTGCATCCGCTGCAGCAGCGATTTGTCGACGCGGCCGGCTTCCAGTGTGGCTTCTGCACTGCCGGGATGGTGGTCACCGTCAGCGCGCTCGACCAGGCTCAGCGAGACGATCTTCCGCAGAGCCTGAAGGGAAACCTGTGCCGCTGCACCGGTTATCGTTCCATCTGCGATGCCATCAACGGAGTCGTGGGGGTCGAGAAAGTCTCCGCAGGCGATCCGGGGCTCTCGGTGGGACGGTCGATCCCGGCACCGGCCGCGGCGCGCATCGTCACCGGCACCGAGCCGTACACGATGGACCGGCTTCCCAGCGATCTCGGACACATCGCCGTCGTCGGTAGCCCGCATCCGCATGCCCGGATCGTGTCGATCGACACCACCGCGGCGCAGCAGTTGCCCGGAGTGCGCGCGGTATTGACGCACCGGGACGATCCCGGAGTGCCCTTTTCGACGGCCCGCCACGAGAATCGTCTCGACAACCCCGACGACACCTACGTTTTCGACACGACCCTTCGTTTCGTGGGGCAGCGGGTCGCCGCCGTTGTCGCCGATTCGATGACCATCGCCCGCCGGGCCGGAGAGCTGATCGCCGTCGAATACGAAGTGCTGCCCGCCAACTTCGATCCGGCTCTTGCCACCGAACCCGGCACGCCCTTGGTCCACGGCGACAAGAGCACCGATGCCCGCATCACTGATCCGCAGCGCAACCTCGTTGTCGAATTCGGGGGCACCACAGGCGATGTGGAGGCCGGTATCGAAGCGGCCCGGGCCGCCGGCGGAACCGTGGTCTCCGGACGCTGGCAGACCGCGCGGATCCAGCACACACATCTCGAGACCCACGGCGCCGTCGGTTGGCGGGATGATGACGGCCGCTTCGTCATTCGTTCGAGCACGCAGGTCCCGTTCCTGACCCGCGACGGGCTGTGCCACATCTTCGGCCTGTCCGTCGACGACGTCCGGGTCTACACGTCTCGGGTCGGTGGCGGCTTCGGAGGTAAGCAGGAACTCCTGACCGAGGACCTCGTGGTGCTGGCGATGATCAAGACCGGCCGCCCGGCGGTCTACGAGTTCACCCGGACCGATCAGTTCACCATCGCGACGTGCCGTCACCCGATGCGCGTCGACGTGACCGCGGCTGCCGGCGCCGACGGTGTACTCACCGCACTCTCGGTCTCGGTGCTGTCAGATGCCGGCGCGTACGGCAATCACAGCGGCCCCGTGTTGTTTCATTCATGTAGTGAATCCGTCGCCCTGTATCGGTGCGCGAACAAGCACGTCGACGCACGTGCGGTGTACACCAACAACATTCCGTCGGGAGCATTCCGCGGCTACGGACTCGGCCAGGTCGCGTTCGGGATCGAGGGTGCGATCGACGAATTGGCCGCGCAGCTCGGCATCGATCCGTTCGAGATGCGCCGGATCAACACCACCGTCCCGGGTGATCCGTTTGTGACCTGGGAAGTCGAAGACGACGACCTCGAGTTCGGCAGCTACGGCCTCGACCAGTGCCTGGATCTGGCCCAGCAGGCACTGCAGTCGGCTCGCACCGATCCCACGCGCAACGGCGAAGCGCTTGCCGACCAGCCGCATTGGCGGGTAGGTGAAGGCATGGCCTCCACGATGATTGCGACGAATCCGCCGCGCGGCCACTATGCCGATGCCAGGATGACACTGACCCCTGACGGTGTTTTCGTGGCGGCTGTGGGTACCGCCGAGTTCGGCAACGGAACCACCACCGTTCTCACCCAGATAGCCGCGTCGGCACTGGGCTGCGCGCCGACCCAGATCGTCATCCGCCAGTCCGACACGGACGTCATTGGTTACGACACCGGCGCATTCGGCTCAGCAGGCACGGTCGTCGCAGGCAAGGCGCTGAGCTTGGCCGCGGACGAACTCCGCCGGAAGATTCTCCAGATCGCGGCAACCGAACTCGGGGCAGATCAATCCGAATGTGTTCTGGGCCCCCAGGGCGTACAAGCCGGAGCAGCCTTCATCGACCTTGCCGGTATCGCCGCAGCCGCCGGTGGACCACTCGAATGCGAAGGCACCCACAATGGCAGCCCGCGGTCGGTGGCCTACAACGTGCACGCCTTCCGGGTCGCGGTCAACACCGCGACCGGCGAGGTCCGCATCCTGCAGTCGCTGCAGGCCGCCGACGCCGGTGTGGTGATGAACCCCGGGCAGTGTCGCGGACAGATCGAAGGCGGTGCGGCACAGGCCATCGGCACGGCGCTGTACGAGGAGATGATCATCGACGAGGGTCATGTGATCACGCAGGTGCTGCGGAACTATCACATCCCGGCGCTGGCCGATGTGCCCCGCACCGAGGTGTACTTCGCCGACACCTACGACACCATCGGCCCACTGGGTGCGAAGTCGATGAGCGAGGCGCCATACAACCCGGTTGCGCCTGCCTTGGAAAGCGCCATCCGCAACGCGATCGGCGTCCGGATCCACGAGTTGCCGATGAACCCGCCAAGGGTCTGGCGAGCCCTCACCCCCTGACCTCACCCGGTGCAGGTGGTTGGGTCAGGACGAAATTGTCCGAGCGGTACCGGTTTCCATCGTTCCGGAGACGATCTGCAGGCCATGGTGGGTTCCGGTCTTGAGCCAGCTGGACAGGGTCGGGCCCTCGGCAAGGACAGCGACCTTCGCGTAGCGGGCCCGTCCCGTCAGCTTGGTCGCCGCGATGTCCACGCCGCCGTCAACCGGTTGGGCAAATCCGAGAGCGCCCTTGATCGGGAACGACGGCCCGCGCCCATCGGACTGGGTTTGCACCAGCCAGTCACGTCCCGAGACACCGGCACCTTCGAGGACGTCGCCGGTGAAGTCGGCCAGCACCTTTGGCAACTGCCAGTGGAAGCGACCACCGTGAACCGAGGCGGCCGAGTCGACGGCGATGAACGGCACCGACAACCGAGGCATCATCCCGAGCCCACCGCCCGGCCGCCGAAGGACCGGACTGGCCAGGATCTCGCGATACGGTCCAACCGGCGAGTCCAGATAGTCGACGACCATCCCGACGGTGATGTTGATCGTCGATTCTCGGCCACCGAGGGCCACGGCTTCATCGGTTGCCCGGTGCCACCAGAGCGTGGCCCGCACCGACGCCGGCCACGGCGGCGGAGAGCTGATCGGCAGTTGCTCCGGAGCACCTTCGGATTCGACCACACTCCACATCAGCAGGCTCCCTTCACTGTCTCGGAACCGGTCACGAACAGGGGCAGCCGTAACGCGCCGCGTGCATCTGCCGGAACCACCGGCGAGGTGGGTGGCACGGGGGGCAGCCGCACGTATGTTTCGCCGACCCCGGGGCGACGGTCAACCTCGCCCTTGTTGGGCCACAGCGCAATCGCACGTTCGGCCTGCGCGGTGATGGTCAGCGACGGGTTGACACCCAGATTGGCGCTCACCGCCGATCCGTCGACCACATGCAGCCCGGGATGTCCGAAGACACGGTGATACGGGTCGACCACACCCTGCTTCGAATCCGCGCCGATGACACAACCGCCCAGGAAGTGAGCGGTCATCGGGATGTTGACCACTTCGGCCATCGATCCGCCCGGATCGCCGTCGATCTTGTCCGCGAGCAATCGGATCGCCGTATGTCCCTGTGGAATCCATTCGGGCGGCGGGTTTCCCGAGCCGGGCCGGCTGGTCAGCTTCCGGCCGAAGATGCCGCGCTTGGACGCCAGTTCGAGTGAGTTGTCATCGGTCTGCATCACCAGTGCGATCACCGTCTTCTCCGACCAGTGCCGCACCGACAGGCTCCGAACGAACGCGCCCGGATGACGCAGTGCGACACCAACCGTCTTGAGTATCCGAGGAGTTCGCCCGCCACCATCGGACAACACCGTCTGCAACAGTCCGATGGCATTGCTGCCCTTGCCGTATCGAACCGGCTCGATATGCGTGTGGTCGTCCGGATGGAAGGACGACGTGATGGCGACACCGTTGGTGTAGTCGATATCCCGGTTGCGAGCGGTCGCGGCCAACACCGCCTCGGAGTTGGTGCGCACCACCGAACCCAGTTGCTCTGACAGACGCGGCAGTTCCCCGGTCTCCTTCATCGCAAGCAGCAGTTTCTGCGTGCCGTAGGTTCCGGCGGCGAACACCACCTGGCCGGCAAAGATGCTCTTCTCACGACGCCGCAGCTTGGCACCTGTGCGCCGGGTGACGATCTCGTATCCGTCGGCGGACGGCCGAACCGCGCGCACCGTGGTCAGCGGCAGGACCGTCACCCCGGCCTTCTCGGCCAGATGCAGGTAGTTCTTCACCAGGGTGTTCTTGGCACCCACCCGGCAACCGGTCATGCAGGATCCGCATTCGGTGCAGGCCGTGCGCTCGGGGCCGGACCCACCGAAGAATGGATCTGCCACCCGCTCACCGGGGTTGCCGAACAGGACACCCACCGGCGTGGTGCTGAACGTCGAGCCGACGCCCATGTCGTCGGCCACCTCTCGCATGACCTTGTCTGCGGCCGTCACACTCGGGTTGTCGACAACGCCCAGCATCCGACGGGCCTGATCGTAGTAGGGGTCCAGTTCGTCGAACCAGTCGGTGATGTCGCCCCACTGCGGGTCTTCGAAGAAGCGTTTCGGCGGCTGGTACAGCGTGTTGGCGTAGTTCAGCGATCCGCCGCCCACCCCCGCCCCTGCCATCACCAGGACGTCGGGCAACAGGTGTATGCGCTGCACGCCATAGCAACCCATCCACGGCGCCCACAGGTACTTGCGCAATCGCCAACTGGTCTTCGGCAGCTCGTCGTCTTCGAAGCGGCGCCCGGCCTCGAGAACCGCCACCTTGTAGCCTTTTTCGGCCAGACGGAGTGCGGCCACCGATCCACCGAAACCGGATCCGACAACCACCACGTCATAGTCGTTCATGCAGGCTCACTTTCTCGTGGCTGCGGAACCACTGCACCGCTGCCGAGTTCGAAGTCGCTGAGATTTGTTGTGCGCAGGAGCTTGCGGAACTCCCAGGTGAACGTCGGCCACATGACCGAGTTGCGGCCCTTGCGATCGAAGTACCAACTGGAGCATCCGCCTGCGTTCCAGACGGTGTCCGTCAATTGCTCGTCGATGTCCGCGTTGTAGGCCTCTTGCGCCTCACGCTTGACGTCGATGCTGGACAACTTGCGGTTGGTCATCTGCGCGATCGCCGAATTGATGTAGTTCGCCTGCGATTCCAGCATGTACACGATCGAACTGTGTCCGAGGTTGGTGTTCGGTCCATACATCAGGAACAGATTCGGGAAACCGTTCACCGACGTCCCCCGATAGGCACTGGGACTGCCGTTCCACGATTCGGCAAGGCTGCGGCCGTCAGCGCCGTGCAACACCTGCGCCACCGGCGGCTCTGTCGCGGTGAAGCCGGTACCGAAAACCACCGCGTCGACCTTGTGTTCCACCCCGTGCCCATCGACAACCCCATCCGCGGTCATCGCCGCCACTGCGGTGTCCACGAGGTTCACATCGGGTCGGGCGAGCGTCCGAAGCCAATTGTTGCTCAGCAGCATCCGCTTGCAACCAATGGTGAACTTCGGCGTCAGCTTTTTCCGCAACACCGGATCTTTGACCTGTCTGCGCAGCTGGCTCTTGGCGAGCAGTTTGAACAGCGGCAACAGGAACGTGAACTTCGCCAGCGCGAGGACGTAGCCCTCGCGGTAAACGTAGAGGCCACCCCTGGCAAGCTTCTGCGACGAGGGCAACACCTTGTACAGCGTGCGCTCCAGTGTGCCGATCGAACGATCGAGCCGAGGGATGATCCATGCCGGTGTGCGCTGGAAGACAGTCAGATGTTCTGCGGGATCAGCCAATTCGGGGACGAACTGGATGGCCGATGCACCGGTTCCGACCACCGCGATGCGCTTGCCTGCCGGGTCGAAACTATGATCCCAGGTGGCGCTGTGGAATATCGTCCCGGTGAAATCTTCGATCCCGGGGACATCCGGAAAGCTCGGATTCGACAGGGTCCCCGTCGCAGCGACCAACACTTGGGCCGAGGTAACACCGCGGGAGGTCTCGACCTCCCACCGCGAGGTCACCGAATCCCATCGCGCGGTGAGCAACTCGCAGTCGAACACGGTCCGCTCGCGCATCCCGTGCTGGTCCGCCACCGTCTTCAGATAATCGAAGATCTCCGGCTGACGGGCGTAGTTGTGTGTCCATGCCGGACTCGGCGCGAAGGAGAACGAGTACAGGTTGCTCGGAACATCGCACGCCGCACCGGGATAGGTGTTGTCGCGCCAGGTTCCGCCCACATCCGATGCACGTTCGATGAGCACCACGTCGGATGAGGTCTTTTCGGTCAGGATCTTGTGCGCCGCGGCCATCCCGGCAAAGCCGGTTCCGACGATCAGCGTGTGCACCTGCGCAGGCAATGCTGCCTGCGGAACTGTGCGTGAGGGTTGAGTACTCATGTGCGGGTCACCATTGCCTCCCATATCGGGACGAGGCGCTGCCGCATCTCCCGGTCGGTTGTGTCGTTGCGAAAGAGAGCCGAAACCGCCAGTCCCCTGGCCAGTTCAACGCTGATCTCGATGGCTTCCGGTGACATCCGATCACCGAAAATCGCCGCACTGCCTGCCTGAATGGCCTCGTTCACCCGCGCTTCGAGGGGCAGCACCGCGGCGTGCAGCACCGGATCGGTACGCGCTGCGATCCACAGTTCGAGCGCGGCATAGAACAGCGGCCCGGAGAAGGCATCGAGAAACAGCTCGACCCCGGCCTTGTCGTCCGCCACATGGGCGTCGAGCATCTCGGCGAGCCGTTGCTCCACCAAATGCTCGACTGCCGCGACCACCAACGACTCTTTCGTCGGAAAATGATGCAGCTGCGCGCCTCTGGAAACCCCCGCGCGACGGGATATCTCCTGGGTGCTCGTCCCGGCGTAACCCTTGTCGATAAGGCAGCCGATCGCCGCATCGAGCAGCCTGGCCCGCATCTGCGCGGTGCGCTGTGCCTGGGTACGACTGGGTGTCACATCCGGGTCGGCGGACCCGTTTGTGTCATCGGTCGTTGATGTGTTTGTCGCCACACAAGCGACAGTAACCGAGAAGTAAGAAACAGTCCAGTCTGTTTGTAAGTTGGTTCCGGGTATTTCTCCGACAAAAGCACACGGTCCAGTCATAGGCACACGTTGCAACGTGTGCTTTTGACTGGACCGTGTGCTTTTGCGGGTCTAGCGGGCCAACACACCCTTCGCGACGTGGGTGATCTGGATTTCGTTGCTGCCGGCGTAGATCATCAGCGACTTGGCGTCGCGCGCCAGCTGCTCGACTCGGTATTCGGCCATGTAGCCGTTGCCGCCGAACAGCTGCACGGCTTCCATCGCGACGTCCGTGGCGGTCCTCGACGAATAGAGCTTCATCACCGACGCTTCGGCCAGATCGAGCGGCTTACCCGCCTTCGAGCGTTCGAGCGCGTGGAACACCATGTTCTGCACATTGAACCGGGCCACCTCCATCTCGGCGAGCTTGAGTTGGATCAACTGCAGATCAGCAATGGGCTTGCCCCACAACGTGCGCTGTTTCGCGTAGTCGATCGACAGCCGCTGGCACTCGTTGATGATTCCGAGCGACAGCGTCGCGATCCCCACGCGTTCCATGGCGAAGCCGGCCTTGGCACCCTCGCCACCGCTGCCCGTTCCGGTGTCCTCGGTCTCCCCGAGCAAGCGGTCCTTTTCGAGTACGACGTTGTCGAAGAACAGCTCACCGGTCGGCGACGACATGATGCCCATCTTCTTGAACGGTTTGCCCTGCGTGAAGCCCTCCATACCTTTGTCGAGCACAAACGTGAGGACCTTGCGGTGTCGCCGGTCGACATCGGGATCTCCCTCGTCGAGCTTCGCGAACACCACCACCGTGTCGGCGTACGGACCATTGGTGATGAACGTCTTCTGCCCGTTGAGGATGTACTTGTCACCGTCGCGCCGAACCGTTGTCTTCATGCCGCCCAACGCATCCGAACCCGAGTCCGGTTCCGTGATCGCCCATGCCCCGACCTTGTTCAAGGTGACGAGATCGGGCAGCCACCGCTTCTTCTGGGCCAGCGTTCCCCGCGATCTGACGGTCGAGGGCGTCAGCCCCATGCTGACCCCCATCGACGCGACGATGCCCAGGCTCACCCCGGACAACTCGATGTTCAAGATCGACGCCATCGACGTCATACCCCCACCGCCGGACCCCGACTTCGGCTCGGCCTCACCACGCGCGACCGCCTCTTCGTGCGCAAGATCCTTTTCGAGTGCGTCGGACGCCATGGCGTCGATGCCAAACGACTTCAGCATCAGCCGGATGATGTCGTAAGGCGGCAGATTTCCGGTCTCGAGCTCATCGACGTGGGGACGGATCTCCTTGTCGACAAAGCTCCGGACCGCATCCCGCACCATCAGGTCTTCTTCGGACCACTCGAACATTCAAATCCCCTACCGTTGGCGTATCCACTCGATACCCAACACTAGAACAAGTTCCAGTTCTTGTGCCTGGTTCAGGTATCGGGTCGACCTAGTGGCCCCCGAACCGGACCCGCCACCGCGCGTCGCGTCGCGACAGGTTGACGATGTGGGCTGGTGCAACCTCGACACTCCAGAAGTCGCAACCAAGCGCAGCTGCCACCAACCCTTGCGCGGTCCCACTCGTCACCACCGCGGTCTGGTCCGATTCGGCACAGCTCGTGAGCCAATCATCAAGTCGCGCAACAAAGGCGGCGACGCTCTCGCCGCCGTGCGACGCGAAATCCGGGTCCGCCAACCAGGTACCGAGCTCGATCGGATCGACCTGCTCGGGGACAAGCGTGTGCCACGCCCCGAGGTCGATCGCCGCCAGCCGAGGTTCAACCGGGCCGATGGCGCCGATCAGTGCAGCGGTCTCGCCGGCCGCACGTTCCGGCGCAATCTGCACCGGGTCCGGATACGGCAAACGCAGCCGCGCACAATCGGCGCGACCGCGTCTGTCGAGTGGTTCATCGGCACCAAATCTCAGTGCCACGTTGGGACCGGTGCGGGCCGCGGTGATCAATCGCAGTTTCAGCCGACGCTCGCAGATGCCGGGACCTGAGCCGCACGTGCCTGACGCTTGCCGATCACGGTCAAGATCACCGCGAACGCCAGCCCGAGGACAGTCCAGAGGATGACCTGGTTCAGGACCGAGTAGAAGCGGAAGTCACCGAAGGCGTCTGCCGGGAAGCCCGACATGACGATGGTGTCGCCATCCAGAAGCTCGCCCGGTATCTCGTCGTACTTCGGCAACAGCAGAATCACGATCCCGGCAGCCAGCAGGTAGGCCGCACCCGACACAATCGCCGCGTACAGTCCGCCGATCTTCGGTGACAGGTAGAACGCGAGAACCCACGCGGCGATCATGAACGCCACCGACAGCACTGTGATCGTGAGGAACGAACTGGTTCGCCCGTTGATGGTGCCTTCCAGGTCGACCGCAGGAGGGTTCGCCGGGTATGCGCAGAACGGGATCAGGTAGGCCGCGACGAACCCGGATAGCGCCAGCAGACCTGCCACCGAACGGGGGTCGGTCTGCGGATGGCGACGTCCGACGTACGCCCAGGCGACAGTGAACGCAACAGCCAAAAATGCACCCATGATCAGGCCGAACGCAACCGTCCCGACGCCAACACCCAGATTCTGTTGGATGGTGCGGCTGACCACCTCTTCGCCGTGTTCGTGAACACCGCCTGCGATGGCGATCTCTGCGTCCGGACGCTCACCCTCGTAGGCAATGGCCCGGTCCACCAGCGGTTCGATGTAGATGCGGGCAAACACGAAGGAGAACAACCCGGCAACGATCCCGGCGATCAGGCCGGCCCCTATGAATTTCTTTTCCATGTTCGTCGGCGCCCGTCAGTGGCACGGGAAGCCGAGGAAATGGCGTGCATCGTGCACGAACTCGTGCACATGAGTGTCGGCGCCGAACACGGACACCGCACCCTGGTCGTACCCGAGGAAGTAATAGGCCAGCGCCGCGACGAAGGTGGTCGCCGTCAGCCATAGCGCGGTGTTGACCACCGATACATCAGGTACGGCGACGGCAAGCCCGGCACCAGAACCTGATTGTGCACCTGAAAATGCTGCGGATACTGCAGGACTCGACAACTGAACTCCTCTCGCGGGTAGACGCGCCCGCGTTTTCGATGGATGTTCGCTGGGTGTCGGTGCTCTGACTCGTTCCGGCGGATCCTGGTGACTCCGCCTGAACTCACAGTGGCGCGACCGTTCCGGACTTACACCGGATTTCCCGTCCACACAGCGTTGGGCTGACTCTAAACCTGCGCGTTTTGCCCGGTCAAGGCGAACAGTGCAGACGACCTGTCAGATCCATCCCCGGCGTCACTGTCAGACCACTCGTGGATCATGGAGCAATGGCCGCCCGCAAGCCCTCCCCGCCGAAGTCTGCCGGCATCGACACCCAGCAGGTCCTCGGCCGGTTCACCGCGCCCACCCGGGCGTGGTTCGCCGCTGCGTTTCCCGAACCCACCGCGGCCCAACTGGGTGCCTGGAACTCGATCGCTGACGGCCAGAACACACTGGTGGTGGCACCAACCGGGTCCGGAAAGACGCTGTCGGCCTTCCTATGGGCGCTCGACCAGCTCGCCGCCCACCCAACCCCGGAGGGAGCCGAGCCCGCGGGTACCCGGGTTCTCTACGTGTCGCCGCTGAAAGCACTGGCGATCGACGTCGAACGCAACCTGCGTGCACCGCTGATCGGGCTGACCCGGGCGGCACAGGATCTGGGCGAACCCGTCCCCGAGATCACTGTCGGCGTCCGCTCCGGTGACACGCCGCCCGCCCAACGTCGGCAACTGCTGCGCAAGCCACCGGACATCCTCATCACCACACCCGAGTCGCTCTTCTTGATGTTGACATCGTCGGCCCGCGAGACGCTGACCTCGGTAGAGACCGTCATCATCGATGAGGTTCACGCGGTTGCCGGGACCAAACGGGGCACCCACCTCGCCGTCTCGCTGGAACGTCTCGATGCACTCCTGGACAAACCCGCGCAGCGCATCGGATTGTCGGCGACCGTGCGACCCCCGCAGCGCGTCGCCGAGTTCCTGTCCGGGAGCCGCCCCTGCACGGTGGTGCAGCCGCCTGCGCAGAAAACATTCGACCTGTCCGTCGATGTCCCCGTCGCCGACATGACCAACATTCCGGTGATCGCGGGCAGCGACGGGTTCGACGACGAGGCATCGGCGCCGGTTGCCGGGTCACTGTGGCCGTATGTCGAGAGCTCCATCGTCGATCTGATCGAGAAGAACCGGGCCACGATCGTCTTCACGAATTCGCGTCGACTCGCCGAACAGTTGACGGCCCGGCTCAATGAGGTCCACGCCACCCGAATCGGCGAAGCCCCGGAATCGCGCCCGAATCCCCGGGTGCCCGGCGGCGCCCCGGCACAGGTGATGGCCAGCGGCGCCAGCAAGGGTGCCGCTCCCCTGCTCGCCCGCGCACATCATGGTTCGGTCAGCAAAGAGGTCCGCGGACAGATCGAGGAAGAACTCAAGGCCGGACGCCTGCGCTGTGTTGTCGCCACCAGCAGTCTCGAGTTGGGCATCGACATGGGGGCGGTCGATCTGGTCATCCAGGTGGAAGCACCGCCGTCGGTGGCGAGCGGCCTGCAGCGGATCGGTCGGGCCGGCCACCAGGTCGGGGAGATCAGCCAGGGCGTCCTGTTTCCCAAACATCGGGCCGACCTGCTGCGGTGCGCGGTCGCCGTCGAACGGATGACCGACGGACTCATCGAAGAACTCACGGTCCCGGCCAATCCGCTCGACATCCTCGCGCAGCAGACCGTCGCCGCCTGCGCCACGGGCACTATTGGTGTCGACGACTGGTATCAACTCGTGCGCCGCAGCGCGCCGTACGCAACGCTGTCGCGGCCCGTTTTCGACGCCACCCTCGACCTGTTGTCGGGGCGCTATCCGTCCGACGAGTTCGCCGAACTGCGGCCACGGATCGTCTGGGATCGGGCGCAGGGCACGCTGACCGGCCGTCCCGGCGCGCAACGCCTGGCCGTCACCTCGGGTGGCGCGATCCCCGATCGCGGAATGTTCGCCGTCTACATGGTCGGCGAAAAGCAAACGCGGGTCGGCGAACTCGACGAGGAGATGGTCTACGAATCGCGGGTCGGCGATGTGTTTGCCCTGGGTGCCACCAGTTGGCGCATCGAGGACATCACCCACGACCGGGTCCTGGTCACGCCGGCATTCGGGCAGGCCGGGCGATTGCCGTTCTGGCACGGCGACAGTATCGGCCGACCAGCCGAGTTGGGCGAGGCCATCGGCCGGTTTGTCGGCGAGCTGATCGACAACAAGAAGCTGGAGTCGCACGCGAAGCGGCTGGGTCTCAACGATTTTGCCCGCGACAATCTCGCTCAGCTGGTGTCAGAGCAACAGGCCGCCACCGGCCATCTGCCCACCGACCGCACCCTACTGGTCGAAAGATTCCGCGACGAGCTCGGCGACTGGCGGGTGATCCTGCACTCCCCCTTCGGTTTACGGGTTCATGCGCCGTGGGCAAGCGCGGTCGCGGCGCGTCTGGAGCAGGACTATGGCATCGACGGGGCGGTCTCGGCAGCTGACGACGGCATCATCGTCCGCCTTCCCGACACCGACGACCAGCCTCCCGGCGCAGCACTGTTCGGTTTCGAGGCCGACGAGATCGAGCAGATCGTCACCGAGCAACTCGGCGGGTCTGCCATGTTCGCCTCCCGGTTCCGCGAATGTGCCGCCAGGGCGCTGCTTTTACCGCGCCGCAACCCAGGACGTCGGGCGCCGCTGTGGCAGCAACGCCAACGCAGCGCGCAACTACTCGATGTGGCCCGGAAGTACCCACAGTTCCCGATCATCCTCGAGGCGTTTCGCGAATGTCTCCAGGACGTCTACGACCTCCCCGCGTTGACCGATCTGCTCACCCGGATCGCAACGCGGCGCCTGCGGATCATCGAGATCGAAACGCAGACACCGTCTCCGATGGCTTCGTCGTTGCTGTTCGGGTATGTGGGCGCCTTCATGTACGCGGACGACGCCCCGCTGGCCGAGCGCCGCGCCGCCACCCTGTCCCTCGACACCGCATTGTTGGCCCAGCTCCTGGGACGGGTCGACCTGCGAGAGTTGCTCGACGCGAAGGTGATCGCCGATACCGAGGCCAAGCTGCAGCGCCTGCATCCCGATCGCCAGGCCCGCGACCTCGAAGGCATCGCCGATCTGTTGCGCTGGCTCGGACCACTGAGCGCCGCCGATGTGGGTCTGCGCTACACCGGCGACGATCCACAGCCATTGCTCGACGAACTCGTGGCCTCGGGCCGGGCCATCACGATCCAGCGCGGCTCGGCGCAGTTGTACGCGGCCGCCGAAGATGCCGGACGCCTTCGAGACGCATTGGGAATCCCTCCACCGCAGGGGCTTCCGCTGGCCTTCCTCGAACCGGTGGACGACCCGCTCGGCGACATCGTCGGCCGCTACGCGCGTACCCACGGCCCGTTTGTCGCGTCCGACGCCGCAGCAGCGCTCGGAGTCGGCGTAGCGGTCGTCCGCGACACCCTGGTGCGTTTGGCCGGACAGCGACGCGTGGTCGAGGGCGATTTCCGCCCCGAACCTGCGGGAACCGTGACCGGTGCCGAACAGTGGTGCAACACCGAGGTACTCGCCGTGTTGCGCCGAGGTTCTCTGGCCGCGAGCCGCGCGGAGATCGCGCCGGTGAGTCACGAGACCTACGCCCGGTTCGTCACGGGCTGGCAGCACGTCACCGCACGGTCGCGGCTGCGTGGCATCGACGGTGTGTCCGCGGTGATCGATCAGCTTGCCGGAGTACCCATTCCGGCATCGGCGTGGGAGTCGCTGATCCTGCCCGCACGGGTGGCCGACTATCGCCCCGACATGCTCGACGAATTGACCGCCGGTGGCGAGGTGCTCTGGGCGGGTCACGGAAGGCTGTCCGGATCCGACGGCTGGATCAGTCTGCATCCGGCGGACGTCGCCGAGGACAGTCTCCCCATTCCGGTCGAGATCGACATGAGCGAGTTGCATCACCGGCTACTCGAACAGCTCTCCTCCGGCGGCGCCTTCTTCTTTCGGCAACTCAGCGATGCGCTCACTCTCGGCGGCGTGGCTCCGCTCGGTTCAGATCTGGAGACCGCGTTGTGGGATCTGGCCTGGGCCGGACGGATCAGCAACGACACCTTCAGTCCGGTGCGGGCGCTGCTCGGTCCCGGTCGCAAATCGGGCGCCACCCGCAGTGCCCCGGCGCATCGTGGACGCAGCCGATTCGCCCGCACCCCACGCACTGCGCCACTGTCGATGACCGGGCGATGGTTCGCCCTGCCCGAACCCACGTCCGATCCGACACGAGCGGTGGCCGCTCAGTGTTCGGCCTTGCTCGATCGGTATGGCGTGGTGACGAAGGGTGCGGTGATGACCGAGGGCATCGCCGGCGGATTCTCGCGGGTATACAAGGCGCTCAGTGGATTCGAGGACAGCGGCAAGGTCCGGCGCGGGTATTACATCGACGGGCTCGGTGGTGCCCAGTTCGCCGCGACCACCACCGTCGATCGTCTCCGCGACGAGGTCGAGACGACCGGCACCTGTGCTCTGGCCCTCGCGGCCACCGACCCGGCCAACCCGTATGGCGCGGCGCTGGCATGGCCGAAACAAACCGAAGGACACCGGCCCGGCCGCAAGCCGGGCGCGCTGGTGGTTCTCGTCGACGGGCACCTGGTGTTGTTTGTCGAGCGCGGCGGAAAGACGGTTCTGACGTTCAGCGAAAACGTCGCACATCTGGAGGCGGCGTCCGGGGCTCTGGCGAAGGTGGTGATCCGGGGTCAGGTCGACCGGCTACACGTCGAACGAGTCAACGGCGACCCCGTTCAGACGAGCGACCTCGCACCACATCTACGCGAAAGCGGATTCGCGGCCACGCCTCGAGGGTTGCGGCTACGGCGAACCGGCTGAACCGGATCACCCGAAACCTCCCGGTTGTGGCGTACAGGGTCGGTCGGCACAATTTACTGTGTACCTAGCCCGGCTATCACCGGATGGCTCACCCGGGTCGCGGCCCACATAGACAGAGGAACTCTTCCATGGCGCAACAGGCACCTTCCACTGCGGCGGCAACGCTCAGTTCGGAGCTGCCCGCCTGGCAGCAGGCCCGGCGGCTGAACATCATCAAGGCCGCCAACGCCGCACTCAAGGCCCAGGAGTACGAGCAGATCCAGATCCGCGACGTGGCGCAGGAAGCCGGAGTTGCATTGGGCACTCTCTACCGCTATTTCTCGTCCAAAGAACACCTCTACGCGGCGGTGCTGTTGGACTGGGCAGCGCCGGCTTACGCGCGGTCCGGTGACAACCTGTCGGAGCATCAGATCCGGGCCAAGATGAACGCGGTCATCTCGTCGTTCGAGCGTCGCCCGCACTTCTTCAAAGTCCACGTGATCCTGCAGTCGAGTTCGGATACCAACGCAAAAGCACTGCTCGGCGAGTTCTTCACCGTCTGCCAGCAGACTCTGGCCGGCGACTTCGCCCGGCTCGGCCCCGGTGCCGCCGCCGACGCCGCGATCATGTTGTGGTCGATCATCAACACCGCCCTCACCTCGGCGATCTACCACGACGGAACGATGGACGACGTCTACCGGCTGTGCAACCGATTCATGGACTTCCTGTTCGGCCCGGCCGAGCCAACGCTTGAAAACTAGATTCGGGTTCTAGTAGGTTGGTGGAAGACAATCTCTTCCACTTTCTCCACGCGCAGGAGCATCCATGGGTTTTCAGGGCGATGCGGCAATTGTCGGATATACGGAGTTGCCGCCGCAAAAGGTGTCCACCAGAACCCCGCGCTTCACACTTGAACAGTGGGCGACACTGTCGGCGTCGGCCATCGAAGACGCCGGCCTGACCGGCATCGCGATCGACGGGATCGTCACCTCGACCCTGCTCGAGTCCGAGATGTTCGTACCGTCCACCATTGCCGAGTATCTCGGCGCGAAGGTCAACTTTGCCGAGATCGTCGACCTCGGTGGAGCATCGGCATCCGCGATGGTCTGGCGCGCCGCCGCAGCGGTGGAACTCGGTATCTGCCAAGCGGTCCTGTGTGTTCTTCCGGCCGACTACGGCGTGCCGTACAACGAGAAGAAGCCGTTGCCGGAAAGTCTCACCGACATCCTGCTGTACGGGTCGTCGTCGAATCGCTACGGCTCGCCGCAGGCCGAGTTCGACATCCCGTTCGGCAATCTCGGACAGAACGGTCCGTATGGGCAGATCGCTCAGCTGTACCGCTCCGTATACGGATACGACGAGCGGGCGCTGGCGAAAATTGTTGTGGATCAACGGGTCAACGCCAACCACACCCCCGATGCGATCTTCTACGACAAGACCCTGACCATCGACGATGTGCTGGCCAGCCCGATGATCGCCGACCCGCTCCGCCGCCTCGAAATCGTGATGCCGTGCTCTGGTGGCGCCGCAGTGCTGGTCACCTCGGCGGCACTGGCGAAGAAGAGCAGGAATCGTCCGGTGTGGATCAAGGGTTTCGGCGAGCACGTCGCCTACAAGACGCCCAGCTATGCCGAAGACCTGCTGCAGACCCCGATCACGCAGGCGGCCGACTCCGCATTCACGATGAGCGGTCTCGAGCGCAGCGACATGGACATGGTCTCCATCTACGACTGCTACACCATCACGGTGTTGATGAGCCTGGAAGATGCGGGTTTCTGCGAAAAGGGCAAGGGCATGGAGTTCGTCAACTCGCATGACCTGACGTTCCGCGGCGACTTCCCCCTGAACACCGCGGGCGGCCAGCTCGGATTCGGGCAGGCCGGACTGGCAGGCGGCATGCACCACGTGTGCGACGCGACCCGCCAGATCATGGGCCGGGCCGGGGCCGCACAGGTCGACGACTGCAACCGCGCGTTCGTCTCCGGCAACGGTGGCGTGATGGGCGAACAGACCACACTTGTTCTCCAGGGCGACTAGAAAGCGATCACCTCATGACGTTCACCAAACCGATGCCGGTGAAAACGCCTGTGACCGCACCCTTCTGGGATGCGTTGGCAGAGCACAAGATCCGCATCCAATATTCACCGTCGCTGCAGCAGTACGTGTTCTATCCGCGTGTCCTGGCGCCCGGCACGCTCGCCGACGACCTCGAGTGGCGTGAGATCTCCGGCCTCGGGACGCTCTACACGTTCACCATCGCGCGCAAGCCGGTGTCGCCGCATTTCGCCGACTCGGTGCCGCAGCTTGTTGCCGTGGTGCAGTGGGACGAAGGTCCCCGACTGTCCACCGAGCTGGTCAACGTCGCACCGGAAGACATCACGGTGGGCATGCGGGTCAAGCCGGTGTTCTTCGACTACCCCGACGACGACGTCACGCTGCTGCGGTACGAGCCCGCCTGACCCGGCGCCTGCGGTTTTGACGGTGTCAGTCCGGAACCGGTACCGGCTCAAGCAGTTCGGCCCGCGATTCCGGAGCAGCCGCGCGTAGGGCATCGGCAGATCCGTCGTCAGGTTGACGCTGCGAGGCAACCTCGGCCACAACGCGGGCCAGGTAGGTTTCGACCTCGAACGCGGTCTGTTCGGCATCCCAGTCCAGCAGTGGCGCAGCCAGATCCGCCACCTCCGCTGCGCAATTCACACCGCGGTCGGGGTACTCGATCGCGATCCGGGTGCGACGCGCAAGGATGTCTTCGAGGTGCAGAGCCGCTTCACTGACGACGGCGTAGACAACCTCGACCCGCAGGTACTGCGGGGCGCCCGTCAGCGGTTCGAGCAGGCTTGCGTCCTTCTTGGCGTAGTCCAAGACCTCCTCGATCATCGAGCCGTAGCGATTGAGCAGGCGCCGAATACGGTACGGGTGCAGCCCATGTCGTTGTCCGAGCTGATCGCATTGATTGATCAGCGCGTGATAGCCGTCGGCTCCGAGCAGCGGCACCTTCTCGGTGATGGACGGCGCCACCCGGACCGGGATGAAGTCGGTGATGGCGTCCACCGCGTCAGAAGCCATCACCCGGTAGGTGGTGTATTTGCCGCCTGCGATCGCAACCAGACCCGGCGCGACCTCGGCAACAGCATGTTCGCGCGAGAGTTTCGACGTCTCGTCGCTTTCGCCGGCCAGGAGTGGGCGGAGGCCGGCATAGACGCCTTCGATGTCACCGTGCGTCAGTGGGGTCACCAGCACCTCGTTGACCCGTTCGAGGATGTAGTCGATGTCGGCGGCGGTCGCGGCCGGATGGGCCAGATCGAGGTTCCAGTCGGTGTCGGTGGTGCCGATGATCCAGTGGGTTTCCCACGGGATCACGAACAGCACCGATTTGGTCGTCCGGAGAATGATGGCCGATTCACTGACGATGCGATCACGCGGGACGACGATGTGCACACCTTTGGAGGCCCTGACCCGAAAGCGGCCGCGCTGCTTGGACAACGCCTGGATCTCGTCGGTCCAGACCCCGGCCGCATTGATCACGCAGTGACTGCGGATGTCGGCGGTCTCTCCGGTCTCGGTGTCCCGGACTCGGACACCACTGACTCGGTCGGCTTCGCGAAGGAAGCCGGTGACCTGGGTCGACGTCCGGATCACCGCGCCATAGTGGGCGGCAGAGCGCGCCACGGTCAAGGTGTGCCTGGCGTCGTCGACCACGGTGTCGTAGTAGGTGATCCCGCCGGTGAGCGAGTTCCGTTTCAGGGACGGAGCAATACGCAGCGCCCCCGAACGCGTCACATGGTGTTGTCCGGGAACCGATTTGGACCCGCCCAGCGAGTCGTAGAGAAATAGGCCCGCAGCAACGTAGGGACGCTCCCAGCCCCGGTGGGTCAGTGGGTAGAGGAACGGGAGGGGTTTGACGAGGTGCGGCGCCAGGGTGGTCAGGGAGAGTTCACGTTCGTGCAGCGCTTCGCGGACCAGACCGAACTCGAGTTGTTCGAGGTAGCGCAATCCGCCGTGGAACATCTTCGATGAGCGACTCGATGTGCCCGATGCGATGTCGCGGGCTTCGACCAGAGCCACCCGCAGACCGCGGGTTGCGGCGTCGAGCGCAGTTCCGGCCCCGACGATGCCGCCGCCGACGACAACAACGTCGAACTGTTCGGTCGAGAGGCGCTGCCAGGCGTTTTCCCGGTAGCGGGGACCGAGGTCTGCAGGCCGATCCGGATCGAAAGTTGCTGTGCTCATCGCGATCTCCCATTCAGCTGGGCGGATACTCTTGTGCCAAGGTTACCCGCTGGTAACTATTCGGCCACTCCAGTCCGCTTCGGTGACACGTCGATGGTCCACACAGCGGACTCTACGGGCAGTTCATGGAACACTCGGGGACGTGAGCAACACCACGGGGTACGTAGCCGCGGTCGACCAGGGCACAACGTCGACGCGTTGCATGATTTTCGACCATTCCGGACGTGTCGTGAGTTCGGAACAAGTCGAGCACAGGCAGATCTTCCCGCAGTCCGGGTGGGTCGAGCACGATGCCGTGGAGATCTGGCGGCATACGCGCCGCGTGGTGGCCGCTGCGATGGCATCGGAAGATCTCGAGACCGCCGACATCGTCGCGCTGGGAATCACCAATCAGCGTGAGACCACCGTGGTCTGGGATCGGTCGACGGGACGGCCCGTCTACAACGCCATCGTGTGGCAGGACACGCGCACCGCTGCACTGTGCGAGGAACTGGCCGGCGACCACGGCGCGGGCAGGTATCAGCAGCGAACCGGACTCCCGTTGTCCACCTACTTCTCCGGGCCGAAGATCCGGTGGATTCTGGACAACGTCGACGGCGTCCGAGAACGCGCCGAGGCCGGCGAATTGTGCTTCGGCACAATGGATACCTGGCTCATCTGGAACATGACCGGCGGCCCGAGCGGCGGACAGCATCTGACCGATGTCACCAACGCCTCTCGGACCATGCTGATGGATCTCGAAACACTTGCCTGGGATGAGCAGATCTGCAACGAGATGCGTATCCCGATGAGTCTGCTGCCCGAAATTCGCAGTTCGTCGGAGGTGTATTGCCATGTCCGCGAGCGGGGTCCGCTCGCCGACGTACCCATCGCCGGCATCCTCGGCGATCAACAGGCAGCCACGTTCGGGCAGGCCTGCCTGTCGGTCGGCGAAGCCAAGAACACCTACGGCACAGGTAATTTCCTGCTGCTCAACACCGGCGAAGAAGTGGTGCACAGCAACCATGGACTGCTGACGACTGTCTGCTACCAGATCGGCGACAACAAACCCGTCTACGCTCTGGAGGGGTCGATCGCGGTGACCGGATCCCTGATCCAGTGGCTGCGAGACAATCTTGGGTTGATCAACACTGCAGGAGATATCGAAGAGGTCGCTCAGACCGTCGATGACAACGGCGGCGTCTATTTTGTGCCGGCCTTTTCAGGTTTGTTCGCTCCGCGCTGGCGACCCGATGCGCGTGGCGTGATCGTTGGCCTGACGCGCTTTGTCAACAAGGGCCATATCGCGCGAGCAGCGTTGGAGGCCACCGCTTTTCAGACGCGGGAGGTGATCGAGGCGATGCAAGCAGATTCGGGTGTCACGTTGTCGACCCTGAAGGTGGACGGTGGCATGGTCGTCAATGAGCTGCTCATGCAGTTTCAGGCCGACATCCTCGGCGTTCCGGTGGTCCGGCCGGTTATCAACGAAACCACAGCATTGGGTGCCGCCTACGCGGCCGGGCTCGCGGTGGGCTATTGGGACAGCGAACAAGAGATTCGCGACAACTGGGCAAAGGACAAGTCCTGGGAGCCCGCAATGCCCGTCGATGATCGGGATGAGCGCTTCGCCGAATGGAACACCGCCGTCGAACGAAGCTACGACCTGGCCTGAGCGAGCGCGGCCACGAAGAGCGAGCGGCAGCGAAGTGCGCTATTGCTGCTTGTCGTCTGGGTCCTTGCCACCGGGCGCGTCCGGCGCTGAGTTCTCGTCGGTCGGGCCGAGGTCCAGGACGCGAGCCCAATCGCCGAGGACGGGCGGTCCCACCAACGGCAGGCGCCCGACAATCTCTTCCCCATTTTCCCGGGTGTGCAGGTACGACGGCGCGCGATGTTCGCCATCCTTGTCCTTCCCGGCTCCGCGGCCTCCAGCGGGCGACCCTGTAGGACTTCCACCCCGGGAGCCGGCTGACGGTGTCGCCCCGGCCGATTGATTGGCGCCGGTTGTCGGTGTCACCAGCGATGCGGGCATCCGACGTCCGAGCGGGCTCGCTTCCGAACCAGCGCCTCCGACGCCGCCACCTGCCCCGCCGCCGGAGCGACCTCCGCCCGAACCACCGCTTCCCGAGCCGCTACCGGACGCCCCACCGCGGGCACTGTTCAACGCTGCGGCCGCCGTCAGGCCGCCCGCGCCACCGGCTATCGGTGCGCCAAAAGCGCCATTGAGCGGGCCCGGTGTGGATCCGCCTCCGCTTGTGCCAGATGCGTCGCCGCCGCTTCCGAGGGTGAAGGGCGTGTCATCGGCTTGGCCTCCCACATAGGCGGACTGCTCAGCGCTGGGCCCGCTCGGGCCGCCTGGCCCGTCGGGGCCGTTTGCGCCATTTGCGCCGGCTCCCGCGAGCAACGCCGGACTGGTGTCCCCTGATCCGCTACCGGAGCCAGCTCCGCCCAGGGCTTCGACGACGTTTTGTTCAAATCCCGCACCGAGCTGCGGTAGCGGGGCGGCGTCGTATTCGGGCAGTGAGCCATTCGCGCCGATGACCGGGTTGCTGTACGAATCCGTCATCGTCTTGGCGATCAGGGCGCGGTGCACCGCCCGCTCCATATTGTTGTTGCCGCCGCCATCGCCGAATGTGGTGTCAAGGTCCGCAACGTTGCCCTGAGTTTGCGAGAGGATCCCCGCGATAGCTGAAATCTGGTCCGCAATCTGGAGCCCGACTGCCGCCGAGCTATCCGTGTGCCGGATACCGGCAACAGTCGCGCGGTGCGATCCAGTGACGGTTTCACCGCTGAACTCGCCTTCCGGATACAACTTTGGAAGGGCCGCTTCATAGACCGCCGCAGCTGCCTGAATTCGACTCGCAATCAGCCTGATCGCCTCAGCATCGGCCTCCGCCGAGCTCGGCTGCATACTCGCGCACACCCGACGCATCTCATCGAGCGCATGGCTGACCCAGTCCGTCGGATCAATCGACTTTGGCGCCACGCTCTCCCCCGATCTCCCTCACAGCACTCCCCAGCACTGACTGCCGAAGTTTAGAGCACCGAGTTCGGTGGCGCTGTCACAGCTACGAAGCAAGTCATTCCGGAATCTTGTCTATGTATGCACGCGTAAAATCTTCAACCAAGTCACAAGCGTCTATACCCTTTGACGAAACGTCCGTCAGTACGTTCGTAACCACTCCTGCACCAGAAGACTGCACATAGGTAGAACACAGCTGACTGTTCGCATAGTCGACCGTAAAGATCCCAACCCTCCGACCATTGACATCTAGATCCCGCTTCCAATTCACTTCTGAAACTCCGGACCGATAAGAGTCCAGTGACGCCGAGTTGGTCACCACCTGGCCTAAATTGAATCGGCCTGACATATGCCAGTTGCACCCACGCGTTCCTTGACCATCAACAAGAGCAGCGTCCTCACGCTGCAGTGGATCCACATCAAACCTGATCAGTTCGCCATCGGAATATGCAACGCACGGTTCGAAACTCGTACCGTCGTTCGACGGATTCCAACGATTTGGGAACTTGTCCTCAAAAGGCAGCGGCACCGGTTCACCAGCATCCACAACACTTGGCGCCATGGATGCAACGCTGTCCCCAATCGGCATAGTCGAGGAATCAACTACCTCGCACGCCGACAAGGCGCCCGCGGCGGCAAACACCAGAACATACGGCAGCATTGCCCTGAAACCTGAAACTGACACCGCCATCGCATCAGCCTGGAATTTTGCCTATGTAGGCTGTTGTGAAATCAATTGCTATTCGGCATGGGTCGTATTTCGAACCCGCCTCCAGCTCACTGGCGATCAAAACATCCGTGACAACAATTGCTCCGTACGATTGAACGTAGGTCGCGCAGGTCGTTTTATCCTCATCTATCCCGGCTAAACCCACAACGCGACCATCAACCAATAGGTCGGGCCTCCAGTCGAGCTCCGGCTTGCCCTTCTTGTACAGCTCCAGCGAAACAGCATTCGTAACTAGGCTGCTAAGTGCGAACTTGTTCGGCATATACCAGCCACACCCTCGGATTCCCTGCCCATCAACCAATGCTGCATCCTCGACCACGGCGGGATCCACATCAAACCGCAGCAACTCTTGATCCGAGAATGCCACGCACGGTTCAAAAGGCGTCCCGTCGTTAGACGAGTTACGACGATTCGGAAACGGGCTATCGAACGGCAACACAATTTCGTCTGTCAAGGCAGGTTCGATGCTGCTTGACATCGAACGTGGCACCGCCACAGATTTATCGCTGTCCACCTGGCAAGCCGAAGTACACACGACAACCGCAATCAAGAAGCCGAGGTGAACCCTCACTGGGGAAACCGTTGGTACGCCGTCTCATCGGCTGATGTCAGAACAGATTTCGACGAACGGCACTGGGATGCGACGCTCTTGAGGTAGCTCGCCTCCGACGAGATGGCCTCCGAGAACGACCCCGACTCACCACGAAGCAGCGACTGTAGATTTGCCGTCGTAGCCTCGCCTTCCGCACAAGCGCCCGCCCAATTGGAAACGACAACGCGTACCAGTTTCGACCGCTCTGCTTCCAAGGCCTCCGCAAACACCTCGGCAGCCTTTGCTACGGCTTCCCACTGTTCATCGGTGAACTGCACTTCGTCGGACATGTCCCCTCCTCGCATAGATCTCCCACCTGAGGTACGACGTTAGCCGGTGGCAATCGGTTCCAACCAGCATTGAACTCGACACCTGGACCAGCACCATGCCGCGGGACCCAGTGCTCGTTCAGCTATTCACCCTGGCCAGGGTCTTCAGCCACCGGATCGGGTTGGACCTCAGGTTCGCCGCCGGTCCGTTCCGCCAACTTGTCAGCCAACACCGCCTGCCGGTCGGCAAGAACCTTCTTCCAGGCCGCCGCGAAGGTTTCGTTGACATGCTGAGCACGGTTAACCCGCGGTTTTCTTTCCGGATCCACCGACGCTGGTGGTATCCAACCGACCCTGCCCTTGTCAGGACCCTCGGTGATCATCACCGTCTGCCACTGACCCGGACCATCGCCCACCAACTTGTGGTGCGGCGGGCACGCCGATCCCATCAGATCGATGTCGGTCAGACCACCATTGATCCAGGCAATCAGATGATGGATCTCCACCCAGGTCGCCGGGTTCGTGCAACCGGGGTGTGAACAGCCTCGATCTCGGGCGAACAACGCCAACCGCTGACCCTTCTGCGCGGTGCGTTTGGCCCGGGCGAAATACAGAACCTCGGCGCTGTGGCTAGCGAACACCGCCAAGTATTTGTCCGAACGCGCAGCCAGGTGCAGGGCCTCTTTGACCGGAATATCCACCCCCGAGGCGGTCTTGGCGATCCCCGCGCAATCCTCGAGCTGCTGTTTGGTCATCGTGATGATCAGCTGCGCCGGTAAACCCCGATGGGACTTGCCGAGCAGGTTGCACTCCAAAATCGTTTTCAAGATCGCCTTCAAAGCGTCGTGGCGCTGCTGGCCCATCGAGCGGGTATCACGCTCAGCCGCAGCCTTCATCAACTCCGGATCCTGTTTCGGATCATCGCTGGCACCGGACGGCGAGTTCGGATCGGCCGGATTATTCATGCCAGGTGCAGCCCAGACATCCATCACCGTCGTGAACAACGCCAACGTTTCCGGATCCAGCGTGCCGGAGATTTTCGCCATCAAGTCCACACCCTGATCACCCAAACTCACCGAACGTTTACGCGCCCGATCCGAATCATCGGTCAACCGACCATCGGGATCGACCCGGGCCAGCACCTGACGGCCCGCCGCCGCCAACTGAGTCGGATCCTGGCCAACAGCCTCTTCGGTCATCCAATAATCAACCACGTCGTACACCGCCGAATCCGACGCTGACGGGATGTGTTTGCGCACATCCAACATCACATCCATATGCGCTGCGCCGATCAGTCCTTGGGACCAGGCATGTTCGGCGGCAGGGCATTTCGGTGCCAGCTCTTCACCCTGCATCGTATGGAATCGGCCGACTGCTTCCAGACCGCGGATCCTGGACATGGTTTGGCCTTTGGTCAACCGCAACTCGCTACGGGTGAAACCAAACAGCGACGAATATCCGGCATCGGTGAACGATGACCGGTTCGAGACCCACAGCAGGTGCCGCAACCCGGTGAACTCGAGCTTGCGGACGATCCGTTCATGCACCCGCACAAGCTCATTGACTTCCGCATCAGCCATATCAGAATCAGCGCAGTCCGCGATGTCGGCAACCAGTAGCTCCAACTCGAGGTATTTGCGCACCAACACCGGAACCGAAGAAGGATCAATCGAGGAATCGTCAGTCATCATGCCCCCCAAGACATCTGATCGAACGCTTTCAATCAGTTTACCTCAAAGGGCCTCGCAAGTAGAACGTATATTCGAACTAATTCGACGAATTTTCCACAGCGCCAGCCAATCTCCGAACTGCTTCGTCCAACCCTTCAGGTCCTAGAGTGCAGAAGCTCAGCCGCAGGCAATCACTGATATCTTCTTCCACGCCAAAGGCCGCCCCCGGCACAAATGCCACGCCGGCATCCACCGCGTCCGTCAGTAACCGCGACGTATCGACGCCAGGCATCCGAACCCAACAGAACATGCCGCCCTCGGGCTCAGAGAACTGAACCTTCTCCCCCAACTCACGACGCAGCGCGCCAGTCAAAGTGGTTGCACGCAGGCGATATTCGGACTGCACGTGGGAAATATGCGCATCCAGCCACGCTTCGTCATCGAGCAACTCCGCAACCATCAATTGACTGAAGGTCGACCCGCACAGATCCGCACCTTGACGAAGCAGCTCCACCATTGCAATCACCTCAGGCGGGCCGCTCATCCATCCGACGCGCAGCGCAGGTGCCAGAATCTTCGATGCCGAACCAAGCCGGACAACTCGATCACCGTGCGCCGCAATCGGTTCGATATCGAAACCGGAGAACCGCAACCGCCCATACGGATCGTCTTCGACGACGATGAATCCATAGTGATCGGCCAACTGTGCCAGTTCGATCCGAGTCTGCGCCGTGGCCGTCACCCCGGCAGGATTGTGGAAGTTGCTGACGGTATGCACTATCCGCGGTCGCTCGCCGGCTTCGAGCAACTCACGCAGTGCCCCGACATCACATCCAGAAGCGGTGATCGGCAACGCACGCACCCGTGCACGCACCGACTGAAAGACCTGCAGCGCGCCCACATACACCGGGTCATCGACCACCACGAGGTCATCGGGATTCACGAGGGCATGCGCCAACAGAAACAGTGCCTGTTGCGAACCGTGAGTCAGCAGGACCCGACCTGGATCATCGGCACCGACATACCGCGCCACCGCCTCGCGGCATGGGTACACCCCTGCGCTCACGGTGTATTGCAACGAGGCCGGGTCAGCGCTGATGCGTGCAGCCGACTCCGAGATTCGCGCCGCAGGAATCAATTCGGTGGCGGGCAGTCCGCCCGCGAGACTCAGCACATCGGGCTGTTCGGTCAGCTTCAGCAGATCACGGATCGCTGATCCGCGAACATTCGCCAACGCGTGTGATGGTGCGTAAGGACTTCCAACAACAGACATGGCAATCACTCTCCACAGCAGCAGGTATCAATAATGCGTGGTGATGAGAGTGGTCACCGAATAAGGCGCGCCAGTGTGAGTCGCAAAACCCAGGTTAGCGCGCCTTAATCGAAATATGAAATGCAATTCCCAAAATATGGGACAGTTAGTCCAGATCGTCGTGACGGACCAGCTGACGAGCAGCCTCGGTGATCGATCCGGACAGCGACGGGTAGACCGAGAACGTCTGTGCCAGATCGCCGACCATCAGCTTGTTCTGCACTGCGAGCGCGATCGGCAAGATCAGCTCAGATGCATTGGGTGCCACCACAACTCCACCGATCACAACACCGGTTGCCGGACGGCAGAAGATCTTCACGAAGCCACGCCGCAACCCACTCATCTTTGCGCGCGCGTTTGTCGCCAGCGGCAACATCACCGTCCGGGCCGGGTACTCGCCGGAGTCGATGGCCTGCTGGCTGACACCGACGGTGGCGATCTCGGGCCGCGTGAAGATCGCCGACGCAACGGTCTTGAGACGGATCGGCGACACACCTTCACCCAGCGAGTGGTACATCGCGATTCGGCCCTGCATGGCAGCCACGGATGCCAGCGGCAGCAGCCCGGTGCAGTCACCGGCGGCGTAGATACCGGGCACTGCGGTCCGCGACACCCGGTCGACGTTCAGGTAGCCACCACGGCCGAGCTCCAGGCCGACATTCTCCAGTCCGAGATCGTCTGTGTTCGGAACCGATCCGACAGTCATCAGGCAATGAGAGCCCTCAACGGTGCGCCCATCGGCAAGGGTGACTTTCACGCCATCGGCGGTGCGTTCGACTTTGTCGGCCCGCGCGTGTTTCACCAGCGTGACGCCGCGCTCGGCCAACACGTCCTCGAGGACAAGCGCTGCGTCTTCATCCTCGTGGGGCAGGACCCGGTCGCGACTCGAAACCAGCGTCACCGGAACACCGAGCTCGGTGTAGGCGTGCACGAACTCCGCACCGGTGACACCTGAACCGATGACAATCAGGTGCTCGGGGAATTCATCGAGGTCGTACATCTGGCGCCAGGTGAGGATCCGCTCACCGTCAGGCTTGGCGTCAGGAAGAACTCGGGGCGACGCGCCGGTTGCGATCAACACCACATCGGCGTCCAGAATCTCTTCGGTTTCGTCACTGCCATCGGGCCCGAACGGCGTGGCGAGAATCTTGTGTCGGGCAAATCCGACCTCGGGCACAGCGAGTCGGCCACGGCCGTGAACGATCCGGACACCCTCGCTCAGGAGCCGCGAGCGGATGTCGGACGACTGGGCGAAGGCGAGATCCTTGACGCGCTCGTGGATCTGCGGCAACGACACGAGCGCACCGTCATATTGCAGGTTGATTCCCAGGTCAACGGCGCGACGGACGTCCGTTCTGATCCCGGTCGAGGCGATGAATGTCTTCGACGGCACGCAGTCCCACAGGACGCAGGCACCGCCCATGCCGTCACTGTCGACAATAGTGATGTCAGCACCGTAGGTGGCGGCGGCAAGTGCCGCTTCGTAGCCGGCGGGTCCTCCACCGAGGATCACGATTTTGGTCATTTCAGGTCAACTCCCAGGGATGTCGGATGGGCCTGCCGGCGGGGTGGCGCCACTTGAGAATCTAGTCGATCGCCTCTTGCACTTTCCCGATGGGGAGCTGACCATCTAGGCTCCTCTCCGTGCCTATCTACGCCGCCTATGGCTCGAACATGCATCCCGAGCAGATGCTCATGCGTGCCCCACACTCTCCGATGGCGGGCACCGGCTGGCTGTACGGGTGGCGGCTGACATTCGGTGGCGGCGACATCGGCTGGGAAGGTGCACTGGCAACGGTCACCGAGGACCGCGACGATTCCGATGCCCGCGTTTTTGTCGTCTTGTACGACGTCACCGAGGACGACGAATCCAGCCTTGACCGCTGGGAGGGCTCCGAACTCGGGATCCACCGCAAGATCCGTTGCCGCATCACCACACCCAACGGACCGGTCCTGGCATGGCTGTATGTCCTGGACGCCTTTGAAGGCGGCCTACCCTCGGCGCGCTACCTGGGCGTCATGTCCGAGGCAGCTGAAATCGCCGGTGCACCTTCCGAATACGTGCATCAGCTCCGGGTCCGCGAATCACGAAATGTGGGGCCAGGACCCGACAGCCCGGGACCAGACCACTAGTCCAGACCAGCAGCCCCCGCGACCGTCACCGGTCGCGAAGGCTCGCCTGCAGAACGATCCCGGCCAGCGTCCGCACGCCCACCGCGAGCGCACGCTCGTCGAGGTCGAAGTTGGGCTGATGCAGGTCGACCTGCGGTCCGCGGCCGGACCACACCCCGAGCCGCGCCATCGCACCCGGAACGTTCTCCAGGTACCACGAAAAGTCCTCTCCACCACCGGATTGCGCGGTGTCGGCGAGCGCGTCGGGGCTCACCGACAAGATCGCGTCGCGGAAGATCTCGGTGGAGATCGAATCGTTGACAACCGGTGGGACGCCACGCTTGTAGATCAGGTCGTAGCGCACGCTCAACGGCGACAGCATCCCTTCGATGATCTCGCGGACGATCGGCTCGAGCAGCGCCCAGGTGGTGTGGTCGCCGGTGCGCACCGTGCCGCGTAGACGGCCCTCTTGCGGAATCGCATTGGGCGCATCGCCTGCATGTGCCGAACCCCACACCATCACGGTGCTGGTTCGCGGATCGATCCGCCGTGACAGCACTCCGGGCAGACCGGTGATCACAGTTCCCATGGCGTACACGAGGTCCGCGGTCAGGTGTGGTCGCGAGGTGTGGCCACCCGGCGAGTGCAACACCAGTTCGACGTGATCGGCCGCCGAGGTGATCGGACCACGTCGCAGTCCCACCTTGCCGACCTCGAGTTTCGGGTCACAGTGCAAGGCGTAGATCTGCGACACACCACGTGTGACGCCGGCGGTGACGGCATCCAGAGCGCCACCGGGCATCACTTCCTCGGCCGCCTGGAACACCAGTCGGACACCGATCGGTAGCTCGTCCATCGAGGCCAGGGCCTTACCCACACCCAACAACATCGCGGTGTGTCCGTCGTGCCCGCAGGCATGTGAGACGCCCTCGACGGTCGACGCGAACGGCAGACCGGTCAGCTCGGAGATCGGCAGCGCATCCATGTCGGCGCGCAACGCCACCATCGGTCCGGCCGGACCGATGTCACAGACCACGCCGACACCCTGGGGCAGAACCCGTGGGGACAGGCCGGCCTTCGTCAGTTCGTCGACTATGACACCGGTGGTGCGCAGCTCACTTCGCGACAGTTCCGGGTGGGAGTGGAAATCCCGACGCCACGCCACCAACTGCGCGGTGTTGGCGTTGATCCAACCGTCCAGATCCTTCAGGAAACGTTCTGCGTCCACGTGTTGCCCACTCATATTTCGTTGCACACTCATCGTCATCTGCCCGCGTCACGCGGGACTGAACCAATTCGTTTTTCCTGCTCTTGCAGGAGGTCTTCACGCCACTGCGGATCGGCCGCTGCACGCGCGGCGGTGGCTGCCAGGGCCAGCGCCCCGTCAACGACCGCCTGATCGGCCGACGGCGACGCAGCGGCGGCCGCGAACTCGATTTCATGGGTTCCGGCGCCGTTGCTCTCGATGCCGATCATGGGGTGGATGGACGGCAACATATGGCTGATGTTGCCCATGTCAGTGCTGCCGAGCGGGCGCACACCCTCCAGGGCTGCCGGCATCACTTCGCGTCCGAGGTCGGCGATCGCACCCCGGTACGCCGCGAGTAGTCGCTGATCGTGCCGGAGCTCAACGTAAGTCGGCGACACGGTCGAGATCTCGTACGTGCAGCCCGCCGCCATCGCACCGGCCGCGAAACACGCTTCGGCGCGCTCACGCAGGTCTGCCAGCGATGCCTCGTCGATCGCCCGTAAGTAATAGAGCAACTCGCTGTGTCCGGGCACGATGTTCGGGGCGCTGCCGCCGTCGCTGACGATTCCGTGAATCTGCTGGCCGGCCTTCAGATGTTGGCGCAGCAGCCCGAGGGAAACCTGCGCGATGGTGCCCGCATCCGCGGCGTTGCGGCCGCGCTCGGGCGCAGCTGCCGCATGCGATTCGATACCGGTGTACCGGATCGCCAGATCATCCAATGCCAAAGACCGGCTGGCCACTTCGTCCATCCGGCCCGGGTGCACCATCAATGCCATCGCAACCGGATCGAAAACCCCGGCGCGGGCCATCACGATTTTTCCGCCACCGGTCTCTTCGGCCGGTGTGCCGAGGACAAGGACGGTGATGCCGAGTTCATCGGCCATCTCCGCAAGGCCACGCGCTGCACCGACCGCGGTCGCGGCGATCATGTTGTGCCCACACGCATGCCCCAAACCGGGCAACGCGTCGTACTCGGCGCACAGCCCGACCACCAGATCGCCCGAACCGTAGGTCGCGGTGAACGCGGTGGGAAGGTCGGCAACCCCGGTGGTGACGTCGAAGCCGTAGTCGTCGAGCAGGCTGGTCACCTTGGCGACGCTGCGGTGTTCGGAGAACGCCAGTTCCGGTTCGGCGTGAAGCGAATGAGACAACTCGATCAGGTCACCGGCCACTGCCTGTACGGCATGCGCGCCTCGCTGCCCGATCTGTGTCATCGGTTCATTGTCTCACCATCGCGATTGCGTCCTGATCCGAGTTAGCCAACCAGGTTGGGTGGGGTCAGGTAGGCGAGGTCGGCGAGAAGGGGCTCGCGGAGACCCTTTTTGATCATCTGCAGAGCCGGTCCGGCCAGAGCACTTCGCCCAACGGCGATGTCGGAGGCCGTGGATGTCAGCACATCGACATCGACGGCCTGCTCGACGATTCCGGCGGAAACCGCATCGAGACCGCCGTACCGACGTCCGGTGGTCATGGCCTCGGTGGCGGTGGCGTCGGTCAGTCGGGTCCGGATCAATGTCGCCATCCCCTTGGTGAACGGCATTCCGAGCATCACCTCGGGGAGCGACCAAAAGCCCCGCTCGGTCCGCATCACTCGGTGGTCAGCGCACAGCGCCAGCATGGCGCCTGCACCGAAAGCGTGGCCGTTGACCGCGGCAACGGTGGGCTGCGGGAACGTCAGGATCCGCGTGTACAGAGCGTGGACGCGGTCGAGGTACGCCGGAAGTTTGTCACCATTGGCGCCGATGTAATCCACATCGAGCCCGTTGGAGAAGAACTTTCCGGTCGCGGTGATGACCAACGCGCCCGGCTTGTTGTCGGCGACCTCGTCGAGGCAGGCATTGATGGAGTCGAGCCAGTCGATTCCGAAGCGATTGTCGGAATCACTGTCGTCACCCTCGGTGCCCAGAAAGAGCGTGTGGACGGCGTCATGTGTGGTCACGTACGGCATGTCGCGAGCCTAGCGGTCCCGGCCTTTCTCGCTACGACGGACACAGCACTGTTCGCCGCGGAACCAACGCAGAGTGCGATAGTCGCCCGTTTTCGTCTTAGGGTTGTCCCATGGCAACCGACGGACCCGACGTGATTTCAACCAGCTCCGATCCGACGATCGATCCCATCGGCGCAGCGCAGGCGGCTGCCGACGCGATCGCTGCGGCAACCGGGAAGCCGAGCCACGACGTGGCCGTGGTCCTCGGCTCGGGCTGGGCCCCGGCCGCTGCCGCATTGGGTACCGCCGACGCCAGCATCCCGATGGCGGAGTTGCCAGGTTTCACGCCACCGAGCGCGGCCGGACACTCCGGCACCGTCCACTCGCTGCGCATCGGCGGTCGTTCGGTGTTGGTGCTGCTCGGCAGAACCCATGCGTACGAGGGACATCCACTGGGCAGCGTTGTCCACGCGGTCCGGACTGCCGCCAAATGTGGGGTCGGGACCATCGTGCTGACCAACGCGGCCGGCGGTCTGCGCCACGACATGACGGTCGGCCAGCCGGTCCTGATCAGCGATCACCTCAATCTCACGGCCCGCTCCCCTCTCATCGGCGCGCAGTTCGTCGACCTCGTCGACGCCTATGCACCGCACCTGAGGAAGATCGCACAGTCCGTCGATCCCACACTCGCCGAAGGCGTCTACGCGGGACTCCCCGGGCCCCACTACGAAACGCCCGCCGAGATCAACATGTTGCGGGTCCTGGGAGCCGACCTCGTGGGTATGTCGACCGTGCACGAGACCATCGCCGCCCGTGCGGAGAAGATGTCGGTCCTGGGCATCTCGCTGGTCACCAATCTTGCGGCGGGTATCACCGGCGAGCCACTGAATCACGAAGAAGTCCTGGAGGTCGGCCAGGCCTCAGCCACCCGGATGGGTCACCTGCTGGCCCAGGTGATCGAACAGATCTGAGAGCACCCATGACACAGGACTTTTCATGACACCGCTCGAAGCAGTCCAGGCCTGGATCGACGCCGATCCCGATCCGCGCACCCGAGCCGAACTCGCCACGCTCAACACCGACGAGCTCGACGAGAGGTTCTCCGACACCCTGCATTTCGGGACTGCAGGGCTGCGCGGCCCGGTCCGCGGCGGTCCGCTGGGGATGAACGTCGCGGTGGTCACCAAGGCGACCGCCGGGGTCGGGCAGTGGCTGATCAACCACGGTCATGCAGGCGGCACAGTGGTTGTCGGTCGCGATGCCCGCCACGGTTCCGAGGATTTCTACACCGCGGCCGCGGAAGTCCTTGCGGCGCAGGGGTTCGACGTGGTCGCACTGCCCGCCCCCGGACCGACCCCGTTGGTCGCGTACGCCACCCGAAACCTGGATGCCGTCGCCGGGATCCAGATCACCGCCTCGCACAACCCGCCTGCCGACAACGGCTACAAGGTCTACCTGGAGCAAGGGGCGCAACTGGTTCCGCCTGCGGACGTGGAGATCGAGCAGTTGATCGCGGCCACCGGGCCTGCCAACGGCATCCCGCGGACGCCGGTGGCACCGGATGATCGTGCGCGCGAGAACATCGCGCACTACCTTGCTCGAATCGTGACCCGGTTCGGCCACCACGAGCGTCGAACGATCCGGATCGCACTGACCGCCATGCACGGTGTGGGCGGCGATCTCGCGGTGCAGGCCCTGCGCGAGTGCGGGTTCCACAATGTCACGGTGGTCGGGTTGCAGCATGCCCCGGATCCGGCCTTCCCCACCGCCACGTTTCCCAATCCCGAGGAGCCGGGCGCTGCGGATCTGCTACTCGAACTGGCCGCCGACATCGACGCCGACATCGCCATCGCCCTGGACCCCGACGCCGACCGTTGTGCGGTCGGCACGCGGATCGACGGCATGTGGCGAATGCTCACCGGCGATGAAACCGGCGCGTTGCTCGGCTCCCAGATCATCGCCGAGCACACCGGCGAAGACGTGTTGGTGGCCAACACGATCGTCTCCGGCAGCCTGTTGAACAAAATCGCAAAGGCGTCCGGCGTCCGGTATGCGGCAACATTGACCGGTTTCAAATGGCTGGTCCGAGCCGGAGAGGGCCTGGTCTATGCGTATGAGGAAGCCATCGGACACTGCGTCGACCCCGATGCTGTCCGCGACAAGGACGGCATCAGCGCCGCGGTCGCGCTCAGTGTCCTCACCCAGTCGCTCGCCGACTCCGACCGCGACCTGGCCGACCGTCTCGACGAAATAGCGATCGAGCACGGTGTCCACCTGACACGCCAGTACTCGCTGCGTGTCGAGGACCTCGAACGAATCGCCGAGATCATGGCCGACCTTCGCACGAACCCGCCGCAGCAGTTGGACGGGGTCGCCGTCGACGCCGAAGATCTGCTCGGTCGTCCACCGGGCCTGGCAACCGATGCCGTGCAGCTCACGGGCACCTCTGAAACCGGCCAGATCCGGGTCATCGCCCGACCGTCGGGCACCGAACCGAAACTCAAGTTCTACCTTGAGGTCGCCGAAATTCCGGGCCCACCGCTGACCACCGCACGAGCGTCGGCGGAGGCTCGAATGGCCGCGATCACCGCTCAAGTCGCCACCTACTGTGCCGGGCGTCGCCGGTAGGGTGAGCGCGTGAGCGGAAACTATTACCCAACACCCCCGCCGCGATCTCCATGGTCGTCACCGGTTGTGATCGGTGCGATCGTGGCCGGCGTACTCGTACTGGCGCTGGCCATCCTCCTCGGCTTTCTCCTGATCCCGTCAGATGACTCCACCTCCGAAGCCGAGAGCAGCAGCACCACAACCAGCCCGCAGGTGTCGACGCAGACCGTGACGGCCGAGCCGTCGACCGTGACCGCGACCCCCTCTCCGACGCCGACCCCGCCAACCTCGACACCGGTCGGTCCGGTGCCGAATGTCCCCGGCGCAGATCGGCAAGGCTTTGTCAGCGGTCCACGCTGCAACGGACCGGAAGACACGGTGGTCATGGTCGGCCAGACAGATCAGTCGAAAATTGTTGTCTGCCAGGCCGATAATCAGTCCGGCCGCTACTACTACAAGGGCCTGGCGAACGGCCTGGGCGTCGAGATCCCAGATCCGACGCGTTCCGGGAACCAGTTTGTGGCGTTGAACCGCGACACCACCTATGAGATGACGCCGACGTCCCTCACCATCGCAACGAACGGCGCGGTCGTCTCGCAGGAACCGATGCTCTACTACTGGACGAATTGACCTTGATGCCAACCGAATCGATCACCGACCCCCGGCCCGAAGTTCTGCACGCCGCTGCGATCGACGTGGTGCGCGGCGGGCGATATCTGTTGCGCGACATCAACTTCACCGTCAGTCCCGGCGAGCACTGGGCCCTCCTGGGCCCCAACGGCGCAGGCAAGTCGACGCTTCTACACATCCTCGGTGCATTCGGACACCCGACCCGCGGCACGGTGGACGTCCTCGGCCACCGTCTGGGCCAGGTGGACATGCGCGAATTACGCACGCACATAGGACATGTCGACCCGCGGCACCGTCTTGATCTTCCACTGAAGGCGCATGACGTCGTCCTGACCGGGCTGACCAACACCCCGGAGCTCGACCCTCGACGCAGCTACACCACCGCCGAGCACCGCCATGCCGACGACCTTCTCGAGCTACTCGGAATGTCTGCGCGCCGGGAATCGGTGTGGACCACGATGAGTCAGGGCGAACGTGGCCGCACTCTCATCGCGCGGGCACTCATGCCGCGGCCGTCACTGCTGTTGCTCGACGAGCCCGCCACCGGCCTCGACCTCGCCGCCCGCGAACAGCTGCTGACCAGCATCGACCAACTCCGAAAAGAAGTCACCGATCTGGCCAGTGTCATGGTCACCCATCATCTCGAAGACCTGCCGACGAGCACCAGTCACGCCGTGCTGCTGCGTGATGGAGAAACGGTCATCCAAGGCGGCGTCGAGGTAGCCCTCACATCGGCAACCATCACCAAGTGTTTCGACCACCCGGTCCTGGTGACGCGCGATGGTGGTCGGTGGGCTGCGCGCAGTCGTTAGGTCCGTAAACCCACGATCGGAGGCAATCCCATGACAGCTGACTTTCCGGCGATCGGTGCCATCCACCACGTCAGCATCACTGTCGTCGACCTCGACCGAAGTATTGATTGGTATCGATGGGTCCTCGGCTTCGAGGTCGCCTCGCGCCAACAGAAAGACGGTGCCGACAAGGCGATGCTCCATCACCCCGGCGGGCTCATCCTCAGCCTGATCTCACACGGTCCCCGCGCAGCGCGCGGCGGCTTCTCCGAGTTCCGGCCCGGTCTCGATCATCTGGCGTTCGAGGTCTCCGACCTCGAAGAACTGAACCGCTGGCGGTCGATACTCGACAACGCCCAGATCGAACACAACGGCATCGTGGCCGGGATGATCGGAGACCTCATCGCCTTCCGCGACCCCGATGGCATCGCCCTCGAGTTCTATACTCGCCGGCCGGCCGGCTGATCACGCCGCGTTCGGATCAGCGGGGTCCGAACTGGCGGTCACCGGCATCGCCGAGACCCGGCGTGATGTAGGCGACGTCGTTGAGACCGTCGTCGATGGCCGCGGTCACCAGGCGAACCGGAAGACCTGAATTACCCAGCGCTGCCACACCTTCGGGCGCCGCCACCACGCACACCGCGGTGATGTCGGTGGCATTGCGGGTCACCAGCAATTCGATCGTGTGAATCATCGAACCACCGGTGGCAAGCATCGGGTCGAGGACAAAAACCGGCTGGCCGGACAGGTCGTCGGGAAGCGACTCGAGATAGGGCACCGGCTGGTAGGTGTCCTCGTTGCGAGCCATACCCACGAATCCCACGTTGGCTTCGGGCACCATGGCGTGCGCCTGCTCGACCATGCCCAAGCCGGCCCGGAGCACGGGTACCAGCAGCGGGGGCGCAGCCAACCGGACGCCCTTGGTCTCGGTCACCGGCGTCGACACCGCGATCTCGGTGACCGGAGCACCGATCAGTGCCTCGTAGATGAGCATTTGGGTCAGGTCTGACAACGCCCCACGAAACGCCGCGTTATCGGTGTTCTTGTCGCGCAAGGTGGTCAGTCTGGCCGCGGCCAAGGGATGATCGACAGTCCGGATCTGCATGGGATAACCATACGAGGGGAACCAGACCACCCGCCCATCGCGTCGTAAACCCATGACTTCGGTATCCGTTGAACCCGCCGCCCTGACCGCCGCCGCTGCCGGAACACGATCGGTCGCTACCGAAATCGCGGCATACGCGGCCACCGGTCGCATCGAGGCGGCCGCACTGATTCCGGCATTCGGCCTCATGGGAGCCGAGTTCGCAGCGGCGGCGGTGACGGTCACCGACCGGCACAGCCGTGAACTCACCGACCTCGCGTCCCGGATCGACGCGCTGGCAACCGACATGCAGCAGTCCGCCGCCACCTACTCAGGCGCTGACAACGGCAGCGCGCACGAGATCAGCGCCCAACAGATCAGAGTCCAACAGAACAGTGCGCTGTAGATGATCCCCGTCGAGATCCTGATCGCACCGCTGCAAGCACTCCTTGCCACCCTTGGCACCGGGGTTCTGCCAGGTGGTGCGCCCGCCACGCAATTGAGAACAATCGCAACGGTTCTCGACGATTCCCGCGCCGGCCAGTACCGCGTGAACACCGAACTCAAACCACAGTGGTCCGGGGCAGGCGCCAACTCGGCCATCGCAGTTCTCGACGAGGCTGTCGTCGCGGCGGCCAACTACTCCGACGACAGCCTTGCCATCGCCGACATCATCGAGTCGGCAGGCGACACCGTGCGGCAGGCCGCCCTCGAACTCGAGGCCATCCTCGATTCCTTTGTGACGATCGCGGCCGCGATGGGACCGACACTGTTCACCCCGGCGGGCATCGCCGCGATCCTGCCGGTTGCGATGACCCACCTGCAACGTGGCATCGATGTCGTCGAACGCACACGCACGAAACTGGCCGCGGACACCGACAGGCTTCTACAGATCGGCCGCACACCCGCGCCGGCCACCACCGATTCGGTCACCTCCCAGCTCGCCCGAGTGGGCACCGAACTCGGCAATCTCGCAAACGCCGCCTTCGGGCCCGTCACCGCGGCCGCACAGTCAACCCCATCCGAAGCAGGACTGCCGCAGGACCCGGGCGCCGCACCGACCGTTCCCGCCGGGTTGTCGGCCACCAACACCGACGGCACCGGCGTCGCGATCACCCTGCCGGACGGCTCGGCCGCCTACGCCCCCAACGAGCGTGCAGCCAAGGCGGTGCGGGCCGCGTTGAGCCAGCAGGGTGTCCCCTACGTCTGGGGCGGGACCACTCCCGGCGTGGGCCTCGACTGCAGCGGCCTGACCCAGTGGGCGTACCGCGAGGCAGGCGTCGAACTCCCCCGCCTCGCCCAGGAACAGGACACCGCCGGAGTTGCGGTGTCACAAGCCGACCTTCAGCCAGGCGATCTCGCTGTCTGGTCCGGACACGTCGCGATGTACATCGGCAACGGCCAGATGGTCGAAGCCGGCGGCGATCCGGTCAGCGTTTCGCCCGTCCGGACCTCAAACCTGAATCAGACGTTTGAGGGGTTCTACCGGCCCACGTGACTACAGGCCGCGTCTGACGATTTCGACTTCGTAGCGCCGGATGTGCTCTTCGATGTGTGGGAGGTTGTCCGGATCATCCATCGCGATGGCCAACTCTCGTGTCCGCTGCGACGCAAAGAGCCCGGGGCGCAACTCGTCGTCGTCCATTGCCTCTGGATCTCTCATGCTTCCCATCGTCGCATCGCGGGGCCGACGATGTGTGGACACTCACACACCACGATGAAGTTGCCGCCTACTGCAATCGCGCTCTCGAACCCGACTTTCGAGGGCTTTTGTCGGCCCTTCTGAGACGCGGCGACAAATTCATGGCAAAGCCACAGCGGTAATGGTGAGGCGAAGTAGCCCACGGTCATCATCGGTGACTAGGCTCTGTCCCCATGGCCGGAGACATCGTCCCAATTGAACTCGTGATCACCGAAGGCAACACCTTTACGCTGTGGGCTCCCCGCTGGCGTGAGGGTGATGACGAGTGGGAGGCGTTCCTGGGTCTCGACGAAGACTTGTACGGATTCAGCTCGGTCGCCGAGCTTGTCGCGTTCGTCCGATCGGGCGCTGAAAACGATCTCGATGAGCACCCCGCATGGAAGACCGTTGTCGGACTCAAGGCCGACGAGTTCGAACCCGCCGAGGACAAGTCCTTCGACCTGATCGCAGTCCCGGAACTCGCTGCCGAAGACCCGACACCTGATGTCATCGCCAAGCTCGAAGATGTACTCGAGATCGTCCGGATCATCGGCGAGGTCTGTGAACTGACGCCGATCACCAAGTTCTTCAACGGCAACCCCATCCTCGGCGCGGTCACCACCGGCACCCGCAACTTCGTCGGCAAAGACGGCGCCGAACTGTGGGAGCGCATCGGCACGCTCATCGACAAGCGCTGGGACGACGTCATCGACGCGATCGATGAGGTCATCAGCTCTCCAGACGTCGACGCCGATGCCGTTGCGGTGGCCGACGCCGAACTCCTCGCAGCCGCCAGCGCCGAAGACGAGGACGAGCCGGACGAAGACGACGTCGAGATCGTCGACCGTGATGCCGATGACGACGACGAAGACGACGACCTCGTTGATGAAGACGACGAGGACGAAGACGAGTACGAAGAGATCGACGAAGACGACTTCTGGGCGTCCGTCGGTATCGACCCCATCCAGATCGTCACCGCCGAAGGCGAATTCTTCTCACTCCGTTGCTATCTGGACGATGATCCGGTCTTCCTCGGTAAGGACGGCAAGATCTACGCCTTCAGCTCGAAGCGCGCTTTGGAGCGGTACCTGGCCGACGACAACGAACACGACCTGTCGCCGATCAGCACCTTCGAGGACATCCAGGTCGCGGCCACTGACGGCTCTCTCGAGATCGACGTCTACGAAGACAACGTCTACGTTCTGCCGGGCCTGACCGATGACATCCTCGACGGCCCACGCCGGATCGACCGCAAGCAACTCGAATTGGCCGTCGAACTGCTCACGGACGCAGCAGATTATGCGGACGACGATTCGGTGGCCGAGGCCTTGGGCACGACCACACCGCTCGGCTGGTTCGTGGACTACACGCTCAACCCGGATCCGAAACGGATGGCACCGAGCCCGCCGTTCGACAACGAGTCCGAAGCCTGGCGAGCACTCGAGCACGACTTCGACGCCCGCCTGGAGAAGAAGCGCGGCTGACGCGCTTCCAGGGCTGGTCAGCCGATCAGGACCGCATAGCCCGGTTTGATGACGTCGTCGATGATGGACAGACGTTCGTCGAAGTGGATGAACGCTGATTTCATGGCGTTGACCGTGAAGCGCTCCAGGTCAGACCATCCGTAACCGAATTGGTCGACGAGCACCTTGCACTCGCGGCTCATGCTGGTGTCGCTCATCAGCCGGTTATCCGTGTTGACGGTGACCCGGAACCGCAGTCGCGCAAGCACATTGAACGGATGCTCGGCCAGACTCGCCACAGCGCCGGTCTGCACATTGGAGCTCGGGCACAATTCCAGCGGGATCCGCTTGTCGCGGACATAGTTCGCGATATCCCCCAGCTGCGCGCCTTTGAATGCGGCCGCGGCGAGGTCGGCATCTTCGGGCAACGTGATGTCGTCGATGACCCGGACCCCGTGGCCGAGCCGATCGGCACCACAGAAACTGATGGCCTCATGGATCGACGGCAACCCGAACGCCTCACCGGCGTGAATGGTGAACGGTGCGTTCGAGGCCCGCATGTACTCGAACGCGTCGAGATGACGGCTCGGCGGGTAGCCCGCCTCAGCGCCGGCGATGTCGAAGCCGGCCACACCCTGATTCCGGTATCGCACGGCCAACTCTGCGATCTCCCGGGACCGCGCCGCGTGCCGCATCGCGGTGACGAGGGTGCGAACCTGTATCCGGCGACCCCGAGCCGCGGCCTCCGCGGTGCCGTCGACAAAGCCGCGCAACACCGCTTCGACAACCTCGTCGAGCGACAACCCGGCCTCGAGGTGCTGTTCCGGCGCAAACCGGACCTCGGCGTAAACAACGCCGTCGTTCGCCAGGTCTTCGGCGCACTCCCGAGCCACCCGTTCGAGCGCCGGGGCGGTCTGCATCACGGCCACCGTGTGCTCGAACGTCTCCAGATATCGGACAAGCGAGCCACTGTCGGCGGCCTGCCGAAACCATGTCGCGAGGTCTGCGTGATTGTCCGCAGGCAGCGATGTATATCCGGCTTCGTGAGCGAGCTCGAGCACCGTTTCCGGACGCAGGCCACCGTCGAGGTGATCGTGGAGCAGCACCTTGGGAGCCAGCGCGATGGAGGTCAGATCCAGCGGCGATGATGTCATTCCTCGACGGTAACCCGATCGATCACCCGGGACCCGGTCTGCGGCGCCGACGAACCGATCACAGCGGCTCCGGCGAGTGCGTGAACTCCGGCCGCGAACCGCTCCGGTGTCTGCGTGTACATGGTGAACAGCGGGTCGCCGGCCTGAACCCTTTCCCCGGCTACAGCGTGCCATCGGACTCCCGCTTCGGCCTGCACGGCCTGGCCCTGCCGTTCGCGGCCCGCGCCCAGACGCCAGGCCGCGACTCCGACCGCCATCGCGTCGATCGACTCGATCACCCCGGCCTCCTCCGCCCTGACGACCTCTTCGTGGTCCGCCTGCGGCAGAGGCGCTTTCGGATCGCCACCCTGTCCGGCGATCATCGCCTCCCAGACGTCCATCGCCTTGCCGTTGCGAAGGTTTTCGGCCGGGTCGACGCCGGTGATCCCACCGGCGGTCAGCATCTCGCGCGCCAGTGCCACGGTCAGTTCCACCACATCGGGTGGACCACCACCGGCGAGTACCTCCAACGATTCGGCAACCTCGAGCGCATTGCCCGCCGTCAAACCCAATGGCTCCGACATCGATGTGAGCAAGGCAGACGTCCGCACACCCGCGTCATTGCCGATCTCGACCATGATCTGGGCGAGCTCACGGGCATCACTCTCGGATTTCATGAATGCACCAGCTCCGACCTTCACATCGAGTACCAGCGCACTGGTTCCCTCGGCGATCTTCTTGCTCATGATGGAGCTGGCGATGAGCGGGATCGACTCGACAGTCCCGGTGACATCGCGCAGTGCGTAGAGCTTCTTGTCGGCAGGTGCCAACGCCGAACCGGCCGCGCACACCACGGCACCGACCGATTCGAGTAATTCGGTGATCCCGGTGTTGGTGAGGTCCGCGCGCCATCCCGAGATGGCCTCGAGTTTGTCGAGCGTCCCCCCGGTGTGACCCAGGCCACGTCCCGACAATTGCGGCACCGCAATGCCATACGACGCCACCAACGGTGCGAGCGGCAACGTGATCTTGTCGCCCACCCCACCGGTCGAGTGTTTGTCGACGGTCACCAACCGCTCACCGGCGCGACGCAGGTGAGTGAAATCCATCCGCTCACCGGTGTTGATCATCGCCTCGGTCCACCGCGCGATCTCACGACGGTCCATGCCGCGCAACAGGATCGCCATCGCCAGCGCCGACATCTGTTCGTCGTGCACCAGGCCGGCGGTGTAGGCGCTAACCACCCAATCGATCTGGCCATCGCTCAGCGCCCCGCCATCACGCTTGGTCCGGATCACCGAGACCGCGTCGAAGACCTCAGCCACGGAGATCCCCCGACACCCGGCCGGCGGCCAGGTCCGACGGACCGAAATGGTCCGGAAGCAACTCGCCCAAGGACTTCGGGCCGCCCGGGTGGTCGATCAACATCTGCGGTCCGCCGTGTTCGAGCAATACCTGCCTACAACGCCCGCAGGGCATGAGGATCTCACCTCGGCTGTCCGTGCAGCTGAGCGCGATCAGGCGCCCACCACCGGTTGTGTGGAGATTTCCGGCCAATGTGCACTCGGCACACAGGCCCAATCCATATGAGACATTTTCCACATTGCAACCCGTCACAAAACGCCCATCATCGACTATTGCAGCCGCGCCCACCGGATAGCCCGAATAGGGCGCATATGCCCACCCCATTGCTTCAATCGCCTTGTCTCGCAATATTTTCCAGTCAATTTCCGGTGCCACAGGGCAACCCTTTCGCCATCGACGCCCATGAAAGCGGACATCACCTACGCGCTAAAACCTTGGTAAGGCAATCCTAAGTCCAGATGTGTTGCAGCTCATATCCACTCGGGCAGGATTCTTTCTCACAACAGCTTAGGTTTATGGTTCTTGACGTGGGTCCACGATCGAGCAGCCCGGAACCGCGCTCGACGCGTCCATCAACGATGTTGGAGGCCAATTTCTCGATGAGCATTCCTACCGAGACCGCGCCCAAACCGGTGCGCAAGCGCTCGTTGTACCGGGGCGATCCAGGCATGTGGTCCTGGGTGCTGCACCGGATAACCGGCGTATCTATATTCTTCTTCCTCTTTGTACACGTTCTCGACACGGCAGTGATCCGGATCGATCCGGACAAGTACTCCGAAATCATCGAGACGTACAAGAACCCGATCGTCGGTCTGATGGAGATCGGCCTCGTCGCCTGCGTGCTGTACCACGCGTTGAACGGTGTCCGGATCATCCTGGTCGACTTCTGGTCCAAGGGACCGAAGTTCCAGCGTCAGATGCTGTGGACGATCTTGACCTTGTTCGTGATCATCTTCGGCGCAGCGGCGATACGTCTGCTGCAGCTGCTCGTGGAACACATTTAGGAAGGCGCCGCAGATGACCGCATCACAAGCACCTCGGATCGCCAAAACCTACGGCACCGACCACGATCGTCCCGCCAGCCTCGACAACCCGCGCTCACCGCGCAGGCCCAAGGGCGGCAACTTCGAGAAGAACGCATGGCTCTTCATGCGCTTCTCCGGTATCGCACTGATCATTCTGACCATCGGTCACATGTTCATCATGCTGGCGTGGGACGACGGCGTGCACCGGATCGACGCCTCGTTTGTCGCCGCCCGCTGGAAAGAACCGTTCTGGCAGGTCTGGGACCTCTCCATGCTGTGGCTCGCCCAGCTTCACGGAGGAAACGGCGTCCGTACCGTGATCGCCGATTACTCCCGCAAGGACTCGACCCGGTTCTGGCTGAACACACTGCTGGTCCTGTCGATGATCCTGGTGCTGCTCACCGGCACCTATGCCCTGCTTACCTTCGACGTGAACAGCGTCTAGACCCGGCCCGAATCGGAGCAACAAACACATGCAGGAACATCGTTACGACGTAGTCATCATCGGCGCCGGCGGCGCCGGGATGCGCGCGGCCATCGAGGCCGGGCCCCGCGCCCGCACCGCAGTGCTGACGAAGCTCTACCCGACCCGCAGCCACACCGGCGCGGCACAGGGTGGAATGTGCGCAGCACTGGCCAACGTCGAAGAAGACAACTGGGAATGGCACACCTTCGACACCGTCAAGGGCGGCGACTACCTCGCCGACCAGGATGCGGTCGAGATCATGGCCAAAGAGGCCATCGACGCCGTCCTGGATCTGGAGAAGATGGGGCTGCCGTTCAACCGCACCCCTGAGGGCAAGATCGATCAGCGCCGCTTCGGTGGTCACACCCGCGATCACGGCAAGAGCCCGGTTCGCCGCGCCTGCTACGCCGCCGACCGCACCGGCCACATGATCCTGCAGACGCTGTACCAGAACTGCGTCAAGCACGACGTCGAGTTCTTCAACGAGTTCTACGCACTCGACATCTGCCTCACCGAGAACGAGCAGGGTGAGCAGGTGGCCACCGGTGTGGTCGCCTACGAACTCGCCACCGGTGAGATCCACGTCTTCCACGCCAAGTCGATCATCTTCGCCACCGGCGGGTCGGGCCGGATGTACAAGACCACATCCAACGCCCACACCCTCACCGGCGACGGCATGGGCATCGTCTTCCGCAAGGGCCTGCCACTGGAGGACATGGAGTTCCACCAGTTCCATCCGACGGGTCTGGCCGGTCTGGGCATCCTGATCTCCGAAGCCGTCCGCGGCGAAGGCGGAATCCTCCGCAACGTCGACGGTGAACGCTTCATGGAGCGCTACGCACCGACCATCAAGGACCTCGCGCCCCGTGACATCGTCGCCCGGTCGATGGTGCTGGAGGTCCTCGAAGGCCGCGGCGCCGGACCGAACAAGGATTACGTCTACATCGACGTGACCCACCTCGGCGAGGAAGTCCTCAACGAGAAGCTTCCGGATATCACCGAGTTCGCCCGTACCTACCTCGGTGTCGACCCGGTCACCGAGTACGTGCCGGTGTTCCCCACCTGCCATTACGTCATGGGCGGTATCCCCACCAAGATCAATGGTGAGGTGTTGCGCAACAACGACGAGATCGTCCACGGTCTGTACGCCGCCGGCGAATGTGCCTGCGTCTCGGTACACGGCGCCAACCGTCTCGGCACCAACTCGCTGCTCGACATCAACGTGTTCGGCCGTCGCGCCGGCATCGCTGCCGCCGAGTACGCGCTGTCCACCGAGTTCACCCCGCTCCCCGAGGCACCGACCGCCATGGTCGATGGCTGGCTCGATACGATCCTGTCCGAGCACGGACACGAGCGCGTCGCGGACATCCGCTCCGAGCTGCAGGCCACGATGGACGCGAACGCATCGGTGTTCCGCACCGACGCGACGCTCACCAAGGTCTTGAACGACATCCACGGGTTCAAGGAGCGCTACAACAGCATCCGCGTGCACGACAAGGGCAAGCGCTTCAACAGCGACCTGCTCGAGGCCATCGAGCTGGGCTTCCTGCTCGAGATGGCCGAGGTCACCGTGGTCGGTGCGCTGAACCGCAAGGAAACCCGTGGCGGGCATGCCCGTGAGGACTTCCCGACCCGCGATGACGTCAACTACATGCAGCACACGATGGCCTACAAGAAGGGCGACGGACTGATCGCCCCGATTGAATTGGACTACAAGCCCGTGGTCCAGACCCGCTACGAACCGATGGAGCGGAAGTACTGATGACTGCCACCACTGATACTGCTGTCCGGCACGACGATCCGCCGTTGCCCCCGGTCCCTGAAGAGGCGACCATGGTCACGCTCAAGATCAGCCGGTTCAACCCGGAAGATCCTGACGCGCAGGGCTTCGAGAGCTTCCGGGTGCCGGCACTGGCGACCGACCGCCTTCTCAACCTGCTGCTGTACGTCAAGGGCTACCTCGACGGCACCCTGACGTTCCGTCGTTCGTGTGCCCACGGCGTCTGCGGCAGCGATGCCATGCGGATCAACGGCGTCAACCGGCTTGCCTGCAAGCTGCTGATGAAGGACCTGCTCCCCAAGGACAAGTCCAAAGAGATCACCATCACCATCGAGCCCATCAAGGGTCTGCCGGTGGAGAAGGATCTCGTCGTCGACATGGAGCCGTTCTTCGACGCGTTCCGCGCCGTCAAGCCGTTCTTGATGACCAGCGGCAACGAGCCGACCCGCGAGCGCATTCAGAGCCAGACCGACCGCGCCCGCTTCGACGACACCACCAAGTGCATCCTGTGTGCGTGCTGCACCACCAGTTGCCCGGTGTACTGGAACGAAGGCAGTTACTTCGGTCCGGCCGCGATCGTCAATGCTCACCGGTTCATCTTCGACAGCCGCGACGAAGGTGCCGCCGAACGCCTCGACATCCTCAACGACGTCGACGGTGTGTGGCGCTGCCGCACCACCTTCAACTGCACCGACGCCTGCCCTCGTGGCATCCAGGTGACCCAGGCGATTCAGGAAGTCAAGCGCGCGTTGATGTTTGCCCGCTGATCGCACTGATCTGATCTGACAACAAAATGGTCGCCGCCCTTTCGAGGGCGGCGACCATTTTTGTGTTCGGTCCGGCGATCAGTAGTGATAGGTGTCCGACGGTGCCGGCATGTGGTCCGGGTCGTCGTATTCCTGGCTGAACTCGATGCCGTAAGCGCGGGCCAGATCCAGGATCTTGGTGCCACGGGCGATGCGGGGCAGATCTGATCCGTTGCGGATCTCTCCCCCGTCGCGCTCGTATTCGGCGAAGAACTCCAGCGCCCACGCGACCTCTTCGTGCGACGGCGACAGTCCCTCGTTGACCGCGGCGCACTGATCCGGTGTCAGACAGATCTTTCCGGTCATGCCGAACTCAGCGCTGACCGCGGTGGCCTCGCTGAGTTTGAGCGCCGACGAACCGACGGTCGGTCCGTCGATCGCACTCGGCAGGTGCGCCGCCTTGGCCGCGATCGTGAAACGCGACCGGGCGTAGGCCAGCGTTGCGGGCTGATCACCGAATCCGGTGTCGCGGCGGAAGTCGCCGATCCCGAAGGCAAGACGGAATGTGCCCTTGGCCGAGGCGATCTCGCTGATCCGTTCCAGACCACGTGCGGTCTCGACCAAGGCCACGATCGGCACACCCGGCAGTCGCTTCGCGGTTTCGGTGACGTGGTCCACCGACTCGACCATCGCCAGCATCACGCCACCGACCTTGACCTCACTCAGTGCGGCCAGATCCTCGGCCCACCACTGGGTTCCGAATCCGTTCACCCGCACCCAGTCCCGGTTGCCGCCGGCAAGCCACCGGACGACGTGGTCGCGGGCGGCGACCTTGTCCTTCGGTGCCACCGCATCCTCGATGTCGAGGACAACGATGTCGGCACGCGACTGCACGGCCGGTTGGAAGCGTTCATTCTGCAAACCGTTGACCAGGAGCCAACTCCGGGCCAGCACCGGATCGATGCGCGAGCCGATGTCGTCGGGGTCGGTGGTGGTGACTGGAATCTTAGAGGCGTTCACAAAGGAACATGATCCCCTACCGACCGACCTCGACGCCATCCTCGTGGACCATCCAGTGCACAAGGCGATGCAACGGGTACATCGCATCGTGTGGATTGCCGATCGTGCTCGGCCCCGCCTCACCCAGGTGAACAATCCGCTGCGCACCGCCGCTGGCGAGCTGATCGCGATAGTCGGACATCCGGTCGAACGGGTAGAAGCCGACGGTCTGGGTCGCGACGTTGACGTACTTCATCGCGTCGTCGAGGGAGTCGACCCGCACCACGTTGGCGGTCTTGTTTATGGGGTGGAAATCAACCGGTTCGTCCGAGCGGATCACCAGGCCGGTGCCGTCGGTTTTACCCCATACCCGAAACTCGTCGTCGAGCATCGTCAAGGCGTCGACCTGTTCGCGCAGATCCATCTCCAGCGGCCGACTGTCTCCGGACTCCGCCGCCTTGGCGACGATACGTGCGTGGAGGCGATCGCAGAACCGGTCGGCGTCGTCCTGGTTCGCCTCGACATGCACAAACCGGCTGGCCACGCACGCTTCCTGGTTCAAGATCATGACGTCGGTGGCAGCCAACTCGGCAGCGAGGTCGAGCGACTCATCGGAGGCAAACGCTTCTTTGCCGACCATCGAGATCGACGTCTTGGGATCGAACGACACCAGCTGGAACCCCGGACCGAGGTACTTGATCACATTGTTGATCGCGTCGCCGCCACCCCAGGCCACGATCTTGTCGTAGTACTGCGGGCGATAGAGCACGCGCTCCACCTGGTCGTCGCCACCGCGCCAGTAGACCGCCGACATCGACTTCACGATCGCGTGGTCCGGATCGATCTCGGCCATGGTCCGCAGGATCGCGACGGTGGTGAACGGATCACTCGATGACATCTTGAAAAGGTTGACGGCCTTGACCATCGCGCCCTGGGCGATGGATTTCACGGCGACACCGGGCGAGTTGCCCGGCAGCACGTGAACCAGCCGCGGAGCGAAGGCACGGACAAAACTCTTGCGACCGGTGAAGTCCCCCTTCGGAACCCACTCGTCTAGCGCCTTGGGGTCGGGGAAGTTCTGCTCCACTACGGCCTCGAGCACCCGCTTGTCGAGATAAGCGGCTGCGCCCTGGACCTGCGCCTGCAGCACCGCGCGCGGCAGGACGTGCGTGGAGGCCATCCGGTCGATGCAGTCCTGTACGAACGGATTTCCGGGATCATTGATGCGCTGACCGGTCTCGACGAGGAAATCGATGATCTCGGCGAGCGGCACGTTGAGCAGGGGTGGCAGCTCGGTGCGCGGGTGCACCACTTTGTCCATCGCGATCCGTGGAGTGGTGAACGTGACCCCGAGATCGCGGGAACGGTGCGAGACTTCCTGGCCCTCGAACAGTTCTCCCCGAAGAAAGAACGGTGCCGAGACCGTGGTGTCCCCTGCCCTGTCGGTGTCCACTGCTCGGTCGGTGTCGATCGTTGTCATGACAGACCTCTCACATATGCGTCGACGGTGCCGGCACAGCCGATTTTGTCGTCGCCCTTGATATCCGCGTAGCGGGCGATGTTGTCGCGGATCGATGCACCCTTGGAGCCACAGGCGCAGGGACTGAAGTCGAGCGAGATCTTGTCGCCGGTGATGACGCCACCCCAGCGACCGTCGAGCGAAAGGTCGAAGAAGGCTGCGCGCCCCTCGATCTCACCGGTCTCGTGCGGAAGCAGGGTCTCACCGGATTCGTCGAGGACGAAGGGCACAATCCACGGCGGTACGTGATAGCGCTCCCCCACTTGACACTTGGGCATTCCGGAGTTGAGCTCCTGCATGGAGTAGTTCTGGAAATCCCGGCTGGCCGGGATGTTGAAGGTTTGGTGGACGAACTCCTGATAGTCCGGTGGCAGCTGCGCCCGCTTGAGTCCGCCGCCGACGTAGATGCAGTTGTCGGGATGAAAGTCCTTCGCGGAGTAGCCCATGTCGCGAACCAGCTTCGCCAGCTGGTACAGCGAGTTCCACATTCCCGCGATGTAGAGCTTTTCGTGGCGATACTCGATGAGCGCCTCGGCGCCGGAGATCATCGCCTTGTCGAGGCCTTCCTGACGCTCCAGCGAGGTCCGCTCGAAGTCCGCCAGTTCATCGGGTCGGGCGGTGCCATCGGCGATCTTCTTGCGCAGCACCACCATCTGGGTCAGCGAACCGACTGTGATCGGTGGGATCGGCAACCGAAACCGCTCCAGGGCCGGATCGCCGAATGCCGCGAGCTGAGCCTGGGCGATGACCTCGTTCTTGGGGACCGACGCCGTCGGCGCCAGCCCCATGATCCGCCGGTCCGCGGCCGGTTTGACGCCCGAACCCCACGAGAAGACGTTGACCGTGTCCATCCGCGACCACGCCATGTCTTTCTCGCTGGCCGGCAACATCGCGGACTTTCCGGTGGTGCCGCTGGAGCAGGACACATAGTGCCCGGCAGCCGCGAGGCGCCCGATCCACTCGTCGATGTCGCCGATGTCTGCGGTTTCGATCGGGCTGATGGGATGCGGGGAGACCGTCCCCAGCCATTTGCCGAGGCGGTCCCACTTCTCCTCGATCAGGAAGCTCTCGGGATAGCTCTTGTACGCGGTGTGCGGAAACAGCAACGCCACCATGTCCTCGCGACTGCGAACTTCGGTGATGCCGGCCTCGCGGGCTCGGTGACCGAGCAGTTTGATGCGATCTTTGCGTTCCTGGAATTGCTCCTCGAGCGCTTCGATCTGAATCGGGAGCAGGTCGGCGGGCGAATGGTCGAAGCGGTCCTCCGCATCGACCAAACTCACCAGCCTCTCGGTGGCTGAAGTCACTTGGTCAACCTTTCAATTGTGGTCGAGCCGGTTCCACTTAATGGCACCTTATGCGTATCATTCCTACCTGTACTCGATGTCAGAGCGCAAGAGGCAACTTCGGCGAGGATGCGATGGCAAACACAGATTCATCAGTTCACCGGGGGGCAGGCCGCCCCACCCGCGAGCAGGCGCAGGCACGCCATGAACAGCTACTCGATGCCGCGCTCGATCTGTTCCTCGAGCACGGATACGAGCTCGCGACGATCGAGATGATTGCCGCCAGAGTCCACATGACCAAGCGCACCGTCTACGCGCGCTACCCCGACAAGGCCTCGTTGTTCCACGCCGCCACGCAGCGGGCCATCGAACGGCAGGTCGTACCCCCTGACACACTCGCAGAGGCCGACAAAGGCGACCTGGCCGAAACCCTCGAGACGATCGCCCGGCTGCGCATCCGCCAGGTGATGACACCCAACGGTGTTCGGCTGCAACGCATCATCAACACCGAGAGCTACCGGTTCCCCAAGCTGTTCGCATCGAACTACCAGCAAAGCACCAAACCGGTGATCGAGTTCGTCGCCGGCTTGTTCGACCGCGCGGTCATCGCCGGGCAGATCGCCCCGACCGACTGCGACCGCGCCGCTCGGGCGTTCATGTCTCTGGTGGTCGGTGGCTGGGTGCGCGCGATCGTCAATGGCCGCGAACCGACCCCGACCGAGCTGGACATTCAGGTTCACTTCACGATCGACTTACTACTCAACGGCCTGCGACCACGATGATGTTCACGACAAAACACGAGGAGACAACCATGGAACTCGATGGAAACAGTCCGGTCGCCGTCGTCACCGGAGCCAGCGCGGGCATCGGTAAAGCGACCGCCGGCAAACTGGTGGCGATGGGCTGGCAGGTGATCGGAGTCGGCCGCGACCCCCAGCGTTGCGCGGAAGCCGAGGCCGAGATCGCCGAATCCGCCCGAGCTGGTGGCAGATTCATCATGCTGCGCGGCAACTTCGACCTGATGACAGAGGTTCAGCGCGTGGCCGTCGAGGTCGCCGAACTCACGCCCCGCGTCCAAGTGCTCATCAACAATGCCGGCGGCGTGCGGGATCAGCAAATGGTCACCGCCGAAGGCACCGAGGCCACCTTCGCCGCGAACCACCTCGCCCCCTTCCTGCTGACCCGGGAACTGATGCCGCTACTCATGGCGAATGCCGCCGACTCGGTCCCCGGTTCGACACGAGTGCTCGCGGTGTCCTCGACTGCCCACCGGATGAGCAGCGGCATCGATTGGGACGACATGCAAAGCCTGACCGGGTTCAGCGCTGCCTCAGCGGCATACGGGCAGGCCAAGCTCGCCAATATCCTGTTCACCCGAGAACTGGCACGGCGGGTGGCCGCCGATGGGATCGTCGCCCAGGTCATGCACCCGGGTGCGGTCGCCAGCAATTTCGCATCCCACGGCGACGAGCGCATGCAGGCGCACATGGCCGCCCTCGACACCGTCACCCCCGATGAACCTGCCGAAACGCTCCTCTGGCTGGCCACCGACCCCGAAGGTGGACGCGATGGTGGGCGCTACTTTCACCGCATGCGCGAAGAGCAGCCCACCCCGGTCGCACTCGACGATGTCGCGGCGGCTCGCCTGTGGATCGAGAGCGAAAAATTACTGGCCGCCTTGGGTATCTAAATCTGGCTATCAGGCAGTATCGGATTGGTCCGGCCGAGCTGTCTTCAGCTTCTGGAGAGACATTACGGATTGGGTGTGACACACGTGAGTTGATCTAAAAGGGTGGCGCTTCACCGTCATATACGACCGTGATCTCGTCCGGGTCAGGCGCAGGCCCTGGCTCATCGGGCCTTCGCCGGTTACGTTCCCGTTCGGCTTGTCGTCGAGCGTGTTTGCTTGCCAGGCGGGTCTGCGTCCGGAGCTGTATACCCTCACTGGCCGGTCTCCGTTTCGCACCGATCCACGTCATGACGGTCAACTCTGGGAACAGGTCCTCGCCTGTCCACGCGGGACCTTCGAACCGCTCACCTTCGGGGCTGATGAACACAACCCGGCTGCGACCCTCATCGTCGAGCTCCTGGACGTCAATCCAGTCACCAAAGGATTTCAGCAGGTGATGAAACCTGCACAGGCACTTGGTGTCTTCCGGACAGGTCTGTCCCCCGGCCTCAGGATTCTCGTGGTCGTATTCTTCGGTGTGGTCGACGTCGGATCGCCACGCCGGACGATTGCATCCGGGAAAGACGCAATAAGCATCGCGAATCCGTACGAACGTATCCAGCGCCGTCGACAGCCGATAGGGATTCGACGGAATGCTCATCGGCATGAGCAACGGTCCCGTGCCGCGTCTGTGGCTGCGACCATTCCCGACGGTGCAGCACTGCCGATTCGGGCTCTCAAGTGAGGTTATGCGTCGCACGCGTGGCGCTGGCTTGGGAGGCGGAGCTTCACACCCGGCAACGATCGGACCATTCCTGGTCTTCTCCGTGCTCGTTGGCTCCGCCTCTTCTTGCAAAGCGTCCTTCTCTGGGGTGGGGTTCTTGGCGTTCGTGCCGATCGCCGCCGCATTGGGTTCGGACGCGACACCGACATCCACCACGCGGTCGGCTTCTGCGCCGAAAGCGGCATCCGAATCCTGTGGCGCCGCAGTATCCTTCGCCTCTGTTTCGCTGAACTTCGTAAGTCGCTTCCATTCGGCGAGTCGCTCAGTTGGGGTCATCTCAGGATCGCGTTCGGGAGCTCTGGGCGCGTACGCGCTAACGCCCAGAGCATTGTCATCGGAAATATTTTCAGTTGACAGGTTCTTTGCCAACTCGCCACCGAGCGGCCGGATTCGTGCATCACGCCGGCGAGCGATGTCGCTGGCGTGATCTCCAGAGATCACCCCGTGCCCATCGATGAAGCCCGGGTTACTCGCCCGGCCTTCGGCAGTCGCCTGGTCCATCACCACATGGACAACGAACAGCGCAGACCCGTCGCCGTCATTGTCCGACTCGCGGTATCCGTGTTCACAGTTATCGTCGCCGCATTCGCAGGAGAAGTCGACGCCCATCGTTGCGCAGAACAGCGCGTCAGAAAGCCGCTGGGGCTTGGTTCGTGGATCTCCTTCGCAGACCTTGGACGCCAGCTCCTGCACTCTCTTGTCCAGCAACAACGCATTCTCGGCTGTCATCGAAGCGACAATGTCAGCCATGCCGTCCTGGGTGGTGTACCTCTGGAAGCTGCGGCCATCCTTGGCTTTTTCGCGGCGTTCCCGGACACCTTCGGGGTCGTGCCGAAACACAATCTGGTCGACCATGTTTCGCATGCGATCGATTGACCAGGATCCATCTCGCCACAACATTTCTGCGATCTCGGCGTCTATGACCGCTGCCCACGGCATACCTTCGACAAGATCGGTGCGTGAGACGATGTCCGGAATATGATGCGGTGCAATCTGTCCCGCCTTCAATGCGTCATTGACAAGCGGCAGCCGATCCCGCAATGCCAATGCGCGGCGGAGGACCCCATCAGCAGATCCCGGTGTCAGATTCAGGCAGGCCGCTACACGAGCGGAACATTGCGCCCATCCGTCGAGTTGTCGGAGATCTTCTTTCTCAGTGGGTTTGGCCAACTGCCGATGAATCTCGGCCGCGGTGGAGTACTCCGCCCATGCCGCATAGCCTTTCGCGTGAGCAATCGTCCGTAGCGACCGCACCAGCTCCGGCGGACGCAATAGGTTCGGGGACGCCACACCCAGGTCCCCGAACGCTGCCTCCACTCCGTCTTCGAACATGCTTGCTATTTTGCCACGCGTCTACGACAGCCCGAGGGCGTCAAACCAAATCTGTGGATGGCTTCCGGGACTGTGGATGACCTGCTGGAGGCCAGCACTGGGGATGGTCAGACGCGCATCCTTCATGTGGCTGGCGTATGTGGACTCCACGCCCCCATCTCACGAATGAAGGGAAAGATCCGCTTTGCGACTCGGTCGTATGCCTCGTCCGGACCAACCTGCGTGAGTCGTAGCCACCTCAAACCGTCGTAGTCATTCCGTTGCCAGGTGAACTCTGTTGGCTGCGCCTGGGGCAACCAAGCAACCCATGCGGTCCGGATCCGGCCGCCGGATCGTATCCGGACAACCGATTTAGTCGAAATGTTACCGATTTGGAAATAATTCCATCGTTGCGCAGCGACATGACCACGAAAATCGTACTCTGACCGTGTTCGAATCCCTCACTGTCGGGAGACATACATGGCCATATCGGAAGCATCGGAAGCACCAGGTCCAACTGTTCCAGACAAGGGCCTGCGCAGCGGATCGCTCGGACTCTTCGGCAACGTGGTCATCGGACTCTCGGCGGTCGCACCCGCCTACAGTCTCGCGGCCACGCTCGGGTTCGTCGTGGCAGCTGTGCACGAGAAGGCGCCGGCAATGTTTGTCCTGGCCTTCATCCCCATGTTGCTCATCGCCTTCGCCTACCGGGAACTCGGAGAAGACACCCCGGATTGCGGCACCACATTCACCTGGGGCACCAAGGCATTCGGTCCATGGATCGGCTGGATCGGCGGCTGGGGACTGGCGGTGTCGGCGATCATCGTGCTGGCCAACGTGGCCGAGATCGCCGGTGTCTATTTACTCAAGTTCCTGGGCCTCGACTCGTGGGCGGAAAACCTCTGGGTCAAGGTCCTCCTCGGCTCCGCCCTGATCGTGATGATGACGTGGGTCAGTATCCGCGGCATCCTGATCAGCGAGCGCATGCAGAACGTGCTCGTCGTCATCCAGTTCGGCGTCCTGATCGTCGCAAGTGTCATCGCGCTGTTCAAGGTGGGATTCGACAAGGCCGGCCCGCAGGCCATCAACCCGAGCCTGTCGTGGCTGTGGCCGAGCGGCCTGACCGCCTCATCCATCGCCGAAGCGGTGATCCTCTGCATCTTCATCTACTGGGGCTGGGACGCCTGCCTCGCCGTCGGCGAGGAGACCAAGGACTCCGCCAAGACCCCCGGCCGCGCCGCGGTCATCACCACGATCATCTTGGTGTGCACCTACGTTCTGGTCGCCTACGCGATCCAGTCGTTTGCCGGATTCGGAGAGGAGGGAATCGGTTTGAACAACCCGGACAACGCCGACGACGTCCTGACCATTCTCGGCGACCCCGTGGCCGGGGCGATCATGGCCTCCCTGTTGTTGCTGACGGTATCCATCTCGGCGCTCTCCTCGACCCAGTCCACAATTCTCCCGACCGCTCGCGGAACGTTGTCGATGGCCGTGTACGGCGCGATCCCGAAACGATTCGCCACCATTCACCCCCGGTACATGACCCCGGCCTTCGGCACGGCCGTGATGGGCGCCTCGGCACTGATGTTCTATCTGGTTCTTTCCCTCGTCAGCGAAGACACCCTCGGCGACTCCATCTCATCCCTCGGTCTCGCAGTGGCCTTCTACTACGGCATCACCGCCTACGCCTGTGTCTGGTACTTCCGGCAGACGCTGTTGCGGTCGGCGCGCAATCTGTTCTTCCGCGGTATCTTCCCGCTGATCGGGGCCGTCGCGATGACCTGGGCCTTCTTCCAAAGCGCCGTTGACATGTACGCGACCGACTACGGTTCGACATCGATCGGCGGTGTCGGTGGCGTGTTCATCATGGGCGTCGGCATGCTGGTGCTCGGTATCCCGTTGATGCTGTTGTGCTTTGCGTTCGGTCCGAAGGATTTCTGGAAAGGCAAGACACTCAATGCCAAGACCGAGGTCAAGGTCCCCGATGTCTACTGATTGCAGCTCGGCCCGGTCCCTGTGCACCACAACGGCATCCACGGAAGCGAGTACCAGGCGATGAGACTGACAGTGGGTTACCTCTACACCGACACCGGCGACGACGGCGTCAACCTGGCGATTGCCATCGCCAAGACCACCGGCGCCGCAATCGACCTGGTATGTGTCGTTCGGGAGGTCGAACCCGACGGCACCCCCGGCCGGGTCACATTCCAGGAGGCGCTGGTCAAGAAGGCGCAGAAGTGGCTCGAAGAAGCCGCCGCCGATATCCCCGACGACATCGAGGTCGCCCTGCACACGCCGGTGGCGGAGTCATTTCCGCAGGCGCTCATCGACTTTGCGGTGCACAGCCATGCGACGATGATCGTGGTCGGCGGCACCAGCGACGGCATCCTGGGCAAACACACACTCGGCAGCATCTCGTCGGCACTGACCCATGCATCGCCGGTTCCGGTTGCCCTCGCTCCACGTGGCTACACCCGCCTCGAGCGTCCGGTCATCCCCACGCTGACGGTTGCCATCCCCACCTCGGATTCAAAAGACAGCCCTCTGCCCTTCGCACTCGATCTCGCAGAGAAGGCAGGCCTGAATCTCCGACTGCTCTCGCTGGTCTCGCACGACGACCTACACGGTCAGGACGAGGAGTCGATTGCGGTCCGGCAGCGACACGTCGCCCAGGCGACTGCCAATCTGGAACTCGCCAAGAAGAGTTGTGGCAACGCCGTCAAGATCGAATCCCTTGTCGCCGACGGCAATACCATCGAAGAGGCACTCGAGCAATTGCAATGGTCGCGCGGCGACGTCGTCGTCATCGGTTCCGGACACCTGGCACCACCGCGCCGGGCCTTTCTCGGGTCGATGTCGGCGCGGATCCTCAAGAACACCGACGCACCCATCGTTGTGGTCCCCAAGGGCTTCACCCCGTAAGCCCGATGGGTGCGGAGGCGGGGGGTCAGGAGTCGAAACCCAACCCGACGGCGTCCATCGCCCGTAGCCACAGTCCTCGTCGACCCTGATTGCGATCGGCTCGGGCGAACTCACGACGGGTCACGGTGATCCCGAACCAGCGCAACGGCTCTGGCGGGAACGGGATCGGCTTGGATCGCACCATCTTCAGGCGGGTGCGTTCGGTGTCGCGGCCGTCGACGAGGTCGAGTGCGGTCGCGGCGCCGAAGTGCGACGCGCCAACACCGAGTCCGGTGAACCCCAGCACCGAGACGACCTTGCCGCCCATGCTGACATCCCAGAAGTTGCTGAACCGCGAACACGTGTCGATGACACCGCCCCACGTGTGGCTCGCGGTGATGCCTTCGAGTTGCGGGAACACCTGCAGCAAATGCTCTGCGAGCAGGCCGAATTCACTCGGCTTCTGCGCCCGGCGTGGATCGGTGTCACCACCGTAGTAGTAGAACGCATCCCAGCCACCGAACAGGATCCGGTTGTCGGCCGTGAGCCGGAAGTAATGGAAGCGATTGCCGGAATCAGCCAGCCCCTGACGTCCGGACCAGCCGATCGCGGACAGCTGCTTGTCGGTCAACGGTTCGGTCATGATGGCGTAGTCCCACACCGGCACCATCAGATGGCCGAGCTTGCGGCGCAACGGCTTCGACGCCGACGTGGCTACGACCACCCGCGCCGCATCCACACTGCCGTACCCCGTCGCCACGGCGACCCGGTCCCCCACCGAGGTCAGCGACGTCACCTCACTGTGCTCGAAGACCCGGACCCCGAGGCGTTCGGCCGCCGCAGCCAGCCCCCAGGCCAGCTTGGCCGGGTCGATGATCATCACGTCCGGGTCGTACATGGCTCCGTGGGCCATCGGACTGTGCAGATGCTTCGTGAGTTCGTCGCCGTCGAGGAAGCGCAGTGGCTGGTCGAGGCGATGTCCTTGATCCACCACATCTTTGAGTCCGGGGACCTGCCAGTCGAAACTCGCCAGGTTGAGTTCCCCGGTGCGTTCGACGTCGGCATCGATTCCGAGCCTGGTGATCGCATCGGCGATCGCCTCGAGGGTCTCGACCCCCATCCGGAGCAGCTCCGGCAATTCGTCTTCGTACCTCTCCATGCCGTTGACGAGCCCATGGGTCAGACTGGCCGAGCAGAATCCGCCGTTGCGGCCAGAGGCACCCTCGGCGATCCGGTCACCTTCGAGCAGGACAACAGATCGCTGCGGATTCGCCTCGGCCGCTTGGACTGCGGCCCACAAACCGGTGAATCCGCCTCCCACGACAACCAGATCCGCGCTGCGGCGCCCCGCCAGACGCGGTCGCGCGGCGGGTCGCAGTGGCCGGTCGAGCCAATAGGGCGCCGGGGTCGCGCCCGCGACCATCGCCGTACCGCGAACGGTGGGCTCGAGTGCCCAGTCGATCCGCGACCCTGAGCTGCTCACTGCGGCAGCGTGAAAATCGTTCGGTGCCATGGCTTGTGCGGTACTCCTGTGATGTCACTCATCACGTGTTTGATGGTGAGATATTCGTCGAGCGAATACGTGGACATGTCTTTTCCGAAGCCCGAGGCCCCGACGCCGCCGTGCGGCATCTCGCTGATGATCGGGATGTGGTCGTTTATCCACACACATCCGGCATGGATTTCGCGGGACGCCCGCTGTGCGCGATACACATCCCGCGTCCACGCCGATGCCGCCAGGCCGTAAACGGTGTCATTGGCCATCCGGAGCGCATCGTCGTCGTCATCAAAAGCGCTGACGGTCAGGACCGGTCCGAAGATCTCGTCGCGATACACCTCGGCGTCTTCGGGTACGTCGGCGAGCAGAGTCGGCTCGTAGAAGGCACCGGGGCCCTCCGGTGCGCGACCACCGGTGACAACCCGGATCCCGGCCACCCGGGCGCGTTCGACCATCGCGCCCACCTTGTCACGGTGACCGAAAGAAATGAGCGAGCCCATGTCGGTGGCCGGATCGAACGGATTGCCGACGCGCACCTTTGACATGAGTTCGGCGACACCGGCAACGAAGTCGTCGTACACGGGACGGGCGACGATGGCCCTGGTCGCCGCGGTGCAGTCCTGGCCGGAGTTGATCAGCGCACCCGCCACCGCTCCGTGGATCGCTGCCTCGAGGTCGGCGTCGTCGAACACCACAAACGGCGCCTTGCCGCCGAGCTCGAGTTGGACCCTGGTGCCATTGGCCGCAGCCTGCGACATCACCTGCCTGCCGACCCCGGTGGACCCGGTGAACGTGACCACGTCCACCCCGGTATGACCGGCGATGGCGGCGCCGACCTCTGCGCCGGTCCCGGTGAGCACGTTGAACACACCGTCGGGGATACCGGCTTCGGTGGCGAGCCTGGCCAGCGTCAATGTGGTCAGCGGCGTCAGCTCCGCCGGCTTGAGCACCACCGTGCATCCGGCGGCCAGCGCCGGGATCACCTTCCACACCGCCATCTGCAACGGGTAATTCCACGGTGTGATGGAGCCGACCACACCGACCGCCTCGCGACGGATGGATGACGTGTGGTCGCCCGAATACTCGGCGCTGGCCTTGCCTTCGAGATTGCGGGCCAGGCCTGCGAAGAACTCGACGTTGTCCACCGAACCCGGGACATCGAACCCGGTTGCCAAGCGAATCGGCTTGCCGGTCTGACCGACTTCCTCTGCAGCGAGCTCATCAGTGGCCTTCGACATCGCCGACGCCAACGACCGCAGCGCCGCACTTCGCTCGGCCGGTGTTGCGCTTGACCACTGCCCCAGCGCATTTCGTGCGACGTCGACCGCCTTGTCCACATCTGCGGCCGTGGCCAACATTGTGGATGCGACGACGGCGCCGGTCGCCGGATCGATCACCTCGTGAACACGTCCAGCACCGGAGCGCTCACGTCCGTTCACCCAGCCGGCGGCAAAAGTTGTTGCAACAATGGTCATTTTCAGTCCTCGCGGGCCGTCGTCCTCGATGGGTATCTGATGGCCACCCTACCGAGGCACTGCGCATTTCGCGATGGTTACCGGCATCAGACAACGAATTTCCTCCGTTTGGGTTGCAGATTATTGCGGATTCCGTAGCATGTGGGGTGCAACGATCGAACCGGCCAGCGCATCGAGAAGAATCGGAGCCATGACCGAGCAGCCAATAGTGTTAGACAACATCTCCAAAAAGATCATCGAGGAGCTGCAGGCCGACGGCCGCCGCTCGTACGCCTCGGTGGGCAAAGCAGTGGGGCTCTCGGAAGCGGCGGTGCGCAACCGGGTTCAGCGCCTCGGCGAGGCGGGTGTCCTCCAGATCGTGGCGGTGACCGATCCGATGCAGGTGGGTTTTGCCCGCCAGGCGATGATCGGAATCCGTTGCACCGGAGACACCGCAGCACTGGGCGAAGCACTCGCGGAGGTCGAGGAAATCGACTATGTGGTCCTGACCGCCGGATCATTCGATGTGGTCATCGAAGTGGTCTGCGAGAACGACGAACACCTTCTCGAAGTACTGAACAAAAAGGTGCGATCGCAGCCTGGCGTGACCGGGACAGAGACCCTGGTCTACCTGAAATTGGTCAAACAACAATACAATTGGGGTACCCGATGACCGCAGTCGAGAACAACACCACCACCCTTGGCGACCGCTCGGCACGTCACCTGTGGGGCCACTTCTCCAGGCACGGCGACACGACCACACCACCGGTCATCACCCGCGGCGAGGGTGTCCGGATCTTCGACGACCGCGGTCGCAGCTACCTCGACGGCCTGTCGGGACTGTTTGTGGTGCAGGCAGGCCACGGTCGAGTCGAGCTCGCCGAGGCCGCGGCCAAGCAGGCCAAAGAACTCGCCTTCTTCCCCCTCTGGTCATACGCGACACCGCCTGCGATCGAGTTGGCCGAACGCCTGGCGAACTATGCACCCGGTGACCTCAACCGGGTCTTCTTCACCACCGGTGGTGGCGAGGCGGTGGAGAGCGCATGGAAACTCGCGAAACAGTACTTCAAATTGACCGGAAAACCCGGCAAGCACAAGGTCATCTCGCGATCGATCGCCTATCACGGCACACCGCAGGGCGCGCTGGCGATCACCGGTATCCCGGCGCTCAAGGAAGCCTTCGAACCACTCACGCCAGGAGCGTTCCGGGTTCCGAACACCAACATCTACCGCGCCGGTGAATACGGTGACGATCCCAAGGCATTCGGTCTCTGGGCCGCCAACCGCATCGAAGAGGCCATCGAGTTCGAGGGACCCGACACGGTTGCCGCAGTCTTCCTCGAACCGGTTCAGAATGCCGGCGGCTGCTTCCCACCGCCGCCCGGCTACTTCCAGCGGGTTCGGGAGATCTGCGACAAACACGACGTGCTACTGGTCTCCGACGAGGTGATCTGTGCGTTCGGCCGGATCGGTTCGATGTTCGCCTGCACCGACTTCGACTACGTCCCCGACATCATCACCTGCGCGAAGGGCATGACCTCGGGCTACTCCCCGATCGGCGCAATGATCGCCACCGATCGACTCTTCGAGCCCTTCAACGACAACACCACATCGTTTGCCCACGGTTACACCTTTGGCGGACATCCGGTTTCGGCGGCGGTCGCGCTGGCCAACCTCGACATCTTCGAGCGTGAGGGCCTCAACGATCGGGTGAAGCAACTTGCACCGGACTTCCGGCGGACGCTCGAACGCCTGAGTGACCTGCCGATTGTCGGCGATGTCCGCGGCGAAGGTTACTTCTATGGGATCGAATTGGTGAAGGACAAGGCCACCAAGGAGACGTTCACACCGGACGAGTCCGAGCGGGTCCTGCGCAACTTCTTGTCCACCGCATTGTTCGACGCCGGACTCTACTGCCGCGCCGACGACCGGGGAGATCCGGTGGTCCAACTCGCTCCCCCGCTCACCTGCGGGCAGGCCGAGTTCGACGAGATGGAACAGATCCTGCGGTCAGTGCTGACCGAGGCCTACACAAAGATCTGAAGGCAAGCCCGCTCAGATCCATCCGAGATTTCGGGCTTTGAGGGCTGCCTCGTACCGGTTCGAGGCACCCAGCTTCGCCATCGCCGACGACAGGTAGTTGCGCGTGGTGCCGACCGACAGGTGTGCGCGCGTGGCGATCTCGTCCACGGAGGAACCATCGATGGCGAACTCCAGGACGTCGGCTTCGCGTGCGGTCAGTACGGTGTCCCCGGCACTTATCGCTTCGGCGGCCAACTGTGGATCGACGTGACGGCCACCGCCGTCGACCGTGCGGATGACTTCGGCGAGGGTGGCAGCCGACGATGTCTTGGGCAGAAAACCCCGAACCCCGGCGGTGAGAGCACGTTTGAGGTAGCCGGGCCGTCCGTGACTGGTGACGATCAGGATGCCGGCGTCCGGCGTCAGAGCGAGAAGCTCGGTCGCGGTCTCGATGCCGTCGATCCCGGGCATCTGCAGATCGACGACGGCGACGGCAATGGGTCGGCCGTCGGCCACGCGTTGTCGCCACATGGTGACCAGTTCTTCGCCAGACCCGACGTTCGCGACGACATCGAGATCGTCCTCCAAGTCGAGCATGGCGGCCATCGCGGTGCGGATGAGAGTCTCGTCGTCGGCCAGTAGTACTGGAATCACTTTTTCTCCCACTGTATTTCGAGCATGAAAGTCTCGCCGCTCGTGGTGGCCTCGAGTCCGGAGCCGACGTGTGCCAGACGCTCCGACAGGCCGCGGAGCCCCGAATGCCCACCGGCATCCTGTCCGGTCACCTCGCGGGAGCCGTTGTTACGCAAAGACATTCCCGCCACACCGATCGAGAGGGTCGCCGACGTCGCTGCCGAATGTTTGACTATGTTGGTTGTCCCTTCTCGCACCACCCATGCCGCCACCTCGTGGAATTGTGGGGGCACCTTGGCCGGGTCGCCCTCGACGACGAGCAGACAGCCCGCCGCCGCCAGGAGTGAACGGGCACCGGCGACCTCACCGTCGAGGTTGATGTCACGATAGCCACGCACCAGCTCGCGCATCTTGTCCATCGATTCGACGGCGAGTGACTTCACCTCGTCCATCTCGGTGGCCGCCCGGTCTCCGGCTCCGGCACGTGAAAGTGATGCGGCGAGTTCACTTTTCACCGCGATGGCGGAGAATCCACGGCCGACCACATCGTGCAGGTCCCGGCTGAAACGCAATCGCTCTTCGGCAACCTGCAACCGGGCCTCGACGGTCTTGGCGCGCTCCAGCTCGTCGACCACATCCAGACCCCACATCGTCAACAGCGTGGTGGCGACGAGGAAACCGCCGATGAAGAACGCGACCGCAGCCAACCAGAGTCCCGCTGCCGGAGACGACCCGAAAGCCACGCCGGAAGCGATGCTGACGCCAAGAATCAGCCACCACCTGCCCCGCCGAAACGGAACGATCGAAAGCATCGGCAGTAGTGCGGCGAAGATGCCCGCCGTACGTGCCGCGTCGATGTCGGATTCATCGGTGGCCAGATTGGCCACCAGAGCACAGAACAGCCAGACCACGACAAGTACCGCTGTCCCCACCGGTTGTGCCCACCGCCGCAGTCCGGCATTCGTCCAGACCGACAGATCAGGTTGGGTCTGCATGGCGAGAAGAGCTGCAGCCCCGGAGATGACAATCGCCGCTGCCGACCACGGAACGCCGACGGTGGTGGCCGCCGAAACGACCACCACCCCGGCGATGGCGCCCTGGAGCGTGAGCTGGCTGTAGAGCCGGAACTTCGCAGGCCCGGACAGCTCACGCCACCAGGACGCCACCCGTGTCATCCGCGGTCGTCCCAGCGGAAGCTTGTTGCGACGATTGCCAGCGCCAACGCGGTCCATATACCCAGTGTTGCAAGTGGTTGTGCCATCTCGGCAAAAGTGCCCGCGAAATCGAGCGGTGCGTCGGACTCGCCTGCGGTGGCAGGCAGGCCGGCCGTGCCGAGGGAGACCAGGTCGGACAAGGCCGCGAACGGTGTCCACGAGACCACGTCGCCGAGGCGATCGGGAAGGATGTCACGGATCGATTCAAGGCCGACCATCGCGATCATCATCACCGGTAGAGAGGTGATCTGCGCTGCCTCTGCGTTTTTGGTGACCGCACTCGTCGCCAGTCCGAGCAGCGAGAAGACGATGATTCCGCCGGCCATCGCAACGATCAGTGCGATCGGATTGACGGGCGCTGGCGCACCGGCGCCGTAGATCACCCCCGCGACGATCACACCACCGATCACGGTGAGGATGGCACCGGGTACGGCCGGGGCGGTCTGGATCTGCCAGTCCGCTGCCTCACCCGTTCGCAGCCTCTTCAATACTCCTTCCCCACGGCGGGTGGTGACCATCGACAGCACCGAGTAGTACTGCACGAACAGAAAGGCCATCAGCGCGAACATCTCCAAGCCCGTGGTCGCGACCTCCGCCGTGGCACCGGACTCGTTGCGAGCGATGAAGAATGTCGCCAGCGGAAGAGCCACCGGGAACACCGTTCCCAGCACGACAAGGGTTTTATTGCGGACGAACTGCCGGTACTCGGCCTTGGCCAGAGCGCTCAGCGGGCGTCGGCCGTAGCCGACAGATGTGGATACGGTGGTCGTGGTCATCGGTGTGCTCCGATCATGTCGGGGGTGGATGCCGAGGCGTCGGCCGGGTCGGCGGCGACGTCGAGGAAGACCGATTCCAACGACGCGGCGCGGGCTTCCAGGCCACCCAGCTGCAGGCCGCGAGCACCGGCCCAGGCCAGCACCTCCGAGAGGTGGCCCTGCAGGTCGTGGGTGTACGCAGTCACCCGAGCGCCGGCATCGACGCGAGCGCCGGGTAGTGGCGGCAGAGGCGTCCCGGGGTGGTCGAAGACAATTCGCGCCGGATGCTCGTCGACGATGTCGCGGAGTGTGCCGCGGCGGGCGATCTGACCCTTGTGCATGATCGCGATCCGGTCGGCGAGCGCTTCGGCCTCGTCGAGGTAGTGGGTCGTCAGGACCATCGTGACCCCGGACGCCTTGAGATCTGCCAGCAGACGCCATGTGGCGCGGCGACTTTCCGGATCGAGGCCGGTGGTCGGTTCATCGAGGAACAGCAACCGGGGCTGCCCCAGCAACGCGCAGGCGAGGTCGACCCGGCGCCTTTCACCGCCGGACAGCGCTCCGACGCGCACATGGGCGCGGTCTGTGAGGTTGACCTGTTCCAGGACTGCGTCCACGGTCGTCGGATTCGAGCAGGTGCCACGCCACATTTCCAATGTCTCGGCGACGGTCAATTCGGCAGGCAGACCACCGGACTGCAACATGATGCCCACCTTCCGGCGGACCAGCTTGCGGTCCCGTCGTGGGTCGAGACCGAAGACCTCGACCTCACCGGCAGATGGTGCGGCAAGTCCTTCCAGCACGTCGAACGTCGACGTCTTACCGGCACCGTTGGTGCCGAGCAACGCAAAGACCTCGCCCTCTCCGACATCGAGATCGATGCCCTTGACCGCCTCGAACGCGTCGTCGCCCTGGCCATAGACCCGGCGCAACCCGCGGGCGGTGATCACTGCACTCATCGCTGCCCCCATTTCCGGCTGCCAACGGGTGCCGGACCGATACGAAGGACGTCTTTCATCAGATTGCCGAAACTGGTTGCTTGCGAACTTGTTTCGCGACAATCAGGCGGATGTTGGTTGTGATTGTGATGTGTTGTGTTCATGCCTTCAAGGCTCACCCACATCGACTGTGGTCACCAGTGCACCCGATCATCAAAAGCTCGATGGATACTCATGTCCGAGCCATGACAAATGTCATCGAAAACCGGTTGATCGACTCGAAAACTGAATGTCATGGGTGCGCGGACGAGAGAAATAGGCCAACATGTTGATCGTTGCGCCGGGGGTTTGTCGGTGTCAGTGTTCGAGTGTGGACGGCTGGAACGACGAGTGAAGAGCGGGGGCACCGGTTGAACGCATTGTGGGATTACATGACGTCACACCGATCTCAGTTGGTGTTCGATTCCTATCAGCATGTCAGCGCAGTGCTCCAAAGCGTCCTCATCGCGACCGTGATCGGTGTCGTGGTCGGTCTGCTCACCTATCGCAGTGACATCGCTTCCAACCTGGCCACATCGATTTCCAGCGCCATCCTGACCGTTCCGTCCTTTGCGCTGTTGGGATTGCTCATCCCGCTCGTCGGTCTCGGTGTCATACCGTCGGTGACCGCGTTGGTGCTGTATTCGTTGCTACCGATCATCCGGAACACCATCGTCGGACTCAACAACATCGAGCCTGCACTCATCGACGCCGCCCGGGGAATTGGCATGGGCGGCTTCATCACCCTCGTCCGGGTGCAACTCCCCTTGGTGTGGCCGGCAATTCTCGCCGCGATGAGACTGAGCACGCAGATGGCCATGGGCGTGCTGGCCATCGCCGCCTACGTCAAGGGCCCGGGACTGGGCAATCTCATCTTCGCCGGCCTCGCCCGCGTCGGCAGTCCGACCGCGGTGCCCATGGCCCTCAGTGGCACCTTGCTGATCGTTGTCCTCGCTCTCGTTCTCGACGCCCTCTACGTACTTCTCGGACGGCTCACAACGTCGAAAGGCATCCGATGACAGAACAGACCTCAGCGTCGAAAAGCCTGCGCTCAGCAAACCCGACCGGGGTGCAGATCACCCTCGAACACGTGTCGAAAACCTACCCGGGATCCAAGACGCCTGCGGTGGAAGATGTTTCGCTGCACATCCCGGCCGGCGACGTCGTCGTCTTCGTCGGGCCCTCCGGATGCGGCAAGACCACCACCATGCGGATGATCAACCGCCTGAGCGAGCCCACGTCGGGCAAGATCACCATCGGCGACAAAGACGCGCTGTCGATCAAACCCACCGAGTTGCGGCGCTCGATCGGCTACTCGATCCAGCAGGCCGGACTCTTCCCACACATGACGATCCGCCAGAACATCGGCCTGGTACCGGGATTGCTCAAGTGGGACAAGAAACGTATCGCCGCCCGCGTCGAAGAGCTACTCGATCTGGTCGGCCTCGATCCGGCACAGTACTCAGGCCGCTACCCCCGCCAGTTGTCCGGCGGTCAGCAGCAACGTGTCGGTGTCGCACGGGCTCTGGCCGCGGATCCTCCTGTACTCCTGATGGACGAACCCTTCGGTGCCGTCGACCCGATCACGCGAAGCTCGCTGCAGGACGAACTCCTGCGACTGCAAAGCGAATTGGGTAAGACCATCGTCTTCGTCACCCACGACTTCAGCGAGGCGGTCAAACTCGGGGACCGCATCGCGGTACTCGGTCAGCAGTCGAAGGTCCTGCAATACGACACCCCACAGGCGATCCTTGCCAATCCCGCCGACGACACCGTCGCCGGGTTCGTGGGAACCGGCGCCTCACTGCGCCAACTCGGGTTGGTCCGGGTCAAGGATATCGATCTCGAGGCCCGATCCACCGCGCACACCGGCGACGACGTCGACGCACTCCGAGCGGAACTGGCCGCAGGCGAACATGATTGGGCCGTCATCCTCGACGACCGGGAACGCCCGGTCAGCTGGGTGCGCGAGAGCCGGCTCCGGCAGGCGCGCACCGTCGAGGAGTTCGCCGAGCCGCTTGGCGAGGTGATCAGTGTGCAGGCCACCCTGCAGGACGCGCTCGAGGCGATGCTCGCCGAGGACCACGCCTCCGCAGTGGTCGCAGGCGCGGGCAACCGCTATCAGGGGGTGGTGACACTCGAGACGTTGATCTCCACCATCACCAAACTCCGCGACACCTCGCCCACTGCGACGGCTGCCCCCGACTCCCCCGATACCCCTGACACCAGGGACGTCACGCCATGACCACGGCCGTCGAGACACCGCCGACCTCGATCAGCGTGGCGGACCGCCTGCGCCTGATCATCCAACCGATCCTCGTGCTGATCGTCGCGGTCGCCGTCATCTTCTGGGCATTCAACCGGGATCTGACCGCCACCCAGAAAGTGAACATCAATGCAGGCAACGTGAGCACCCTCCTCTGGCAGCATCTGCTGATCACGATCACGGTTGCCACCATCGTCGTCCTCGCGGGAGTCCCGCTCGGAATCCTGGTGACCCGCGGCCACGCCCGCTTCCTGCGACCGCCGCTCATCGGGGTGGCGAACATCGGGCAGGCCGCGCCTGCCGTCGGCCTGCTCGTCCTGCTCTTCCTGTGGACCGGCGAGACCGGTTTCTGGATCGGCGTCCTGCCCATTGCGGTGTATTCGCTGCTCCCGGTGTTCAGCAGCACGATCCTGGGCATCGATCAGGTCGACAAGTCGCTCATCGACGCCGGCCAAGGACAGGGCATGTCCCAGTCCTCGATCCTCTTCCGGGTCGAATTGCCGTTGGCTGTGCCGTACATCCTCGCGGGCCTGCGCACCTCGCTGGTTCTTGCAGTCGGTACCGCGACACTGTGCTTCCTGGTCAACGCCGGTGGTCTCGGTGTCCTCATCGACACCGGTTACAAACTGCGGGACAACGTCACGCTGATCCTCGGCAGCGTCCTGGCGGTGTGCCTTGCGCTGCTCGTGGATTGGGTCGGCGCGCTGGCCGAGTACTACCTCGGACCGAAGGGGATACGAGGATGACAACGGTGCCTCGAACCGGTTCCCGGATGGACCGCGCGCTCAAGCCGCTCATCGTCGCGATCGTCTGCGCGGTGGCCGCCGCCTGTGGCCTTTCGTCCGGCGGTGCCGTCCCACTCAAGATCGGCCCGGGTTCGATCACCGAGAACGAGGGTCTCAAAGGAGTTCAGATCACCGTGGGATCCAAGGAATACACCGAACAGGTGATCCTGGGATACATCCTCGAGTTCACCCTCGTTGCGGCCGGCGCAGATGTCCGGGACATGACCGGGATCGTGGGTTCACGCAGTACACGCGATGCACAGATCGCCGGTCAGGTCGACGTCGCCTACGAGTTCACCGGCAATGCCTGGATCAATTATCTCGGTCACGAAAAGCCGATTGCCGACACCCGGGAACAATTCGAGGCGGTGCGCGACGAGGACCTCGAAAAAAATGACATGGTATGGCTCGAGCCGGGCCCGATGGACGACACCTATGCCTTGGCCGCCAGCAAAAAGGTGATCGACGAAACCGGCGTGACGAACCTTTCCGAGTATGCCGAATTGGTCAAGCAGGATCCGGCCGCGGCCGCGACCTGCGTGGACACCGAGTTCCGGGCCCGCCAAGACGGATATCCGGGTATGGCCGCCGCGTACGGGTTCGACCCGGCGAAGGCCGACACCCCGATTCTTCAGGTCGGGATCATCTATCAGGCGACCTCGACCGGAACCCAATGCAAGTTCGGCGAGGTATTCACCACCGACGGTCGGATCGCCGGGCTCGGGTTGGTGGTCCTCACCGACGACAAACAGTTCTTCCCGCACTACAACCCGTCCGTGACGATGAAGGCGAGTTTTTTCGAGAAACACCCCGAGATCGCCGAGGTGACGGCCCCGGTCACCGCCGCCCTCACCAACGAGGTGATCACCGAACTCAACAAGCAGGTCGATGTCGACGGCAAGGATCCGGCAATCGTGGCACGGGACTGGATGATCTCCGAAGGCTTCATAACCAAGGGGTGACGGTCCGGAGGTGGCACCGACTTTCGATCAGGCTGCTCCTAAGGTTCCGACACTGCGGAGTTACCGCAAAACTGGAGTCATGAGCGTTCTGGTCGAATCTCCCGCCACCGGTTCCACCCTGTCGGCATCCCCAGCCCTGACGGTCACCAAACTCGGTGAACACCTTGGTGCCCGGGTGGATGGTGTCCGGCTGTCCGGCGACCTCGACGATGCAACAGTGCAGGCCATCCGGACCGTGATCGCCACCCACAAGGCGGTCATCTTCACCGGTCAGCACCATCTCGACGACATCTCGCAGTACGAGTTCGCATCATTGCTCGGTACGCCGACCAAGGCGCATCCGACTGTCCTGTCCCGGGGTGAAGACCTGCTCCCCCTCGAAGGTGCTGCCAATTCCTGGCACACCGACGTCTCGTTCGTCGACCGGATCCCCAAGATCTCCGTGCTGCGCGCCACCGTCCGCCCCACTTACGGCGGCGCCACCATATGGGCGTCCACGGTGGCCGCGTACGCCAACCTCCCGAGCCCGATGCGGGCGCTTGCCGACCAGCTGCGGACTGTTCACACCAACGACTACGACTACGCCGAGCACCTCACCGTCGGCGACAGCTCGGACCCGGCGTACCGCGAAGAGTTCGTCAAGACCGTCTTCGAGACGGAACACCCCGCCGTGCGGGTGCACCCCGAAACCGGTGAGCGGGCATTGACCCTCGGGCACTTCGTCAAGTCGTTCTCGGGCTTCAAGACCTCTGAAACCAGCGATCTGCTGCGGTTACTCCAGGCGCGGGTCGAACGTCCCGACAACACGTTTCGCTGGAACTGGAACTCCGGTGACGTCGCAATCTGGGACAACCGTTCCACTCAGCATTACGGCGTGGCCGACTTCGGTGACCAATTCCGGCGAGTCAATCGCGTGACGCTTGCCGGCGACATACCCATCGGTGTTCATCGGGATCGGTCGACGATCATAGAGGGTGATGCGACTGGATATTCGGTGGTCGAAACGCCGCGACCTCTGGTCGCATGGGAGCCGGCAAGCTCGGCGAGTATTCGCGGATTCGCCGAGTTCGGGTCGTTGAAGATCGATTGATTCGAGCTGCCCCTGAGCCACAAGTGGTTCGGTATCAACTTTCTCCTTTCTGCGTCACAGGATCTCTTCGCTGTTCTGCTGAATGCTTGAGTGAAGAAACCGAGCACTCACAGTCCGTGACGAGAACTCCGTCACCGGCAATCAATCCGGCGTCAGCATGCCACCGAGGACTCGGCGCAACACCGACTCGAACATGTCACCAGACTGGTCGGCGCCTGGATCCGAAAGATGGAGCGCTGCCGCAAGATACGGATGACCGCCGACCGCGGCGGTTTTGTGTATGTACATCACCTGAGAGATTCGGCGTTTCTGTCTCGCCGTTCCGCCACCGACCTCGGCGCGCGCAAACTGCTGGACAAGGGTGTTCAGCACAGCCACCACCTGCAACTTCACCATCCCCGATACGTCGACCGCAGCCATGGCCCGAAGTGCGTACTCGAGAAAGTCGATCCCCCGCGGCCCGATGCGCATCGCTTCGACCGGAACGTCAAGCAACCACGGGTATCTCACGTGAACGCCCTTCGCGCGGGCCGCGAGAGCGGTGAGGTCGTCGATTGCCTCGCCGCGCAACGGGACATCGAGGTCGATCTCACCGGCAGCAGCATCGACGATGAGGTCGAGCACGTCGTCATAGCCCGCCACGTACCGGTACAGAGCCGACTGACTCACCCCGAGTTTCTGCGCAATTCGGCGAGTGGAGACGGCCGATAATCCCCCCTCTTGCGCAAGTTCCATCGCTGCGGCAGCGACATCGTCGCGACTGTGCGTCGGCGCGGGCCCGCGTGTGCCGCACGAGCGTTCCCACACCGTCGTGTGCCGCTGCTCCGTCCCGGACCGTGTCACTCGTCTTCACCCTTCCACTCGCGGTTGTCGTCAGTAACTACACTAAAACTGCATTCAGTGAACGCAGTAAATGGGAGGTTCAAGATGACACTCAACAATCCATGGGGACCGCGGCGATGGGCTCAGAGCGGATCGGTACGTCTGGCATTCGATCAATACCGGCCCGAACTCGGCGGCACACCATTACTGATCGCCACCGGCTTGGGCGTCAACCGACACGCAGTTCCTGATGGATTCTGTGAACAACTGGCCGCACAGGGGTTCGCTGTCGTGCGCTACGACCAGCGCGACGGCGGCGAGTCCACCCATCTGCCGCCGACGGCCGTACGAAACCCCATCGCCGCGATCCTGACCAAACGCAGTGAGGGATACACCGCCGAAGACATGGCGGACGATGCAATTGCGGTAGTCGACGAACTCGGGTGGAGCACCGTGCACGTACTCGGAATCTCACTCGGCGGCGCTCTCGCGCAACGTGTCGCCCTCCGACACCCCGCCCGGGTGTGTTCCCTCACATCCATCGCGGCTGTCCCGGGCGATGTCACCGGGTTGCGAACATTCCGCTTCATCCGCTTGCGCACACTCTCCAAGTTCGCGCGCTTGAAATTCCCCGACAACCGAGAGGGCGCAATCGACGCCGGTCTGGCAGTCGCACGACTACTCGCCTCCCCGCGCCGAGAGTTCGACGAAGCGGCAATGCGCGCACAATTGGAAAGCAATCCCGACCCCGGGATTCACGACCAACAGGCACAGAGTCGACAGATCGGCGCCCGATGGAGTGGCCCCGCGATCACCGAGATCGCAAGTCCCACATTGGTCGTGCACGGCGAAGACGATCCTCTCATCAAAATTACTGCTGCGCATGCAATTTCGTCCAAAATACCCGGCTCGAGCACCCTTATCCTTCCCGAGGTCGGGCACGACTTACCCCCGCACGCATGGGCACCACTGGCCAAGGCAATCCGCGAACTCGCAGGCGAGAACACCAGAAAATAGGTCACCGAACAACGGATCCGTCCCGCACAGCGCGCCCGATCAGTCGGTTTCGAAAAGTTCAATTGGGCCGAATTGCCGCCGCACGGAGGCCCAAACAGGTCCCAACAGCTGTATCGTCCGGTGCGATGATCCGATTCACGACACGCGCCGCAGCCCTGTTGGCGGCGTCACTCCTTTTCACCGGCCTCGGCGGTCCGGCGCTGTCCGGGGCCACCCCCGTGACGATCACGCCGCCGATCGGAGCGCCCGCGCCCGAGACGGTGACCGACGCGTGCCCGTACCAGACCACACCGGTGCCCCCTGTCGATGAGTCCGAAGTGGTCTCCGACGGGTCCACCACACCCACGCCGCTACCGGTGCCCGACCCTCCGATCGGTGGCGAGAAACTCGGCGGCTGTGGGGTCGTGCTGGCAGACGGCGCTGCTCCGCCGCCCGCAGGTCTGACCGCGACCGGCTGGCTGATCGCCGATCTGACTGCCGGAACGGTGTTGGCCGCCAAGGACCCCCACGGGCGCTACCGGCCTGCCAGCACCATCAAGGTGCTCCTGTCGCTCGTGGTGCTCGACGAACTGGACCTCGACTCCACGGTCACCGGCACTACGGAAGACGACGAGGTCGAAGGCGATGCCGCCGGAGTCGGTCCCGGTGGCACCTATACGGTTCGCGACCTGATGACCGGACTGATCCTGGTCTCCGGCAACGACTGCGCGAACGCGCTCGCCCGCGAACTGGGTGGAACCGACGCCACCGTGGCGAAGATGAACGCGATGGCGGAGCGGCTCGGAGCACAGGACACCCGCGCCGCATCCCCGTCGGGCCTTGATGCCCCGGGTATGACCACGTCCCCGTACGACGAGGCCCTGATCTTCGGGGCAGCTCTGCAAAATCCTGACTTCGTCGAGATCTCGAAAGAAGATCAGGCCCACTTCCCCGGCTATCCGGGCATGCCAACCGAGACGTCCGAGAACGACGGACTTTCCACCGAAACCACCCCCGCGGCGGTACCGGCTGCGGATCTGGGAATCGATCTCTACAACATGAACCAATTGTTGTACGACTATGAGGGAACCATTGCAGGCAAGACCGGATACACCGACGATGCCCGCAAAACCTTTGTCGGAGCGGCAGAGCGCGATGGTCGGCAGATTCTCGTGGTTCAGATGTACGGACTCAACGACAGCCCCGGATCATTCTGGCGACAGGCCGAGGCGATGCTCGACTACGGCTTCGCCCAGTCGGCTGATCAGAACATCGGCGTGCTGGTCGACGGACCCGACGAGCTGGTGGAAGAACTCTCCGAATCAGACTCTCCCGGAACCGGAACCGGCGGTGACATCGCATCGGCCAGCGGTCTTCCATCCGATTCCACGTCGGGCACTGCCAAGCTGATCATCGGGCTGGTGGGCGCGCTGATCGTGGTGGCGCTGGTTTATGCCGGGCTGCGCTTGAACAAACGCTCCTGAATCATCCCGGGGCCGGAATGCCGGTGCCGTCAGCGTTTACGCCGCGCCGCCGCCGAAATACCCAACGCCGCAACCACACCGGCACCGACAGCAGCCACCGCGCCACGTCCGGACAATCCTTCGCGGACCACCACCCGCGGGCTGATGACCACCGGATCCGGTACCGGTGTCGGCTCGTACTTGCGGTTACGCGGATCAGTGGCCGCCCATGCGGTGGCGAACAGGATGATCCGGGTGGTGATGAAGGCAAAAACCATGATGCCCAGAATCGGTCCGAACGTGGCTCCGGCAGGGCCGCTCACCACGGACTTGAGGTAAAAGCTCGCCACCTGTTTGAAGATCTCGAACACCACGGCGGTGAGCAGTCCGGCCTTCCACGCGTTACGCAACGGTAGTGCCACCCGAGGTAATTTCGCGATCACCCAGGTGAACAGCAACCATGACGCCAGGATCGAAAGCACCACGGAGACCACCCGAACCCCCAACGACACACCTGGGAGGTCATCGACACTCAGCCATTCCAAGATCTGATGGACCAGACTGCTACTGGACAGCGCCGACAGCGAAAAGGTGACGATCATGGCCAAGAAGAGGCCGAGGAGGGCACCGAGATCGGACAACTTGGTCTTCACGATGCCAGGTGATTCGGGTTCTGAACCCCACTGCACGGTCAGCGCGTTCCGCAGGTTAGCCATCCACCCGAGGCCGGCATAGAGAGCGATCAGCAGACCCAGGACACCGATCGTGGCGCGCGAGTCGATGGCCTGGTCCATCAGATCGGTGAGCTGCTCACCCATGCTGCCGTCCGCGGAATCGGCGATCTTGTCCTTCGCCTTGTCGAGTAACTCCTCGTTGTTGGCGAACACGAAACCGGCGACGGCAAACCCGATCATCAACAGCGGGAACAGCGCAAAGACACTGAAGTACGTTGCCCCGGCGGCGAAATAGTCACCCTTGGAGCCCTGATACCGTGTCGCCGCCTCCATGAGGTGGTTGAACCATGGAAATCGTGCGCGCTGTTTGTCGAGGAACGATGGCTTGTCGGCCGCCCCGGGCGTTGTGATCACACCCGGTTTGTGTGCGTCCTGCCCTTGATCGGATGCCCGTAGCTTGAACTTTGAATCGGCGCGAGCCTGTGGCATGTCGTTCCCCATTCGGTGTGTCAGTCGAGCGGCACTGGAGCTACAAATCCCACCTTGTCATAGACCGTTGCCAACGTTCGCGAAGCCACTTCACGGGCCGTTTGCGCGCCCGCAGCCAGAATCTGATCGAGCTGAGCCGGATCCGCCAGCAGTTCGTCGAAACGGGCCCGCAACGGAGTCACGAACTCGGTCAACGCCTCGGCGGTGTCGACCTTGAGCTGGCCGTACCCCTGGCCGTCGTATCCGGCGACGAGGTCGTCAACCGACTTACCGCTCAGCGCCGACAGGATGGTCAGTAGGTTGCTCACACCCGGCTTCTCCACACGGTCGAAGACAATCTCCCGGCCGTTGTCGGTGACCGCCGAACGGAGCTTCTTCGCCGACCGTTTCGGATCGTCGAGCAGATTGATCAGACCGGCATCGGACTCGGCCGACTTGCTCATCTTCGCCGACGGGTTCTGCAGGTCATAGATCTTCGCGGTCTCGGTGACGATGTACGCCTCCGGAACGATGAACGTCTTGCCGAACCGAGAGTTGAACCGCTGGGCGAGATTTCGGGTCAGTTCCAGGTGCTGACGCTGGTCCTCGCCCACCGGCACCTGATCGACCTGGAAGGTGAGGATGTCGGCGGCCATCAGGATCGGGTAGGTGAACAATCCGACGCTCGCATGATCGGTGCCCTGCTTGGCCGACTTGTCCTTGAACTGGGTCATCCGGCCGGCCTCGCCGAAACCGGTGAGACACGAGAGCACCCAGGTCAATTGAGCGATCTGCGGCACATGCGACTGCAGGTAGATGGTCGAGCGGGCCGGATCGACACCGAGGGCCAGCAACTGGGCGACGCTGCGCCGCGAGCGATCCCGCAACGCTTTGGGGTCGTGTGCGGTGGTGATGGCGTGCATGTCCGGGATGAAGTAGAACGCCTGCTCGAACTCGTCCTGCAACCTCACCCACTGCTGGACCGCACCCAGGTAATTCCCGAGATGGAAGGAGTCACTGGTGGGCTGGATACCCGACAGGACTCTCTTGCGCCGGGCGGGCTTGGTTTCGGTTGCCGATTCACTCACAGACGAATTCTCTCATCCGGCCGCCACCGCATTTCACACACCGCACTTGGACCATCTGGCCCACTCGACCCTCAGGCGTACTCCACGGTGACCGGCGCATGGTCTGACCACCGCAGATCGTAGGCACCGGCGCGGTCGACCCACGACTTCGTCGCCGTGGCGGCCATCGTCTTGTTGGCGAGCTGATAGTCGATCCGCCAGCCCGAATCGTTGTCGAATGCCTTGCCACGCCAGCTCCACCACGAGTACGGCCCGGCAACCTCACCGGCGAGATCACGGGCGACGTCACGCCATCCGGTCTCCAGTACCCCGGCCACCCATGCGCGTTCTTCCGGCAGGAAGCCGGGGTTCTTCACGTTGCCCTTGGCGTTCTTCAGATCCAGGGCGGTGGGTGCGATGTTCCAGTCGCCGCCGACCACCACACCCCGGCGCTTCCGGCCGAGTGCGCCCAGGTGCGCTCCGAACTCGTCGAGAAAACGGAACTTCGCCTCGCGCTTGGGACCGTCACTCGCCCCCTTGGGCAGGTACAGGCTGGCCACGGTCAAGGTTCCGAAATCTGCCTCGATGTAGCGCCCGGTGTCGTCGAACTCATCGCTGCCGAAACCTTTGCGCACCTTGTCCGGCTTGGTGCGCGACAGGATCGCCACTCCTGAATGTCCCTTGACCGACGACTCGTGCAGGCTCAGGAACCAACCGTCGTCCAGCGCCGGGGCCAGCGCCTCGACGACCTGCTCCTCGGTGGCGCGGGTCTCCTGGAGCAAGACGTGGTCCGTGGTGGTCTCACGAAGCCACGGGATCAGCCCCAGATTGCGCTCGCTGCGGTGCTTCACCGCGGCGCGAATGCCGTTTACGTTGATCGTCGTCACGATTGTGGTCACGTCGGGCGAGCCTACGTGCGTCCTCTGACAGCAGATCGGCGGGCGTAGAGCAGCGCGAGTCCGAGGACCGCGAGTCCGGCAACGGCCAGTCCGGCGCCGAGCAGCGACGGCGCCCGGTATCCGTATCCGGCCGCGATCACCAGACCGCCCATCCACGCACCACCGGCGTTGGCGATGTTCAGTGCCGAGTGGTTCAGCGCCGCGGCAAGGGTCTGGGCGTCCTCGGCGACATCCATCAGCCGGATCTGCAGGGCCGGAGTGAGCGCAACCCCGGTCAGTCCGATGAAGAAAGTCAGGATCAGTGCGGCCCACGGATTGCTCGCCAGCAGCGCAAAAGCGGTGAGCGTCACCACGATGGAAACCAAGCTGATGAGTATCGCCCGCACCACACCACGATCGGCGAGGGCACCGCCGATGATGTTGCCCGCCACCATGCCAAGGCCGAACAGCATCAGGGCAAACGGCACAAACGATTCCGATACACCGGCGACGCTGGTCAGTGTGGTGCTGATGTACGTGTAGAACGCGAACATCCCACCGAAGCCGACGATTCCGATGAGGAGCGCAAACCATACCTGCGGCCGTTTCAACGCACCGAGTTCGGTCACCGGATTGGTCATCTTCATGTCGGACAGGGCAGGCAGGAATCTGAACAGTGCCGCGATCGTCAGCAAACCGATCACGGCCACCACCACAAACGCTGCCCGCCAGCCGAGTGCCCCACCGAGCCACGTCGCCGCAGGCACTCCGACGACGTTGGCAACGCTCAGACCGATCATCACCTGGCCCACGGCCTTTGCCCGGGACTCCGGACCCGCCAGATGGGCGGCCACGAGAGCGGCCACACCGAAGTAGGCGCCGTGTGGCAGCCCGGCGACAAAGCGGGCAGCCATCAACATGCCGTAGTTCTGGGCGAACACGGTGGCGAGATTGCCGATGGTGAAGGCGACCATCAACACGATCAGCAGGGCGCGTCGTGGCATTCGTGCGGTCAGTGCCGCGATCGTCGGAGCGCCGACCACCACTCCGAGTGCGTAGGCAGAGATCACGTGCCCGGCCGTCGGTTCGCTGGTTCCCAGCGAATCGGCGATATTCGGCAGCAGTCCCATCGCGACGAACTCGGTGGTCCCGATACCGAACGCGCCGAGCGACAACGCCAGAATGACCGTCCGTCTACTGCCGCGCACCTCCCCCGAGGATTCGGGGGCGACGGTGCTGACTGCAGACATGTTCGAACCTCTCGAAGACGATCAGGGGCGATCGGGGCGACGGCGACACTGCCGGGAGCTCGTTGCGGGGGTAACTACGGTGTCAACCGGCACAGGCCAGATGTCATTCCGGGATGGGACGTGAACTGACCCACAGAACGACAATCCGCCCCGAGACATCCGGGGCGGACTGTGATGCGATCGGCGCGGGGCCGGCCGCTCAGCCGGTCTTGATGGCCGCCTCCAGGTTCTCATCAAGTGCCCCAAGGAATTCCTCGGTGGTCTGGTACGCCTGGTCGCCGCCGACCAGGAGCGCAAGATCCTTGGTCATCTTGCCACTCTCGACCGTCTCGATGACAACGTCCTCGAGCTTCTGGGCGAACTCACGCACCTCGGGGGTGTTGTCGAGCTTGCCACGATGATCGAGACCGCGGGTCCACGCGAAGATCGACGCGATCGGGTTGGTCGAGGTCGGCTTGCCCTGCTGGTGCTGACGGAAATGCCGGGTGACGGTGCCGTGCGCGGCCTCCGCCTCGCAGACGCTGCCGTCCGGGGTCATCAGAACCGAGGTCATCAGACCCAGCGAACCGTAGCCCTGGGCCACGGTGTCCGACTGCACATCGCCGTCGTAGTTCTTGCAGGCCCAGACATATCCACCCTCCCACTTGAGGCTGGAGGCAACCATGTCGTCGATCAGCCGGTGCTCGTAATGGATTCCGGCAGCGTCGAATTCAGCCTTGAACTCGGTATCGAAGACATGCTGGAAAATGTCTTTGAACGCTCCGTCGTAGGCTTTGAGAATGGTGTTCTTGGTCGACAGGTACACCGGGTAGTTGCGCTGCAGACCGTAGTTCAGCGATGCCCGCGCGAAGTCTTCGATGGACTTGTTGAAGTTGTACATACCCATCACCACGCCGCCCTCTTCGGGCATCTGGACGATCTCGTGCTCGATCGGCGCGGAGCCGTCGTCCGGGGTGAACGTGATGGTGACCTTGCCCGCGGTGGCAACTTTGAAATCGGTCGCGCGGTACTGGTCGCCGAACGCGTGACGTCCGACGATGACCGGCTTGGTCCATCCCGGCACCAGTCGCGGGACGTTGGAGATGATGATCGGAGCGCGGAAGATCGTGCCGCCCAGAATGTTTCGGATGGTGCCGTTGGGCGAGCGCCACATCTTCTTCAGGCCGAACTCTTCGACACGAGCTTCGTCGGGGGTGATGGTGGCGCACTTCACGCCGACACCGTGTTTGAGGATGGCGTATGCCGAGTCGATGGTGACCTGGTCGTCGGTACGGTCACGTTCCTCGATGCCGAGGTCGTAATACTCCAGGTTCAGATCGAGGTACGGGTGGATCAGCTTCTCTTTGATGAACTGCCAGATGATCCGAGTCATCTCGTCGCCGTCCAGCTCTACGACCGTTCCTTCGACCTTGATCTTGCCCATATGGCTACGCGTCCTCCTCGACGATGTGTGCCCCGCTTTCGGACGCCGACTCGTGAGCTGGCGCGCCTGCACCCAAACATGTTCAACCTAGTCCGGCGGGCTGTTACCTCGCTCACCGGACAAAGTAAATATAACGGGCGTACTGCTTGCCAGCATACCCATCACCTGACGGGTCAGGGGCGTCAGCGCAGGGGCCGGATCACGAGGCGGTGGTGAGGTCCGCCGACATGTCAACGGCCATTGTCTCGGTCGCAGCAGGCGCTTCGACAGCAGGCAGATCAGGAGCGACCGGCTTCTGACCTGCCGTGGAATCAACGACGTCGGGGCCGTCGTCATCAGCACCCTGGTCCGCGTGGGAGGTTGCCGGACCGTTCCACACCGGTACGGAGGCGGGCACATCGGCTTCCGGCACAGCGGGATCCGACACAGCCGGCGGGGACACCTCGGGCGCCCGATGCCGACCAGGCCCCGGGATGACGTCGGCAGAGGCCTGCGGGCGATCAACGGACGACGCAGCGAGTGCCCTCCGAGAAGCACCGGCAAGGGCGGTGTCTGTGGCCGGGTCCCCCACGTCCGCCCTGCCCGCGGAGACCGCACCGAATGCCGCATCCGCCATGGCGCGCACCGTCGGTGCCGCGATGAACCCGAGATCCGGGTCACGGTGGTCGAGTACGGCATCGATCACCGCAACCCAGTCCCGAACGAAGTTCACCGGATATTTGACGATGCTGACCGCGCTCCCGAGAATCGCGGCCCACGCGGCCGGGTCACCGGACAGCGCGTCCCGGACCGTGTACAGGTCGGTCAGATACGCACCATGCCCGAGCTGCGGGAGCGCAGGCAGCAAGCCCATGATCGCGCGGGAGATCGGCCGGATGACCTCCGGTTCGGCATAGGGGAAATCCAGAATCACCGGGCGCAGCAGATTGGGCAGTCCGACCTGCGCCAGCACAGTGGTGAGTGAGGGATCGGCGGCGATGAAGATCACCGTGGCACCGTCGGGACCCTCGATGACGGTGATCCCGTCGGTGCCCACAGCCACCCCCGGGCCTGCCGTCATGATGTCGCCATAGTTGTGGTGCTTGACCCAGAAGCCCAGCAACGCGTCCAATGCCCCGATCGGATCTCGCCGCGGGTCGGGTATGTCACAGACCGGGTCACCATCGATGCAGACCGAATACACCGGCATGTCGCCGAAGTCGCCGTCGCGCGAACCATCGAGCATCGCACCCGGATACGCATTGATGAGGTTGACCTCGGCTCCGGCACCGTCGTTTGTGCCGCGTCGCCGAGGGTCGGAATAGAGCTCGCCCGACACTCCGACCGAGGTCACGCCGTCGGCCTTGCCTGCCGCGATGTCGGCCAGTACATCGCCTGCGATCCGGGCCCCCTGCGAATAGCCGGCGATGACGGCCGGGTTGCCCGGGCAGTTGGCCTGATAGGTCGCCACATCCTGGGTGAGCGCGGCTTGTCCGATGTCGATGTTCTCGTCGTAACTCTGTGCACCGAGTGGCCAGAAGGTCCCCGGATAGTCGACGCGTTTGATCACGTAGCCCCGGGCGCTGTAGCGGGTCTCCACCCCTATGGTGTGCAGGAAGTTCGGATCGTCGGTTCCGGCCACCACGAACACGACGCCGTCACCACAGTCGTACGCCTGCGCCTGGGCCGCGAGCCCTGGAGCACTCCCGAGGAAGGTCAACACGGGCAGCGCGACCGCAGCCGCTCCGGATGCCAGCGCCGCCACCCGTCGGCCGGCCGGTTTCGGAACAGCGCGATCAGGCTTCGTCCTCACACCCACAGCAGCCCCAGTTGTTTCGAATCACCGACGGCCTCAAGCATTTCGAGGCAGTTCACCAAAGTTACGGTGGACATTGACAATGGCCAATCGCATGAACGTAGTACAGGGGCATCCGGCTGGTGGCGAATCGCAGAATCTCCGTGCGCTGAACGCTTTTTTGAACAGGAACCGCGTGTTATATCCTTTTGGCCAGGTCCTGAGTGTCAGCGACAAGCCCCGGCTAGCTGACCGGCAACCCTCCAACCGCGGTGGGGTGCTCCGGGTGACGACCAGGTTGCGGTTCGCCGCGGCAAGCGCGGGGTCCGAAAGGTCGGACCCTCTAATTGGATGTCTACCGACCATGAAAGAGAAGTCCTACATGTCTGACACCGACGTCAATCCGGCTGACAACTGGAGCTTTGAAACCAAACAGGTCCATGTTGGCCAGAGCCCTGATTCGGCAACCTCTGCCCGTGCCCTGCCGATTTACCAGACAACGTCGTACACGTTCCGCGACACCGAGCACGCCGCCAACCTCTTCGGTCTGGCCGAGCCCGGCAACATCTACACGCGCATCATGAACCCCACCCAGGACGCCGTCGAGCAGCGAATCGCAGCCCTCGAAGGTGGCGTGGCGGCTCTGCTCGTCGCGTCGGGTCAGGCCGCCGAGACCTACTCGATCCTGAACATCGTCGAAAACGGCGGTCACGTGGTGTCGAGCCCGCGACTGTACGGCGGTACGTACAACCTCTTCCACTACACGCTGCCCAAGCTCGGAATCCAGGTCAGCTTCGTCGAAGATCCCGAAGACCTCGACAGCTGGCGCGCGGCCATCCAGCCCAACACCCGGGCGCTGTTCGGTGAGACGATCTCGAACCCGAACAACGAGATCCTCGATCTCCCCGGCATCTCCGCCGTCGCCCACGAGGCCGGCCTGCCATTGATCGTCGACAACACCGTCGCCACCCCGTACCTGATCAACCCGCTGGAGCACGGCGCCGACATCGTGGTGCATTCGGCCACGAAATACCTTGGTGGACATGGCACCGCGATCGGCGGCGTGATCGTCGACGGCGGCACCTTCGATTGGCGGGGCCAGCGTGACGGTGTAGACCTGTTCCCCGGATTCACCACCCCGGACCCGAGCTACCACGGTGCGATCTTTGCCGACCTCGGTGCTCCGGCCTACGCCCTCAAGGCCCGCGTGCAGTGGTTGCGCGACACCGGTGCCGCCATCTCGCCGTTCAACGCGTTCCTCATCGCCCAGGGCCTGGAAACACTCAGCCTGCGGATCGAACGCCACGTGTCGAACGCCCAGGCGGTGGCCAAGTACCTGGAAGAGCACCCGCAGGTGGAGTCGGTGGCCTACGCCGGACTCGAATCCTCGCGCTGGTACAAGCGAGGCCAGGAATTGGCTCCGCGCGGCCAGGGCGCGATCATCGGCTTCGAGATCGTCGGCGGCGTGGACGCGGGCAAGAAGTTCGTCGACGCACTGGTCCTGCACAGCCATGTCGCCAACATCGGTGATGTGCGCTCGCTGGTCATCCATCCCGCCTCGACCACCCACTCCCAGCTGATCGCTGAAGAGCAGCTGGCCGCAGGCGTGACCCCCGGCCTGGTCCGGTTGGCTGTCGGCATCGAGAACGTCGTCGACATCCTCGCCGACCTCGATGCAGGCTTCGCTGCGGCCAAGTGAGGTGAGTATCGACCCGCACACGCCACCACGAATCCATCCGGACTGGGAATCCCTGCCCGATGGGCAGCTGACCAGTGTGCCGGTCGGCCCGATTTCGCTGGACAACGGTGGACAGATCGAGAATGTGACCCTGGCGTTTCAGCGCTGGGGCACACTCTCGCCCACCCGCGACAACGTAGTTCTGGCTCTGCATGCCCTGACCGGCGACTCCCACGCAACCGGACCCGCCGGTCCCGATCAGCCCGCCCCCGGTTGGTGGGACGGGCTGATCGGTCCGGGCGCCGCAGTCGACACCGACGAGTGGTGTGTCGTCTCGGCGAATGTCCTCGGTGGATGCGGCGGTTCCACCGGCCCTGCATCACTGGATTCCGACGGGCAGGTGTGGGGTTCACGGTTCCCCAACATCACCGTGCTCGATCAGGTCCGCGCCGAGGTCGCATTGCTCGACGCGCTGCAGATCGATACCGTCGCAGCCGTCATCGGCGGCTCGATGGGTGGCGCCCGCGCGCTGGAATGGGTCATCGGTTACCCGGAGCGAGTGCGGAGCGGCTTGATCCTGGCCGTGGGCGCTCGCGCATCAGCCGACCAAATCGGTACGCAGACAACACAAATTGCGGCAATCAAGGCCGATGCCAACTGGCAGAACGGCGACTATCACGGCACCGGTCGTACCCCCACGTCAGGTCTCGGCATTGCCCGCCGCATCGCGCACATGTACTACCGCAGCGAACCCGAACTCGACCAGAGGTTCGCCAACCTCCCTCAGGGACAAGAAGATCCGCTACACGGCGGCCGCTACGCGGTGCAGAGCTACCTCGAGCACCAGGCCGACAAGCTTGTCCGCCGGTTCGATCCGGGTAGCTACGTGGTGCTGTCCGAGGTGCTCAACAACCACGACGTCGGACGCGGACGCGGTGGCATCGAAGCCGCCCTGCGGAGCTGCCACGTACCCGTCGTGGTCGGTGGCATCGACTCCGACAGGTTGTATCCCCTGCGTCAGCAGATCGAGTTGGCCGAACTCATGTCCGGCTGCGTCGACGGATTGCACGTGGTGCATTCCGCCAATGGCCACGACGGATTCCTGACCGAGTTCGAAGCGGTCTCAGACCTTCTCAAGAAGACTCTCGTCCTCGCGCGTGGCTGATACCGCCACCTGACCGGCCGGCCCACGTGGCAGTCGGTCAGGTGCGGCAGCACCGGAAAATCGTCAGGCTGCCGGCGGCGACGTCGGCACCGTACCTGACGCCGGATCGTCGGACCGCGGTGAAACCGTTGGGGCAACGAGCGCAGGCGCGGACGGTGCCGGCGACTGCGTGCCCTCTTGCGGCTGAGCGGGTTCAGCCTCCGGGATCGGATCGGGCGTCGTTGATTCCGGCGGCGGAGGAGTCGACGGAGACGATGGAGACGACGGAGACGACGGGGACGACAGGTCGAGATTGGGCGGCCACGTGATGCTCGGCAACGGGAACGGGATCAGGGACGGGCTCAGGGTTCTCGTCGGCGGATCCGAAAAAGAAACCGGCGGCGGCAATTCGGTTGTCACCCAACCAGGTTCGGGGTTTCCATCGACAACCGGTGGTGCCATATCCCACGTGGTCTCGGTCGGTTTCGGCGTCAGCGTGGAGGTCACCTGCGCGTTGGTCGTGGTGGTCGTTGTCTCCGGTGGAGCTTCAGCGATTGCGGATGGCACCGTCGGAGCCTCCGTGGACTTGATCGGTGTCGACGGGTTGCCTGCGAGCGATGATCCGACCGCATACACGGTCATCAACGCTCCCGCGAGCAACGCGCCGAACATGGCCAGCGGCGCCGCCGACAACCAGTCCCGGCTACGCCGTCCACCGATGAAGGCAAGCCCGGCAGGCCGGGTGCTCGCGGCGGCAAGGCGGGCGGCACCGGTCGCCGCAACCGATTCCGGGCCGTCCGGAAGCACCGCCTCGACACCGGCCTCGTCGGTGATGAGGTCGCGGACCAGTGGAATGTTGGCAATGCCACCGATGAGCACGATGGCCTCTGGGCGGGAGGCCGCCGTGTAGTCGAAGACGGCAGCAGCCGCCGCCTGCGCCATCGGCCGGATGAGACCTTCGAACGATGATCGGGTCAGGGTGCCGGTATCCGACGCGCCACCGATCATCAGCGAGGTCGACTCACTCACGGACAGTTCTTCTTTCGCGGTCCGGCATGCGCTCAGCACCGTGGACCTGCGACGTCCGCGCAGGCGACCGATGATGGTGTGGTCCTGCATCAGCAGAGCATCGAGCGCAGCGCCCGAAATCGCCTCGCTCCGTTGCAGGTCACTGATCCGTCCGGTCGCCGGATCGAGTGTGTACATGCTCATCCCGGTGTCGCCCAGATCCACGACGACCACCGATGCGAAGCGGCTGATCTCGCCGGTTGATCCCAATTGGTGCGCCACAGCCTCTGTTTCGGCGATCAACTGGATCTGCCGCTTGACACCGGTACCACGAGAAGCAATTTCGCGAGCGTGCTCATCGGTGCGATACGCAACGCCGATCGGCCCGACCTTGCTCCCGCGGTCCTGCGCGGTACCCAGCATCAGATCGATGCCGGAGTTCACGCGGCCAGCGCGGGTCAGACCATCGGTGAGGTCGACGTCGATGACGCGGTTGATCGAACTCTGGCGACCATTGTCATCGGTCGACAGCAGGACACAGTGGATCATTCCACTGCCTGCGGACAAACCCAGTGACGTACTCATGGTCCTCATTCCGATCGCTATCTCTCGGTTGGGGCCCAGATGATGCCGACTTCACACCCCTGATCCATTCACTGCCGTTGTTGGACAGTCCCCCTGCCGCCATTGTCTGAGGCCGCACTTTTACGTTTCGGCACGACCAAAGTCAACAGACAATTACAGCAACGGAACCATTGTAATCAATCTGTGCCCAAAGGGTCGATCGAGGTCGCCAACCAGAGGATGGCGACACCGACAAACACCATCGACGACACGTCCGCCACACGTCCGCGAACCTCGAGGAGACCGGCGCGGGATGTCGGCAATATCGCCCGGAGAAGCGCCGCCAGCAAGGCGGCCGAACCGAGCACGAAGGTCCCTCGACGCCAGCGGTCGAAGATCAAGAAGATCGCGGCGACCACGATCAGCGCCATGACAGCGATGAAAGGTATCTGGACCAGCACCGACCGCAACTGCCGGACGCGATGGAGGCGACGAGCACGCGCACGCCGTGCGCCGGTTGCTGCCCCCTCGCCCGCGGCCGACCTGCTGCTCATATTCGGGTCAGCTCCGCGACAATGCGGATTCGGCGCGCTCGACGACATTGGCCATCAGGAACGCGCGGGTGAGCGGTCCGACACCACCGGGGTTGGGTGAGACATATCCGGCGACATCCCACACTGCGGGGTCCACGTCGCCGACCAAACCTGCATCCGTTCGACTGACACCGACATCGATGACCGCGGCTCCGGGCTTGACCATGTCGGCGGTGATGAGGCCTGCTACGCCGGCAGCGGCGATCACGATGTCGGCGCGCGAGACCTCGGCGGCAAGGTCCGCGGTGCCGGTGTGACACAGAGTGACAGTGGCGTTCTCGGTCCGGCGGGTGAACAACAGCCCGATCGGACGTCCTACCGTCACACCGCGGCCGACAACAACCACATGGGATCCGGCGATCGGCACGTCGTACCGTCGCAGCAGATGCAGGATGCCGCGCGGGGTGCACGGCAGCGGAGCATCGGACGAGGTCCCGGAGCTGTCCAGCACGAGCCGGCCCAGGTTGATCGGATGCAGTCCGTCGGCATCCTTGGCCGGGTCGATGCGTTCCAACGCCGCGTTCTCGTCGAGATGCTTGGGCAGTGGCAGCTGGACGATGTATCCGGTGCAGGCCGGATCGGCGTTCAGCTCGTCGATGACCGCGTTGAGTTGCTCGGTGGTGATGTCGGCGGGCAGATCCCTGCGGATCGATGCGATGCCGAGTTTGGCGCAATCGTTGTGCTTGCCACGCACATAGGCGTGGGAGCCGGGGTCCTCACCGACCAGCACCGTACCGAGACCGGGAACGATCCCGGCGGCGCGGAGCTTGTCCACCCTCTCTTTCAGGTCGACAAAAACTTCATCACGGGTGGCTTTTCCGTCCAACACAGCTGCACTCACGACACCCATCATTTCAGGTCGCGGCCACAGGTTGTGCAGGCCATGGATCTAGCGGATGTCGAAGCACGCAATTTTCGATGATCCGATACCCGAGATCCACACTTTTTCGCCGGCCTCGACAACTCCGGTGCTCTGACCGAAACCCGGGACATGTGCCCGATGATCTGCGACAACACGACCACTGGGCAACTCGATCTCGAGCAGCCACAGCGGGGACACCGGCTCCGGTAGGAAACGATCCGGCACCCGCCAGATCAACCTCCGCAACCATGGATGTCCGGCAAGCAGCTCCAGCGGCCGGCTCCGCATACCCGCCATCGCCAGCCACATGCGCTGTCCGTCCCGACTCAACGACGCGTTGTCCGGATATCCGGGAAGCCGATCGATGAGCATCGACTGCTCCCCCGTCGCAGGATCGTAGGACCGCACCCGGTGGTCACCGGTTTCAGCGATGAACAGGACCCCGGAGTGCGCGACGATCCCGTTGGCGAACTGCAGGTCGTCCAGAACGACGGTGGCGGTCGACCGCAGATCGTCATCGAGGTCCACCCGGATCAGCCGCCCGGTCGCCGAGTGCTCGATGATGTCGGCTTTGTAATGCTCGTAACCGAATCGCGTGGTGGACTGACTCACATAGAGCACCCGCGGCCGCGGATCGATGCCACCGGTGTGCTCGGTCACGATCACGTTGGAACAGAACGTCAGCCGTTGACCGTCCACCTCGTCGAGGATCGTCTCGATCACGTGGGTGTCGAGGTCCATCTGCAGTAGTCCACGTTCGCTGTCACAGATGAGCAGTCGCCTGCCAAGCACTTCCATGCCGAGTGGGCGCCCGCCCGTGGTGGCAACCACCTGCCAGTGCCCGGTGTCGGGATCGATGCAGATGATGTCGCCACCGATCGCCCCCGTCCAGATCCGCCCACGGCCGTCGACGACCACATCTTCGGGTGAGTCGGATTCGACATCGATGACGGTGATCTCGGGTTCCTGCGGCTCCGGCCAGCCATCGGTCGTGGCAGGGGTCGACGTCCAACGCACCGGAGAGATCGATGGCTTGCTCAGGTCAGCCTCCGATGTCGAGTCCGTGTGCTGCCGCGAATTCCATCGCCTGACCGTGGTCGACGAGTGAACCGGTGACCTTGGCCTGCAGCCAGAGCATCGGATCTATTCTCGCACCACGCAGATTCGCCTGACCGAGTTTTGTCCCGATCGCGCGGACACCCGACAGATCCGACCCGGCCAGGTCGGCGCCGGTGAGGTTCGAGTCCGCCAGGTTGGCCTCCCGCATCCGGCAACCCCGCAGCACCACACCTGAGAGGTCCAGACCGCCGATCGACGTGAGTGAGAGATCGCAGTCGATGATCTTCATCGGCCGGACCCGCGAGTTGGTGATGACCGACCCCAGCAGACTGCAGTCCGTCATCTCGACCTTGTTCAGGTGCGTGCGTTCGAAATGGCAGTTCCGGAATGCGCTCGAGGAGTGTTTCGAGAATCCGAGGTTGGCGCCGGTGAAGTCACAATCGGTGAACGTCACTGCACGAGTGGACAACTCACTCAGGTCGGCTTCGATAAAACTACAGCTGACAAACTCGCGGTCCTCCCAGGTCTCCCCGGAGAAGTCGGCATAGTCGAACTGTTCACCCTGTGCCACATCAGTCATGCCCCATGTCTACACGGGCACTTCCCTCCACCCAAACGAGCCAGGAATACGACGACGAGCCACACATATTTGTGGCTCGTCTGCGCAAAGGCGGCTCGTTTGCGACACCCATCGGTGGGGTCGAAGCGCCGGTACGGCAAGCTTGGCGAGTGTTCAGAATGCTATTTCACGAACCATGTATCCCACCCAACACCGGCAATGCGATCAGGTTGGCTGCCAACACCGGCTGCGAACTCCACCTGGTCGAACCACTCGGTTTCGACCTGTCCGAGCCGAAAGTCAAACGAGCCGGACTCGACTACCACGACATGGCGACGGTGAGTGTTCATTCCGATCTGCTGGCGGCATGGGGCGCACTGGCACCCAAGCGGGTGTACGCCTTCACCGCCCATGCGGACACGTTCTACACCGACATCAAATATCAGGCCGGCGACGTCCTGCTGTTCGGCCCGGAACCCACCGGACTATCCGCCGAGGTCCTGGCAGATCCACACATCACCGAAACCGTCCGCATCCCGATGCTGCCCGGACGACGCTCCCTCAATCTGGCCAACGCCGCGAGCATCGTGATCTACGAAGCCTGGCGTCAACACGGATTCCCCGGCGCCGTCTGAGTTGGAGCCCCAGCCGGCAGCGATCAGTCGATGGGCAAACCGCGCATGACAAATCTGCGCAGCATGGCGGACGTCGGCTCGGCGATCATGAGTTCGGCGTTGTCGGCCTCGAAAGGCGCGGTGACCGTCAGCTGTAGTTCGCCACCGGGCAGGATGTCCGCGGTGTAACCACATTTGTCACGGGCCCATTGCATGCTCAGGCCACCGTCCACGGTGGCGGACGGTGTGGACTCGGTCCAGTACGAGCTGCTCAGACCGTCCCAGTACGACTCGAAGAACGCCTTGGCCTGGGCCGTCGGTGCCAGCGAGCCTGCCCCTTTCCAACCGTCCTCCAATTCCCACAGATCCTTGATGTGGGAGTCGATGACCTGCTTGGCGTTCGCCTGGTCGTCTCCCGACGCTTGCTTGTCGAGATTGCTCGAATACGTGCTTCTCGTGGTCATATACCGAGGTTAGGCTCTTTCCGGCCGCCGGGTGGTTCCCGTGCCCGCGGTGGCCGACGGCACCGGGTCCAAACAGCCTGTTCAGCCATCGCAAGCAGCAGCGCACCACCGCTTTCACACTATGAAGTTGTCAATCTTCGTGCGCGGTCCCGGCCGAAGCCGGGTGCGACAGGGGAAGCCAGTTGCGTCAGAGTCAGGCAGCAAGGGTGAGTGTTCGCCTGTTGTAAGCAGGCAGCGGTCTTCGCTGCGGGTCGATGTCGGCCGGTGGGATGAGCCAGGGGTGGCCGTCTGATCCCATGATCACGTCCCAGTCGGTGTGGTGGACCGCCATATGGCAGGTCCGGCACAGCAGGCACCCGTTCTCCAGTGTGGTGGCGCCGCCGTCGGCGAAGTGCACGAGGTGGTGGCAGTCCGTCCAGGTCACCGACGCCCCGCACTTCACACAACACTTATCTCGAACGATGATCGCTTTACGCACGAGTCCGGTGAACAGGCGTTTCGGTGGACTGATATCGATGGGCACGTCCTGCCCGTCCAAGGTGACCGACGTGATCGTCGAATCGCAGGCAACGCTGCGGCGGTGGCCTCGGTGACCGGACCCATCCACGGCAGGGACGCCGCGTGCGGATGGTCGGCGGGCACGGTGACCATCACCTCGGTCCGCGGCGCCGACACCAGCGTTTGCCCACCACCACCGCAATCGAGCAGCTGGTGCAATGCGTCGGCGACGTTGCGAGAGTGTGCGCGGATCGTCCGAGCCGTCGGGTGCAACAACTTAGCCGTTGTCGACCCCGCGGTGCGGGCGATGCCGGACTCGTCGATCACCGCTGCGCACACCGTGAGCTGATGCTCGGTCGCATTGCGTAGGGTGATCAGATCTTTTGTCATCCCCAGCGCCACGTGGGGATCGTCGGGTAGCACCAGGTCGACCAGGGAATCGACCATATCGAGAAGCCGCACCACAGAACACCTCCGGGCATGAAGCAACAGGAAAGTTGATCAATTCTCTTGGGAAGAGGATTTGTTCGTCAGTAGTCTCTGCGATCAACTGACTCCAGCCTAGCGGATCGAACACGTGTTCGCAAGGTCAATTGTCTCCAATTATGTTTTGCTGCAACATCTTTCGATAGCAATACGAAGCAACTTAGGGCGGCGCCTCAAACAACGATTTTGAATCGTTTGACGCGTGAAGCGGCACCACCGACCAGCGACACGCAGCTTTTCGCGACGCCGAAATGCTTGGCCAGCAACGCCGCGACAGCCGCATTCGCTTTGCCTTCGGTGGCCGGTTCCCGGACGAACACCGTGAGCGCACCGGCCTCGTCGGTTTCGATCAACGGGCCCTTACGACTGTTCGGCTTCACCGTGACCACCACCAGTTTTTCCACGACTTCAGGTTATTACGCCATGATCAACGACGGGTTTTCAGCACACTCGACGGATCAGGCCCAATCCCGTGACCGGGAGGCGACCCGAAGGTCCATGCGCTGCATACGTTCTGCCACCACGGTCACCGCACCTTCGGCATTCTGTACCCGGCCCCGGATCAGCAGGGCAGGCGACGACTGGGCCAACTTGCGGTACTTGGCCCACAAACCCACCGAGCAGACCACGTTGACCATGCCGGTTTCGTCCTCGAGATTGACGAAGGTCACCCCGGAGGCGGTGGCAGGCCGCTGCCGATGTGTCACCGCTCCCCCGACCAGCACCCGGGAACCATCGGGTACCGACAACAGATCGGCAGCCGCGACCACACCGAGCTCCTTGAGCTGGGGCCGGATGAACTCGGTGGGATAGCTTCCGGGGCTGACACCGGTGGCCCACACATCCGAGGCGGCCATCTCCACATCACTCATCCCCGGCAGCGCCGGTGACCCGTTGACCTCGTGCAATGCCAGCCGATCCGATTTCTCCGCAGCGGCCGCCCCGGCATCCCACAACGCCTGACGGCGGCTGGTCCCAAAACACTCCAGCGCCCCCGCCGTGGCCAGCGACTCCAACTGCCGGGTGCTCACCTCACAGCGACGGGACAGATCCGCAGCACCGTTGAACGGTCCCCCGGCCTCCCGCTGCGCCACGATCTTCTCGGCCAGATCGATGCCGATGTTGCGCACCGCCCCCAGTCCGAGCCGGACATCGAGGCCGCCGTTCTCCAGGTCCGCATAGGGCTTCGAGACGTTGATGTCCGGTCCGTGCACCCTGACCCCATGCCTGCGGGCATCGGCAACCAGCGACTGCGGCGAGTAGAAGCCCATCGGCTGAGCCTTCAGCAGTGCCGCGCAGAAGGCTGCCGGGTGGTGCAGCTTGAGCCACGACGAATAGAAGACCAGGGAGGCGAAACTCTGCGAATGGCTCTCGGGGAAACCGAAATTGGCAAAGGCAGCCATCTTCTCGAAGATGCGATCGGCCACCTCCCCGGTGATCCCGTGTAGGTCTTCCATGCCCTGGTAGAACCGGCTGCGCAGTCGATCCATCTTCTCCGGTGATCGTTTCGACCCCATCGCCCGCCGCAGCTGATCGGCCTCGGCGGCGCTGAAGCCGGCAACATCGACCGCCAACTGCATGAGTTGTTCCTGGAACAGCGGTACCCCGAGGGTCCGCTTGAGTGCCTGCTCCATCGAGGGATGCTCACTAGTCGGTTCTTCCAGACCATTGCGACGACGAATGTAGGGATGCACCGACCCACCCTGGATCGGACCCGGCCGGATCAGCGCCACCTCGACCACCAGATCGTAGAACGTGCGGGGTTTGAGCCGTGGCAGTGTGGCCATCTGAGCTCTCGACTCCACCTGGAACACCCCGACGGTGTCGGCGCGGCAGAGCATGTCGTACACCGCCTTTTCGGTGAGGTCGATCTTTGCCAGGTCGACGTGGATGTCGCGATGCTCGGCCAGGAAGTCGATGGCGTAATGGATGGCCGAGAGCATGCCAAGACCCAGCAGGTCGAACTTCACCAGACCGATTGCGGCACAATCATCTTTGTCCCACTGCAGCACACTACGACCGGGCATCCGCGCCCATTCGGTGGGACACACGTCGGCGATCGGTCGATCGCAGATGACCATGCCACCGGAGTGGATGCCCAGATGCCTTGGCATGCCGTTGATCTGCTCGGCCAGATCGAGCACGTCGTCGGGGATGTCGGTCTCGACAGATTGGGCAGCGCCATACCGGTGCACCTGCTTGCTCCAGGCATCCTGCTGACCCACCGAGTATCCGAGGGCACGAGCCATGTCGCGTACCGACGACTTACCGCGGTAGGTGATCACATTCGCCACCTGGGCCGCGTTCTGCCTGCCGTAGCGCCGGTAGACGTACTGGATGGCCTCTTCGCGCCGATCCGATTCGATGTCGACATCGATGTCCGGTGGGCCGTCCCGGGCCGGGGACAGGAACCGCTCGAACAGCAAGCCGTTGCTCACCGCATCCACGGCGGTGACACCGAGGGCATAACAGACCGCCGAGTTCGCGGCGCTACCTCGACCCTGACACAGGATGTTGTTGGCACGACAGAACGAGACGATGTCGTGCACCACCAGGAAGTAACCCGGGAAGCCCAGTGAGTCAATAACATTCAGTTCGTGTTCGATCTGCTGGTACGCCTTGGGATGCTCCTGCGGGGTGCCATACCGCTCCACTGCCCCCCGCGCGGTGAGCTCACGCAACCACGAACTCTCCGTATACCCTTGCGGCACATCAAAAGGCGGCAGCTGCGGCGCGATCAGATGCAGCCCGAATGCCAGGTCCTTGGCCAGCATGACGGCATTGTCGAGGGACTCCGGATGTGCGGCGAGCAACCGCGCCATCTCATCCCCGCTGCGCAGATGCGCGCCACCGAGTGGACCGAGCCACCCGTCCATCTCGTCGAGGCTGCGCCGCGCCCGCACCGCAGCCATCGCCATCGCCAGACGCCGACGCTCCGGCGCCGCGAAGTGCGCGCCCGTGGTCGCGATGGTCTGTACCCGATTCCGGTGGGCGATCTGCGCGAGGGCGGCATTGCGCTCATCGTCTTCGGGAACACCGTGGGCGGTCAGTTCCATCACCACGTTGTCGCGGCCGAACCTGCCAACCAGATCACGCAGCGCCTTCTCGGCAGCCGAGGGACCACCCGCCTCCAGTGCGCGACGCACGTCGCCCTTACGGCAACCGGTCAGGATCAGCCAATGTCCTTGCGCCGCCTGTGCCAGCGTGTCGATGTCGAAGCGCAGCAAGCCCTTCTCCCCGGCCGCCATGTGTCCGTCGGCCAGTTGACGCGACAGGCGGCGGTACCCCTCCTGCCCCCGGGCCAGGACGAGCAGGTGAGAACCACTCGGATCGGCGATCCCGGTCCGCGACGAGTCGTGTTCCAGTGACAACTCGGATCCGAAGATGGTGGGCAGTTCCCATTCCCGGGCGGCCTCGGCAAACCGCACCACCCCGTAGAAGCCGTTGTGATCGGTGATCGCCAGCGCCTCGAGTCCCAGCCGGTAGGCCTCCTGCGCCATCTCTTCCGGACTACTGGCACCGTCGAGAAAACTGTACGAGGTATGGGCATGCAATTCGGCATACGGAGTGGCAGAAACACCCCTGCTGAGCGCTCCGGCCTCATAGGGTTCGCGTTTGCGGGACCAGGCCGGACTATCACTGCCATCACCGGCAAATGTCTCACCGGACCGGCCACCGTCGGACGGTCGACCGGACAGTACGCGCTCCATCTCCGACCAGGTCGGAGGGCCATTGTGCCAGCCCATAACCCATGGTATCGAACATAGTTTCGATCAACAAGTCGCCCTCACACCTCGACCTGGGTCGATGGCGGTGAACTACCTCGGTGCCGCGAATCCGACTCTGGCATTGTTGCCTCACATGACGGAACGCATCACAGCTCGCCGGGTCGAGCCCGATCGGGGCAGTCGGATACTGACCGCGACATCGGCGATCGACACCCCGTTCCTCGCGGTCGACGAGCAGGTGCTCGACGCGAACATCGCCCACATGTCGGCCTTTGCGGCCACGGCCGGACTCCGATTGCGTCCCCACGCGAAGACGCACAAGTCACACATCCTGGGGCAACGCCAATTGGACCACGGTGCAACAGGTCTGACAGTTGCCACCATCGCGGAGGCGGAATCCTTTGCCGACGGCGGCTTCTCGGACCTCTTCATCGCCTATCCACTGTGGCTGACCGAGAACAAGGCCGCACGACTGCGTGCGGTGATGGAGCGGGCGCGGGTGCTGCTCGCGGTCGATTCGGTTGCCGGCGCACGGCAACTCGCAGCGCACCTCCCCGAAGCCTCGGTAATGGTCGAGGTCGATTCGGGGCATCACCGCACCGGTGTCGCCCCGGAGCTGGTCGGCGATGTGGGAGCAGGCGCGGTCGAGGCGGGCCTACAGGTGCTCGGGATCTTCACGTTTCCCGGACACAGCTACCGACCCGGTGGCCCGTCCGATGCCGCCGGGTCCGAATCGCGAGCCCTGGCAATGGCCGCCGAATCACTGCGCAGTCGCCAGATCGACCCGGTGATCCGCAGCGGCGGTTCCACGCCTTCGGTATCCGATGCCGATCCCACGGTCCTCACCGAGATCCGGCCGGGCGTCTATGTCTTCAACGACGCGCAGCAGGTCGAACTCGGGGTCGCTACCATGGCCGATGTGGCATTGACGGCAATCGGCACCGTGGTGCACCGCAACGGAGCAAAAGCCGTCGTCGACGTCGGGAGCAAAGTCCTCGGGGCAGACCAGCCGGCCTGGATCAGCGGTGGTGGACGGCTTCCCGACGAACCCGAGGCGCGCGTCACCGCACTCTCCGAGCATCACGCAACCATCGATTTCTCGAACGCCTCGCGCACCCCGGAACCGGGGATGCGGGTCCGGATCGCCCCCAATCATGTGTGCACCGCCGTCAATCTCGCCGATGCGCTGGTCGTGGTCGGCGCGGATGACGTGGTGACGCACTGGCCCGTCACCGCCCGTGGAGCCAACACGTGAAGCGACTCGGAACCACGGCTTTGGCCGCCCTGATACTGGCCGTGTCCGCGTGCGCCCCGGACGAACAACCCGAGGTGACACTGGAATTGACCGCCGCTCCCGACATCGAGTTCGAGGAGATCGGCGTCGACGAGGTCCGCGATACGGCAACCGAATTGGTCAGGTCCACCAGCGATCTGGGGGTCGACATGATTCACAGCGCCCAGTCTGCTGCCGAACAGCAGGCCGCCAATGCGGTGGTGTCCCCCTGGGGGGCCATGGTCACGCTGCAGATGGTGCGGGCCGGCGCCGGTGGCAACACCGCTGCCGAACTCGATTCCGTACTGGGTGTCCCCGATACCGACGCCGTGGCAGCACTGATCGGTCAGCTCGACCAGGTTTCGGGTGATCCCGGCACCGTCGACCGGAAGAACCCACCGTCACCTCCGGTGTTCCACCAGGCATCGGGGATCTTCATCGACGACTCCCTCGAGGTCGGTGCCGACTACCTCGAAGTGCTCGGACGCAGCTTCGGCACCGGCGTCTACCCGGTCGACTTCTCGGTGCCGCAGACCGAATCAGCACTCAACCAGTGGATTTCGGTCAACACCGGTGGCGAGATCTCACAAACCCCTACCGAGTACAGCACCGAAACCGTGATCAGTCTGCTGTCCACCGTCTTCCTCGCCGGCGCTTGGCAGCAACCCTTTTCACCGGACTCCACGACCTCCGCGGAGTTCACCACCACCGGCGGTTCAGTGTCGAAGGTCGCCACGATGAACAAGACCTTGACCGTGCCGCTGCGTCGCGGCCCCGGATGGACCGCGATCGGGCTGCCGTACTCACAGAACCTGGCCATGCAGGTCTTGTTGCCGGACAACGGGTCCACACCGGAAGATCTACTGGGCTCGACCGCCCTGACCGATGCGAACACCGCGCTGCGGTCCGGACCGGAGTCGTCGGTGGCGGTGAGTCTGCCCCGTTGGGACATCGCCGGTCAGGTTGATCTCAAGGCCACACTCGAAGAGCTCGGCGTCCGGGATCTGTTCACCGATGCCGCGGACCTCACCGCGATCAGCCGACAGTTGGTGGTGACCGCCGCCGCACAGAACACCTCGATCACCGTCGGCGAAAAAGGCACGGTTGCCGCATCGGCCACCCAGGTCGATGTCGGTGTCACCTCCGCACAACCGGACGACCCGGCGGAGACGTTCATCGCCGACCGGCCATTCGTCTTTCAGATCGTCGACACCTCAACCGGTTTGCCGCTGTTCCTCGGTGTGCTCAACCGTCCCGGTCAGGGTTGACGGGCACCGAGGAACAACGGACACCTGCTGCGGTCAGCCGATCGCGGCGAGCCCCTGCTCACGTATGTCGAGGGGCAGATTGTCGTTCGGGTGGCCCAGGCCCAGATGATCGCGCAGGGTGTCACCGGTGTACTCGGTGCGGAACAGGCCGCGCCGCTGCAGTTCCGGGACCACGTAGTCGACGAAGTCGTTGAAGGTGCCCGGGGTCTGGGCGGTCGACACGATGTAGCCGTCCGCTTCCCCACCGGTGAAGCCCGCTTCGATCTGGTCGGCCACGTCGGTGGCGGTACCGACGAATTGGGGCAACAGCACACCCTGGGCGTACAGCTTTCCGATGTCGCGCAACGTCAACTTGTCCCGCTGACTGAGTCGGCGGGCCACATCGAAGAGGCCCTGGGTTCCGGTGACCGTGATGTCTTCGAGCGGTGCATCGAGGTCGTATTGGGAGAAGTCGTGGTCGGTGTGGACCGACAACGTGATCAGACCTGAGATGGGATCGGCCAATTCATTGTGGAACGCCTGCTTTTCGCGGGCGATGGACTCGGTCTCACCGATGAACGGGATGAACGAGGGCAGGATCTTGACGTGATCGGGGTTGCGACCCACATTCACCACCCGTGACTTGATGTCGTCGTAGTAGGCGCGGCGACCCTCGGGTGTGGGGTCGATCTCGAAGATCGCCTCCGCCCAGCGCGCCGCGAAATCTCTACCGGTGGAGGATGATCCGGCCTGGATCAACACGGGCCGGTGCTGCGGTGATCGCGGTTGGTTCAGCGGGCCACGGGTCCGGTAGTACTCCCCGTTGTGATCAACCGTGCGAACCTTGCCGGGATCGGCCCACACGCCGCCTGCCTTGTCGGCGATCACCGCGTCCTCGTCCCAGGCCGACCACAACTTGATGGCGGTCTGGACGAACTCCTCGGCCCGGAGGTACCGCTCGTCATGGCCGAGATGCTCGTCGAGTCCGAAGTTGAACGCCTCGGCCTGGGTCAGTGAGGTGACGATGTTCCAGGCCACCCGGCCGCGGGAGATGTGATCGAGTGAACCGAAGACACGGGCCAGTTCGTAGGGGTGGAAATACGTGGTGGACTTGGTGATCGCAATACCCAGGTGCGTGGTCACGGCCGCGATACTGGCCGCCACCACCGACGGATCGAGGGCGGCGGCAGCCTGCGTGCCACGCCGCAACGGTTCGGACTGGTCGTCACCGAAACGTAGTGGCGCCGCGAGCAGGTCCGCAAAGAATGCGAAGTCGAACTTGCCGCGTTCGAGGATCCGGCCGACCCGGTGATAGTGCTCGGGTGAGAAGAACTCGGTGGTGGATCCGGGATGCCGCCACGCGGCGTGCGAGTGGGTGACGGGTGAGGCGATCAGAAATCCGCCAAGGTGCAACTCACGGCTCATGGTGTGGGGTCCTCAATCTCGGGTGTGTCATCCCATGACAGTCTCGGATGTGTCATCCCATGACAGTGCCCACCAGCTGATCCTCCAAGCATTGTCATCAGGGTGAACCAAACACCGCATTGCTCCGGTGGCCCCGCGTATCGTCTCCTATTCATATACTCCCTCAACCACCCACTTGCCCTGCTGATACAGCAGCAACAACGCTCGCGAATCTTCCAGCAAGACTTGAGCTCTCGCATACGACCCGACATGCGATCCGTCGTCGGCAGCGGACCACCACCGTTCGTCGACCGCCCACGGCCCGGCCCACCAGCTCAGCGACCAGGTCCGACGACCCCAGCACAGACTGACCGGTTCGGCACTGAAGCCACCGCGGGCCGTGACCTCGACGGGTTGATCTTCTGCGTCCAGCACCCGGACCGGTGCCATCGGCAGGATCGCCGGGGAGGGCCCCGGCAGTCGGCCCGGCCACGGCGCCGACGGATCCGATGCCGCCACCAATTCATCACCAAGCGGCACCAGCGTGATCTGCTGCCCCGGACCCCGACCACCACTGCGCACCGGGACCTTGACCCGCTCACCACCGAGCAGACCCTGCACCCGGACCAGCGCCCGGCGCACCCGCTCGGTCACCTCGCCGTCACCCCCGGTCAGACCACCACCGGTGAATCCCAATTGCATTGCCCCCGCGCCGATCACCTCCACCGGATCCAACCGGATCAGCACAACCGGACCGTCCGGACGATCGGCGGCACTGCGCCCGGAGAGCCATCCCTCCACCTGCCAGCGGATCCGGTCGGCCGTGGCATCCGGTGTCAGCGGCTGCGCACATCGCCAGGTACGCGAATACTCACGACCACTGTCGGTGACCGCCTGGACGGTCAGCCGGGTACAGGCCACCGACGCCGCCGCCAACAGATCATGGAGCTGGGCAGAGAGCCTGCGCCCGACGAAGGCGGCCGCATCCACCCGGTCGATCGGCGGATCACACTGATGCTCGACCACCAGGTCCGGTGGCGGCGCCTGCCCCGAGGCGGGGCGTTGGGGCAGGGCCCGCGCGGTGCGGTGGGCGTAGATCGCATCGGCCGCGAACCGGGTTGCCACGTCGGTCGCCGACAATGCCGCAAAGTCACCGATGGTGCGTAAACCCATCCGCCACAACAGGTCGACAAGGGCAACCCGATCATCGGCGCACATACTCGGCTCCACAGCCAGCTCCGAGATACGTAGCGGCGCCAGGAACTGCGCACCCTGCCCGGGTGGGATCACCAGCCCACGACGGGCGGCGATGATCGCGGTGAACAGTTCATCGGCCACCCCGACCTGCGATTCGACACCGCAGGCCGACACCACATCCGTCAGCTTCTCGGCGGCAATCTCCTCACTCCCGAAATAGCGGGCCACCCCGCGGGCAGGCAACACCATCAACCCCGGCCGCAACACCTCGACCACCGGGATCAATTCGGCAACCGCTGCCACCACCGGCTCGAACAGGCGCGCATCGCGCCCGGTATCCGCATCGGCGATCACCAACTGCGGACAACGGGCCTGCGCATCGCGCTTGCGCATCTCCCTGCGCACCCCGGCGCCGCGCGCCGAGGCCGAACAGGCGACAACCCGCCCCGACTGCAACACCGCCACCGGTCGCTCCGGCGAGATGTCGGCCTCCGCTGCCGCAGCCACCGCCGGCCAATCCGGGCACCAGACCCCAAAGCTCCGCCCACTCATCTACAGCGCCACCTTGAGTGTTCCGGATTCATAAAAGTCTTGTGCCACAGCATCATCGGACACACCGTCGATGTCGGTGCGCGAATCCACCAACTGAACACGGTTGTCGCGGTGCATCACATCCAGCCTGGTGGTGGCGCCGGCAAATCCCCGGCCCCGCGAACGCACCATCAGTGACACCCCACCGAGCCGACCGTGCCCGCGCCGGAGCGCGGACTGTCCAAACCCCGACGGTTGATGCCGGTAGTCACACACCCGGGACTGCACTTTCACATGCGCCCCCGACCACTGGCCGTCGGTGACCACCAAGACCGCGCCTTTACTGCGGGCCCGAGCCATCACCACCCGGCTACGGGAGGGCGGCACACTGATCCCACCGAGCCCGACAACCACCAGGTCAAGCCCGTCCAGCAGCACCGCCGCGATCTCCACCGGGTCAGGACCCGGGTCTGGGATCACCGCGATGCGGGACAGATCCGCACCCATCTCCACCGCCGCCAACAGCCCCAACTGCGGCTGCCCGATCACCGCCACGTGGCCCCCATCAGCACTCACCTGGGCTATCAACGACAGCAACGGTGATCGCGCTCCTTCCAGCACCAACACCGTGCCCCGAGCCAGCCCAGACGGCGGCAACACCCGTTCGAACGCCGGCGGAACCGGCAGCCGATCGCGCTCAGAATACTTTTCATCAACGGACCGCACGGCGGCCATCTGACGCTGCGGCACAACGGATTCCGGTCGTGACCGAGTGGTGGCAGCAGCAAGGGTCTGCCGCAACATCTCCAGCTTCTGCGCCCTACTCGGCACCGCGTCCGTTGCCATGTCCGTCGCCATCGCCGATGCCGTTTCCATCGCCTGCATCACACCTCCACATCACTCCTCACCCGAGGCGAGGAAGCGGCACAGGGAAGGTGGACCACCGTCAGAACCAACATGAACAATCGAACATGTTTTCGATATCTACGAGCGTAGGTCAGCCCTCCGACAAGCGTCAACACGGACGGCGAGTCGGCCCCGAAATGCCGGGGCGAGTCGCACAGAGCGATACAGCAACCGCACGCGCTCCGGTGTCCACTAAGGTCAATGCCGTGAGCGCCCCCTCTTATCGCGTTCCCGGCCCCGACTACCTCGTCGCCGGGCGATACCGCCTGCGTTCGAGGATCGGTGGCGGCGGGATGGGCGCGGTCTGGCTGGCGCACGACACCCTCCTCGACCGCCAGGTCGCCGTCAAGCAGGTGCTCTCGGTCGCCGGGATGACCGAGGATTCGGCAGCCGAGATGCGGCAGCGGGCGATGCGGGAAGGCCGGATCGCCGCCCGCCTCAGCCACCGCAATGCCATCGCCATGCACGACGTCGCCGTCGACTCCGGCGAGCCGTGGCTGGTCATGGAATACCTCCCTTCGCGCAGCGTGGCCGAGATCCTGCACCAGTCCGGCACCCTGCCGGTCGACCAGGTGGCACAGATCGGCGCCCAGATCGCCGACGCCATGGTCGAGGCGCACGCCGCGGGCATCCTGCACCGCGACATCAAACCCGGCAACATCCTGATCGCCGAAGGACGCAACGCCGGACTGGTCAAGCTCACCGACTTCGGGATCTCCCGGTCCAAGGACGACGCCGCACTCACCCAGACCGGGGTGGTCACCGGAACCCCGGCGTACTTCGCCCCCGAAGTGGCCAGGGGCGAGGATCCCAGCGAGGCCTCCGACGTCTACTCCCTGGGTTCCACCCTCTATACGTCCGTCGAGGGCCAACCGCCCTTTGGCGTCGACGAGAATTCGCTCGTGTTGCTACACCGCGTCGCCCGTGGCGAGATCATCCCGCCGAAACGATCCGGCGCCCTCGAAGGCGCTCTGCTGGCGATGCTCGAACCCAGCCCGGCGCGGCGCCCGACCATGGCCCAGATCCGCGACCGACTCGTCCAGATCGCAGCAGGCGAGAACAGCAACACCGCACAGATCCTCACCACACCTCTCGAGCGCAAACCGGCCACCCCCCATCGCGCTCCTACCCGGCGGATACCCACCACCACCGAATCGGGTCTCCCGGCAGCCACCGGTGTTCCGGGCCCCGCTCCACAGACCAACACCGCGCCGCGGACGAACCCTCAACCCACAGCCGAGCGGACACCGCCGCCTGCACGCGCCGATCCGTCGCAGACCACCCAGATCTCCGGCTCGGCCTATCCGGTGTCCTGGGCTGCTGCGCAACCGCAGAATCAGCAACCACCGCAACGTCACCTCGGGCTGGCCGCTGCGGTGTTCCTGGTGTTCGTGCTGCTGGCCGCCATCGCAATCACCATCATCGCCCTAGTGCGCTGAAGCCCTCGTACGCTGAAGCCTGGTGCGCTGAAGCCTGGTGCGCTGACGTCAGTGGATGTGCCGGTTCACGGCCCAGCGGGTGAGCGCGTTGCGATTCGACTGCTGGGTTTTGCGCAGCACATTCGAGGCATGCGTTTCCACGGTCTTGATCGAGATCACCAGGTCCTCGGCTATCTCGCGATAGGTGAAACCGCGGGCCAACAGCCGCAGCACCTCCATCTCACGTGGTGTCAGCGAATCGAGCTCGGGATCGAGTTGCGGTTCCGGTACCGGCGAACGACCGGTGAACGAATCGAGCACGAACCCGGCAAGACGGGGACTGAACACCGCATCACCATCGGCGACCCGCCGCACCGACTCGGCCAGCTCGGCGCCGTCGATGGTCTTGGTGACATACCCGCGGGCGCCCGCCCGGATGGTGGCGATCACGTCCTCGGCGGCGTCGGAAACACTGAGCGCCAAGAACACCGGCGGATTTTTCGGCGCGGCATCGGCGACGCCGCGGAGTACCGCGATCCCACCGCCTGCCGGCATGTGGACGTCGAGCAACACCACATCTGGTGCCGACTGCAGAATCCCGGAAATCGCATCCGGCACAGATCCCGCCTCACCGACCACCTGAACATCCGCCTCGGACGCGAGTTCGGCCCGGACACCGGAGCGAAAGACACCGTGATCGTCCACCAAGAACACGCGGTACGGTCCGCTTCGCCCGGTCATCACTTCTGGTCCCCATCCCCCGGCGTCTGCCCACCGTTGTCCACCTGCGGTTCACCGCCGCGCTCAGCACGCGGCATCGCCATCCGAACGTCGACGCCTTTGCCCGGCACCGACTTGATGTCAACGCTACCGCCGTGCCGGATCACGCGGCCCTTGATCGAACCCGACACTCCGCGACGATCTTCGGGCACCTCGTCGGGGTCGAAGCCCACGCCGCGATCGCGGACGTAGACCACGATCTGCCCGGCGTCGACCTCCGCGTACACATCAACCGATCGTTGCCCGGAATGCTTGGCGGCGTTCACCACAGCCTCCCGGGTGGCCGCGATCAGCGCAGCCCACCGGCGCGTGTCGGTACTCCATTCCGGATCATCTGCGGTGACGTCGCCGACGGTCACCACCTCGACCTCCACCCCGTAGTGGTCCTCCACCTCGGCGACAACGGACTTGATGGCTGCGGTCAGCGAATCACCATGTCTGTCAACCTCTCCGAACAGGTAGCTGCGCAGCTCTCTCTCCTGGCTCCGGGCCAGCCGCTGCACCTCCTCGGCGTGGGCCGAACGCTTCTGGATCAATGCCAGCGTCTGCAACACCGAATCATGCAGGTGCGCTGCGATTTCCTCGCGTTCGATGTTGCGGATCCGAGCTGCGCGTTCCATTCCGAGCATGCGCGCCATCCGCAACCACAGCGGGATGGTCAACAGCATCACGCCCATGACCGTGGCCGCGACCGCCAGCAGGATGGTGCTCCAGCCACCGATCATGTTGTTGCTGGCCAGCACGACCACCACCAGTCCGATCACCACCAGCGTTGCGCCACCGGCGATCCGGGTCCACGTGAGCGCACGCGCCGACCGCGACCGTGGCCGCCAGCTCGAGTCGAGTTCGCGCCAGACCAGGGATGCGCCGATGGCAACCACCACCAGCGGGATCAGGAACTGTGCCGGGGTGCCGGAGGCGACGAACCCGACCAGCACCACCGCGACGACGCCGACGATCGCCAGCCCGATCCCTTGTCTGCGTTCGGCCTTCGTGGGTGGCACGGTGTCGGTACCCGGCGGGCACATGAACCAGAGCAGGCCATATGCGCATATTCCGGCACCGGCCAATGCACTGAGCACCACGAACACAACCCGTACCCGAAATGCGTCGACACCGAGGTGATCGGCCACGCCTCCGGCGACTCCACCGATGACACGGCCCCCATCACGGCGGCGAACACGTGGGACAACAGTGGACATCAGTCGATACTGGCATGCCGTGGCCGTCCGCCACATCGGGGACATTCCCCAGATGTGAAGACAGGGTGCAAATCAGGGTGAATCCCGATGGTGCGCGGACCTCGGTCTCCGCAGAATAGAAGCATGAGTACCAGCACGCCGAGTACCGACGACTTGCAGCAGCAGATTCGGAAGATGTGGCAGACCCGGCCTGCCCGGGCCACCGACGGTTCCACGATCGGTGGCGTGTGCGCAGGCATCGGTGCCCGCTACAAGGTCGATCCGACCCTGGTGAAGGTCGCGTTCATCGTTGCAGCCCTGTTCGGCGGGTCCGGGTTGGTGCTCTACATCGTCGCGTGGATCGTATTGCCCGAAGGTTCGTCGACCACACCACCGACCGCCCAGCATCACGGACGCCGGTGGCATGGTTTCGGGCACTCGTCATCGCATCCACCCACCGTCGTCGCGATCGTCGTCCTGGTGGTCGTTGTCCTTGTCCTGCAACCCAATCTCACCTGGAGCGGGGGCGGTCTGGCCGGTACAGCACTCATGCTGCTCGGCTGGTGGCTCCTCTATCAGCGGACCCCGGTACCTGTGCCGGGGACCAGCGCCGACACCCTCGGACGAGGGTCCGGCAGTGTGCAACCCGACGGTCAACCCGCCGCTGCGGCCGGCTCGTGGTGGCACAGCGGTGTCGGTTCCGACAGCGTCACCGACCCGGCGGACCAGTTCCAGCGCTGGACCCCGCGGGCCTGGCTCAAAGACGAACCACCGACCACCTCAAAAAGCAGCACCGACCCCGTGAACGACGATGCGGTCGCGGCCGACGCCCCGCTGCCGTCCCCGCCTGCGTGGGATCCGTTGGGCGTTGCACCTTTTGCCTGGGATCTCCCCGAGCCCGCACCGCCGAAGCACGAGAAGAAGTCGACCTCGCGATACACCCCGATCGTGCTCGGCATCGCGATCATCGCGACCGCGGTGACCGCAGGCATCTCCAGTTCCGTGGACTGGCTCAGTCCGGCCAAGATCGCTTCGGTGGGGTTGCTGGTACTGGCGGCCGGAATACTGGTCGGCGCATTCCGCCGACGCGGCTTCGGACTGGTCACCGTTGCCATCCCGGTCGCCGGCTTTGTTGTGGTCGCGTCGTTGATCAATGGCATCGAATTCCCGTCCGGAGGGGTCGGTGACCGTGACTGGAAGCCGCTGACCACCGCAGACCTGCGGGACAACTACTCTCTGTCCATGGGCAACGGCACCCTCGATCTGCGGAACATCGAACTCACCGAAGACAAGACCGTGACCGCCGAGGTCGGTGCCGGGGAGTTCACGGTCATCGCTCCGCGCGACATGAACATCCGCGCCGACTGCGATGTCGCGGTCGGTGAGGTCAAGTGCCCCGACGGTCTGGACGGCGGACGGGACGGCACCGAAGGTCCCGTCCTGACCCTCGACCTGAGCGCGTCACTCGGAAACGTGGAGGTCACCCGTGGATAAGTTCTCTCCAACACTCGCCCTGAGCGGTATCGGAGCTCTCCTGGTGGCGATCTGGGGACTTCTCGGCGGCCCGGACATCACCAATTCGGGCACCGCGCTGTGGAGCACGTTGGCCGTTGCCGTCCTGGTCGGATTCGCACTGATCTTCAGTGGCGGACGGCCGGACAAGAGCGGACAACACGACAAGAAGGACACCGAACCGGCGGAGTGACCGCAGCCGGACAACCGCTCGGTGGCCAAACCTCAGAAACGAGGTCCGGCGATCACTCCCACTCGATGGTGCCCGGCGGCTTGCTCGTCACGTCGAGAACCACCCGGTTCACCTCAGGCACCTCGTTGGTGATGCGAGTCGAGATGAGTTCGAGGACCTCATAAGGAACACGGGTCCAGTCGGCGGTCATCGCGTCTTCACTCGACACCGGGCGCAGCACGATCGGATGACCGTAGGTACGGCCGTCGCCCTGCACACCCACGCTGCGGACATCGGCGAGCAACACGACCGGGCACTGCCAGATCTGGTTGTCGAGTCCGGCCGTGGTCAGTTCCTCGCGGGCGATGAGATCGGCCTTGCGCAGCAACTCGAGTCGCTCTGCGTTGACGGCTCCGACGATGCGGATGGCCAGTCCCGGTCCCGGGAAGGGTTGGCGCGCAACGATCTCCTCAGGAAGACCCAGCTCGCGACCGACCGCACGCACCTCATCCTTGAACAGCAGGCGGAGCGGCTCGACAAGACTGAACTCGAGGTCTTCCGGGAGCCCACCGACGTTGTGATGGCTCTTGATGTTCGCGGTACCGCTGCCACCACCGGATTCGACGACGTCCGGGTACAGCGTCCCCTGGACGAGGAACTCGACCTTGTCGCCGTCGGCGGCACGGTCACCGAGGACATCGCTGACCGCTCCTTCGAACGACCGGATGAACTCCCGTCCGATGATCTTGCGCTTGGTCTCGGGATCGCTGACGTCGGCGAGTTCACGAAGGAAGGTCTCTTCGGCATCGACGGTGACCAGACGGGCGCCCGTGGCAGCGACGAAGTCGTGCTGGACCTGTTCACGCTCGCCGGCGCGCAGCAGCCCATGGTCGACGAAGACGCAGGTCAGTCGGTCACCGACGGCCCGCTGGACCAATGCCGCGGCCACAGCCGAGTCGACGCCACCGGACAGACCGCAAATCGCCAGACCGCCGCCGATCTGCTTGCGGACCTGCTCCACCAGGGAATCGGCGATGTTCGATGCGGTCCATGTCGGCTCCAGTCCGGCGACCTCGTACAGGAACCGGGTGAGCACGTGCTGGCCATGCGGCGTGTGCATGACCTCGGGGTGGTACTGGACGCCGGCCATCTGGCGCTCCACACATTCGAAGGCGGCGACCGGCGCACCGGGTGTCGACGCGGTGACCACGAATCCGGGCGGCGGCTCCTGAACGGCGTCGTTGTGACTCATCCAGACCGGCTGCTCATCGGGGGTTCCCCCATGGAGAACACCGCCTGCCGTGGTCATCGTCGTGCGACCGAATTCGCGGCCACCGGTGTTGGCGACCACACCGCCCAGGGCGTTGGCCATCGCCTGGTATCCGTAACAGATACCGAGCACGGGTATCCCGAGCTCGAACAGGCCACCATCGATCCCCGGCGCGTCTTCGGCGTACACCGACGCCGGACCACCTGAAAGAACCAGTGCAACAGGGTTTTTCGCTTTGATCTCATCGAGGCTCGCAGTATGCGGGATCACCTCTGAATAGATCCGGGCCTCACGGACCCGCCGAGCGATCAACTGCGCGTACTGGGCGCCGAAGTCGACCACCAGTACCGGACGCGGGGCCGCTGATTGCACACCTGTATCTACGCTGTTTGCCACCGGACCAGTCTAAACGCGTCGCAGTTGTGTTCCGACCGTGGGGAGACGATCCTAGGCACCGGCCTGCATGGGCTTCGTCACAACGGTCAGCGGAAGCCGCAGCGCTCCGGGCGCACCTTCTGGCACCACGGGCGAGTTGGGCCGGGTCGGCACAACCTGGACATAGGGCTGACCCTGCTCGGGCCGGATGTCCACCTCACCCTTGTTGGGCCACAACGCGACAGCCCGTTCGGCCTGCGCGCAGATCGACAACGACGGGTTCACACCGAGGTTCGCCGAGATGGCCGCGCCGTCGGTGATGTGCAGGGTCGGATAGTTCCAGACCCGGTGATATGGATCGACAACACCGTTCTCAGGAGTGTCCGAGATGACACATCCACCCAGATAGTGGGCGGTCAGCGGCATGTTGAACACATCACCCCAGGTTCCGCCCGCAAGTCCGTCCTCGAACTGCGCCGCCGCCCGTTCCGTCGCCTCGTTACCAGCCGGGATCCATGTCGGGTTGGGTTCACCGTGGCCCTGCTTGCTGTTCACGAAGCGCCACGGCCCGAACTTCTGCACAAAGGTGGTCAGCGAGTTGTTCCGGTTCTGCATCACCAGCAGGATGACCGTCCGCTGACTCCAGTGCCGCAGTTTGAACAACTGGATCAGACTGCCCAGTCCTTCCTGACGAATCTTGTCGATCAGTTTGAGGCGTCGCGAACGCCCCGGCTCACCGTCGGTCAACATGGTCTGCAACAGAGCAATCGCGTTGGAGCCCTTGCCATACCGCACCGGTTCGATATGCGTGTCCGGCGCCGGATGGAAGGATGAGGTGATCGCGATACCCTCGGAGAAGTCCTGTGCCGGATCGTATGTGCGACGCATCGCACCCAGGATCGACTCGGAGTTGGTCCGGGTCAACAGCCCGAGCGCATCCGACACGTCCGGCAGCGCACCGCTGTTCTTGCCAAGGTGCATGATCTTCTGCGTATTGAACGTACCGGCGGCAACGATGACCTGACCGGCGGTCAGGGTCCGGCGGCGCGCGCCCAACCGGCCCCATGCGGCCGACCGACCGGTCTGCACATCCCAGCCACCATCGCGGCGCTGCGAAAGTCCGGTCACCGTGGTGCGGTCGATGATCTTGGCCCCGTGGGACTCGGCCAGACCAAGATAATTCTTGAGCAAGGTGTTCTTCGCACCCACCCGGCAGCCCGTCATACAGGCACCGCATTCGGTACACACGGTACGGTCCGGACCGACACCACCGAAATAGGGATCTGCCACGTCCTCACCGGGACGTCCTGTGCCACCGGACTTTTCACCGAAGAACACCCCGACGGGCGTCGGGCCGAACGTGTCGGCCACACCCATCTCCTCGGCGACCTTGCGCATCACCCGGTCGGCATGGGTCTCGATCGGAGTGGTCACCACACCGAGCATGCGACGGGCCTGCTCGTAATACGGAGAGAGTTCACTCTCCCAGTCGGTGATGTGCGCCCACTGCGCATCGGCGAAAAACGGTGACGGCGGTTTGTAGAGGGTGTTCGCGTAGTTCAACGACCCGCCGCCCACCCCGGCGCCAGCCAGGATCATCACGTCTTTGAGCAGATGGATCCGCTGGATCCCGAACATCCCGAGCTTGGGAGCCCACAACCATTTGTGCAGCCGCCAGCTCGTCTTGGCGAACTGCTCGTCGGAAAAACGACGTCCGGCCTCGACAACGCCGACCTTGTAGCCCTTTTCGACCAGCCGCAACGCACTGACGCTCCCGCCGAACCCCGATCCGATGATCAGAACATCAAAATCGTGGTCGCGGCGGGCGTCAGGCTTCTCTGGCTGCGAGTTACCGTTACCGCGCGATACAGACATCGTGACATCGTACCTTGTCACATAACGCTGCGGCGGTGACTCGACCTTCGGCCGATCCCGGCACTCAGTCGCAGACCGAGAGCCCGACCTTCTGGAACTCCTTGAGAGTCGAGTAGCCGGACTTGGCCATCGAACGACGAAGTGCGCCAACGATGTTCAGGTGACCGAATGGATCGTCCGTCGGACCGTGCAGGACGGTCTCGAGGGATGGACGTCCCTCGTCGGAGGCCACCGGCAAGAGCGCGCCACGCGGCATCGACGGATGCGCCGCCGCGGCCGGCCAGTAGTAACCACGACCGGGCGCCTGCGCCGCCGCAGCCAACGGACTGCCCAGAACCGCGGCGTCGGCGCCACAGGCGATTGCCTTCGCGAGCTCACCGGAAGTGTTGATGTCGCCGTCGGCGATGACGTGGACGTAGCGCCCACCGGTTTCGTCGAGGTAGTCGCGCCGCGCCGCAGCGGCGTCCGCGATCGCCGTTGCCATCGGCACACCCATGCCAAGCACTTCACTGGTGGTGGTCGATCCCATGGTCGATCCGTATCCGACGATGACCGCGGCAGCCCCGGTTCGCATCAGGTGCAGCGCGGTGCGGTGGTCGTGCACACCGCCCGCGATCACCGGGACATCGAGCTCGGAGATGAACGTCTTGAGGTTCAGGGGTGCCGAATCCTCTTGTGAGACATGTTCGGCGGAGATGATCGTGCCGTGGATGACCAGCAATTCGACTCCGGCCGCCACCAGCACCGGGGTCAATTCGGCCGCGTTCTGCGGACTGACCCGGACCGCGGTGGTCACACCGGCGTCGCGGATCGTCTTGACGGCCTGACCCAGCAGATCCCGATCGATCGGCGCGGCATGCAGTTCCTGCAGCTTGCGAACCGCGGCCGACGGATCGATCTCGTTCTCTGCGATCTCGACAACCTGGGCGATCTTGTCTTCGACGTCGCGGTGCCGCGCCCATAGTCCTTCACCGTTGAGCACACCGAGGCCGCCGAGACGACCCAGCTCGATGGCCACCTGCGGCGAGACCAGCGCGTCCGTCGGATGACTCAGGATCGGCGTGTCGAAACGGTATGCGTCGAGCTGCCAGGCGGTCGACACCTCTTTGGACGAACGTGTCCGGCGGGACGGAACGATGTTGATGTCACTGAGTTCGAATGTCCGCCGGGCAGTCCTGCCCATGCCGATGTCCACATGATCGCGCACGTGTTGTGCCTTTCGTTGCCGCTGCGCATCACACAGTGGTGATGCCGACCAGCTGAATTGACCGCTCCCCGGACGGCCGGCTCGCCGCCGACCAGGTTTTCACCGGGAAGTGTAGTTGGGTGCCTCGACGGTCATGGTGATGTCGTGCGGATGACTTTCCTTGAGACCGGCTGCCGTGATCTGCACGAACTGCGCATTCTGCAGGTCGGTGATCGAGCTCGAGCCGGTGTAGCCCATGGCTGCCCGGAGTCCGCCACCGAGTTGGTGGATCACCTGGGACAACGGTCCGCGGAACGGAACCCGGCCTTCGATGCCTTCGGGAACCAGCTTCTCTTCCGACAGCACGTCGTCCTGGAAGTAACGGTCCTTCGAGTACGACTTGGCCTGACCGCGACCCTGCATCGCACCGAGCGAACCCATACCCCGGTAGCTCTTGAACTGCTTGCCGCCCACCAGGATCAGCTCGCCGGGAGACTCCGCGGTCCCTGCCAGCAGCGATCCCAGCATCGCGGTGGATGCGCCTGCGGCCAGCGCCTTGGCGATGTCACCCGAGAACTGCAGACCGCCGTCGGCGATCACCGGGACCCCGGCCGGCTTGCAGACCGCGACGGCCTCCATCACCGCGGTGATCTGCGGAGCACCGACTCCGGCGACAACGCGGGTGGTGCAGATCGATCCGGGTCCGACACCGACCTTGACCGCGTCGGCGCCCGCTTCCACGAGCGCGGCAGCAGCCGCGCGGGTCGCCACGTTTCCGCCGACGATCTGGACCTTGGAACCCACCTCGGCCTTGAGCTTGCTGACCATCTCCAGCACCAGGCGATTGTGGGCGTGGGCGGTGTCCACGATGATGACGTCGACACCGGCGTCGGCCAAAGCCATCGCGCGGGCCCACTGGTCGCCGCCCGTACCGACGGCCGCACCGACGAGCAGCCGACCATCGGCGTCTTTGGTGGCGAGGGGATGCTGATCGGTCTTCACGAAGTCTTTGACGGTGATCAAGCCGGTGAGCCGGCCATGTCCGTCGACGATGGGGAGCTTCTCGATCTTGTGCCGGCGCAGGAGCCCGAGCGCGGCCTCCGCGGAGACACCTTCTTGCGCGGTGATCAACGGCGCCTTGGTCATGACCTCGGCGACCGGACGATTCTGATCGACCTCGAACCGCATGTCACGGTTGGTGATGATGCCGACCAGTTCACCCGCGTCATCGGTGACCGGCAGACCGGAAATGCGGTACCGGGCGCACATCGCGTCGACTTCGGCCAGCGTGTCGGTGGGACTGCAGGTGACCGGATTGGTCACCATGCCCGCCTCGGAACGCTTCACCGTCTCGACCTGACCTGCCTGCGCCTCGATCGACAGGTTCCGGTGCAGTACGCCCATGCCACCGGCACGGGCCATCGCGATCGCCATGCGCGACTCGGTCACGGTGTCCATCGCGGAGCTCACCAGCGGAACCCGCAGGGTGATCTCCCTTGTCAACTTCGTGGACGTATCGACGTCACTCGGAATGACATCAGAGGCGGCAGGAAGCAGCAGAACGTCGTCGAAGGTGAGGCCGAGCATGGCCACCTTGTTCGGATCGTCACCACCGGTCCACACGTGGGCTGGGCCGGCTATCTGATTGTTCATTCCGGGCACGCTCATTCCGGTCGGGCCATCGTCGTGAGACAGCACAGTCGTTTGAATGCCCCTATCCTATCTGCTCGAAAGTGCAACCCCTGCCACGGCAGCGGAGCCGCCCCTCACACCCCGATATCGCCGTCGCACTGTCATCCGCGCAACGGAAACTTTTCGCCACCCCGCGCGCAGAGTGGCGCTCGTGGGGTGCGGCTGACTACCGTGGTCAGGGTGCGAGACCATTTGCCACCGGGCCTGCCACCGGATCCTTTTGCCGACGATCCCCGAGGGGACCCATCGGCAGCGCTCGATGCAGCCCCTCCCGGAGAACCCTTGGACGCGGGTGAGCGGATGGCGATCGAGGAAGACCTCGCCGACCTCGCCGTTTACGAGGCATTACTCAATCGCCGCGGTGTCCGCGGTCTTGTTGTGATCTGCGACGACTGCCAACTCGACCACTACCACGACTGGGACATGCTGCGCGCGAATCTGCTGCAGCTCCTCGTCGAGGGAACCGTGCGGCCTCACGAGCCGGCCGTCGATCCGTCGCCAGAGGCATATGTCACGTGGGACTACTGCCGTGGATACGCCGACGCGATGATGCACGTCCGCGAAGACGACTAAAACTGCGCGACGACTGATCCGCGCAAAGCCGACCGAATCCTGACGTGCACTGAAAATCCTGACGCGCACTGAAACTGCTGCTGGTGATCTAGCGATCACCAGCAGTGCGGTCGGCATCAGCCCGGAGGAACCACCGGGACTTCACTGCTCGGAGTACTCGACGGCGGCGGCTCTGAGGTCGACGGCTCACTGACGATCGTGGGCGGTGGCTCCGACGACGACGGCACGGGTTCGCTCACGGCGGTCTCCGACGGGATGACCGTCACCGTTTCCTGCGGCACCGTCACAGTTGCCGTGGGTGCGCTGGGCGTGACGGTCAACGGCGCCTGGGCCGGACTCGAGCTGTCCGATCCCGATCCCGGTCGCGAAGTCGACGTCTTCGATGTCGGATCGTCCAACAGGCTGCGCATCTTGACGATCTTGCGCTCCAAGGACGTTCGGTCGCCGGCATCACGCACGTCATCGAGCAGCGATTCCGCGGTGTCAAGATACTTTTTCGCGGCCGGTTTGTCGCCGGCCACGAATGCTTGCGCGGCCCGGTCGATGTTGGCCTCGACGTCTGCCATGGCCAACGTGGATGACGCATCCGCGCCGAACATCACTTCTTTGACACCCCACAGCGGGTCGCCGGGCGCCGCATTGTGGGCAACCACGCTCACACCACCGAAGATGAGGGCAACCGCGGCCACCGCACCCCCGGCATAACGCGCGATACGCAGCGAACGTCGCTGCGTGGCTTGGCGCCGTGTGGCGGCGGCGATGCCGGCCTCGACATCTTCGAGAGTGGGTTTCTGTCCGATCGGCTGGGCCACCATGTCGTCACGCCACGTCGACAGCAGCCCGGCCAGTTCGTAGTCGACCTGAGTGCGAGTCGGAACGACCGGCTTCGACAGCAGTGCCTCGATGAACTCGTCATCGGCGCGAACAGCACCGAGATCCACCGGGATCGAGTCTTCATCCAGCACGGCGTCATCTGGCGAGGGCATGGCTCCGAATCCCTTGTCGACACCGCCTGCACGACGATCACGCTTTCTGGACACTACCCTCACCACCTTTCATGATTTCTTTCTTCAACTTTGCGAGCGCCCGATGCTGGGCCACCCGCACTGCGCCCGCGGTACTGCCGATGGCGACGGCCGTCTCTTCTGCAGACAACCCCACGACCACTCGCAGTACCAGGACTTCTCGCTGCTTCTCCGGAAGCTTCGTCAGCAGTGCGTTCATCCGCCGACCCGCGTCTGAATCGATGGCCCGCTGTTCCGGACCGCCGCCCGTTGCCATCTGTTCAGGTAACTCTTCGACCGGCTCGGACTTGTTCCGGCCCGCCGCCCGGTGTGCGTCCGCGACTTTGTGCGCGGCGATGCCGTACACAAACGCCATGAACGGCCTGCCCTGATCCTGATACCTGGGCAGCGCGGTCATGACGGCCATACAGACCTCCTGCGCAACGTCGTCGGCCGAGAGCGAATGTCGCTCACCACCCCCGACCCGGGCCCTGCAATAGCGCACAACCATGGGACGGACACTCTCTAATACGTCGGAGAGAGCTGACCGATCGCCCTGCGTTGCCGCAGTAACCGCCCGATCCAACTCGTCACCTGTAAAAATCATCGCTCGTTGATGTCTCCGCGTTACTTTTCGTCGAATGTCCCATGTCCATGCGAGGACCATCCCCCCACGGACCGTGGGGAAGTTTTCCCCGCCGACCCGAGGGAATCACCCCCAGTACACCGCCCGGCGTCGCCCCCCGCTCATATGACAGCAGGAGTCGCCCCCCGTTTGTTGATTCATATGAACAGTCAGCTTAGTCAGCCTCTGGCGTCGCGCCGTTGACGCTAACCCATCGCCCCACCCCGCCCGGCGAGTACACAACCCAGCCGCTCGGCCTGTCCCGCCCAGTGCTCCCCCGCCCCGATTCCCTCCAACAGTTTCGCCGCCGCCCACTCCAGCGGCAGTTGACGGGCCGCCGCTGCCGCATCGGCAACCGATCGCGCGCGATCACCGGCGGCCGCCGTATCCCCGACTGCGGCCGCAGCAGCCGCGCAGATCAATTCGGTCTTGATCCTATGTCGCAGCGACGGACCCGCGATAGCGATCACCTCTGCGGCGGCGGCGTGTTCGGCGGCCCCCGCCGGGTCTGCGGTATACATCGCCAGCTCAGCCCACACCCAGTGCCACCGCAATTCCAGGCGCGGGCCCCAGATCCAGTCCCCCGCATCACCGCCGGGAACCGTGCGGCGATCACCGAGTATCTGCTCGACACGCTCGAGAAGTCGCTCCGCGGCCGTGAACATGCCTCGCCCGAGATTGTCGGCGGCCAATCCGGTCAGGGCATCACACGCTGCCGTCACCGATTCGGTCTCGCCCAGATCTCCCAGGCCCGCGATATGGAGAGCGGCGCCGTCGTGGTCCGCCGCGCGATGGTGCCGGCCACCCTGCCTCAGGTGAGCGGCGCGGGTACTCGCAGCCAGCGACCTGAGCGCCGGACCACCACCGTCACCGTCGATCCGGCGCAACTCGGTCGCGGCAGCGGCATAGAAGCCCTGGCCACCGAGAGCAACGGCCCGCAACCACCGCGACCACGCCCCATCTGCCGGTGGAATCTCTTGCGCGCTCGCGCTGCCACCGAACGCAATAGCGGGTAATGTGATCTGCATCGCTCTCCAGACTCGGTGACAATCGAATTAGCGCAGATTTAACGTACCTGCATCAGCCGAAACGTCGACAGAACGTTGACGATAGATGGCCGAATCATTTCCGACGTGTTAATCGGACGCAGTGTCCTCATGTCTTCGTAACGAACCACATCCGCGACCCCGCTACTCCACATGCGCCCTATCCAGCGCTGTGAACTGCGGTGATGGCCTCAATCGCGCCCCCCTCGCATCACATCAGCCACATGACAGTTGGCTCTGCGTCAATAAACGAATGGTTAACACCGGTCTAACTTTTCCCTGCCGTAGCCCTAGATATCGGGCTATTGACTCCATTTCACCCATTTGCATACGGTGTGCAGGACGACAAGGAAAACGTCGAATCGGTTTCATAAAGCTCACAATTAAGCCGCAAAGGCACGTCAAAGGGGAGCAGCAGATGCCTCAACCAAACCACCTCCCAGGACCTAACGCCGACATCTGGGATTGGCAGATGAAGGGCTTGTGCCGCGGAATCGACTCATCGATGTTCTTCCATCCGGACGGCGAGCGTGGACGGGCCCGCGCCCAACGCGAGCGGCGGGCAAAAGAACTCTGTCACCAGTGCCCGGTCCTGGCGCACTGCCGTGAGCACGCGTTGGCCGTTGCAGAGCCATATGGCATCTGGGGCGGACTGTCCGAATCCGAGCGTGGAATCTTGATGAAGCGCGGCGTCGGCCGTCGCATCGCGAGCTGAGCAACGCACCACCCGAACAACGAGTGACTTCCACCCCCACTTCTTGATGCCGGCCACTTCAAATCAGTGTGAAGTCAAATAGGCACTGACGTTAATTCTCGGCCACAGCAAGATTTCCCGAACTGATGACAAACAACGGTGCCCCGGCGAAATCTCGCCGGGGCACCGTTGTTTGTCTGGGCTCAGGCCCTTTGTCACGAATCAGTGAGCGTGTCCGTGATGCCCGTGTCCGTCACCGGCAGGTGCGCCGGCCGGCTTCTCGGTGATCGTGCCTTCAGTGGTCAGCACCATCCGCGCCACGGATGCAGCGTTGACGATGGCCGAACGGGTCACCTTCACCGGATCAACGATTCCGTCGGCGAGCAGATCACCATAGGTCAGGGTGCCTGCGTTGAACCCGTGCCCGCGAGGCAGCTCGGCGACCTTGGAGGCCACAACGGCGCCGTCGGCACCGGCGTTGCTGGCAATCCAGAACAAGGGCGCCGAAGCGGCCTTCTGGACCACCCGAACACCAAGTGCCTCATCACCGGAGAGGCTGTCGGCGAGATCGTCGAGGACAGCTGCAGAGGCCTGCACGATGGCAGATCCACCGCCGGGGACGATGCCCTCTTCGACAGCGGCCTTGGCCGCGGCGACCGCGTCCTCGACCCGGTGCTTGCGCTCCTTGAGTGCGGTCTCGGTTGCTGCTCCGACCCGGATGACGGCGATGCCGCCTGCAAGCTTGGCCAGCCGCTCGGCGAGCTTCTCGCGATCCCAGTCCGAATCGCTGGCCTCGATCTCGCGACGAAGCTGATCAGCCCGGTTCGCGATGGCCTCGGTGGTGCCTGCGCCGTCGACGATGGTGGTCGAGTCCTTGGTGACGACAATCCGGCGAGCGCCGCCGAGCAGGTCGAGACCGGCATCAGCGAGGGTGATGCCGATGTCCGAGGTGATGACGGTGCCGTCGGTGACAATGGCCAGATCCTCGAGGAATGCCTTGCGGCGGTCACCGAAGTACGGCGCCTTGACGGCCACCGCGCGGATCGTCTTGCGGATCGAGTTCACGACCAGGGTCGACAGCGGCTCGCCCTCGACATCTTCGGCAAGGATCAGGACCGGCTTACCGGACTCGGCGATCTTCTCCAGCAACGGCAGGAAATCAGGCAAGGAGCTGATCTTGTCGCGGTAGATGAGCACCAGAGCGTCTTCGAGGACGGCTTCCTGGCTGTCGATGTCATTGACGAAGTACGGCGACAGGTAGCCCTTGTCGAACTGCACACCTTCGGTGACTTCCAGATCCGTGATCAGACCCGAGCTCTCCTCGACGGTGACAACACCGTCGACACCGACACGCTCCATCGCGCGTCCGACCATTTCGCCGACCTCTTCGTCGCGCGAAGAGACCGTGGCGACCTGTGCGATGGCCTTTGCGCCCTTGACCGGGGTCGCGGCGGCGATCAAGGCCTCGGACAATGCATCGGCAGCCTTGCTGATGCCCAATCCGAGTTCGATCGGGTTGGCGCCTGCGGCCACGTTGCGCAGGCCGGCCTTGACGATGGCCTGTGCGAGAACGGTTGCGGTGGTGGTGCCGTCACCGGCGACATCGTTGGTCTTCGTGGCAACCGACTTGACGAGCTGAGCACCGAGGTTCTCGAACGGGTCTTCGAGGTCGATCTCACGGGCGATGGTGACGCCGTCGTTGGTGACGCTGGGTCCGCCGAATGCCTTGGCCAGCACCACATGCCGACCGCGGGGTCCCAGTGTCACCTTGACCGCGTCGGCGAGCTGGTTGACGCCGCGTTCGAGCGAGCGCCGGGCCTCGTCGTTGTATTCGATCTGCTTGGCCATGGGTGTTGTGGCTCCTAGAAAGTGAGTGGGCTGGTCAGTTGGGTGATCGCAAAAACAGAACCGCCCCGGCAACCCCGCTGGGGGACGCCGGGGCGGTGATCCAATTCAGGTTCGATCGCTCGAGACCAGAATTTACTTGGAGATGACTGCCAGCACGTCACGCGCGGACAGGATCAGGTACTCCTCGCCGGAGTACTTGATCTCGGTGCCGCCGTACTTGCTGTAGATGACGGTGTCGCCTTCTTTGACGTCGACCGGGATCCGGTTGCCCTGCTCGTTCACGCGTCCTTCGCCAACGGCGACAACGGTGCCTTCCTGCGGCTTTTCTTTCGCCGTTTCCGGGATGACCAGGCCGGACGCAGTCGTCGTTTCGGCTTCGTTGGCCTGGACGAGGATCTTGTCCTCAAGCGGCTTGATGTTCACGCTCGCCACGATGTGAGCCCTCCACTTTCGGGGTAGTTCGGGCCCGAGGTGGACCCGTAGCTGTGTCTAACACGTATTCGGCGCCTGGATCGGTCCCGTCGTCGCGGGTGCCGGAACCTCACTGGGCGCCGACTAGCACTCTATACATGCGAGTGCCAGCACTCAAGGTCCGAGGGTGCAAGTTTCTCAAGCTGCGACCGCCACCCGCCGCCGCTGGGTGACGATCACGCCAACGGTCGTCAACAACGCGACCGTCGTGAGTACGGCGATGACGGTGATCGCCGGGACCATTCCACCGATGAGTTCTCCCGGCTCCCCGGGTTCTGCACTGCCCAGAATGGCCGTGACCACGGCCATCATCAGGGCTCCACCGATCTGGATGCTGGTGTTGACCAAACCCGATGCAAGTCCCTGCTCCTCATCGGCCACACCGGCGGTGGCCTGCGAGTTCACCGATGGGAAGGTCGCCGCAAAGCCCGCCCCGAGGAATATGACCGTGGGCAGCAGGAAGATCACGTAGCTCGCCCCCGGTTCCACCTGCAGGAACCAGAGGTAGCCGGCCAGGAAGGCCACAAATCCGCCGGAGATCAGGAGCTTGGTATCGACGCGGTCCAGCACCCGATCCATGAATGCGGCGCTCGCCACGACCAACACTCCCGCCGGCAGGAATCCCAGCGCCATCTCCAGAGGTGACCAGCCCAGCGAATCCTGGAGGTACAGCGTCACCACGAACTGGAACGCGACATACCCGCCAAACATCGCCGCCGCCGAGAAATTGGCATGGACAAGTGCGATCGAACGCAGGATCCCCAGGCGCAACAGTGGATGACGATGGCGCATCTCGACTCCCACGAATGCGAAAGCCAACAGGGCAGAAACGACGAACAGGGTGATGGTCGACGGTGCCAGCCAGCCGATGTCGGGAGCTCGAACCACCGCGTAGACCAGGCTGAGCAATGCCCCGGTCGATGCGATGGCACCGACGACGTCGAATTGGGCCCAACTGAAGTTTGTCCGCGCCGACCGCGGGATCACCCTGATACCGACGACCAGGAGCAGGACCGCCACCGGTCCCGGGAATATCAACGTTGCACGCCAAGACAATTCGGTGAGCAGTCCACCGAAGACCAAACCGAGCGAGAAGCCGCTGGCACCGACGACGGTGTAGATCGAGAGCGCCTTGTTCCGTGCCGGCCCCTCGGCAAAGGTGGTGGTGATGATCGACAGTCCCGCCGGAACCGTGAACGCGGCCGCCACACCCTTGACGAACCTCAGGGCGATGATCAGGTTGTCGACCTCGGTCGCCGCGCTGATCACCGAGGCGATACCGAACACCGCAAGGGCGGTCAAGAACACCTTCCGTCGACCCAGCAGGTCGCTGGTACGGCCACCGAGCAGCAACAGCCCGCCGTAACCCAGCACGTAGCCGCTCACAATCCATTGCAGTTGCGATTGGTCCATGCCCAGGTCAGCCCCCATGGACGGCAGCGCAACCCCCACCATCGAGATGTCGAGTCCGTCGAGGAACAGCGCCCCGGCCAGGACGACCAGCAAGATCCAGGTCTTTCGGCTCCACCCACCGGCAGCGGTGACATGGTCGGGCGGCTGCCCGGAATCGATCAGCCGCGGTTGTGCAGTGTTTCGTTTCAGCTCAACTGTCATGCGACGAACTATATGCAGTTGCATCTTATTCGTCTACATAAAATGTGTCTGCAATTAATGCCATTGCATGTGCTAGAATGCGGCTATGTCACACCCGCACCGAAGCGACGACGAGCTGGCCAAGGCCTGGCACGCGCTGTCTGTGCGCTACCACAAACTGCAGTGCGACCTCGACCGGGAACTGCAAGCCTGCCAACAGATCTCGAGTAGCGAGTTCGAGGTGCTCGAAGTCCTCGCCACTGCCGCCGACCACAAGATGCGGATGAACGAACTGTCCGGCCAGGTCCATCTGAGCCAAAGCGCGTTGTCGCGACTGGTGTCCGGCCTGGAAAAGGACGGGCTCGTCGAGCGGTCGATGTGCGCCGCCGACCGCCGGTCGGTGTTCACCGAACTGACCGACGCCGGGCAGGCCCGCTACGAGGCCGCCAAACCGGTCCAGCGCGCCATCCTGCGAGCCGAGGCCGACGACGACAACACCGGGTCCCTGTGCGGCGCAACGGGATTACATCAATCAGAGGTAAAGCCCTGACGTTCCGGTCAGGGGCGTCTGGCCGCGGCAACCAGTGCCACGCCGGGCAATTCGATGCCGTCGCGGGTTTGATACTCGGCAACCGATTCTCGTAACCGGCGGCGCAGCGAATCCCGGACTTCGGGTGCAAGGTTCTTGATGATCGCGGCAAGCGGGCCCGCCATCGCCGACACCCTCTCCCACCATTGATCGAAATCTGCTGCGACACAGGGTGTGTCAACCTCTTGGATGGTCACATCGACAAATCCTGCCGAATCGATCAACCCGGTGAGCGTGGACCTGTCGGCAAGTGAGAACGGACCGGGGACACCTGGCGGCGGGACCTCGAAACCCAGCTCCGCGGTCACCCCGTCAAACATCACTCCGAGCCACGGATTCCTCTCTCGGGCAGCCCACACCGCAACCGACACCCGTCCGCCGGGTTTGAGCACGCGATGGATCTCGGTGAGACCACGTGCGGGTTCCACCGCGAACATCAGGCCCTCCCGGCAGAGCACCGCGTCGAAGGCATCTGCCGGCATCTCGATCTGCTCGATATCCAGTACCGCCGTGGCGATGTTGGAGAACCCCAGCTGCTTCACCCGGTGGGTGGCCACCTCGACCATGTCCGGCGCCACGTCCGACATCGTCACCATCCCGGCCGCACCGACACGCCGCGCTGCACCGATGCCGGCGGCGCCGGTTCCGCACGCGAGTTCCAGGACACGGTCTCCGGGCGTCAGAGCGAGCCCGTCGAGCATCACCTCGGTAACCGCAGCCCCGCGTTCCTCGATGTAGTCGATCTGCGCGGCCCAGCCGTCGGCCACCGAGTTCCACATCGCATGCAACTGATTGCGCAGCGGATCGTTGTTCTCCTGCTCACCCATCGTGGCCTCCCGTCGGGGTTAACAACGAGGATGCGCTCAATGAGTGTGGTTGTCACGGATTCTCGCTCGATGATGTCCGCTCGTGACACACCACTGCCAACTCGTGACACACCATCGCCGGTCAGTAGGTGCTGACCTGAACCGACAGTCCCGGATCTGTCGCAACGGTCAACGCGGACGGGGATGCCCCACCGGCGATGACATGTGCCCCCAACGTGGCGATCATGACACCGTTGTCGGTACACAGCCGCGGCTTCGGAATACGAAGTGTGATGCCGGCGGCATCGCAACGCTCCTTGGCCATCGACCGGATCCGCGAGTTCGCTGTCGCACCACCGCCGAGCACCAGGGTGTCGACACCGACGTCGCCGCAGGCCCGGATCGCCTTCATCGTCAGCACATCGGCGACGGCTTCCTGGAACGACGCGGCGATGTCGGCAACCGGCGGTTCCACACCGTCGCGGCGGCACTTCTCCACGTGCCTCGCGACTGCGGTCTTGAGGCCGCTGAACGAGAAATCATGGCGGGAATCGCGGGGTCCGGTCATTCCGCGCGGGAACTTGATCGCGTTCCGATCCCCGTGTGCGGCAGCCGCATCGAGCGCTGGGCCGCCTGGGAAACCCAGACCGAGCAACCGGGCGACCTTGTCGAAGGCCTCCCCCGCCGCGTCGTCGACCGTGGTGCCGAGTTCGGTGATCGGCGCACCCAGGTCGGTGACGTGCAGCAGATGTGTGTGCCCGCCCGACACCAGCAGTGCCACACAGGGCGGCATCGGTCCGTGCTCGAGCGTGTCGACCGCGACGTGTCCACCGAGATGGTTCACGGCGTAGAGCGGAACATCCCAGGCCGCGGCGTAGGCCTTCGCGGCGGCCACCCCGACCAGCAGCGCGCCGGCCAGGCCGGGGCCGATCGTCACCGCGATGGCGTCCGGCACCTTGATGTCGGCGGCGCTCAGCGCCCGCCGCATGGTCGGCACGATCGCCTCGAGGTGCGCGCGCGACGCCACTTCCGGGACCACACCGCCGTAGCGGGCATGCTCTTCGACGCTGGAGGCGACCTCGTCGGCCAGCAGTGTGGTGGTCTGATCCGGATTCCACCGAACGATGCCGACCCCGGTTTCATCGCAGGAACTCTCGATACCCATGACAATCATTGCGAATCTCCCGATTGTGACTGCTCACCGATCGCCCGGCGGCGCATGGTGTAGGCGTCGGCTCCGCTGGGCTGATAATAACCCCGGCGCACACCAAGCTCTTCGAATCCGTTGCGGCGGTACAGGTTGATGGCGGTCTCGTTGTCGGTCCGAACCTCGAGGAACACCTGCGCATTTCGGCTGTCGGCAATCTCGAGCAGCGTCGCGAGCAATTCCCGGCCGTGCCCCTGACCCTGATACTCCGGATCGACGGCGATGGTGTGGATCTCGCACTCGGGGTCATCGGCGGGGCCGAGCACCGAGATCCCGGCGTAGCCGATCAGCGTCTCACCATCACGCATGGCGAAGTAATGATTGTGGGGTACAAGGATTTCCGACCGAAACGCCTCGGCGGGCCACGGTGAGTCCTCAGCGAACAGCTTCGCTTCGATCCGGGCACATCGTGCCGAATCCCGCGCCAGCAGCGGTCCGATCATTTCTTTCGATCCTTGAGTTCCACCGCGTCGGGCCGACGAAGATAGAGCGGGATCAGTGGCTTGGGCGCCACACCGCAGCGCAGGTCAGGCAGCGCCACCGCCACCAGACCAACCGCGGTCGGTGCGGTCGGGGTCAGGATCGGGTAGTCGTAAAGACTTGTATGACTCGGCGATCCGGCACTGGCATCGATCTTCTCACCGGCCAGCTTGGAACCGAGTTCGGCAGGCGCCATCACATCGGGTCCGTGAGTCCGGACACCGCAGGAGTAACGCGCCCAGTAGACCTCACGACGCCGGGCATCGGTGACCACCAGCAACGAAGCGACATCGGTTGCCTGCGCGGCGATGCCGTCGAGTGAACACACCCCGTGCACCGGCAGACCCAGTGCATCACCGAACGCGGCACCGGTGGCCAGCCCGACCCGCAATCCCGTAAACGGTCCGGGGCCCTGCCCGACAACAACGGCGTCGAGATCGGACCGCGCCAGACCGGCCTCGTCGAGGCATTCGAGGATTCGAGTGGTGAGGATCTCTGCGTGACCGCGGGTGGTCACCTCACTGCGCTGCGCGCGGATGACGACCTGACCCGTTTCTGCGGTCACTTCAACGATCCCGGTGACAACTTCGGGAGTGGCGGTATCGATAGCGAGCACAAGCACGATGAGCCAGCGTACCCGTCCCCCGATGATGTGCCGTTTTGGCGCAGCTCACCTGGGGTTTTGTTCGCCACAACCCCACATCATCGGGAGACGAAGCGGAGCGGAGCTCGACCCATGGGATCGGGAGACGAAGCGAAGCGGAGCTCGACCCATGTGATCGGGAGAATCGGGTCAGTCTGTGATCCAGCCGTAGGAGGCGGTGCGTTCGTCGGTGTCGATGTCGCGCGAAAGGCGTATCAGCAGGTGCCGGCGGCTCAGCCGCTCGGCCACACCCTCGCCCCACTCGACCACGACCACCGAATCTTCGAGATCGGTGTCGAGATCGAGTGCATCGAGTTCATCGAGACCGCCGAGGCGATACGCGTCGACGTGGATCATGCCCGGCCGACCCTCTACACCCGCCCGGTGCTGGCGGGCGATGATGAACGTGGGCGAGCTCACCCGGCCGGTCACGCCGAGTCCGGCGCCGATACCGCGGGCCAGCGCGGTTTTGCCCGCGCCGAGTGGTCCGTCGAGGATCACCACGTCGCCTGCGGCCAGTCCGGCAGCGAGTTCGCGGCCGAAGGCCTCGGTGTCGGCGACGTCCGGCAGAGTGCACTGGTGCGGCAGGACAGGGCTCATGACTGCCAGGCCCGCTCGACCAGGGACTCGACGGCGTCGGTGATGACGTCCGGCTTCTCGAGCATCACCATGTGACCGCAATCCGGTACGCCGACCAGTTCGCATCGCGAGCCCAGCCGGTTGTGCAGCTCCACCGAGTTCGGAAGCGGGGTGACCTTGTCCTCGTAGCCGCACGCAACCAGGGTCGGGATCGCCGAAAGGACTGCCAGTCCGGCTGTTTCATCATGTTCTTCGAGTGACCGCAGAAAGTTGACCACCGTGTCGATCCGGGTGCGTTGGATGACCGACTCGACGAACTCGCTGACCGCCGGTGAATGGAATGTGGATCCGAAACTCCCGGCCGTCAGCACCGGGGCCATCAGCATCCGGGTCAATCCGCGCCCGGCCTCCACCGCGCGCGGCGCCTGCCGGACAGACAACCGGAAGGCATCGACCAGCGGATTCTGCAGACCGCGCCCCAGACCCACCTCCGCGATGCCGTGCGCGGCCGAGGCCACCAGCCCCACACCGAGAACCCTTGTCCCGAACAGTTCGGGTCGTCGGCTCGCCAATGCCATGATCGCCATCCCGCCCATCGAATGACCCACCAGGACAACCGGTCCGGTCGGGACCACTGTTCGCAGCACAGCTTCGACATCGGCGGCCATCTGGGTGATGGTGCACGAACCGGCCGAAGCCTGCCCGGACTCGCCGTGCCCACGATGGTCGAAGAAGATCATCCGAACGTCTGGGCCCCAGCGCTTTTCGAGGTCGCGGCGCTGGAAATGCCACGTCGACATGCGCAGGCAGAACCCGTGGATGAATACCACCGTCAGCGGCGCATCGGCCGGTCCGACTTCCCGAACTGCAAGTGGCACACCATCGTCGGCGACCACGATGCTCGCGTGATCGGTGTAGATCAGGCCAAAATCCTCGATCGAGTTCGGATCGGGGGTTGCCGGTTGCCTGCGGGTCAGCGAGCGGGCAGCGGCACCGAGCGCCAGCGCGCCCAGCGTCGCGACACCGGCTGTGCCTGCGAGGATCTCGAGCCGTCCGGATCGTTCCATCAGACCACCTCACCGCGACCGGGCGCGGTGACGTAGGTCCGGACCGCACGGCCACGGATACCCGAGATGATCTCGTAGTCGATGGTGCCGATCGCTTCTGCCCATTCGAGCGCGGTCGGACCTCCGTCGGCACCGGTACCGAACAGGACGGCCCGGTCTCCGACGACCACCCCACCGCCGTCAGGACCGACATCGACGACCATCTGATCCATGCAGACGCGGCCCACATTGGGGTATCGGCGACCGTTGATCTGCACACTCAGCGTGTTCGACAGCAGCCGGGGCACACCGTCGGCGTACCCGGCCGGAAGCAGCGCGACGGTCGTGTCGTGCGGGGCCACCCAACTATGACTGTATGAAACACCTTGTCCCGCCGGAACTTTCTTCACCGAGAGCACCTCGGCCGACAATGTCATCACCGGTATCAGACCGAAGTCACCGTGATCGGGAATCGGTGAGCGCCCATAGATCGCGATTCCCGGACGCACCAGATCGCGCGCAAGGTCGGGCCGCATCAGGGTGGCCGCCGAATTGGCGATGTGCCGAACCTCGACCGGCGCACCCACCCGGGCCAGATCGTCAGCGGCCTCGTCCAGACGCTGCGCCTGCAGATCATTGAGCGGATGATCCGGTTCGTCACCGCGCACGAGGTGACTCATCGCACCGCGCATGGTGATCACCTGTTCGGCAACGGCTTTCGCCAACGCATCTCTGGTGTCGTCCCACTCGGTGATGTGTACCCCGTTGCGGGCCAGGCCCGTGTCGACCTTGACGGTCACCGATGCGGCGCGACCGGCGGTACGTGCCGCGGCCACCACCGCTTCGAGCTCACGAGACGAGGAGATCCCGACTTGAACGTCTGCCTCGATGGCCGAGACGAAGTCTGAATTGCGACCGTGCAACCAGGCGAGCACCGGAGCGGTGATCCCCGCGCGGCGCAGTTCGAGCGCCTCGTCGATCGTTGTCACGCCCAACTCCGCGGCGCCCGCGGCGAGCGCTGCCCGACCTATCTCGACGGCGCCATGGCCGTATCCGTCAGCTTTCACCACCGCGATGATCTGGGCGCTGGTGTGCGCCCGCAGGATGCCGATGTTGTGCGAGACCGCCGAAAGATCGATCCGCGCTTCTAGTGCCGGAGTGTTCATCACGTCCCATTCTTTCACCTGCGGCCACCGAGTAACTCGCGCAAGGTCGGTGACAGGGCCTTGACCAGGGAAGATGCCCCGATCGGAGCCGTGTTGCCCGATGCGGTGATCGCGGCCAGAGCGTGTACCCGGGCCGCGGCGGCGCCGGCGAGTGATGCATCGATCCCGGCCGCGAGCAGGCTGCCCGCGATACCGGACAGTACGTCTCCGGCGCCCGCGGTCGCCGCCCACGACGAATGCGCGTCGTTGACAAGGGACAGGCCGTCGGCCCCGGAGATCACCGTCGCGCGACCTTTGAGAAGTACCGTCGCCCGGAGTTCGGCGGCCAGTTCACGCACTGCCGCGATCCGATCCGGCCCCGGAGCGGATCCGGTCAGACGGGCGAATTCCCCGGCATGCGGGGTCAGCAGGGTCGGCGCGTCGCGGCCTGTGACCAGATCGCGGTGCGCAGCGACCAACGTGAGTCCATCGGCGTCGATCAGGACCGGCAGATCGGTGGACAGGACGTACTCCAGTCGCCGGAGGCCATCGGCATCGGCACCGGCGCCGGGACCCACCACCCAGGCCTGCACGGTCCCGGCGTTCTCCGGTTCATCGGCGACCACGGTCTCGGGATACTGCGCCAACACGTTCGGGCCTGCGCCTCCGGCATATCTGACCATGCCCGACGTCGCAGACACCGCGGCGCCGGTGCAGAGCACTCCGGCACCCGGATAACGGGCAGACCCGGCAACGATCCCGACCACACCCTGGCTGTATTTGTCGTCCGCGGGCCCGGGAATCGGCCACAGCGCCGCCACGTCGTCGTCCGTGAGCTGACCGACCGTTGACCCGGCGGCATCGATACCGATGTCCGCCACCACGATTCGGCCACACTGCGCCGCCGCCATCACGTGCGCGATCCGCGCTGCCCCAAAGGTCACCGTGACCGCCGCCTTGACTGCAGGACTATTGACGAATCCGGTATCGGCCTCGACCCCTGATGGGATGTCCACCGAGATGATGGGCGCACCAGAGGCGGCAAGTACTTCCGCGGCCGCCGGACGCAAAGGACCGGTTCCACTGAGTCCGACGATTCCGTCGATGATCAGATCGACTGTGTCGGAGAACCTTTCGACAACCACACCACCGGCCTTTTCAAACGCGGCCAGTCCGCCGGCATGGGTGCGATCGCCCCCGAGCAGCACCGCCTGCGCCTGTACCCCGCGACGGCGGAGCTCGGCGGCGGCATAGAGCGCGTCGCCGCCGTTGTCACCCGAGCCGGCGACAACCCCGACCACACGGCCATAACATCCGCCGACCCGGGACTTCAGTTCGGCAGCAACCACTCCGGCAACCGCGTGCGCAGCCCGGCCCATCAACACACCACCGGACAGCAGATCACCGGTGGCCGCCTCGGCCACCCGGATCTGGTCGGCGGTGAAGTAGCTGATCATGGCCGGAGAACCCCTGAACTACTCGACGGTGACAGACTTGGCCAGGTTGCGCGGCTTGTCCACGTCGTAGCCTCTGGCCTGCGCGACCGCGGCCGCAAATACCTGAAGCGGCACAGTCGAAACCAACGGCTGGAGCAATGTCGGTGTCTGCGGGATCCGGATCAGGTGATCGGCGACATCCACCACTGATTCGTCGCCCTCTTCGGCGATGACGATCGTGGTCGCCCCACGTGCCTGGATCTCACGGATATTGCTGATCATCTTCGAATGCAGCACCGCGCGCCCGGTCAGTGACGGCATCACGATGATCACCGGGAGCTCGTCTTCGATCAGCGCGATCGGGCCATGCTTGAGTTCACCGGCGGCAAACCCCTCGGCATGGATGTACGCGAGTTCCTTGAGTTTGAGTGCGCCCTCGAGCGCCACCGGATAGCCCACATGCCGGCCAAGGAACAGCACGGTGCCGCAGTGGGCGAGGTCGCGGGCGAGCGCACGAACCGGTTCCATGGAGTCGAGCACCTTGCTGACCGCGGCGGGCATCGCTTCGAGCGCCGCGAACTCACGGGCGACCTCGTCGGGGTACTTGGTACCGCGTGCCTGTGCCAGAGCCAGTCCGACCAGGTAGGTCGCGGTGATCTGCGCGAGGAAACACTTGGTCGATGCGACGCCGATCTCGGGGCCCGCATGGGTATAGAGGACGGCATCGGATTCGCGCGGGATCTGGGCACCATTGGTGTTGCAGATCGCCAGGACCTTGGCCTTCTGATCCTTGGCGTGCCGCACCGCCTCGAGGGTGTCGGCCGTCTCCCCCGACTGCGAGATGGCCACCACGAGCGTCGAACGGTCCAGCACCGGATCCCGATACCGGAACTCACTGGCCAGTTCGACCTCGACCGGCAGCCGGGTCCAGTGTTCGATCGCATACTTCGACAGCAATCCGGCGTGATAGGCGGTACCGCAGGCCACCACGAAGACCTTGTCGATGTCGCGCAGGTCGTCATCGGTCAGTCGCTGCTCGTCGAGGACGATGCGCCCGTTCTCGAAGTGACCGAGCAGGGTGTCGGCCAGTGCCTGCGGCTGCTCGGCGATCTCCTTGAGCATGAAGTAGTCGTAGCCACCCTTTTCCGCGGCAGCGAGGTCCCAGTCGATGTGGAACGGTTTGCCGGGTTGGACGTTCCCCTCGAAGTCGGTGATCAGGTAGCTGTCGGCCGTGATGACCACCACCTGGTCCTGGCCGAGTTCGACGGCGTCGCGGGTGTGCTCGATGAATGCCGCCACATCGGAACCCACGAACATCTCGCCCTGCCCGACACCCACCACCAGCGGTGTCGACCGGCGTGCGGCCACGATCGTGTCGGGGTGATCGGCGTGGGTGAACACGAGCGTGAATGCACCTTCGAGCCGCGCGAGGACCGCGTACGCGCTGGCCACGAAGTCGCCTGCGGTGGGTCCGGACGCGTACTGCAGGTAGATCATGTGGACTGCGGTCTCGGTGTCGGTATCGGACGTGAACTCGATACCGGCCTGCTCCACCTCGCCGCGCAACGCCGCGAAATTCTCGATGATCCCGTTGTGGACCACCGCGATCTTGCCGTCGATGCTGGTATGCGGGTGTGCGTTGCGGTCGGTTGGCCGGCCGTGGGTTGCCCACCGGGTATGCCCGATGCCGGTGGTACCGGTAAACGACTCGCGCCCGATGGAGGCGAGTTCCTTGTCGAGGTTCTCCAGGCGACCGGCCTTCTTCTCGACTGCAGCGTTACCCGCGCCGTCCAGAATCGCGACTCCGGCCGAGTCGTAACCGCGGTACTCCATCCGCCGCAGCGCCTCGACAACAACCTCGAGAGCATCGCGTCTGCCCACGTATCCGACGATTCCACACATAGTGCTACAGGGTACTTGCCGCCTGCGGCAGGAGTGAATTGCCGCAAGCAGAACCAGATTTGCGAAACCAAAACTCCGCTTCGGCGTGACAGGAAACGACATTCCGGGCTACAGTGAGCGAACTCTTGGAAATCACGGAGCGCAAGCGCCGCGAGAGTCAAGGGGGATGCGTCGGTTGGGACGCCCTGGATACGTTCGATTCGTATGTCCTCCACCACCGGTGGCCAAGTCGATTGGCACCTTCGACATCACTGGATATTGATCCGGTTATCGATCTGAATATCTCCGATAGTTATCCCTTCCGCCTCTGGAATCAATGATTCTTTGGCTGCACTCTTGTTTCCACGCTTGATGAACCAACATTCGTTCCAATTCCCTTCTCAAACACCCTATTCGGGCATTTTTGCGGGTATCTTTCCAGAAGCGGTGATCTCCCCCGCATCGGCGATCACCAGCATTCGAAGGAAACAAGCATGAACTGGCTCTGGGACCTATCGGTGCTCGACGGCGCGCTGCCATGGATCATCGACATCGCCGGGTTCGCCGGACTCGCCTGGCTGATCCTGTTCTTCAAGAAGAAGTACCTGCTGGTGGTGGTACCGGTGGCCGCCGCGGTCGCGGTGGCGCTGGTAGTCCTGTCCAAGTGGCTCATCGAGGATGTCTGGAAGCTCTTTTCCGACGCGGTGCCCACGAACTGCTACATCTGGGGCGGTGTGGCGGTCTTCGCGGCGCTGCTCTTCATCCCCAGACTGGTCATGGGTAGCGGTCGCATCGGCAGAGTCATCACAGTTCTCGCTGCCATATTCGCGATTGTCATGCCGTTGTCTGCGATCAACGAACACTTCAGCGAATATCCGACGGTCGGGTCGGTTTTCGGGATCAATCACTTCAAGACGATTTCCCTTGAAGAGGCAAGCAGAAACGATCTCAAGACCGTAGATCCGGATGAATGGAAGAACCCTCACGATCTGCCAACCCAGGGCAGCATCAGCACCGCATCAATTCCTTCCACGGCATCGAGTTTCACTGCGCGTCCGGCCAAGATCTATCTGCCGCCCGCCTATTTCTCCCACCCGCGCCCGCTGCTTCCTGTTCTGGTCCTGATGGCGGGACAACCCGGAGCTCCCCAAGACTGGCTCGTCGGCGGTCGACTGCCCGAGACCATGGACAACTACGCGAACCAGAACAACGGGCTCGCGCCGATCGTGGTCGTGGCCGATGCCACTGGCAGCGCGTTGGCCAATCCGCTGTGCACGGACTCCAAACTGGGCAACGTCGCGACCTATCTCTCGCAAGATGTCCCGAACTGGGTCAAACAGAACCTCCAGGTCGACGAGAACGCGAAGGCGTGGGCCATCGGCGGACTCTCGTACGGCGGCACCTGCGCGCTGCAGATGACCACCAACCATCCGGAGATCTACCCGACGTTCCTCGACCTGTCCGGCCAGTTGGAGCCGACACTCGGCAACCGCAAACAGACCGTCGATGCTGCCTTCGGCGGAGATGAGGCCAAGTTTGTTGCCGTCAATCCGATGGACCTGATGAAAACGAAGCAGTACCCGGGCGTGGCAGGCGCTTTTGTGGTCGGTAAAGACGACACCGAATACCGGCCCGGACTGATGCAGGTCTACGAAGCCGCGAAGGCCGCCGGGATGGACGTGCATTTCAGCACCGTGCCGGGCGGCCACTCGTTCGCCGTCTGGTCAGCGGGCCTGAAGCAAGAAATGCCCTGGCTCGGAAAACGGCTCGGTCTGCCGTGAGACATACGACAATCATTCGAAGTAGCGATGCACTACACATGCGGGCTGATGTTCCGTTGAGGCCCGCCACTCGCCGGACGCGTCCGGCGACACGAAACGAAAGGTGCCGATGAGCACGCCCGAGACCCCCAGTGAGGCAACACCGGCCGAGCAGGCGGCAGCCACCACCGAGCCGGCGGCGACCAACACCACCGAGCCGGCGGCGACCAACGCCACCAAGGCGGCCGACACCACGACTGCGCAGACGGCAGTTGCACCCCAACCTGCCTCAACGCAGACCCAGGTTGAACCTGCGGGACCGTCGGCAGTCGCCAAGGTTGCCGGGGTCCTCGGACAGACGATCCGCAGGGTCCCGTTCACCGCGGCGCTCATCTCCGTCATTCTCGTGCTGGGCATCGCCACCGGGGCACTGTGGGAGGCGGTCGAGCACAAGAGCTGGTTCGACAATGTCGCATACGGTTATCAGCCGCTGACCGAGGGTAAATGGTGGACGCCCCTGTCGGGCACACTCTTCGGACTGCACCCGCTGCGATACCTCAGCATCGTCCTGTTGCTTGCGATCTTCGTCGGTTGGTCCGAATGGCTGCTGGGCACTCTGCGGGTGGCAGTTGTCGCGGTTGTCGGCCAACTCGTCGGAATCCTGGGTGCGATAGCCTTCATCGCGATCTTCCTGCCGGCATCCTGGCACTGGGTCGATGGCCTGTCCGAGGTCCGCGACGTCGGGGTGACCACCGCGGTCGTCGCATCCGTGGCCGCGGCAACCGCCTGCCTACGATCCCCGTGGCGCTTGCGGGCCCGAGCGATCCTCCTTGCCTACGTGGCGATTTCGTTCCTCTTCGAAGGAACCCTCGCGGATGTCTCGCACCTGATCGCCGTCACTGTCATGCTGATCGTCGGCGAAAAGTTCTTCAGCAGGCACGAATCGGGCGTGATGCCACGCACGCGCCAAGAGATCAGGATGATCAGCTTCCTCGGCCTGGTCCTCATCGGGGTCGTGAACATCGCGGTTGCACTGTTCCCGGGAGACGGACCGTTTGGTCCCACCGACTCGACCGACAAGTTGAGCTGGGGATCGATCGTCACCATGCTGATCGTGCTGCTCATCGCGGATCAGCTACGTCGTGGGCGTCGGTGGGCGTGGTGGATCACCGTGGTCTACGGCCTGTTGTACGTTGCCGCCCTCATCGTTGTCATCGTTGCCCTCATCACCTCGTCGTATGTCGGCCAGGGTGCGGTCACCATGGGAACCGGCCTGCTCTGGATCGTGGAATTGATCCTGCTGTTCAATGGCCGCTACGCCTTCACCGTCCCGTTCAACAGCCGAAAGGTGATGGCCGGGAACGGTGGACCGGATCCGTCGCAGCAGGTCCGTACGTTGTTGAAAGAACACGGCGGCAGCACGATGAGCTGGATGATCACCTGGGAGAACAACCGCTACGCCTTCACGAAAGACGGCACGGGGGTCATCGGATACCAGCGTCCCGCCGGAACCCTCGTTGCACTCGCCGACCCGGTCTGCGCACCGGACAAACTCACCGAGACGGTCCGCGAGTTCACCGACCTCGCCGAGAACAGCGGCCGGATCCCCTTCTGGTTCTCGGTCAGTGAGAACACCGCCACCGTCGCCCGCGACATGGGTTGGCGCACACTGCAGATCGCCGAAGACACCATCATCGACCTGCCGACGCTGGCCTTCAAAGGCAAACCGTGGCAGGACATCCGATCTGCCATCAACCGGGCGAAGAAGGAAGGCATCACCTTCAAACTGACCACTTTGAAGGACGAACCGTTCGCGGTGCTCGCGCAGGTCCGCGCGATCTCCGAAGAATGGGTCGGCGACAAAGATCTCCCCGAGATGGGGTTCACCCTTGGCAGCGTTGAAGAAGCCCTCGACCCCGATGTTCGCATTGCGCTGGCCACCGATGAGACTGGATCGATACACGGTGTGCTCTCGTGGCTGCCGGTCTTCGGACCCGATGGCAGCATGCGCGGGTGGACGCTCGACGTGATGCGCCGCCGCGACGACGGCTTCCGCCCCTGCATCGAGTTCCTCATCGCCAGCTCCGCACTGGCGTTCAAAGCCGAAGGTGCACAGATCCTCTCGCTGTCGGGTGCCCCGCTGGCGCGGGCCGAGAACGAATCGGGTGATGCCGAGGCCATGGATCGTCTCCTCGACACACTGGGTGCGGCGATGGAACCGTTCTACGGATTCCGGTCCCTGCACGCGTTCAAGATGAAGTTCCAGCCCCGGTACGAGCCGGTCTACATGTGCTTCCGCGACGAGGGCGACCTGCCCCGCATCGGAATTGCGTTGACGCGCGCGTACCTTCCCAACGCCACCCCGGGTCAGATGCTCAGGCTGGCGACGAACAAGGAGTAATCGCGCCGATGCACGTGCTGGGTGATCTCGGGCGCCGCATCCGCGACGGGGTGCGGTGGCGGCGGACGAAGCGCCGGCTCGGCACCGTTCGCGTCTGGCGACTCCCGATCGGGCTCGTGCTGTTGGCGGTGGTGATGACCGGCGTCTTCCAGGCCATCGACAATGCAACTCCGTCGGAGACGGTCGATACCGGTTCGATGGCAACGCTGCTCAGTGCGATCGCCGGGGGCATGATCACACTGACCGGTCTTGTCTTCACCGCGACAACCCTGGCGATGCAGTTCGGCGCCACCCAGGTGTCGGTACGAGTGGTACCTGTCCTGCAACAGGATCCGGTCATCCGATGGGCCAACGGTCTTTTCCTGGCCACCTTTGTCTATTCCCTCATCGTCGCCTCCGACATGGCCTCTGAAGACAACCGCGCCCCGATCGCCTCCGGCGCCTTCGCATTGCTCCTGGCCTTCGCCAGCGCAATCATGTTTGTGGTACTCGTCTCCAAGGTCGGGCGAATCCTGAACTCCACGAGGCTACTTCGCTGGATCGCCGAAGAGGGACACCGGGCGATCAAACGCACATACACCGGTATCTCCACCGATCTCACCGCCTCAGGCCGCGAGAGCCCGATGCCGGCGACCCGGTCACCGGATCTCGATCTGCCTTCCGTGACCATGAAACTGGAACGACTGCCCGGCAAAGGCCGGGTGCTGGTGGCGATCAATCTCCCGCAACTGCAGCGACTCGGAGTTCGCTGGGGCGCGCAGATCGAGGTGCAACCGCGTATCGGTGACTTCGTCGCACTCGAGGCCCCCCTCTTCGTCGTTCATGGGGACGCCCTGTCGCTCACCGAGATCCGGAAGCATCAGCTCCTCGGGACGCTGTGTTTCGGCGATGCGCATCGGCCATCGGTCAGCCCTTCGGCGGCGTTGCAGGCAATTGTGGACGTTGCGCTCAAAGCGCTGTCCCCCGCGATCAACGACCCGGGGCGCGCAGTCCAGGCCATCGACCATCTCGAGGATCTGTTGTTGCTGCTCGCACCCCGGGTGCGCACCGACCGCACACTGGAGGCGATGTCGCGGGTACATGGTTACCGACGGACCTGGAACGACTACGTCTCATTGGCCACCGATGAGATCCGGCATTTCAGTACCGGCTCCACCCAGGTCCAGCGCCGCCTGCGTTCGTTGTTCATGACGTTGCAGGCGAGCACACCGCCGGCTCAGCACCCGCCCCTGATCGAGCGGCTTGCCGCTCTCGACCAGCAGGTGAGCCGGGAGTGGAAGACCGAACTCGACATCAGGCTCGCCAGCGTCGCCGATCCCCAGGGCCTCGGCTCGGAATCGGGTGGCCAGGCCCACCAGAAGTGGGCTCCGGCCACCGATTCGCGAGCCCCGGAACAGCTCTAGGCGGTCCCGGCACCGAGCTTGGTCGAGGCCTGCGAACGGGCGCGCTGCGCCTCGATGGCGTCGTCGAACTCCGCGCGCCAGTTCTCGGTCAGCGGCAGCCCACGGGCCACGGCTTCCTCTGCCGACAACTCCACGGGGAATCCGAAGGTGTCCGAGAGCTTGAAGAGGTCGTCGCCGGTGACGGTGTCGCCGGTCTTGCCCAGCCGTTTCAGCTCTCGCAATCCCTTGCCAAGCGTCCGGCGGAATGACCGCTCCTCCTTCTCCAGAACCGCAATCACCACGTCGCGTCGATCCGCCACCTCGGGGTAGGCCTCCGTGTAGAGGTCGGCAACCACCGGGACGAGTTGGGTGAGCAAGTTCTGTTCCACCCCGAGCTGATGGGCGAATCGGATCGCACGACGCAGCAGACGCCGCATCACGTAGCCCTGTTCCTTGTTCGACGGGACAACACCGTCGACAGCCAGAAACACCGCTCCGCGGATGTGGTCGGCGATCACGCGCATCGCCACAATGTTGTCCTCATACGACTTCGCGGTGAGCTCTTCGATCTTCTCGATGATCGGCCACAGCAGACTGATCCGATATACGTCCGGGCTGTCGATCGCCGCGGCCGCGATCCGTTCGAGGCCACCACCGTAATCGACGTTCCGCTTGGGCAATTGCGCAAAACCGTCGTCCGTCTTGGCATATTGCATGAAAACCGAGTTGCCGATTTCCATGTACTGCCCGCCGTCGGAGTTCTGATGCGGGTACTTTCCGAAAGCGGTGTCGTGCTCGACCTGCGGGAAATAGTAGAAGACCTCGCTGTCGGGACCACCGGGGTCACCCACCGGCATCGTCGCCGGACCGCCTGAACGCGACCACCAGTTCTTGTCGCTGTAGTAGGCGATCCGCGCGCCCTGGTTACCCTGTTCGTTGCCCTGTTCCTCGGTGAGCAGTACCACTCGATCTGCCGAAACCCCTGCCGCGGTGAACAACTCGGTCCAGATGTCAGCACTCTCGTCGTCGCGTGGGATGCCGTTCTCCGGGTCGCCTGCGAACACCGTGACATAGATGCGACTCGGGTCGAGACCGACGACATCGGTCAGGAAATGCCAGAACAGTGGAATCTGTTCGGATTTGAAGTAATCGCCGAGACTCCAATTGCCCAGCATCTCGAAAAACGTGGTGTGCCGGTTGTCGCCGACCTCCTCGATGTCCTGCGAACGCAAGCAGGTCTGCGAATCGGCCAGACGTTTGCCTTCCGGATGCTCCTCGCCGAGCAGGTACTTCAACAGCGGTTGCATACCGCTGCCGGTGAACAATGTGGTGGGGTCGTCCTGCGGTACCAGCGGGGACCGCGGGATCAGGGCATGGCCCTTTTCCTGCATCAAAGACAGGTAGGCACTGCGGATTTTATTGGCATCCATTCGAATACTCTCCCAATATCCCGATCCAAATGCGCGCTGAATCGACACTCTCGGCCCAACTTGCTTTCTTTAGACGAAGGCCTGCTGCCGTTGGTCGCCGCGATCACCTAGAGTCAGATCGTGGCCAACCCCAAGAAGCTTCTCTCGCAGCTGTCCAGAACGGGACCGCACAAGGTCCTGCGCGGCGACATGGCGATCGTCGGGCTCCCCGGAACCATCTACACACCAGCACAGGGCAAAGACCTCCCCGGCATCGCGTTCGGACACGGCTGGCTGACCGGTGCCAAGCAGTACTACAAGACGCTCGCGCATCTGGCGTCCTGGGGCATCGTGGCGGCCGCGCCGTCCACCGAGAAAGGCATGCTCGGCTCCGACGAGGGACTGGCCGCCGATCTCGAAACAGCGCTGGGTGTGATCAGCGAGGTCCGTCTCGGCACCGGCGACATCACCGTGAACAAGCATCGCCTCGGGCTCGTCGGACACGGTTTCGGCGCGGGTGCGGCCACACTAGCTGCTTCCCGGAGTGAGCGCGCGAAGGCGCTGGCCGCGCTGTATCCGGCACCGACCAGCAAGGCTGTGCTTCCGGCTGCAGAGGCGATCAGGATTCCGACGATGATCCTGACCGCACCGGGTGAGCTCGAGTCGATGACCTCGAATGCGTTGGCGTTGCGCCGCGCTCTGCCTGCCGAGAGCCAGGCTGTTCTGCGGATGGCGCCGAAGGCCGACAATCGTGGCCTGGCCGAGGGATTCAGCGTGCGTGGGGTACTGGGCGCCGGTGGAAACAGCAGGGCCACCCAGCGGGTGACCCGCGGTGTCCTCACCGGTTTCCTGCTTCATCAGCTGACCTCCGACAACACCTACTCCGCATTCAGCGATCCCGATGCCGCGCTGGGCAAACTGCTCACCGTCGATCCCGAATCGCTGTCGCCGGGTACCGAAGATGTGGTCGATCCACTCACGCGACTGCTCCGTAGCTGACCCGACCGGACGAGAAGGTTCGGTCAGCGGTCGGTCAGCCAACCGCTGCCGAACGAGGAGTCCACTCCGGTGTCGATCGGGCCGTCGCCGGATGCGGCCCGGTTGTCGCTGACGATCTCGTCGGCGACGTCATCAACTCCTTCGGTCATCGATGCCGGTGTGGAGATCGGGCTGTGCGGACTGAGGTCGATGTCGTCGGCGGGCAGGAGTATCGCCCCGCCCCGTGCGACCGACTCGCGCGTGACACCCCGGCGGTGCCGATCGTCGGCGGCCTGCACCCGTACCCGTTCACCGAGCACGGCCACCTGTCGCTCGTAGTTCTTTGTCGCAGAGGCGGTCTTACGCCTTGCCGCGGCGATGATCTCATCGAACAGGTCTGCAACGCTCACTGGTCACCCGCCAAAGCCAGCTGTCCATCCTCCGCAGGTGAGGCCCTGTCGCCCTGTTGTGACGATTGCGGCGACACCGGCGTGCCCCTGTTCGACGGGGTGTCACCGACTCCGGGCGTGGTGTGTTCGATGTCCGGCGCCGGCCGGGTGGGGGCCTGAGGCGACGCCTGCGGAACCGAGGTCTGCGATCCCGACTCTTGGGGCGGGCACGGCGTTTGCGCCACGGCTGGCGGCGTGACGTCGGTATCCGGGGACGCCTGCGACGGCGGAGCCACAGGTTCGGTGGCCGCCCCCTCTTCGGTGGCCGTTTCTTCTGCGGTGGAGCTGCCCTGATCCCCGGCACCTCCCTGATCCCCGGCGCCGTCTCTGCCTGCTGTCGCCTCCGTGGTCCCGATCGAACCGTCCGGTCGCACTTCGAGTACATGGGTGTCGGTATCACCGCACGCGCCGGTCACCGTAAGGTTCACCGACGCACCATCGGAACCCGCCTCGATCTCGATGATCTTGTCGCCCAGCATGATCGAGGCGGCCGCGCCCCCTGGTCCGCTACGACGATCGGATCCCACCGGTTCTTCCGCGGGCCCCGTGTCGATCGGCCCGTCGGCCGACAGCCCACCGCCCTGAGCGAGCACTGTGGTGATCGCTTCGGACAGACCGGTGACCGCGGCGGCAGCGATGGTGCCGACAACACCCAGCAACGGACCCAACAGTTCAGCGGCTGCCTCCCCCGAGAACGCCGACGCGCCCAGCGCCGGCGCATCGGATACCCCAGACGTGCCCGTACCAGCCGGGATGCCGCTCTCACCGCGGGAGAAGGTGGCGGGTGATACCGGGGTCGCCCCGGAGACAGACTGCCCGGTAACGGCTGGGCCGGCTTTCGCCACACCCTGACCCGGGTCCGCTTGTGGGTTCGCCGGTACCCCGCCCCGGCCCGACTCCCCCGCCCTTCCAGCAGGCCCGTCCCCGTCACCGCCCCGATCTGCGCTCCCGCCGCCGTCGCGTCTGAGTTCGCCGTCGGCCCCGGAGACCGCCGCTGGACAGGCGGCGCTGTCGACCGCTGCCATGGCGTTACACAGCCCCGACAGAATCGCTTCGATGGCGTCATCGCAGGTGGTCACCGCCGTCCCGAACAGGTCAACGGCGGCGCCGATCGCGGCCCGGAGTTCGGCGTGGTGCGCAAAGCATGCTGTTTTCATCTTCAGCCACAAGGCAATCGGAACACCGAGGAGGTTGTCCGGTTCGATCATGGCGATACAGCTGTATTGGGTGAAGCGTGCGACGTCGATGCAGTCGGCCGCGACCAGCATGCCGGCGCCGATCCCGGCGATCTCTGCAAGATCGGCCTCGGCACGCGGAACGATCAATTGAAGCTGCTGTTGCGCGGCGATCCCGGACCCATCCGGCCACACGTCGGCCAGGACACCCTCTTGTTGTTTCTGGACCGCGACCGCAGATGCCACGGTTGTGTGGAGTTGTTGCACCACAACACCGTCGGCACGCAGTTGGGCCGTGCGCAGGTCGTCAGCCTGGCGAAAGCGCCCCTCGAACACCGCGAACTCGGGGAAGTCGGTCATCCCCAATCGCTGCGCCAGTGGTGCGACATGTGCAAAGAACTCCAGGGCGGACTCGGCCGCTTCGCGCGTGGCAGCGAGTTCGGACTGCAGGTTCGTGCCGGCGCCTGGTCCCCTACCCACGCCGGGCTTCCCCATCGCCGAAGGAATCGGCATTGATCGTGTCTTGTCCGTCCAAGGTGTCGGCCGCACAAACCAGGCCGTCACCGAACTGCCGCGCCGATTGCGCCAGCATTCTCACACTCTGTGCCATCGCCATCAGGCCCGCCGAGTAGGCCAATTCGTGATGGGCGTAGCGGCGGCCCAACTGGGCACCGAAGTCGCAATCCCCCAACCCCATGCACGCAACATCCACTGATCGCGCGGTGCCGACGAAGATGCCACCGACGCGCCGCACCTCCAACGGATCGATCCAGGTCTGATTTGCCATGCTGACCTCCCACCAGGTTGGACGTACCGGTGTGCGGTGAGGTTCCCTGATCGATTTCAGATGGCAGCGCCGGGATCATCCCGTCGAAACAGCGATGTCCGCGCCCCGAATACACGGGGCGCGGACATCACGACAGGCTTTCGCCTATCTCAGCTCAAGAGCCGAAGAAGACACCAAGAAAATCGGCGTTCTTGATCAGGAACTGAAAGATTTCCAGTACATCAATGTCAATGGACGATCCCATTTTGAATCCCTTCATAGAGGTGACAGCACGGTCACCCTGCGCGACCTGACGATTCGGGAAAAGCATTTCTTCTCAAACATTTCCCGCCAACAGCATTCCACAGTCAGGCATGTCTGTCATAACGAAAACCTCGACGGCCGACGCCGGTGACGAGCTACACCCAGATAAAGTTCTGTTCACCCAAAAATCTCTTGCACAAGTGTTAAGTGGTGTATCTACGCAGGTCAGAGGCGTAAATGATGTCAATCAGATATTTCTACAATTTCACATTGGCAAATACCCCGATTATCCAAGGCAATTATCCAGCCCCAAAGAACCGAACTACAGTGACCCCAGTACGGGGGACGCCAATTCCATTCCATGCCAACTACCAGCATGAACAGAGTCGCCCAACCATGTCGATCGTCCAATGGTTGCGAATGCGAGAATACTTCTCGAAGAATTCACATAGGGGCCAAACAAGCAGCAAGATTCGAAAAACAGTGATTCAAGTCACATCTGTTGTCAGATGTTTGCGGGCGCGTCGCGCAGGCGCGTGTGCACTGCGTCAAACGAGACCCGAAGGCCTTCGGCGATCAGGCCGCCTCGACCGCCTCGGCGATCCGCTGGGCAACAGACCGGGCCTGCTCGGCGGTGGCGGCCTCGACCATCACCCGAACCAACTGCTCTGTCCCTGACGGCCGCAGGAGCACGCGCCCGGTGGTCCCGAGTTCGCCTTCGGCCACTGCGACAGCTTGTTTCACCGATGCGGCCTGCGCCACGACGTTCTTGTCGGCCACGCGGACATTGATCAACACCTGCGGTAGCGCGTGCATGATCGAGGCCAGGTCGGCCAGCGATTTACCGGTGGAAGCCATCCGGTCCATCAGTGCCAGACCGGTCAAGATGCCGTCGCCCGTGGTGCCGTGTGACGGGATCACCACGTGGCCGGACTGCTCGCCACCGAGAGAATAACCACCGGCGCGAAGTTCTTCGAGTACATACCGGTCGCCAACGCCGGTGGTGCGCACCGCAATTCCGGCCTGCGTCATGGCGTGATGCAACCCGAGGTTGCTCATCACCGTAGCCACGAGGGTGTTGTCCTTGAGGGTGCCTGCGTCTTTCATGGACGTCGCGAGCACCGCCATGATGGCATCGCCGTCGACAATCTCGCCCGAGGCGTCCACTGCCAGGCACCGATCGGCGTCACCATCGTGAGCCAGTCCGAGATCGGCACCGTATTCGCGGACTGCTGCCTGCACCTGATCCAGATGTGTTGACCCGCAACCATCATTGATGTTGTTTCCATCGGGATCGGCACTGATCGCGATCACCGTGGCACCGGCGGCGCGGTAAGCGCGCGGGGCGGCCAGATAGGCGGCGCCGTGAGCGCAATCGACCACAACGGTCACCGGCTTCAGGTTCGACTCGACCATCCCGGAAAGGTGCCGCAGGTAGATATCCAGGGCGTCGTCGGCGTCACGGACCCGCCCGACATCGGCCCCGGTCGGACGCGGTACGGCAGCGTCGAGCGCTGTTTCGATGGCGTCCTCGGCCGCATCGGCCAGTTTGTGGCCACCAGGGCCGAAGAATTTGATCCCGTTGTCGGGCATCGGATTGTGTGAAGCCGAGATCATGACGCCGAACGCGGCGTCGTAGTGATCGGTGAGGTACGCGACGGCAGGCGTGGGCACGACACCGACGCGCAGGGCGTCAACACCCGCTGCGGTCAAGCCGGCACACACCGCTGCCTCGAGCATCTCCCCCGATGCCCGGGTGTCACGGCCGACAATCGCAACCGGGCGTCCGGTGGAGTTGGATCGGGTCGCGAGTACTCGCGCTCCGGCTTGTGCCAGCGACAGTGTCAGTTCCGGAGTCAGGTCGGCGTTGGCCAGTCCCCGAACACCATCCGTGCCGAACAGGTGCCCCATTACGTTCCTTTGGTTCTCATGCACACAGGCAGGCGTCCAGAGATTTCTGAACGCCTGCCTGTGGTCAAGACGAGCTCGATAATCCTCGCGACTGAAAAGAGATCAGCGCTTGCTGTACTGCGAAGCCTTACGCGCCTTCTTCAGGCCGTACTTCTTGCGCTCCACTGCACGCGGGTCACGGGTGAGGAAGCCGGCCTTTTTCAGGGCCGGGCGATCGTCCGGTGTGACCTCGATCAGTGCGCGGGCAATGGCCAGACGCAGCGCGCCGGCCTGTCCCGACGGGCCGCCACCATGCAGGTTCGCGAAGATGTCGAATGCATCGTTGCGCTCCACGGTGACAAACGGGGCCTTGATCAGCTGCTGGTGCACCTTGTTGGGGAAGTACTCCTCCAGGCTGCGGCCGTTGAGCTTGAACTCGCCGGTGCCGGGGCTCAAGCGGACGCGAACGACAGCTTCCTTACGGCGACCAACGGTCTGGACCGGGCGATCGAACTCGATCGGCGCACGGGTGTCGACGACCTCTTCGGCAACAGCCTCGTCCACGGTGTAGTCATCGGCGCCGACCTCGGCCTCAACGACTTCAGCAGCCACAACTTCGGCTTCGGTCTGATCGGACACGTTTTGCTCCTCCGGCGCCGTCACTGGGCAACCTGGGTGATCTCGAAGGGCACGGGCTGCTGAGCCGCGTGGGGATGGTTGGGTCCGGCGTACACCTTCAGCTTGGAAGCCATGGCGTTACCGAGCTTGGTCTTCGGGAGCATCCCGATGATCGCCTTTTCGACGAGGCGCTCTGGACGGGTGGCCAGGGTCTCACCGACAGTGCGGGACTTCAGGCCGCCCGGGTGACCCGAGTGGCGGTAGAGCAGTTTGTCGTCGAGCTTGTTGCCGCTGATGGCAACCTTCTCGGCGTTGATGATGATGACGAAGTCGCCACCATCCATGTGGGGGGCGTAGGTCGGCTTGTGCTTGCCGCGGAGCAGATTGGCGCTCTGCACGGCAAGGCGACCGAGCACCACGTCGGTGGCGTCGATGACAAGCCACGCATGCGTGATGTCACTCGCCTTCGGGGTGTACGTAGGCACAGAAAGTCCTGTCGTTTCGGTGATATGGAGCTGGTCAGGTACGTGGCAGAGGTTGCCCTGGCGACCAGTGGGGACCCAGGCCTCGACTCGCCCGGTAAACCAGACGGCCGCGCACCAACGAATAACAGTACCGTTCGGGCGTCATCATGGTCAAAACGCCTCCGACCAGCGCTCGAGACCGGCCCGTGTCAGCGCGGCTCGATCCGCACCGATCGGACCGCCGTGCGGCATTGCGCGTCGATGGGTTCGCCCGCCGATCCGCTCTGACAACCGATGCTGACCTGCAGTCCCCGCTCCACCGTCAAGTACCAGCGGATGGTCCCACCCGATACCGGGACCTCGCGATAACTGATCACCTCGCGGCCCCCGAACTGCGTACTCGCGGAGAACTCCTGCACGACCGCGTCACCGCGCTGATCGATGCGGTTGCGCAGGCTCACCGCGACCGAGGCCAAGGTAGAGGTGTCACGGACCGTGTTCTGCAGGACGATCAGACGGCTGTCGTTATCCGCGGCGGCGAACGTGGTTCGCGAGACGACGCCTTCGGCAGGCGGTTCGCTGCTGCTCCGCCAGCCGCCGGGAACCGTCAAACTCACGCGTCCGAGTTGGACCGTCTGATCGGCCTCGGCCACCGGCGCCGCCGACGCACCTTCCCTCATCACCGCGACACCGACGCCAACTGCCGCCGCCACAACCACCAGCAGGGCCGCGACGGCAGCGACGATGCGGCGCCGGCTCCGGGCTCTGACCGGTGGTGGGCCGTCGTCGATGCGTGCGGGAGGCAGTTCGGCACCACCGAATCGGCGCAACAGTGACCGGTCGACCGTCAGGACCCGGCCGACGATGGTCGATGCTTCGGCGCCACGACAGACCGCAGCCACCGCAGCCCGCTCGCGACCGTCGACCAGAATCGCCTCGACGCGGTTGTCCACCACGTCGGCCAGGAGTTCGGGTAGTCCCTCCGGATCGGTGAGAACCCGGGTCGACGAGATCTGCGGCCCGGCCGCCGACGACCGCAGCTCGTGGACGTCGATCCGCCTATCGGACGCGCTGCGCCCGTGGACCTCGATCACCACCACACATTGGGCCGCCGAGTCGAGGTGGGAACGGGCGATCGCCACCGCGCGCGGTACGAGTTCCAACTGGCTGCAGTACGCAAGTGCCGCGTTGCGCAGGATCTCGGTTCGCCGGTGGCCCCACGTGCTGGGGTACGCCAGCGTCACCGGACCGATCCCGGCCGTCTCGGCGAACAACCGCGACCACGCCTCGGTGGTGTGCATCCGCCGACCATCGATCGTGACACCCGCACTGTCGATGCCCGCGACCATCGATGCGATGGGGGTGGCGTCGCCCGCGCCGACCACGAACTCGTCGTAGGCGATGTCGGCCACGGTCGCACGGATACCGACGCCGGTATCCCTGACGTCCCGGTTCAACGCGTTCCCGTTCACAGCTTTCTCGTTCACAGCGGCGGCAGATAGGCGACCTGGATCATTTCCTGCGGACGCGACCGTGAGACGAGTTCACCGCGACCGGGTACCAACTGCTGCAGTCGGACCCGGCCGAGCAGATACCCCTCATCCCGGTCACCACTCATCAGCAGGCCATCGGTCGACAGATCTTTGAGGCGCCCGATGATCGTGTCGAACAGGGCCCGTCCCGCGCCGCCCGACCGTCGGGTGACGATCAGATGCATTCCGATGTCGCGGGCCGATGACAGCAGGTCGACCAGTGGCATCAACGGGTTCCCGCTACCTGTTGCCACCATGTCGTAGTCGTCGACCACGATGTAGACATCCGGGCCGGACCACCAGTTGCCCTCACGCAGTTGCTGTTGCGTCACGTCCTCACCGGGTATCCGGGCGGTGAAGAAGGCCACCAACTCGTTCACCATCGGCGCCAGGGTCTGCGCCGAACTCGCATATCCGGCCAAGTGATCCGACTCGATGACTCCGAGCATGGTCCGTCGGTAGTCGACCAGGACGATCTTCGTCTCCTCTGCGGTGCCGTTTTCGACGAGGCCGGCAACGATGTTCCGCAGCAACGTCGTCTTCCCGTGCTCGACGTCCGCGAAAGCCATGAAATGTGGTTGCGCCCCGAAATCGAGGATGACCGGGGCCAATTCGGCCTCACCGACACCGATGGCGACCTGTTTCGGCGTCAGCGTGATCCCGCGCTCACGCACCCGCTCGAGCATCTCCGCCCGATCGAGGTGAGATGCGAGCTTGCGGACCACCATGGCCTTGCGGTCGGGATAGACGGCACACAGTTTCTGGACGGTGTCGGCCAGTGCACCGCTGAGCGACTCGATACCGGTCTCGGAGTCGGTGCGAGGCAACGCGATCAACATGTGCAGCTGCTGCGGTGTCAGGCCACGCCCGGGCCTGCCCTCGGGGACGAGCCCGGCGACCTTGCGTCCCATCTCCGAATCGAGTGGGTCGCCGAGGCGGAGTTCGAGGCGGCTGCCGATCAGGTCTTTGATTGCAGGCCGGACCTCGGCCCACCGGGCCGCGGTCACGATCACGTGGACGCCGTAGGACAAACCCTGCGCAACGATGCTGTTGATCTGCTCTTCCAGGAAATCGAACTCCCCGCGGATCACCGCATAGCCGTCGACGACGAGGAACACATCGCCGAAGACGTCCTCGGACAGCGACTGATCTCCGGCGCTGCGCCGGTTCCGGAAGTCCCGCATCGACTCGATCCCGAGCGCCGCGAACCGCAATTCGCGTTGCCGGACCAGGGCTGCGACCTCGGCGACCGTCCGGCGGACCGCATCCATGTCGGCGCGTCCGGCCACCGAACCCACATGCGGCAACCCGGCGATCCCGGCCAGCGATCCGCCACCGAAGTCCAGACAGTAGAACTGCACCTGTTCGGGACTGTGGGTTACGGCAGCGGCAAGGATCAAGGCGCGCACCGCATTCGACTTGCCCGACTGCGGGCCGCCGACAATCGCCACGTTGCCGCGCGAACCCGAGACGTCGATGGTCAGGACATCGCGACGCTGATCATAGGGACGGTCGACGATGCCCAACGGGAACTCGAGCCTGCCGGTCTGCGGCGTCTGCCAGTGCGGGGCGAGCACGTCGATCGTCGGCGACTGATCCAGCGGCGGCAGCCACACCTCGTGCGCGGCCAGGCCGTGTCCCTCGATCTGACCGACCACGGTCTCGAGCAACGTCCGCGTCGGCGCGACACTCACGGGTTCTGGAACTTCCTCCAGCAGAACCGATTCGGGCACCACGACCGGGTCGAGCGGAACCCGCCCCGCGGTGAACATCTTGAGCCGGCCACTGCCGCCCGAGGTCGGTGAATACACCGCATCGATCGCCGACACCGGCGGCGTGTACGGACCCGAGACGTAACAGGTGTTGAAGCGGATCGGTTCGGCCGAATCACATTTCAGATATCCCGAACCCGGCACATTCGGCAGGTGGTAGGCATCGGGCACACCCAGGACCGAGCGGGATTCGTTGGCCGAGAACGTCTTCAGACCGATGCGGTACGACAGATGACTGTCGAGTCCCCGCATCTTACCCTCTTCGAGGCGCTGCGACGCCAACAGGAGATGGATGTGCAGCGAACGGCCCAGCCGACCGATCGCGACGAACAGGTCTGCGAAGTCCGGTTTTTGCGCCAGCAGTTCGGAGAACTCGTCCACCACGATGAACAACGCGGGCATCGGCTCCAGGGCGGCGCCTGCGGCACGGGCCCGTTCGTAGTCACCGACATTCGCGAAGTTGCCCGCCGATCGCAAGAGCTCCTGGCGCCGATTCATCTCACCGGAGAGTGCGTCGCGCATCCGGTCGACCATCGACAGTTCTTCTTCGAGGTTCGTGATCACCGCAGCCACGTGCGGGGCGGCGTCGAGACCCAAAAACGTTGCGCCACCTTTGAAGTCGACCAGGACGAGGTTGAGCGCCTCGGGTGAATGCGAGGCCACCATCGAGAGGACCAGCGTGCGCAGGAACTCCGATTTGCCCGAGCCGGTGGCACCGATGCACAGACCGTGCGGACCCATGCCACCCTCGGCCGCCTCTTTGATGTCGATCTCGACCGGTGTTCCGTTGACCGAGTAGCCGATCGGAACCCGCAGGCGACTGCGGGCGGTACGCGGTGCCCACACACTGCGCAGGTCCAGGCGGGTCGCATCACCGATACCGAGCAGATTCATCAACCCCGGATCCGTCGGCGACACCTCCTGCTCCAAGCTGACCATCTGCGCGGCGGTGGCCAAGCGGTAGCGGGCCATCGTGCGGGCGAAGGCCTCTGCCTCCGGCACACTCAGCGAGTCCATGTCGGCGAACTCTTCGACGCCGAATGCGCTGCGCGCACCCACTTTTCCGTCCCGCACCACCAGTTGCAGACCGCGGCGGACAGCCAAGCCGTCCGGCGGTGCGGACAAGTCGAGGACCGAGACCGCCTCCATGCCGGCGTCCCCGACGATCCGCTCGTCGCCGGTCACATGACCGTCGTCGATGATCACGACGAGCTGGGCCCGGCCCGCGGCCGGTGGCGCCGACCGCGAGAATCGGCCACGTTCGAGGAGATCTGTGGCGAGGTCGTCCTCGAGATCTGCCAGGGACCGGTAGATCATCCGAACCGAGCCGACACCGTCCCGTTCGTAGGGATGCTGGACGTGCGGCAGCCACTTACACCAATCCCACGACTCGGCGGCCGGATCGGCGGTGACCACCGCGACCATGAGCTGGTCGGGTCCGTGGAAGGCACACAGTTCCAGCATCATCGATCGAGCCAGTTGCCGGGTCTCCTGTCTGGCCCCTTCGATGTTGATCGCCGGGAATCCGCGCAGCGACACGGCGGTCGGCAGGCCGTGCACCACGGAATGCGTGCGAACGAAGCGCCGCAGGGCCACCGCCGACACCGGCTCGACGTCTTCGAGGGGTCCGGTCTCGGGCGGCATCAGGCGGGTCGCGAGACGCTGCGATCCGACGCCGACCCGCACGTGGCCGAAATCGTTGTCGCCGCGGCGCCGTTCCCACATTCGCCTACCGCCGACAACACCGAGCAGGGCGGCGGGTTCGGGATGACTCCATTCGAGGGCGTCCCGTTGCGCGCCGCCGGTCTCGTGGACCTCGTCCCGGACCTGGCACAGGTACCGGAAGTAGTCTTTGCGCTCTTCGTTGAGTTCGGCAGCACGTTTGCCGCCGCGGTTGCCCCCACCTGCGTACATGCCGAACATCGACATCAGCATCATCATCGGGAACATCATGAACAGCGGATTCGACAGCATGTTGCGTCCGCCGGTCACGAACATCATCGCGATCATGCCCACCACGGCGAACACCATCACCACGGGCATCATCTTCATCAGGAGATTGCCGGGCACCACCCGCGGTACATCCGGCGGCACCTGAAGATTGACCTCGCCGCCCGGCGTCCGCGGTGCCGGCACCCGCGCTCGACGGACAAAACCCTCGGTTGTGCCCGCCGTCATCGCGACATCATGGAATTCAAACCCCACCCCTGAACCTCAAACTTGCTCCCCTGGCGGCACATCATTCCCCATGGCGGTCCGAACCGCACCACGAAGGGTCTGATTCGTCCACATCGAATCCCGCTGCCGGGCGCCAGATGTCGTAGCGATTCGCTATGGTCATCGGTACTTGGGTGGGGATCTCTTGGGGGGAATCATGACCGCTGCTGACCTTTTGGCAGAGCTGGACGCCGCGGCAGGCGCAGAACCGGCGCTGGCGCGGGTATCGGTGATCGGTGGAACGACGCAGTTCGACGTGGGCCTACCGGCCGCCGTTGCGGTGGCCGCGCTGATCCCCGATCTGGTCGCGCTGATCAGTACCCGAGCACCCATCGACGACGACGAGAACGAGTCCCGGCCCGGGCCGATCCGTGATCATTGGACACTGTCCCGCGTCGGCCACGACCCCATCGCACCCAACCGCAGCCTGAGCGAGGCCGGGGTCCGCGACGGTGACCTGCTGATCCTGCGGGCAGGACCGGCCCGCGAGAGTGCCGTGCTCTTCGACGACGTCATCGATGCGGTCGCCCGCCTCGGCGAGGCGCAGTTCTCCAGTTGGAATGCCACCGCGGCCCGGGTGATGGGATATGCGGTCGCGGTGGGGGCATCGGCATTGCTGTCGCTGTCGCTGCTCCACGAGCGCGGTGACCGTGATCTGCTCTGGCCGATACTGATCGCCGCGATCGCCTGTGTCGCCTTCGTGGTGGCAGGCGCGGTTGTCGGCCGCTACTACGATGATCCGGCCACGGCGGCCTTCGCCTCGTTGTGCTCGATGCCGCTGGCATGGGCCACCGGAATGATGTTGCCACCGGGAGCTTTTGGGGCAGCTCACCTCACACTCGGTTGTGCGATGGTCACGGTGTTGGCGGCCCTGTCCTATCGCATATCCACGGCGGGTCCGTTGATACACGCGGCCGTCGGCACCGCCGCGATCTTCGGGACCTTCGCATCACTTGTGCAGCTTGTCTTCTCACCGGGCGCCGTCAAACTCGGAGCGGGACTGTGCGCTGTCGCGATCCTGGCGATCTCGATGGCACCGCGCATCACGATCCTGCTCGCGAGGTTGCCGCTGCCCCCGGTACCGACCGCAGGCGCGGCCATCGATCCCGTCGACTCGGCGCCACGCCCCGCCATCGAGGGCATCGGGGCGATCGGCGCCATGGCACTACCGTCGGCCGCAGCACTCGAACTCCGGGCCAGGACGGCAGGGCGGTACCTAACCGGGATCATCGCGGGCACCTCGGTGGCCGCGGTGGCCGGCATCGCGATGGTGGCCTACCCCGTCGATGACTTCAGTTGGCGTTGCACGGTGTACGCGTTGATCATCGCCACACTGCTGTGCCTGCGTGGACGTTCCTACGCCGACCTCGCGCAGGCGTCGATCCTCATCGCCGCCGGTGCCATCGGATTCGGCGTGACCGCGGTCCTGGTGGTCCTCGGCCCGGACGATCACGCCGCGGTGGCGGTGGCCGCCATCGCCGCGGTCGCGGCTGCGGCCCTGCTCTGTGGGGTCGTGGCGCCTGCGTCGTCGTTCTCTCCGGTGATGCGCCGGATGGTCGAGATCGCCGAATACCTGTTGATCGCCATGATCGTGCCACTGATGTTCTGGATCATGAACCTCTATGCCGCGGTGCGCGACCTGTGATCGATCCGGTCCACACCCGGAATACGCACCCATCGAAGCCACGCGGCCGAACCGTTCGAGTTGCCGCAGTGGTGGGCGTCCTGGCAGTGCTGTCAGCGTTTCCGGCACCCACCGCTTTGGCGATATCCCCGCCGGTCATCGAGCCCGGTGCGCTGGTACGGGGCGCCCCGGTGGCGCCTCCGGAAGCCACCGAACAGAAGATGTTGTGCGCCAAGCCCGTTCTGTCGCCCGGCACGGACAGCGCCGTCCCGTCGGCCGCGCAGACGATGATGCGACTGCCCGAGGCCTGGCGATTCAGCCGGGGTTCGGGACAGCGGGTGGCAGTGATCGACACCGGGGTCACCCGCCATCCGCGGTTGCCCCGAGTCCAGGCAGGCGGCGACTATGTCTCGCGCACCGACGGTACTGACGACTGCGACGGGCATGGCACCCTCGTCGCCGGAATCATTGCCGCACAACCCTCCTCGACCGACGCGTTCGCCGGGGTCGCACCCGAGGCCGCCATCATCGCGATCCGGCAGTCGAGTGGCGCCTTCGAGGCCAAGGAGCGGCGCCAGAACACATCCCCCGATCCGACGGTGGGGTCCGGATTCGGCACCGTGCAGACGTTGGCCAACGCAGTTGTCCGGGCCGTCGACCTCGGTGCCACGGTCATCAACATCTCCGAGGTGGCCTGTGGTTCGGCAGGCACCGACCTCCACGACAAACAACTGGGCGCAGCGGTGAAGTACGCCTTCGATCGCAACGTGGTCGTGGTGGCCGCGGCAGGCAATCTCACCCAGGGCTCGGCGTGCTCGACCCAGAATCCACCACCGAACCCCGCCAACCCCGAACTCGACGGCTGGGACACGGTCACCACCATCGCCAGTCCGGCCTGGTACGCGCCATATGTGCTCAGTGTGGCCGCCGTCGATTCGGAGTCCGGGTCACCGGCCGGATTCAGCCTGTCTGGCCCTTGGGTGGGTGTCGCCGCGCCGGGCACCGGCATTCTGAGCCTGGACAACGTCCGCGGCTCGAACAAACTGGTCAACGCCCAGAACGGCGACAAAGGGCTCACCAGTATCGACGGCACCAGCTTCGCCGCACCGTATGTCGCAGGCGTGGTCGCGCTCGTCCGGGCGAGGTTTCCCGAACTCGAGGCCGCCGAAGTGATGGAGCGGATCACCCGGACCGCTCATGCGCCGGGAACCGGTCGCGACAACACCGTCGGCCATGGTGTGATCGACCCGGTTGCCGCCCTGACCTTCGAGATCCCGGATGTCGAGACGGATTGGGCTGTCCCGCAGGCGATCTCAACGCCGATTCAGGATCCCCCTGCCGATACCGGGGCTCGCACGGCAGCACTCATCGGAATCGGCGTGTGCGCGGTGATCCTGATCGCCGGCTGGGCGGTCTCGATGCCTGCGCGGCGATTGCGCAAGCTGGAACCCGACGAATACTGAAATACCCGCCGAATCGGTCCGACACCGATCACCAACCGCGGACCCGCTGCGGTCTGACGCGGATGAGTACCGAATAGTCGGCCCGGAACGAGTCCGGGGTCATCTCCAGGCCCTGGATCGCCGCGCCGTATTTGGCGACGTACGCATCCCATTCGGCGGCGGTCGGTCCGGTGTCATCCACGGATGCCTGCGCGGTGAACACCGCAACATCACCGCCCTCGGGCGTTATGTCGCTATTTGGCGCGGGCGGGACGGAGCTCGCGCGGCAACGCGAAGGTCAGGGTCTCCTGCGCGGTCGTCACCGATTCCACATCGCCGAAGCCGTGCTCTTTGAGGAGATCCATGACGCCGGTGACCAGGATCTCGGGGACCGAGGCACCGGAGGTGATGCCCACGGTCTGCACACCTTCGAGCCATGCCGGATCGATGTCGCGGGCGTAGTCGACCAGGTACGACGCGCTCGCGCCGGCCTGCAGGGCCACCTCGACGAGGCGAACCGAGTTCGACGAGTTCTGCGAACCGACGACGATCACCAGCTCACAGCGCGGGGCCATGGCCTTGACTGCAACCTGCCGGTTCTGGGTGGCGTAACAGATGTCGTCGCTCGGCGGATCGTTCAGAAGTGGGAACTTCTCCCGCAGCCGTGACACGGTCTGCATGGTCTCGTCGACCGACAACGTGGTCTGTGACAGCCAGATCACCTTGGACTCGTCGCGGACGGTGACGCGGTCGACGCTGTCGGGCCCGTCGACGAGCTGCACGTGATCGGGGGCCTCACCGGCGGTGCCCTCGACCTCTTCGTGACCTTCGTGACCGATCAGCAGGATGTCGTAGTCGTCGCGGGCGAAGCGCTTGGCTTCCTGGTGGACCTTGGTGACCAGCGGGCATGTGGCATCGATGGTGCGCAGGTTGCGGTCGGCAGCCGAGTCGTGGACGGCCGGGGAGACCCCGTGCGCCGAGAACACCACGAGCGCACCCTCGGGTACCTCATCGGTCTCGTCGACGAAGACCGCGCCGCGGTCTGTGAGTGTCTCCACCACATGCCGGTTGTGGACGATCTCCTTACGCACATACACCGGGGCGCCGTGCTTCTCGAGCGCTTTTTCCACTGTCTCGACAGCGCGATCGACGCCCGCGCAGTAGCCACGCGGCTCAGCGAGCAGGATTTTCTTGCCTGACGGGGTGTTTTCGGCCGAACTCATGACGTTCAGCGTACGGGCAATCCGACCCTACTAGTGGTCACGGCCTGCAGCATGAGGCAGAGTATGGACATGATCCGACCACCTTATGCCGCAAGGGTCGCTGCCGGGGTTGTTGTCACTGTGCTCGAAGAGACACGCAAATTGCCGACCACAGCGATCACTCTTCCGATGACCGCTATCAGCGAGACATTGCAGGCGGTGATGCGCCTTCAGCAGGGCATCGCCGAAATGGCAATCAAGGGCGACGAGGTCTTCGAGTCCTTGCTCGGTCACGCCGAAGAGGAGCCGGAATGGGCCGTCTTCGATGAAGACGAGGACGACTTCGTCCTGCCAACCACAACTCGTCCGGTGACTCCGGCCACAACCACCGAATCCGGCGATCCGACCCCGGGCGAAGCCGACAAAGACGACACGGAGTCCGCGGTGGCGCCGTCAGGGTCGGGCCGGTTCGCGCTCTACAGCTCGGCTCCCGACCTCGACGCCGAGGATCCGGCGCCGGCGACGAGCGCGAACGGTGACGCGCCCGAAATCGTCGAGGCACTCGACTACGACACGCTGACGCTGGCACAGCTGCGGGCAAAACTCCGCACCGTCGGCATCGACGAACTCAAGGAACTGGCCGCGTACGAGAAGTCCACGCGGGCCCGGGCACCGTTCATCACCATGCTCGACAACCGTGTGACCGCAGCGAGCAAGTAGCCTTCCCACGTGAGCAATACGCCCGAATCGGCGTGGCCGGTACGGACGATCAACACCAAGATCGCCGACTGGCTACACAAACTGGGACAGGTCTGGGTCGAAGGTCAGCTGACCCAGATCAACCGCCGTCCCGGTACCCGCACCGCTTTCTTGACGCTGCGTGATCCCGCAGCGGACATCTCCATCCAGGTCACCTGTAGTCCCGATCTGCTGACCCGTGCGCCGGTCCCACTGACCGAGGGGGCCCGCGTTGTGGTCCTCGGCAAGCCGGTGTTCTACACCGGGCGGGGCACGGTGTCATTGCGGGTCACCGAGATCCGGCCGATCGGCATCGGCGAACTCCTCGCGCGAATCGAACGACTTCGCCGGCTGCTGGCCGCCGAAGGACTGTTCGACGACGCGCGCAAACGTCCATTGCCGTTTCTGCCCGGCACCATCGGGCTCATCACCGGACGTGCGAGCGCCGCAGAACGCGACATCATCTCGGTCGCACAAAAGCGTTGGCCTGCAGTACGTTTCGAGATCCGCAACGCCCCCGTGCAGGGTCCGACGGCAGTCCCTGCGATTCTGCGCCATCTGGCCGAACTGGACGCCGATCCCGAAGTCGACGTCATCATCCTGGCCCGCGGCGGCGGCAGCGTCGAGGATCTGCTGCCCTTCTCCGACGAGGCCCTGTGCCGCGCCGTCGCCCAGGTCACGACCGCAGTGGTCAGTGCGATCGGGCACGAGCCCGACTCCCCTGTTCTCGACCTGGTGGCAGACCTACGGGCGGCAACGCCCACCGACGCCGCAAAGCGCGTGGTCCCCGACGTCGCGGTCGAACTCGCGATCGTCCGCGATCTGCGCGCGAGAAGTGCCGGGGCACTGCGGAATTGGGTTACCACTCAGGTTCGCGGACTCGACTCGTTGCGCGGCCGCCCGGTGCTGGCCCAGCCCTACCGCATCGTCGACGACCGCATCGACGAGATCGAACGCGCAGCCCGCGACATCCGCCGCGACGTCGCCAGGCTCGTGGCCCACGAGGAACAGCGCATCGAACATCTCACTGCGCGCCTGTCCACCCTCGGCCCCGCGCAGACGCTGGCCCGCGGATACGCCGTTGTGCAACGCGTACCCGGGGCCGCCAGCAGTTCGGACGAAGATCCCCACGTGGTCACATCGGTGGACGACATGCCGATCGGTACCCAACTCCGGGTGCGGGTCGCCGACGGCGCCACCCGCGCCGCGGTGATGGGCGTCGAAAAGCCACGACGGGGCTGAAAACCAATAACGGGCCGGACCGGACGCGAGTTCACCAGACCAACCCAACACCGGACGCACCAGCAATCGCCGGATACCCGGCACCGGCGTCCCGGCACGGACAAGAAGGAAGACAGTGGAAGCGAAGAAAGACGCCGACAGCAATGAGCGGCCGATCAGCGAACTGGGCTACGAACAGGCCCGGGACGAGCTGATCGTGGTGGTCCGCACCCTGGAACAGGGCGGCCTGGACCTCGACGCATCGCTGGAGCTATGGGAACGCGGCGAGGCCTTGTCCCGGCGATGTGAGGAACATCTCGAAGGCGCCCGAAAGCGCATCGAAGCGGTTCTCGGGACCGACGACGACAGTGAATTCGAGGACGATACCGACGACGACCTCGACGACGAGGCCTGAGATCTGAATTCGAGGTACAGGCATCCGCCGGCGGCCCTCGCCCGTTTATGACCATCGCGGGCGCCCTGCAATACTCGGGTGGTGGCTGCAAAACCCCGGATTCTGACCAACAACAAAGACATGATCTGGTCTTTGATCCCTTTGTTGTTGCTCTGCATGTTCGTCGCGGCGGTCTCCGGGAATTGTTCCGTCGGTCTGACCGGCGGCGCGGGTGACGACAAGGTCCCCGCCTACGACGTGGACAGCGGATTGAAGGCAGACGCCCGCACTTCGACGTTCCCGATCCGGCTGCCGCAGACACCCGCGGACTGGAAACCCAACAGCGGCAGCACCGTCGCCCTCGAGAACACCACCGTCTCCAACGCCGGATACATCACGTCCAACGGCGTCTACATCCAGTTGAGCCAGACCGGCGCCACCAAAGACGCCCTGGTTGGGCAGCTGTCCGGGGACGAAACACTGCTCGGCGCGGGCACCCGCGACATCGGTGGATCGCAGTGGGCGGTCTACAGCCAGCCTGAGGGCGGACGTTCGGTATGGGTGACCGACCTCGGTGACGTGCGGATCGGTTTGATGGCGAACAAGGCCAAGGAACCCGATTTCACCACCCTCGCAGAAGCGGTTCTCGCGGTTTCACCGTTGCAGGCCTCGAGCCCCGGCGCACAGGTTCTGCCCACGAAATAAAGCGGAAACCATTGTCGGATAACGTATGTTAGGGATCTTACATTCTTCTTACCGCTGAGAGCGATGTCACCCGCAGACTATAAGCTCTGCGCATGGCAATGTTCCTGTATCGACTCGGGCGGTTCTCTTTTCGGCACAAATGGTGGGTGATCGTCAGCTGGATCGTGCTCGCCGCGTTGGTGGTCACGCTGGTCAGCGCATTGAATCCGAAGTTCTCCAAAGATTTTGAGCTACCAGGCACCGACTCGGACAAAGCGATGTCGTTGATGGAAAAGAACTTCCCCGCGATCAACGCAGCGCAATCCGAGTCGTCGACCAGTGTGCTCGTCGCCGCGAACGACGGCCTGGCGCCACACACAGCCACCATCGATCAGCTGGTCGCCAAGCTCAAGACGCTGCCAGACATCACCACTCCCGATGAGGTGGCGAACCCGCTGACCGTCGCGGAACTGGAACCGGCGCTGGCGGCGTCCGTGCTGGGCGACAACAACACCATCGGTCTGATCCAGGTTGCCCAGACCATCAACCCGCAAGACCTGACTGCCGACAACATGAAGCAGTTCGAGGACATCCTCTCCGAATTCCGCGTCGGCGGCCTCGACGTCCAGGGCACCGGGTCTCTGATGCAGGTCCAGGAAGCGGGCGGCGCAGCCGAGATGCTCGGTTTTGTCATCGCCTTCTTTGTGATGATCGTGGCTTTCGGCGCGGTGGTTGCCGCGTTCATCCCCCTCATCACCGGCATCGTCAGCGTGATCATCACCATCATGTTGGTCACGCTGGGTGCCGAGTTCCTCAGCATCAACCAGAGCGCAACCGCCATCATCACGATGCTCGGAATCGCGGTGTCCATCGACTACGCGCTGTTCATCGTCTCCAGATATCGCAGTGAACTCAATCTTGGTGGTTCACGTGAGGCGGCGGTGGGCCGAGCGGTCGGGACGGCCGGATCTGCGGTTGTGTTCGCCGGCCTGACAGTTGTGATCGCGGTGGCGGCGCTCTCGGTGGTCGGAATCCCGTTCATCTCGCAGATGGGTCTGGCTGCGGCGTTGGCCGTGATCGTCGCGGTCCTCGGTGCCATCACACTGATTCCCGGGTTGCTCGGCGCCTTCGGCCGCTTTGCGTTCTCGCCGCCCATTCCGAAACTGCGCCATGGCGACGAGCCCGAATCGCAGGAGACCAACGGGCTCCGTTTTGCCAAGTTCGTGACCAAGTACCCGTGGCCGATCGCGGTCATCTCGCTGCTGGCACTGGTTGTGGTGGCATTGCCGATGACCAAGCTGGAACTGGGTCTGTCGACCACCACCGACTCTGAGGTCGCGGCGACCACGTTGCTGCAACAAGGCTTCGGTGAGGGCATCAACGGCCCCCTCCTGGTGGTGCTGAATGACACCAAGGGCGGCGCCGTCAGCCCTGCCGCCGAGCAGACGGTCGCGTACATCAAAACGTTGTCCAATGTCGCCACGCCCGACCAGCTCACCTGGCGCGGCAACGGTCCGGACGCGGCCAACGCCCAGACCGGCGCGACATCAGCGCTGATCTTCGTGACCCCACAACAGTCGCCCAGTGGCCCGCAGACGCACGAACTGATGGAACAGATTCGCGGCTATTCGAAAACCACTGACGCCGAAGGGGTCACGCTCAACGTCGGCGGCCAGACGGCGATCATGTCGGACATCTCGGCCAAGTTGGACTCAGCGTTGATCCCGTATCTGCTCCTGGTTGTCGGTTTGGCGTTCATCATCCTGATGATCGTGTTCCGGTCGATCCTGGTCCCACTGACCGCCACCATCGGATTCCTGTTCTCGGTGTGTGCCACGTTCGGCGCCACGGTGGCGATCTTCCAGCTCGGCCATTTCGGCATCATCACCCACACCCAACCGATCATCTCGTTCCTGCCGATCTTCATGATCGGCGTGGTCTTCGGTCTGGCCATGGACTATCAGGTGTTCCTCGTGACACGAATGCGCGAGGAATACGTGCACGGGCTGCCTGCCAAGGAGGCGGTGATCATCGGCTACAAGCACGGCGCGCGCGTGGTGTCGTCGGCCGCGGTGATCATGATCTCGGTGTTCGCGGCGTTCATGCTCGCACCCGACACCACCGCAAAGATGATGGGCTTCTCTCTGGCCGCCGCCGTGTTCTTCGACGCGTTTGTGGTGCGGATGCTGATCGTTCCGGCACTCATCACGATCATGGGCGACAAGGCCTGGTGGATGCCGGCATGGCTCGAGAAGATCCTTCCGAATGTCGATATCGAGGGCACCGCCATCCGCGAGATCCCGATCGAGGATGCGAATGCGAAGGCAGTGAGGCCGACCGTCGGCGCAGCCGAGTAGTGATTGCCCTCGGCGCAGCCGAATAGCTGTCCTTGCGCGGCTGGCTGATCGTCGAGACTCCACACCACCCCCGTCGACCATGGTTGACGGGGGTGACTGCGTCTGCTGGCGTGGGCAGCTCCGCCCTGTGACGCGGCTCACGTAGACTCATCGGCGACGCAGGATCCTCGCCGTACCAGGTTCTGCAAGCCGGAGGTCTGTGTGCCACAACCCGCGATACGAACATCGCGTCCGTCGAGCGCGCTGCGTATAGGTCAGGATCCGCGTGCCCACCTTCGGCATCTCGACTCCCTGTTCGAGCAGTGGTCTGCCACGGGTTCGGTACCCAGTGGTGTGCGCGAGCAGGTGGCCCGGTCGTGGCAGCGTCAGCCCGCCGAGTTCCGCGGTCCGCACTACCGGCCGACGGACGAGGTCGCCAACCGCCGCAACTCCGACCCCCTGCTCAACCACGCGGCAACCTCACTGCGCGAACGCTTGCTGGTCAGTTGCACCGACACCGCCACCGAATTGGTTCTCTGCGACCGGGACGGCGTTGTCCTGTGGGTGGCCGGACCACCGGAAGTCCGGCGCCGGTCGGAGAGCCTCGGCTTTGTCGAGGGCGCCTCCTGGACCGAGAAATCGGTGGGCACCAACGCCTTGGGCACGGCGATGGCCGATCGCGCGCCGGTCCAAATCTTCGGCTCCGAGCACTCCCATCCGAGCCACCACGGTTGGGTGTGCACGGGCGCGCCGATCATCGACCCCCGGGACGACTCCGTTCTCGGCGCCATCACACTGTCCGGCGGGCTCCGTACCGCGCACCCGCACACCCTGTCGCTGGTCTGTTCCACCCTCGACGCCGTCAACGCCGAACTGCGGATGCTGCATCGCGACGATCTGCGGACGCGCAGTGACGCCGCGGCCGGATTACTCGGGCCGACAGGAACCGAGTCCCTGGTTGTCGACCGCAACGGCTGGGTCATCGCCACGCGCGGGATCGCGGTCAGCGACCGCCTCTTCATCCCCGGCGGGCTTGATGCCGGCACAGTCTGGGTTCCCAGTCTGGGCCACTTCGAGGCCCGGCCGGTGGGCGACCTCTGGCAGCTGCAGCGATCGCACAATCGTGCCGTCGTGCTGGTTCTCTCCGCCGAACCACCCTGTGCACAAATCACTTTCGACGGTTCCGAGCCGGCAACACATCCATTGACAAAGAGGCAGTTCGACGTGCTGCGCATCTTGGTGCAGAACCCGGCCGGATTGAGCGCCCGCGAGTTGTCCACGGCGCTCTATGGCGACGGCGACCACACGGTGACCGTCCGGGCCGAGGTGTCGCGGATCCGCCGCACCCTCGGGTCCCTGCTGCTTCCGCGGCCGTACCGGCTGACGGTCACCGCGACCATCGCCTGAATCAGCCGCGCGGACCACATCCGCAGCTCACTGCAACCCCCTGCAACCCTCCCGAAAGTCGCCCACCACTCCTACAGTCAGGTGTGATCCACCTCACGCTAAGGAGTTGTACATGACGACCACTGTCTCCCCCACTCAGACGGCGCAGGCATTTCTCACCGATCTCGAACGGGCGATCGGCGAGGCCCAGCAGACCGGCGACGTCAGCGCCGTCACCGACCTCTTTGTCGATGACTGCTACTGGCGTGACCTGGTGGCCCTGAGCTGGAACCTGACCACCGCCGAGGGCAAAGACGATCTGGCGGCAATGTTGCGCGCGACCCTGCCGCATTCGGCGCCGGGTTCTTTCCAGCTCGATGGTGAAGCGAGCGAGGCTGACGGCATCACCGAGGCCTGGTACACCTTCACGACGCCGGTGTTGCGTGGCAAAGGTCTGATGCGCCTGCGCGACGGCAAGTGCTGGACCTTCCTCACCTCCGCGCAGGAACTGCTCGAGTTCCCCGAGAACAAGGGCAACCGACGCATCAAGGGCGCCGAGCACGGGGTTGTCCCCGGCCGCAAGAACTGGCTCGACCGCCGCACCGAGGCGCAGGACACCTTGGGCATCACCACCTCGCCCTACGCGCTGATCATCGGCGGTGGCCAGGGCGGAATCGGGCTGGCCGCACGGATGCGCCGCTTGGGTGTGTCGGCACTGGTCATCGACAAGCACCCGAAGCCCGGCGACCAGTGGCGGGGACGCTACTACTCACTGTCGCTCCACGATCCGGTCTGGTACGACCACATGCCGTACCTGCCGTTCCCCGACGACTGGCCGGTGTTCACCCCCAAGGACAAGATGGGTGACTGGCTCGAGAGCTACGTCAAGATCATGGAGCTCAACTACTGGTCGAACACCCTGTGCCACAGCGCCTCATTCGACGAAGCCGCCGGCACGTGGACGGTTGAGGTCGAGCGCGAAGGAAAAATGTTGACCCTGCACCCCACCCAACTGGTGATGGCCACCGGGATGTCGGGCGTCCCGAACATCCCCGAGATACCCGGCGCGGACACCTTCGAAGGTGACCTGGTCCATTCGTCGCAGCACTCCGGAGGTGGCAAGTACGCGGGTAAGAAGGCGGTTGTGCTCGGCGCCAACAATTCCGCGCACGACATCTGCGCCGACCTCTGGGAGAACGGTGCCGACGTCACGATGATCCAGCGTTCGACCACACATATCGTGCGATCCGAATCGTTGATGCGTGAAGTGCTCGGCCCGCTGTATTCCGAAGAGGCCCTGGCCAATGGCATCGATCACGAAAAGGCCGACCTGATCTTCGGGTCGATCCCCTACGGCCTGCTCGCCGATTTCCAACTCCCCACCTGGGACACCATCCGCGAACAGGACAAGGAGTTCTACGACCGCCTCGAGGCCGCCGGATTCATGTTGGACTTCGGCGACGACGGCTCCGGGCTGTTCCTCAAGTACCTGCGCCGCGGATCCGGCTACTACATCGACGTCGGCGCGTCCGAGCTCATCGCCGACGGCAAGGTGAAGTTGAAGGCTCCCGCGCACATCACCGAGATCAAGCCCCGATCGGTTGTCCTGTCGGACGGCACCGAACTCGAGGCCGACCTCATCGTGCTGGCCACCGGCTTCGGTTCGATGAACGGCTGGGCTGCGCAGCTGATCTCTCAGGAGGTCGCCGACAAGGTGGGCAAATGCTGGGGGCTCGGCTCGGACACCATCAAGGATCCCGGCCCATGGGAGGGCGAGCTCCGCAATATGTGGAAACCCACCGCGCAGGAGAACCTCTGGTTCCACGGCGGCAATCTCCACCAGTCCCGTCACTATTCGCGATACCTCGCGCTGCAACTCAAGGCACGTGAGGCTGGGATGAATGTCACCGTCTACGGGCAGGCACCGGTGCACCACCTGCAGTAACGGGCATGAAAGGATGGCCTTCAACACCAATCGCCGCGATTCAGGAGGCCATCACCATGTCAGCCGCTACCCCCAATTTTGAGGCTCCCGACCGAAACCTGGCGATGGAACTCGTGCGCGTGACCGAGGCCGCCGCACTGGCGGCCGGACGCTGGGTTGGCAAGGGCGACAAGAACGGTGGCGACAAGGCTGCGGTCGACGCGATGCGTCAGCTGCTGTCCACCGTCTCGATGCGCGGTGTGGTTGTCATCGGCGAGGGCGAAAAAGACGAAGCACCGATGCTCTACAACGGCGAAGAGGTCGGCAACGGTGAAGGCCCCGAGGTCGACGTCGCAGTCGATCCCATCGACGGCACCACCCTGATGGCCGAGGGCAGGCCCAACTCGATCGCCGTGCTCGCGGTGTCCGAGCGCGGCACCATGTACGACCCGTCGGCCGTCTTCTACATGGAGAAGATCGCTGTCGGCCCGGAAGCTGCCGGTGTCATCGACATCACCGCATCGGTGGAGTTCAACGTGCAGGCCGTGGCCAAGGCCAAGGGCATCGAGATCGCCGACCTCACCGTCGTCGTGCTCGATCGTGAACGCCACGAAGGACTGATTGGTGAGATCCGCGCGGCAGGCGCCAAGGTGCGGCTGATCTCCGACGGCGACGTTGCCGGTGCCATCTCGGCCGCGCAGGCCGAGAGTTCTGTCGACATGCTCATGGGCATCGGCGGCACCCCCGAGGGCATCATCACCGCGGTTGCGATGAAGTGCATGGGCGGCGAGATCCAGGGCAAGCTGTGGCCGCGCAACGCCGCCGAGCGTCAGAAGGCACTCGATGCCGGGCACGACCTCGACCGGGTACTCAAGACAGAAGACCTCGTCAGCGGCGAGAACATGTTCTTCTGTGCCACCGGCGTCACCAACGGCGACATGCTCCGTGGCGTGAGCTACCGCGCCAACGGTGCCACCACCCGCTCGCTGGTGATGCGTTCGAAGTCGGGCACCATCCGCACCATCGAAGGCCGCCACACCCGCGCCAAGGTCGGCGAGATCTCCACCAACACCTCCAGGGCCTGACGCCTTCCGCTCCAATCGTGTCTGTCCGGCGACCACACCCGCGGTGTGGTCGCCGGATTTTTTTGTTCGAACAACTTCGGATCCTCAATCCGCACAACCTCTGACGAGGCGCGGTAGGCCGCAGCTATACGATGCTGAGCGTGAGTAAACCAGCTTCCGCCCCAGAGTTTCTCTACTCCGATCTGCTCCCGATCGACGGCGACGACACCCCGTACCGACGGATCACGACGGAGGGGGTGTCGACGCTCGAGGTCGACGGTCAGACCTTCCTCAAGGTCGACCCGGAAGCCATCCGGAAACTGACCGCAGAGGCAATGCATGACATCAGCCACTACCTGCGTCCGGCTCATCTTGCGCAGCTACGCAAGATCATCGACGACCCCGAGTCCTCGGGTAACGACCGCTTCGTCGCACTGGACCTGCTGAAAAACGTCAACATCTCCGCAGGCGGCGTGCTCCCGATGTGCCAGGACACCGGCACCGCGATCGTGATGGGCAAGAAGAGCGAAGGTGTGCTGACCGGCGCCGACGACGCCGCGTCCATCTCGCGCGGTGTGTACGACGCCTACACCCAGCTCAACCTGCGATATTCGCAGCTGGCACCGTTGACCACGTACGAAGAGAAGAACACCGGCTCGAATCTGCCTGCCCAGGTCGAGATCTACGCGACCGAGCAAGGCCCCAAGGGTCCCGAATACAAGTTCCTGTTCATGGCCAAAGGCGGTGGCAGCGCGAACAAGTCGTTCCTGTTCCAGGAAACCAAGGCCATCCTGAACCCCGAGGGAATGCTCAAGTTCCTCGACGAGAAGATCCGCTCGCTGGGCACCGCGGCCTGCCCGCCGTACCACTTGGCCGTCGTCATCGGCGGTACCTCGGGCGAGTTCGCGCTCAAGACCGCGAAATACGCCTCGGCCCACTACCTGGACAACCTCCCGACGTCGGGGTCGATGTCGGCGCACGGGTTCCGGGACCTCGAACTCGAGGAAGAGGTCTTCAAGCTGACCCAGTCCTTCGGGATCGGCGCACAGTTCGGTGGCAAGTACTTCTGCCACGACGTCCGCGTGGTCCGTCTCCCCCGGCACGGTGCGTCGTGTCCGGTCGCGATCGCGGTCTCATGCTCGGCCGACCGGCAGGCGCTCGGCAAGATCACCGCCGACGGGGTGTTCCTCGAGCAACTCGAGACCGACCCGGCGAAGTACATGCCCGCGGCCGGTGTGGCCGAAGACATCTCCAGCGGCGAGGTGGTCGAGGTCGACCTCAACCGCCCGATGGCCGAGATCCTCGCGCAGCTGTCGCAGTACCCGGTGAAGACCCGCCTGTCGCTGACCGGTCCGCTGGTCGTGGCCCGCGACATCGCCCACGCCAAGATCAAGGAACGCCTGGACGCCGGCGATCCGATGCCCGACTACCTGCGCAACCATCCGGTCTATTACGCCGGTCCGGCCAAAACCCCTGAGGGCATGGCGTCGGGCTCATTCGGACCGACCACGGCCGGCCGCATGGACAGCTACGTGGAGCAGTTCCAGGCTGCCGGTGGGTCAATGGTCATGCTGGCCAAGGGAAATCGTTCCAAACAGGTCACGAACGCATGTGAGCGCCATGGTGGTTTCTACCTCGGTTCCATCGGTGGTCCGGCCGCACGTCTGGCACTCGACTGCATCAAGAGCCAAGAGGTCATCGAATACCCTGAACTCGGCATGGAAGCTGTATGGAAGATCGAGGTAGAGAACTTTCCGGCCTTCATCGTCGTCGACGACAAGGGCAACGACTTTTTCACCGATCCGGGCGGCGCGATCACCGTTCCACTGGGTGGCGTCAGGATCCGATCCAAGGAGCGCTGAACATTGAGTGAGCAGGCCTATCGCATCGAGCACGACACCATGGGTGAGGTCCGGGTTCCGGCCGAAGCTCTCTGGCGTGCGCAGACCCAGCGCGCGGTGGAGAACTTCCCGATCAGCCACCGTCCGTTGGAACGGACACAGATCCGTGCGATGGGCCTGCTCAAGGCCGCCTGCGCACAGGTCAACAAAGACCTCGGTCTCCTCGACGCGGAGAAGGCCGACGCGATTGTGACCGCCGCCAAGGAAATCGCCGATGGTGAGCACGACGACCAGTTCCCGATCGACGTGTTCCAGACCGGCTCGGGCACGAGCTCGAACATGAACGCCAACGAGGTCATCGCCTCGATCGCCAAGGCGGCCGGAGTCGATGTCCATCCGAACGACCACGTCAACATGTCGCAGTCGTCGAATGACACCTTCCCCACTGCGACACACGTCGCTGCCACCGAGGCTGCGGTCACCGACCTCATCCCGGCCCTGCAGCACTTGCAGAAGTCGTTGGCTGAGAAGGCAACCCAGTGGCGCACCGTGGTCAAGTCCGGCCGCACCCATCTGATGGACGCGGTGCCGGTCACCCTCGGCCAGGAGTTCGGTGGCTATGCCCGCCAGATCGAGGCCGGTGTCGAGAGGGTCACCGCGACCCTGCCTCGCCTCGGTGAATTGCCCATCGGCGGTACCGCAGTGGGCACCGGCCTCAACGCGCCTGCCGGATTCGGGACCAAGGTCGTCGCCGAGCTGGTCAAACTCACCGGCGTGGACGAACTCGCCCTGGCCAAGGACAACTTCGAGGCGCAGGCCGCACGCGACGGACTCGTCGAACTGTCGGGCGCCTTGAAGACGGTGGCGGTCTCCCTGACCAAGATCGCCAACGATGTCCGGTGGATGGGTTCGGGCCCGCTGACCGGTCTCGGCGAACTCCGGCTCCCCGATCTGCAACCCGGCAGCTCGATCATGCCCGGCAAGGTCAATCCGGTGCTGCCCGAGGCAGTAACCCAGGTCGCCGCACAGGTCATCGGCAACGACGCCGCCGTCACCTGGGGCGGTGGTAACGGCGCGTTCGAGCTGAACGTCTACATCCCGATGATGGCTCGCAACGTCCTGGAGTCGCTCAAGCTGCTGGCCAACGTCTCGCGGCTGTTTGCCGATCGCTGCATCGCCGGACTGGTCGCCAACGAGGATCGTCTCAAGGAACTGGCCGAATCGTCCCCGTCGATCGTGACCCCGCTCAACAGCGCAATCGGTTACGAAGAGGCAGCCGCGGTTGCCAAGGCGGCACTCAAGGAGAAGAAGACGATCCGGCAGACCGTGATCGACCGCGGCCTGATCGGTGACAAACTCTCCGAGGCCGAGCTCGACAAACGTCTCGACGTCCTCAAGATGGCCAACCTGGATCGCGAACGCTGACCCCCCACCCCGATAGTGTGCCCTTTTGGCGAGCCTGACCTGGGCTTTTACTCGCCAAAAGGGCACATCTTCGGTTACGGTCGGTTGTGCTGATTCCGTTTCCCACCGACTGGCTCACCGCGTTGGTACTGGTGCCGCATCCGGACGATCCCGAGTACGGGGTCGCGGCGGCGGTCGCCAAGTGGACCAGTGCGGGCAAGAGCGTTGTCTACGCCCTCGCTTCACGTGGCGAGGCCGGAATCGAGGGCATGCCACCGCAGCAGGCCGGCCCGGTCCGCGAGGCCGAGCAACGACAATCGGCCCAAATCGTCGGTGTCCAGGCGATCGAGTTCTGGGACTTCCCCGACTCCGCAATCACCAACGATCCCGATCTGCGCCTTCGGATCGCCGAAGTGATCACCCGCGTGAGGCCCGAGATAATCGTCTCGATATACGGCGGCCCGCAGTGGGGGCCGGGGATGCCCAACCAACGCGACCATCGGGAATTCGCTGCCGCTGTCGTGCAGACCTACGACAGTCTCGACGCCAAACCGCGTTGGCTGTTCGAGGCGAGCCCGGATGCCACCCACGCCGAAGAGGTCGACAGCGAGGCGATCGAGACCGCGGTGAGGTCACTGGCCGCACATGACGCCTACCTGGCGACCCTTGATCCGGTCACACCGGTGATCAACCAGGCGCGCGCCCAGACCGAAATGGTCACCGCCGCCCGCGAAGACTTCGACGAGCGCCACGCAGTCACCTTCGAACTCAAACGCAGAACCCGATGATGTGCTGTTTTGGCGGTGCCGACCTGCGGAAACGTTCGCCAAAACCCCACATCATCGGGGTGGGTCAGGCCAGGCCGATGTCGATGATCGGCTGACGGGCCGGATCCAGCCACTGGACGATCTGCCTCATCACATCGCGATCGATCGCAACGCAGCCCCATGTGGGTTCTTCATTGGTGACGTGCAGGAAGATCCCTGACGCGAACCCGTCAACCCGCTGCGGATTGTGGGCGATGTTGACGACGTAGTCGTAGACCTCGCCGGTGGCGAGGATGTTCTCGCTGTCACCGCCGGGACTCTCGACCTGTCGAACGTGCGTGTTGTAGGTGGGTGACCCGGGAAGGGCGTCCCACCAATCCTGCTCATCCGCCTGGAAGTACGGCATCTTGGTGCCGGGACTGGGTTGGTTACCGAAGGCCTGGTCCAGGGCGAAAATACCCATCGGCGTCCGCCACACACTGTCACGAGGGATGCCGATGCCTTCGGCGCCGAGATCGGCCCTGGTCGGTTCGACGACCTGGATCCACGTACCGGCTTCGTCACGTTCCCAGGCGGTGAGCGTGGCGACGGTGTCGTAGATGGATTCCGAGGTCACCTTGATCATCTGGGTCGACAGCGGGAACGACTCCGGGGTGAGCACCTCCTCGGCCTGTGCCGACACGGGCACCACCATTGCAGAGACAACAACACACGCGGCGGCCAGTGACACCACTGGCCCCATCAACCTCTTTGACAACTTCAGCACCTGCTGATTATGCCAACTCGTAAGCCAAAGCACGTATCGGTGCGATCACGGGACTGCACTAATCTGGTCACTGCCGACCCGACGCGCACTCCGCTCCCGGGGCCGGCACCGATGAAGAGAGTTCGAGGGTTTTCATGCCGCTTGCCGTGGGCACCATTTTTGCCGGATACACAATCGAGCGTCTACTGGGCGCCGGTGGCATGGGTGAGGTGTATCTGGCCAAGCATCCCCGCCTGCCACGGTCGGATGCCCTCAAGATCCTGCCCGCCTCACTGCCCGGGTCCAGCGCCGCGTCCGACGAGAACTACCGGCGCAGGTTCGTGCGCGAGGCCGATCTGTCGGCAAAGCTCTGGCACCCGAACATCGTGGCAGTACACGACCGTGGCGAATACATGGGCCAACTCTGGATCAGCCAGGACTACGTTCCGGGCACCGACGGCGCCGAACTCCTGGCCATCTACCCGACCGGTGTCCGCCCGACGCTCTGCCTGCAGATCATCACCGAGGTGTCCGCGGCACTCGACTACGCCCACGGCCAGGGACTGCTGCACCGCGACGTCAAACCCGGCAACATCATGCTCACCGACGCAACACCGCACCGGGTCATGCTCACGGACTTCGGCATCGCCCGTCCACTCGCAGATGTCGGCGACCTGACCACCACGGGGGTGTCGGTCGGCACGGTCGCCTACTCCGCGCCCGAACAACTCCGTGGCCTACCGGTGGATGCACGCGCCGATGTCTACGCCCTCGGATGTACCGCGGTCGCGTTGCTCACCGGCGCTCCTCCCGGATCCGGCCGCGACCTCCCGGCCGGTGTCGCGCCGGTCATCGACCGGGCCCTGGCCCCTGCGCCCGCAGACCGCTATCCGACCTGCGGACAGTTCGCCCACGAACTGGCGGCCGCACTGAACCTGCCGGACGCGCCGCCCGCCGAGACGTCCGCACCCGACCCACACGCCGCACACCAGGCGCCTACGCTCCTCGGGTTGCCCTCGGTCGCACCGCGCACCCGGACCGGACCACCACAGGAACCCGAACGGCAGGCCTCCAGCGCTCCCACTCCCCCACCCACGCAGCAGTACACGGCCGCGCCGCCTGCCCCGCAACCACCGCACCATCCACCGCCGCCCAGTGGTCCCCGTTCCCGGACACCCTGGATCGTCGGCGGCATCGCGGCAGTCGTCGTGCTCGTCCTGGCAGCGATTGCCACAGCTGTGTTCTGGCCCGACGACAACACCGATGCGGCAGGCACCGCCGCAGTCACCGCGAACACCACAACCGAGACCGTCACGGCCACCGCGCAGGTCCCGCCGACACAGCAGACCCCGCCGACCGATGTCTCGGCGACCGCCGAGTCGGTGATCCCGACCACCAACTCCGCCGATCTCGGACTCTCGGTGCCGATCAGCACACCCGCCTGCGACGGCACAGCGATCATTGTGGTCGCCAACGCCACCAACCCAAGGACCTACCAAGACGAGATCACGCGAGCTCTCGACAACCATCCCGGCGCGCAGTATCTGCGCACCGATCAGTCGTGCCCCTCCCTGCGCGCCAACGATGACAACGGCAAGCTCATCTATGCCGCCTATGTTGTTGTCGGACAAGGCAAATCGGCACTGTGCGACGCATTGCCCGACTACCCCGCCAACCGGTACGGCAAACTCCTCGACACAGTGAGCGACCCGGATACCAACATCAAACGAAACGATTGCTGAGCCACGCCGGCCTGTAAGGCCCTACACTCCAACCATTTTCGCCCGTTCGCTACGCTCCCGGCGCACAGTGCCCAACCTCGCCCGCTCGCTACGCTCCCGGCGCGAATTCCTCCAGCATTTCGGTGACCAGCGCCGCAATCGGCGACCGCTCGCTGCGGGTCAAAGTCACATGCGCGAAAAGCGGGTGCCCCTTGAGCTTTTCGATCACCGCAGCTACACCGTCATGCCTGCCGACCCGGAGATTGTCGCGCTGTGCGACGTCGTGGGTGAGCACCACTCGTGAACCCGAGCCGAGGCGGGACAGCACAGTCAGCAACACATTGCGCTCCAGCGACTGCGCCTCGTCGACGATCACAAACGAATCATGGAGCGAACGACCCCGAATATGGGTCAGCGGAAGCACTTCGAGCATGCCGCGGCTGAGAACCTCTTCGATCACCTCGGTGGACGCCAGACCCTCGAGAGTGTCGAACACCGCCTGCGCCCAGGGCCCCATCTTCTCCGACTCACTGCCGGGCAGATAGCCGAGGTTTTGTCCGCCAACGGCATAGAGGGGCCGGAATACGACAACCTTGCGTTGGGTACGCCGTTCGAGCACCGCTTCGAGGCCGGCACACAAGGCCAACGCCGACTTACCGGTACCCGCCTTGCCGCCCATCGAGACGATGCCGACACTGTCGTCGAGGAGAAGATCCAGTGCCACCCGTTGTTCGGCGCTGCGCCCCCGCAACCCGAACACCTCGCGATCTCCGCGCACCAGCTGTACCTGCTTCTGCGGGTTCACCCGGCCCAGCGCACTGGAGTTGTTGCCCAGCAAGCGGATCCCGGTGTGGCACGGCAGATCCCGCGCAGTGTCGAGGTCGACCACACCGTCGGCGAACAACGTGTCGATCACTGTCGAGTCGACGTCGACCTCGGTCATCCCGTTCCAGCCAGAGGCCACCACGTCCTGAGCGTGGTATTCATCGGCGGCCAGGCCCACCGCACCCGCCTTCACACGCAGCGGAGTGTCCTTGGACACCAGGACAACGTCTTTACCTTCGGCTCGGAGGTTCAAGGCGCAGGCCAGGATTCGGGAATCGTTGCTGTCTGTGCGGAACCCGGCGGGCAGGACAGCCGGATCGGTGTGGTTGAGTTCGACCTGCATGGTGCCACCGACGGTTCCGATGGGGATCGGTTGATCGAGGCGCCCGAACTCCAGTCGCAGATCGTCGAGCATGCGCAATGCTTCGCGAGCGAACCAGCCCAGTTCGTGGTGGTGGCGTTTGCCTTCCAATTCACTGATGACAACCAGCGGAAGAATCACGTGGTTCTCAGCGAAACGTGTTGCCGCCCAAGGGTCGGACAACAGCACGGAAGTATCGATGACATACGTACGGGCGTCGCGTGCGGTCACGAAGGGCTCCTCGGTCTGGGTGGCACCACTCAGACGTGTGTTGCGGCCGGTCCGGTTCTGGTTTCAGCAGCTAGGTGCTGCTGTCACGAGGACCGGGGCCGGTCCCCTCGTACTCACGTAAGCAAGTCAACGATCGAACCTCCCGGACGAACCGCTTCCCCGCGGCCCGTCAAACGTCAAAGTACGCCCAACACGGCGTGTCGGCTCGGTGGAATCGGCTCGTGTCCGTGAATAATCGGTTAACTGTTCCGCTGGCGGATCAGTCGAGATTCTGCGCCTCGGCGACCCCGCGCACCACTGCCCGAGAACCCAAAAACCCCACTCCTCCGCAGCCGTGACTGCGTGTGGAGCGGGGTTGGGTGAAGCCAGGTGAAACCGCGTACTTACCGGCCGGCGGCGGCCAGGACACGCTGACGTGCCGCCTCGCTGGTCTCGTCGAGACCGTCGAGAGAGTGCAGCTTGAGGTCGTCCACCAGAGCGGTGGCGACGAACTTCACGACATCGGCGTTGAACGGTGCAATTACCTCGAGGTCACCGAAGTCGTTGATGTCGGCACCGATCGGTTCCAGCTCGGTCAGCGCACGGTCAACCGACTTGATCAGTTCGGTCACATTGGCATCGACGCCCGCGTTGAGGAAGTTGGTGAACGTCTTCGCCTGCACACGGTCGTCGTGCACGATCTTCTCGACGATCCCCTTCAGGACATCACTGTCGGACGCCTCGAGGAGCTTCTCGCCGAACGACACACACTGCAGTTCGTGCACCGCGAGCAGCGCCAACACGTCGAGGATCTCGTACTCGGTCACCGACTCGGGCGTCTGCAACTTGCCCTTGGTCATGTGGTGCAGCCGCAGTGTCTCGGCAGCTTCCGGATCCATCAGCCGCGACACCACGAGGTAGTCCCGCAGCGCGATCGCATGACGATTGTCTTCGGCGGTCCAGGTTCCGATGACCTGCTGCCACGCACCGAAGATGGACGCCTTCTGCGCCATCAGACGGTGGTAGGACGGCATGTTGTCCTTGGTGAGCAGCAACGCCAGCAACGCTTTGACCACATCGGCAGGCAGCGGGGACGGCTGGTTCGGATCGAAGTCCTCGCCACCCAAGAACGCGAAGTTCTTGCCCTCGGCCCACGGCACGAAATCGTGCGGGTTCCATGCCACTGCCGCGGCGTTGTGCTCTTCCATGATTTCCGGAATCGCCTTTTCCAAGGCGTAGAGCAGTTCGTCCTGGGTCAAATCATTCACCCAGACAGCCTAGAGGTCGACCCGCGATATGCGAAACCAATCGCCCGAATACCGAACCCACCTCTTTCGGTCGAAACCAACTGTGGTTCGACCGAAAGAGATGGGTTCGTCTGGTGTGCTCGGGGTTCAGCGCTGGGTGCTGAGCAGGCCCCAATCCTCGAGTCCCTCGTACAGCGGGAAGTCGAGGGCGAGCTGCGAGACGCGGGCCCGCAGCGCAGAGACATCCGCGCCCTGGCCGGCAGCCAGTGCGGTGCCGATGATGTCGGCAACCTCACGGAACTGCTCTTCACCGAAGCCGCGGGTGGCCAGCGCGGGTGTACCGATCCGGAGGCCGGAGGTCACCATCGGCGGACGCGGGTCGAACGGCACCGCGTTGCGGTTGACGGTGATACCGACCTGATGAAGCAGATCTTCGCCCTGCTGGCCGTCGAGGTTGCTGTTGCGCAGGTCGACCAACACCAGGTGCACGTCGGTGCCGCCGGTCAGGACCGACACTCCGGCCTTGGCGACGTCCTCACCGTTCAGGCGCTCGGCAAGGATGCGAGAACCGTCGAGGGTGCGCTGCTGGCGCTCCTTGAACTCCTCGGTGCCTGCGATCTTGAGGGCCACGCCCTTGGCAGCGATGACGTGCATCAGCGGGCCACCCTGCTGGCCGGGGAACACTGCGGAGTTGAGCTTCTTGGCCCACTCCTTCTTGGCCAGGATGATGCCCGAACGCGGACCACCGAGGGTCTTGTGGACCGTCGACGACACGACATCGGCGTACGGGACCGGCGACGGATGCAGCCCGGCGGCGACGAGTCCGGCGAAGTGGGCCATATCGACCCACAGGTGCGCGCCGACCTCGTCGGCGATGGACCGGAAGGCCGCGAAATCCAGGATCCGCGGATAAGCCGACCAGCCGGCGACGATGACCTTCGGCTTGGTGTCGAGGGCGACCTTGCGCACCTCGTCCATGTCGATGCGGAAGTCTTCTTTGCTCACGCCGTAGAAGGCGTTCTCATAGAGCTTTCCGGAGAAGTTCAGGCGCATGCCGTGCGTGAGGTGGCCACCGTGGGCCAGGTCGAGGCCGAGCATGGTCTCGCCGGGCTCCATCAGCGCGGCCAGGACCGCAGCGTTGGCCTGCGCACCGGAATGGGGCTGCACGTTGGCGAATTCCGCGCCGAACAGCTCTTTCGCCCGGTTGCGGGCGATGTCCTCGACGACGTCGACGTATTCGCAGCCACCGTAGTAGCGGCGTCCGGGGTAGCCCTCGGCGTATTTGTTGGTCAGCACACTGCCCTGGGCCTGCAGCACCGCGCGCGGAACGAAGTTCTCCGACGCGATCATCTCCAGCGTGTCGCGCTGACGGGTCAGCTCGCCGTTCATCGCGGCCGCCATATCCGGGTCTAGCTCAGCCAGGGATGCGGTGTTGACGTCGGTCATTTGTCTCCTTCAGACGCTGCTGCGCGGGCGAATCCGCAGGTTCAGTGTAAGAGACCGGGCGAACACCGATTACATGCCCTATTATTCGTCGCCGCGGTGCTGCTTTTCCGCGGCCAACCCGGCTACACCCCGGCAGCCAACTCCGCCCGCAGGCGCCCCGGTGTCAGCGGCTCATCGAGCAGCCGGCCGAAGCGCACCAGCCGATCCGCCGCAGGCGCCGCGTCCAACCACTCCTGCAGCAGGCGGAAGCCCTCGACATAGGTGCTGATGTAGGCCCGCCACAACGGTGATGACAGGAACCGCAGCATCTGCCGGGCCCGCTCATCGGTGGCGAGCAGCCAGGTCTGCAGATAGGTCGCGACGGTGTCCTGGTCGGCGCCGCGGTCGTGCAGCAGCAGCGCCGCGTCCTGGCGCACGCCGAGCAAACCAGTGGTGGCCCTACCGATGGCATTGGCGCGCTCACCGTCGAATCGCAATCCGAGGTCCGCGTAGATGTCCTGCGCCCAGAGCCCCCACTCGGGCCCGATCGCGGCGTTCAGCGCATGGTCGGCGAGACCTTCCGCCATCAGGCATTGCGGGGTGTTCACCAGGAAAATCGACTGCTCGACCTGACCTGAACCAACCAGCAATTGCTCTTTTCGGCAGTGTTCGGTGTGGTGTCCCGGATAGGCCTCATGCGCGATGAGGTGCGGCAGCGACGACATGTGCTGGGTGAGATCACCGTTGATGGCCACCTTGGACCGGTAGTCGCCCAGGTAGTAGTTGAACCCGGACCACGGCTTGTCGCCGACCACCTCGAAGTCGACGATCTCCGACTCGGGCAGCGCGTAGGTGCCCCGCACCCGTTCCCGCAGTGCACCGCTGAACGCCGACACCACCTCGGCCACCCGGTCCTGCGGGATCTCCTCGGCACGTTTGTGCGCGGCGTAGCGCTGTGCGAGATCACCGGTGCCCAGCAGCAACTCATCGAGCTCGGAGTGGGCGCGGCGATAGGTGTCCGGATCACCCATCGTGATGTCGACGTCGAAATAGTTGCGGACTTCCTCGACGAACCCGATGTCATCGCCTGCGAACTTTCGCGCCGAACATTCGAGCGCCCGCAGCGCCGAATCGATGAACTCGGTGCGGATCTCACCCAATCCGGCGCCGGGGAGTTCGTCGCGCAACGAAGCCGCCTGATGGGCAAGGTCTCTCGGATCGGGCACCGGGGCGTTCTCGACCTCGCGTCGCAACGCCGGATCACCGGTGAACGCGTCGACGAAACCCTCTTCGAGACGGTCAAATGCCAGGCCCAGCCGCAGATACCGCGACGTGATCGCTTCGTTGTACATGGGGTCAAACGCTACCGAAGTGACCCCGGAGTTGTTGCCCTCGGATGCGTTCGCAAGGATGATCTCCATGCCGCGGGTCCCACGGATCGAAAGTTGACATGTCACGGATAACCGAGCCGAGTCCGTATATCGAACTCGATCGCCGCCAGTGGCGGGATCTGCGCCAATCGATGCCGATGGTGCTGACCGAGAGTGAACTGCGCGAATTGCGCGGTCTCGGCGAACAGATCGACCTCACCGAAGTCGCGGATGTCTATCTACCGCTCTCCCGTCTGATCCACCTCCAGGTCGCTGCCCGGCAGCGCCTGTTCGCCGCGACGGCCACCTTCCTCGGCGAGCGCAAGCCTGAGCGACAGGTGCCGTTCATCATCGGTGTCGCAGGCAGCGTGGCGGTTGGCAAGTCGACCACCGCCCGCGTGTTGCAGGCGCTGCTCGCCCGCTGGGAATCTCACCCCACCGTCGACCTGATCACCACCGACGGATTCCTCTACCCCACCGCGGAGTTGGAACGTCGCGGAATCATGCACCGCAAGGGTTTCCCCGAGTCCTATGACCGCCGCGCGTTGCTGCGATTCGTGACCGAGGTGAAGTCGGGCGCCCGCGATGTGTCGGCTCCGGTGTATTCGCACGTGTCCTACGACATCGTCCGCGGGACCAAACACCATGTGCGGCAACCTGATATCCTCATCGTCGAGGGACTTAATGTGCTCCAGACCGGAGCCCGGCTGATGGTGTCGGACCTGTTCGATTTCTCAATCTATGTCGACGCCCGGATCGAGGACATCGAGGACTGGTACATCACCCGGTTCCTGGCCATGCGGACCACGGCCTTCGCCGATCCGAACTCGCACTTCCACCATTACTCGTCACTGACCGATGATCAGGCGACGCTGGCGGCCCGCGACATCTGGAACGGCATCAACCGGCCGAATCTGGTGGAGAACATCCTGCCGACCCGTCCCCGGGCGACGTTGGTGCTTCGCAAAGACGCCAATCACGCGATCAATCGGGTGCGTCTACGCAAGATCTGAGGACAACGGGGTTCTGTCGGAACCCTGGCGCTCACTTACCGAATCGGCGGCTACGGGCACCGTAGTCACGGAGCGCACGCAGGAAGTCGACGCGACGAAATGCCGGCCAGTAGGCGTCGGTGAACCAGATCTCGGAGTACGCGCTCTGCCAGAGTAGAAAGCCCGAAAGGCGTTGTTCGCCAGATGTTCTGATCACCAGGTCGGGATCGGGCTGGCCGCGGGTGTAGAGATTCTGGTCGATGGCGTCCACGGTGACCGCGTCAACCAACTCTCCAGGGGTATCGCCGGCCGCGATCCGGTCGGTGAGCAGCGAACGCACCGAGTCCACGATCTCCTGGCGACCCCCATAGCCCACCGCCACGTTCACGGTCGGGCCGACCCGGCTTGCGGTCTGCTGTTCGGCGGCCTTCAGCCGACTCGACACCTCGACCGGCAGTTGATCAAGCGCGCCAACCACTTTCACGCGCCACGGCTGTCCGGGCGCGGAGATCTCTTCTACGATGTCCGGGACGATCTGCATCAGCGCGCCGAGTTCTTCGGTGTCGCGGCTCAGGTTCTCGGTCGAGAGCAGATAGATGGTGACCGTGGAGATGTCGAGCTCACTGCACCAGGTGAGGACCTCGGCGATCTTCTGCGCACCGACCCGATGCCCATGATTGACGTTCTCGAACCCGGCCTCGCGGGCCCATCGACGATTGCCGTCACAGATGATCGCGATGTGACGAGGTATACGTTCTGGATCGAGGTAGTGGGTGAGCCGACGCTCGTAGACCCGGTACATGGGTCCACGCATGGCGTCGGGAATCAGCTTCACTGGGTACACCTTACGCGGCGTGGAGGTCGGTCGATGCTTACCTAAGCTACCGTGGATTGTGGTCTCCTCCGAACTCGCACGACTCGCCGAATTCCAGCCCCGCATGCGGGGTTGGATTCACCTATACGCCGGCTTCATCGCCATCGTCACCGGGATCGTGCTCGTCGCCGTCGCGTGGGCGATGGTCGGCCCGATGGCCGCCCTGGCCTGCGGTATCTACGCACTGACGGTCTGCGGCGTGTTCGGGGTCAGCGCCACTTACCACCGGGTGCACTGGACCACCGACGCCGCCAAGATGTGGATGAAGCGGGCCGATCATTCGATGATCTTCATCTTCATCGCGGGCAGCTACACACCGTTCTGCGTGATCGGGCTGGAGCCCCCCACTCAGACGGTGGTGCTGATCATCGTGTGGGCCGGCGCACTGGCCGGGGTCACCCTCAAAATGGTCTGGCCCACCTCACCGCGCTGGCTCGGCGTGATGCTCTACATCATCCTGGGCTGGACGATCGTCGCGGTCGCCCCGACACTCATCGACTCGGTGGGGGTCGCCGTGCTCGTACTGCTTGCCGTCGGCGGATTCTTCTACACCGTCGGTGGTGTGCTCTACGCGACGCAGTGGCCCAATCCGTGGCCGAACACATTCGGTCACCACGAGTTCTTCCACGCCTGCACCGTCATTGCGGCGCTGGTCCACTACGTCGCGGTGTGGCTGGTGCTGTTCAGATAGCGGCGGCCGGGGCCTTGGCTGCCGAAAGCGTCTGCACCACAGCAACCGTGGCATCCCAGTCCATGCACTTGTCGGTGACCGACTGGCCGTAGGTCAGCACCTGGGCGTCCGGCGACTGCGCACCCGCGACGAGGAAGCTTTCCAACATCACCCCGCTGATACCGTGCTGTCCGCCGACGATCATCTCTGCGATGTCAGTGGCGACCACGGCCTGCTGGATGTGGTCCTTGCCCGAGTTGGCGTGCGAGCAGTCGACCATGACCAGTTCCGGCAGTCCTGCCTTGGCCAGTGCAGCGAGCGTGGCATTGATCGAGTCAACGGCGAAGTTCGGTCCCGATGTGCCGCCTCGCAGGATGACGTGGCAGTCCTCGTTGCCGACGGTCTCGACGATCGCGCCCCGGCCGAAATCATCAACACCGAAGAAGACGTGCTGGGCTGCAGCAGCTTTCACACCATCAACCGCAACCTGGATGTTGCCGTCGGTTCCGTTCTTGAAGCCGATCGGCATCGACAGACCCGAGGCGAGCTGGCGGTGCACCTGCGATTCGGTGGTCCGGGCACCGATCGCGCCCCACGCGACAGCGTCGGCGATGTACTGCGGGCTCGTCGGTTCGAGGAACTCACAGCCCACGGGTAGACCGAGGTCGATGATGTCGAGGAGCAACGCGCGGGCGGTACGCAGGCCGCGCTCGACGTCGAACGAACCGTCCATACCCGGGTCGTTGATCAGGCCCTTCCATCCGACCGTGGTGCGAGGCTTTTCGAAGTACACCCGCATCACGATCTTGAGCCGGTCGGCATGCTCGACGGCAAGCAGCGCGAGGCGTCGTGCGTAGTCCAGTGCGGCGACGGTGTCATGAACCGAACACGGTCCGACGATGACGAGCAGGCGGTCGTCGCGGCCGGCGAGGATGTCGGCGATCTCGTCGCGATCGCGCTGCACGACGGCGGCGCGGCGATCGGTCAACGGCAGTTCGGCGCGCACGGTATTCGGCGACGGGATCTCACGGAAGGCGCGGATGCGGCGGTCGGACGTCTCGGGTCCGACCAACGTCGCCTGCTCGGCCTGCGGGGTGGTGGTTTCGCTACTCATGATGCGTGCCTTCCTGATTTCGGCGAGCACCTGCACTCATGTAACCGGTGCCCTGACAAAGAAAAAAGCAGCGACCATGGTGGTCACTGCTCGGGGCTCCGGGTGTTGGCGCGCGTTAGTAGAGCGCAGTATCGGCGGCTCCACCCGGAGCCTCGATAAAGCGCCAATAGGCACCAGCACAAATGTTCATGTCGGCCAAGGTAGCACGGCAGTCATCTGCCACCCAAAACAGATATCCACTGCAGGAATGCTCGGCCCGACGACTCCCTCAGGGATGACCTCGATCGATCACCCTGGACAGCACGATGATGCTCTCGGAGTGGTCGACGGTCTCGGCGGCCCGGATCCGTTCGAGCGCCACCTCCAGATGCTGGACATCGCGCGCGACCACCCGCAGGATCGCATCGGCCGGACCGGTGACGGTGGCAGCGCTGACCACCTCGGAGATGTGCTCCCACGATTTGGCGAGGATGTCCGGGGCGATGGTGCCCCGGCAGAACACCTGGACGTATGCCTCCGTGGTCCATTGGAGCGCTGCCGGATCGGTGACGACGGTGAATCCGCGGATCACACCCGACGACACCAGACGGTCGACCCGCCGCTTCACAGCCGGGGCCGAGAGCCGCACGCACTCCCCGATCTGCGCATAGGTTTGCCGTGCATCACGAGTCAGAGCGCCCAGAATCGCCTCGTCGATCTCGTCCAGCTCAGCCACCGGCCACCCTCTTTTCACCTCACGCAACAGATCGTTCTATTGTGCCAGATTGCACAATAAATAGCTGGCCTCAACACAACGCACGTAGATTGATTGCGTCACAGGGGCTTCCTACGATCAATGAGTGACCACCACCGAGTTCGCGCATGCCACCAGGTCCGATCGAGTCTCCTCACCGCGGCGTTACGCGATGACCCCGCCTGCCCACTTTGCGGTCACCTACCAGATCAACCCGTGGATGGACCCGACCGTGGCCGTCGACACCGCACGCGCCTACCAGCAATGGAACACGCTCCGCGAGACGTATATCCAACTGGGACATTCGGTTTCAGAAATACCGCCGGTCCCGTTCTCCGACGGTCTCAATGTTGTGATGACCGACGCCGCACCACATCTGGCAGCACTTCTCACCGTCGCCGGGTTCAACCCGATCAGGGTGGATCTGTCCGAATTGCTCAAAGGTGGCGGCGGCGTCAAATGCTGCACACTCGAGCTACGAAAGGCCGGGGGCCCATCATGACCGTCGACATCACCCATTCCGTCGATCCGATCATCTCCTCGGCCGAACACATCGCGCTGGTCGACGACTTTGCCACCCACAACTATTCATCGCTCCCCGTTGTCGCGGCCACCGCCGAGGGCGCCTGGATCACCGACGTCGAAGGCCGCCGATACCTCGATTGCCTGGCCGGTTACTCGGCGATCAACTTCGGCCATCGCAATCGGGAGATCATCGCCGCCGCCATGGACCAACTCAGCCGGCTCACGTTGACCAGCAGGGCCTTTCACTCTGACCGCCTGGGCCCCTTCTGCCGGGATCTGGCCGCGCTCTGCGGCAAAGAGATGGTGCTGCCGATGAACACCGGCGCCGAAGCGGTGGAATCGGCCATCAAGGTGGCCCGCAAGTGGGGCACCGACGTCAAGGGTGTGCAGGCAGGTCGGGCGTCGATTGTGGTGGCGTCGGGCAATTTTCACGGCCGGACCACCACTATCGTGAGTTTCTCGGACGACGAGATCGCCCGCACCGGTTTCGGTCCGTTCACACCCGGATTCCGCATTGTTCCGTTCGGTGACGCCGCGGCGATGGCCGCCGCCGTCGACGACACCACCGTTGCGGTACTGATCGAACCGATCCAGGGTGAGGCCGGCATCATCGTCCCACCGGACGGCTACCTCGCCGATGTTCGTGAACTCTGCACCACCGCAAATATTTTGATGATCTGCGATGAGATCCAGTCCGGTCTCGGCAGAACCGGAACCACCTTCGCCTGTGACCATTGGGGCGTGGTGCCCGACCTCTACACGCTGGGCAAGGCCCTGGGCGGAGGTGTATTGCCGGTGTCGGCCGTGGTCGGTGACAGCAACATCCTCGGGGTACTTCATCCCGGCGAGCACGGTTCGACCTTCGGCGGCAATCCGCTTGCTGCCGCGGTCGGTTCGACGGTGGTGCACATGTTGGGTACCGGCTACTGGCAGGATCGCGCGGCCACGCTTGGCACACATCTCCACGACCGGCTGCGGGCGATGATCCCAGGCGGTGTCATCGCGGTTCGGGGGCTCGGACTGTGGGCGGGCGTCGATGTCGATCCAGCGCTGGGTACGGGCAAGGATCTCTGCAAAAAACTCGCCGAGCGCGGCGTGCTGGCGAAGGACACCCACGGCAGCACCCTGCGATTCGCCCCACCGATTGTCATCACGGTTGACGAAATCGATTGGGCGATGGATCAGTTCGCTGCGGCCTTACACGCCTGACCCCCGTCTGCCCGATTGAGGTCACGCCAGTTGCGCTGCGAGTCCTTCGGCAGTGGTGACCGGGAGCCCACACACCGATCCACGGCAGATATAGGCGGCTGATTCACCGTTCACCGGGGGCCGTCCGGCCAGTAGCGGCTGAGAATCGACGACACCACCGATCACGATGGCTCCGCCCGGCGCTCGCACTCGCGCCTGGGTGAGCAGTCCGGTGGAATCGATGTCGGGCTGCGACACCGCGATCTGAAGTGGTCCGGCCAGGCGAGCCGATGCGACCGCCAGCCAATGCCCCGCCGACCGCGGCAGCTTCTCCAGCAGCACGGACCCGCGGGCCAGGGTGTCGTCCGCCAGAGCCATGTAGGCGTCAGCACTGCGCGGGGCGCGATCGGTCGGTGCCAGCGGCGCAGCGGTCAGCAGCGCCTCGGCCACCAGTGAGGTACCCGCCGGTGTTGCCCCATCGATCGGATCCCGCGGTCGTGTCAGCAACGCGTCGGCGTCCGATCCGGCGTCGTACCACGACCCGGACACCTCGGGGTCGGCGAAAAGATCAATCGTGCGGTCGAGGAGATCGAGTCCGCGATCTCGCCAATGCTGTTCTCCGGTCACCTGATAGAGCGCCAACAGCGCGGTGACCAATGCGGCGTGATCGTCGAGCATCGCCAGTGGCGCACCGACCACACCATCGAGTGAGGACCGCCGCAGCCGTCCATCAGGCAGATGACGTGCGAGCAGCTCCCCGGCGCACCAGGTGGCCAGATCGATCCACTCCGGACGTTCTAGTCCGGCTCCGGCTTCGGCAAGTGCGGTGATGGCCATGGCGTTCCAGCCCGTCACCACCTTGCCGTCGATCCCCGGTTGCGGCCGCAGTGCCCGGGCGGCAGACAAGCGCGCCCGCACCGATTCGAACCGGCCGATGTTGTCGGGGTCCGCGCGCAGCTGCAGTGTCGACGCACCTTCTTCAAAGGTGCCCGCCGCGGTCACGGTGAACAGCTGCGCCGCCCACTCTCCGTCGTCGTCCCCGAGTACGTCGACCAATTCCTGTGGCGTCCACACATATGTCAGGCCCTCACGGCCGTCGGTGTCGGCATCGAGAGCCGAGGCGAACCCGCCGATCACCTTGAGGTCGCGTTCCAGAAACCCGATGGTTTCCTCGGTGACCTTCTGCGCCAACGGATCTGAGGTGATGCGCGCCAGGTGCGCATACACCCTCAGGAGTTGCGCGTTGTCGTAGAGCATCTTCTCGAAATGCGGGACCACCCAGTCCTTGTCGACCGCATACCGGGCGAAACCACCGGCGAGCTGATCGTAGATACCGCCTCGGGCCATCACCGACGCGGTCCGCCCAGCGGTCTCGAGACCTCTCGGGTCGCCGGTGCGCTCTGATTCGCGGATCAGTCCTTCGAGTAACGCCGACGGCGGAAACTTCGGGGCGCCACCGAATCCGCCGTAGTCGCGGTCCTCGTCCTCGAGGACCTGGGTCACCGCGTGCGCGAGGAGCGGGTCGTCGACGGCGAGTTCCGGATCCGGCAAGCCCGCAGCGTTTGCCGCGAGTTGCTCGGCGACCGCGGCGCCCACCCGGTGAACCTCATCGCGTTTGGAGTTCCACGTCTCGGTGATCGCATCGAGGAGTTGCACAAAAGACGGCAGACCGTGCCGCGGTACCGACGGAAAGTAGGTGCCGCAGTAGAAAGGTTCACCGTCCGGCGTCAGGAAACAGGTCATCGGCCAACCACCCTGGCCGGTCATCGCGACCGTGGCATTCATGTAGATGGCGTCGATGTCGGGCCGCTCTTCGCGGTCGACCTTGATGCACACGAAGTGGCGGTTCATCACCGTCGCGGTGATCGGGTCCTCGAACGACTCGTGCGCCATGACGTGGCACCAATGACAGGCCGCGTAGCCGACCGACAACAGGATCGGTACGTCCCGCTCGCGCGCCCAGTCCAGCGCGTCGGCGCCCCACTGCTGCCAGTGCACCGGATTGTCGGCGTGCTGGCGCAGATAGGGACTTGTCGCCTCAGCGAGACTGTTGCTGCCTCGGGTCACCATCGGTCCCGTCATCGGCGGCCTGATCGTCTTCAGGATGGTCCCAGTCGAACTTCTTCGGCAGCTTCTTGAGGTGCCGGTTCATCGACCAGATCAAGAAAACTGTTCCCACCAGCAGCAGTACGACGACCAGCAGTCCCAGCGGGGATGCCTTGCCGAACTCGGGGCCCTGGGGGGCGGCGAGCACGTCGGTCAACTGCGCTGCGGCGTAGGTCATGTTCATCGCACAACCTCCTCATCAGCGGTTATTCCAGCGAACAGATCGGTCTCGGGGATCGCGGTCTTGACGCGGGTCTTGGCCAGCTCGAATTCTTCGGTCGGCCAGAGTCGTTGCTGCCAGTCCATCGGGACCGCGAAGAAGATTCCGTTGGGATCGATCTGTGTGGCGTGCGCCAGCAGCGCCTCATCGCGCTTCGGGAAGTAGTCGCCACAGGTCACCTGTGTGGTGACCCGGCCCATCGTGTTCCCGCGCTCGGGATCCCAGTTCGACAACCACTCGGCGAAGGGGCTCTCTTTGCCGATCTTCTCGTACTCGTCGGAGAACAAGATCATCCGATCGCGGATGAATCCGTGGGTGTAATAGATCTTCGAGACCGCCCAGGGCTCTCCGGCATCGGGGAACTGCTCGGGATCGGCAGCGGCCTCGTAGGCGGCCATCGACACCTCATGGTCGCGGATGTGGTCGGGATGCGGATAGCCGCCGTGTTCGTCGTAGGTGATCATCACGTGCGGCTTGAACTCGCGGATCACCTTGACCAGTGCCTCGGTCGGGATCTCCAGCGGGATGGCCGCGAACGAACCCTCGGGAAGCGGCGGTTTCGGATCGCCCTCGGGCAGACCCGAATCGACAAAGCCCAACCACTGCTGGCGGACACCGAGCGCGGCCGCAGCCTTGGCCATCTCTTCTCGACGAACTTCCGGTAGGCGCTCGACGATGCCCGGCAGATCCATCGCCGGATTGAGGATGTCGCCGCGCTCACCGCCGGTCAGGGTGACCACCAGAACGTCGTGTCCTTCAGCGGCGTATTTGGCCATCGTGGCCGCGCCTTTACTGGACTCGTCGTCGGGGTGCGCATGCACCGCCATCAGTCGTAGTCCAACCACGCGATTTCCTCACCTTCACAACAGCCCGATATTCGGGTTCAATACTCCCACCGTCGGCACCGGCCATGGCGCACCGGGACCCGGTTCTGCCTCCATGGTAGGTATGAACACATGACAAGCCCTCGCACACTACCGCCGGGGCGCTACCCCACCGACCGCTCACCACGCTCTCGCCGCGTGTGGTCGATAGGCCTGACCACGCTGGTCATCGCCCTGGGCGTGCTCGTCGCGTGGGTCGGCTACAACAACTTTTCCGACCCCGACATCTCCGGAGAAGCCACCGGCTACGAGATCCTGAACGACACAAGTGTTGAGGTGAAGTTCACAGTTACCCGCAAGGATCCCGGCGTTCCGGCCACCTGCATCCTGCGTGCCCGATCCTTGGACGGCAGTGAGACCGGCCGCCGCGAGGTCTACATCCCGGCGTCGAACGAATCCCCCTACGCGATGTCCGAGATCGTCAACACCTCGGCCGCCCCGGTGGTCGGCGAGGTCTACGGATGCAGCAAGACGGTTCCGGAGTATCTGGTCGCACCGTGACCTGAACCACCCGCCACGGGTCGTTCAGTCGACCGACATCACCGATGGCCCCTCGGACCGGTTCACCTGCACACACTCTCGACGTCGGAATTTCGATGCCTTTCTGTGACTAACTTTCTCGCCGCCCGTTACGACGGAGCAAGTGGGTCGGCAACCAAAGGATCAATCGATGAAAAAGACTGTGGACAACCATTTTTCGGCAACCAGGTCGGCGGCCCGCACATGGATGGCCGTGTGTGCGGCGGCGGTATTGATTGCCGGCATCTCCGGGTGCTCGGACTCTGACAACTCGAACTCTGACAACAAGGCCGTCGACGGCAGCTCGGCGTCGTCGGCGTCACCGGCATCGACCGTCACGCAGGCGCCCAGAACGACGCAGCCGGCCGGTCAGAGCGCAACCATCACCGCGCCGCCTGCCGACACGAACGATCCGGGCGGCAACCCCGATCCGGACGACAACTCCTCGTGCGATCCCGCCGCAATCATCGACTCGGCGATCGGCCAGATCGACCCGCCGGTACCCGGTGGCCGCTGGGTGAGCGCGGAGTCCGACTTCAGCTGCTCGGGATTCACATACGTGGCCCTGGCCACCGAGGGTGGCACCGTATCGTCGCCCTACCAGCTGGCCTTCTTCCACGACGGCGTTTCCGTCGGCTCCGCCTGCAACCTCTCCTACCAAACCGTCACCGGCGCCGACGACAGCGAGGTGTACGTCACTTACCGCTACATAGTCGGCGACGAGCCCAACGCCGACCCCCAGGGACAGGTCGCCGTCAGCTACCGCTGGACCGGTTCCGGAGTGGAGAGGATCGGCGAACTCCCCGGGGCATTGCAACCGAATGGATGCTGATCGCCCATAATCGGCACCCATGACATCCACTGATAGGTCTGGGCAGCCGGACTCGCTCACCGCCAAGGGAACGAGTCCGGCGTTTGCCACCATTGCAAGTCCGTATTACCCGATGCTCGTCGCCCTCTTCGTCGGCGTGATGATGATCAGCAACATCACCGGCACCAAGGCTGTGGTGCTGTTCCCCGATCTCCACTTCGACCTCGGCCCGCTGTCCATGAACGGCCTGGTGACCGACGGTGCCTTCTACCTCTTTCCCCTCGCCTACGTCCTCGGCGACGTGATCAGCGAGGTCTACGGCTTCCGCGCGATGCGACGCACCATCCTGGCCGGATTCTTCGTCCTGCTGATCGCATCCTTCTGCTTCTGGCTGACCATCAAGCTGCCTGCCGCCGATTTCTACGACGGCCAGGAGTCCTTCGAGACCGTCGCCGGCGTGATCCCCCAGTTCCTGGCGGCCGGTCTGGCCGGTTATGTCGTCGGCGAGTTCCTCAACTCCTGGGTCCTGGTGAAGATGAAAGAGCGGTCCGGCGAGAAACACCTGTGGGCCCGGCTCCTCGGCTCCACTGTGGTGGGCGAGTTCTTCGACACGCTGGTTTTTTGTGCGATCGCGGCCAGCGCACTGGGCATCTCGACCTGGTCCGATTTCTTGAATTACGCACTCATCGGCTTCATTTGGAAGACCCTCGTCGAGATGGCAATCATGCCGCTGACGTACGCGGCCATCCGCTGGCTCAAAAACCGCGAACCAACCTACCGATCCAACCTCGCCCAAGGGGGCATAATTTCCTAGGAGTTCGAGATCCGTACATGTGACCTGCTACTCTTGGCTGATACACGGTTCCGAGAGGGGCCGTGTTGCTGCATTTAACGAGAGGGAGTGATCGAGCATGACCGACACCGAGGTGACCTGGCTTACCCAGGAGTCCCATGATCGGCTCAAAGAGGAGCTCGACGCGCTGATCGCGAACCGTCCGGTGATTGCCGCCGAGATCAACGAGCGTCGCGAAGAGGGAGACCTCAAAGAGAACGGTGGCTACCACGCTGCCCGTGACGAGCAGGGCCAGCAAGAAGCCCGCATCCGGCAGCTCCAGGAGCTACTCAACACCGCCAAGGTCGGCGAGACACCCACGCAGTCCGGTGTGGCTCTGCCGGGTTCTGTCGTGAAGGTGTACTACAACGGCGATGAGTCCGACACCGAGACCTTCCTGATCGCCACGCGCGAACAGGGATCGTCTGAGGACAAGCTCGAGGTGTACTCACCGAAGTCCCCACTGGGTGGCTCGCTCATCGACGCCAAGGTCGGCGACACCCGCAAGTACACCGTGCCCAGCGGCGCCACTGTTTCGGTGACGCTTCTCAGCGCGGAGCCGTACCACAACTGAGCAACCAAAATGAGCCCTCACGGCGAGCTTCACGCTCGCCGTCGAGGGCTCATTTTTGTGTGCGTATCAGCGTGACAACAGTCGCCGACGCTTCGGCGTGACCGGCACCGACAACAGTCCGGCCTCGAGATCGGCGCGAAGCTGCGCGACCGTCTGCGCCGAATCAGACTTGTTGGTGCCGATGAAGCCCGACGGGCCACGTTTGATCCATCCGGTGACGTAGACGCCGGTCATCGGCGTCCCGTTCTCCACCACTCGGCCCTGATCGTTGGGGATGACACCGCGTTCGCTGTCGAAGGGCAACCCGGGCACCTCGACGCCCTTGTAGCCGATAGAGGTCAGCACCAGCCCGGCCTCGACCGTCTCGCACTCCCCCGTCGACTCGATCCCACCCCTCAATGGATCAAGCCGATTGATCCCGAACCTGACGCCCGCGGCCGAACCGTCCGCGTCTACGACGATCTCCTGCGGCGACCGTAGGAAACCAAGCCTGATCACAGGTCCCGATCGTGGTGTGCGCTGCGACAATTCGGCCAGGACGTCGAGTTTGGCTGCGACGGCGTGATCATCGGGTGAACCGTAGGACGTCAGCAGTTCCGGATCGACCGTCACGTTGACTCCGCGGTCGGCCAGCCCGACCAATTCTGGCAACGTGAATGCGGCGTCGGCCGCGCCGCGGCGCGCGACGACAAGCACTTCTTCGACCTTCGAGTTCCGCAACGCGGACAATGCCGTCGACGAAATCGAGGTTGATGCAAGGGCTTCCGGATCAGTGGTCAGAATACGCGCGACATCGAGCGCGACGTTGCCGTTGCCGATGACGACCACCCGCCGATGCGAGAGATCGAAAACACGATCGGTGAAGTCCGGGTGCCCGTTGTACCAACCGACGAATTCGGTTGCGCTGGACACGTTCTCCAGATCGACGCCAGGAATGTCCAGTCGTCGGTCGGTTTTCGCACCACCCGCGTAGATCACGCCATGGAAATCGCGGCGCAGATCGTCGAGCGCGACGTCGCGGCCGACTTCACAGTTGAGCATGATGTCGAGACGATCGCTACGCGCCATCTCGTCGAACAGCGCCATCACCTCGCGGGTCGAAAGATGATCGGGCGCAACGCCATAGCGGGCCAGACCGAAAGGCTTGTCGAGGCGTTCGTACATGGTGACGTGTACGCCCGGATAACGCAGCAGCTCGTCGGCCGCGTACATCGCCGACGGCCCGGACCCCACGATCGCCACGCGGATGTCACCGCCGCCCGGCACCTCGATCGGCTTGGGCTTGCTGATGGGCGCCAACGGCAGCCGCAGCTTTTCGTCGACCGGGAATCGAACCGGCAACGGTGACACGGCTTCGTAGTGTGCGGCGTTGATCTCGAGGTAACGCTCGTCCTGGGGTTCGATGCGATGGCCGGGGACGATCGCGCCGACCGGGCAGGCACTGACGCAGGCACCACAATCGACACAGGTCGCCGGGTCGATGTAGAGCATCTCCGAGGTCAGGAAGTCGGGCTCATCCGGTGTCGGATGGATGCAATTGACCGGACAGGCGTAGACGCAGGAGGCGTCGGCACAACACGCCTGGGTGACAACGTGCGGCACGGACTTATGCTGCCGCGTAGGCGGGTTCGCTGCGGAACCGCGAAGGACGTCCGCCGATGCCGAGGATCTTCCACAGGAACCGCGAGAACGGATTCATCAGACCACACTGCTGCCCCAACATGCGGACGTCGCCGAATACGTTGTGCAGGAACTCCTTCGAGGTATCCGACTTCCAGAACAGTTCCTTCATGACCTCATCGGGAACATCGAAGTCCTTCTGGAAAGACTTGGGCGGCACCACGATCGCGCCACAGAGGACACGCATGATGATCGGGAACATCAGCGACAGCAGGAACCGCTGGAAGGGACTCTTCTTCGGGACGGTCTCGCGCAGCAGGTGATGGGCAAAGGAGATGTGCCGCGCCTCTTCGGCCACATGCAGCTGCATCACGGCCATCATGGTCGGGTGCATCTCATCGCGGTTGCGCAGGAAGTCTTTCTGGATGTGGTCGATCGGCTCTTCGCCGCCGAGCACACCGAAGAAGAACAGGCTCGGGAAGATCGTCGACGCGAGCGGCACCAGCGGCGAGATCATCCGATAGCCGAGCTTTGCGCCGGGTACATCGACACCCGTGCGGTTCACGAACTCCTGAAACATCAGGGTGTGATTGCACTCTTCCTTCGACTCATGGGTGGTGTACCGGAATTCGCGTGCGCCATTCGGGAGTTTGAAGCTGTACTGCATCAGTCCGCGGATGAGGATCGACTCGAACTGCAGACCGACCTTGGCGACGTTGGCCTGCCGCCACATGCCGATCTTGATCTGCTTGTCGAGCGGGAGATTCTGGTACCAGGGATGCCGACCGATCGGGTCGACGTCCTTGGACAGGACCCACCGGGGATCGTCGTCGACGACCGCCATGTGCGGCGCGTCCCAGTCGATGTCGATGTACGGGTCGAAGTTGCGGTGCACCGAGGCGCTCGACAGATCGTCGAGAACCTGCTCGTAGTTGTCGCCGGTGGCGGCTTTGGCGTGCTCCGGGACATACTTCAACGCTTCAATCATCTGCGACTCCTCGCTGCAACATGTTCACATGACGCTAGAAGGCCGACGCGAACTTGTCAACGCACGTTGTTAAATCAATGAGCGTTGTCACGCCAGATACCGGCGGCGCAACGAGGAGATCAGGCTTCGACCTGGTGTTATTTGCTGCCGCGCCCCCAGTTGAGACCCCACCGAAAGTGCTTGTCCATCTTGTCGCCGCCGGAGAAATACTCGACCGCACGAGTCACACTCACACCACTGCTGCCGACCTCTATGAGAACGATGGATGCCGTCCGCAGAGAGTTCTTGGCCGAGTCCATGCGCACCTCGATCGGCGGACCGAACTGCGATTCGACCGTGACGACACCGTCGACCGCCGCCCAGTTCGGGCTGCCCTCGTAGATGTCGGCGAAGATCAGGATGCGCCGGAAGACCGACGGGTCGGCCAGGTTCACAAACATGTTCTCGCCGCCTGCAGAACTGCCGGAGCGGTCATCCTGGTCGAGTTTGATGTACGGCGGCTTCTCCAGCGTGCCGAAGTTGCGGTCGAGCGCCCCGATGCCGCCGCGGGTCCCGTCGGCCAGCTCGTACAAACAGCGAAGGTCGAGGTCGACGGAGCTCTTTCGTTTGAAGAACCCGCCGGTGGGTGCCGACTGCGCCCAGTTCAGGTTCACGCGGATGGTGCCGCCGGAAGCGCCTGACTTCGCGAGGTTCACGGTCGGCTGCGCCTTGGTCAAGGTGATCTTGCTCAGCTGGACCCCGGGGGCGGCGGGCGGTGGAACCGACGGCGCGGCCGGAGGTGGCGACGCCGGTGCGGGTTGCGTCGGTTTCGGGCGCTTGCTGTAGTCGATTCCCATACCCGGAAGCCTAGTGCGACGAGGGGAAGAATCGGACAGAGAGTGTTAGATCAAGCCACCAAATAGCCGGCTTCGGCGAGCGCGGCCCGCACCTTCGTCTGGTGATCGGGCCCCTTCGTCTCCAGACTGACCGTCACCGAGACCTCCCCGAGGCTGAGTTCACCGCTGACCCGCGAGTGGATCACGTCGACCACACTGACGTTCAGGTCGCGCAACAATTCGAGCAACGCCACCAGACCGCCCGGGCGGTCCGACACTGTCACGGTGATCGTCAGATACCGTCCTGCAGCGTGTAGGCCATGGGTGGTCACCTGGGTCAACAGCAACGGGTCGATGTTGCCGCCGGACAGCACCACGCAGACCTGTCCGTCGAGTTCGAGACCGGGCAGGCTCATCAAAGCCGCGACCGCCGTCGCACCGGCCGGTTCGACAACCAACTTGGCCCGCTCCAGCACCAGTAGCAAGGCCTGGGAGATCGATTCCTCGCTGACCGTGACAACCTCGTCCACCAGGTCCTTCACATGCGCGAATGGCACCGCACCCGGCATGGCCACCGAGATGCCGTCGGCCATGGTGTTCATCGACTGAGCCTTGACCGGTTTGCCTGCGGCAAGCGAATCGGGCCAGGCCGCCGCGGACGTCGCTTGGACACCGATCACGCGCACATCTGGCCGATGCAGTTTGATCGCGGCGGCAACACCGGCGAGCAGTCCGCCGCCGCCGAGGGGCACCAACACGGTCCCCACGTCGGGCAACTGCTCGAGGATCTCGACCCCCACCGTCGCCTGCCCGGCCACGATGTCGGGATGGTCGAACGGGTGGATCATGATGGCGCCGGTCTCTGCGGCGTAGCGGGCCGCCGCCTCCAGACTCTCGTCGACGGTCTCGCCTTCGAGGATCACCTCGGCGCCGTAGGAACGGGTCGCGGCGATCTTGGGCAGAGACGCACTGGTGGGCATGTATACCCGCGACGCGATGCCCAGCGTCCCGGCCGACCAGGCCACACCCTGCGCGTGGTTGCCCGCACTGGCCGCGACCACACCGCGCGCTCGCTCCTCGGCACTCAGACCGGCGATGCGCAGATAGGCTCCCCGCGGTTTGAAAGACCCTGTGCGCTGCAGGTTTTCGCACTTGAGCCACACGTCGTGGCCACAGCGCTCCGACAACGCCCGCGACGCCACCACCGGCGTCCGACGCATCACCGGTGGTGCCAGCAGCTGCACCGCTCGATCGATGGACGCCTGATCAATGCTCACAGGGTCACCTTGCCACCCACAACGCAAAATTCGCGCCGCTTACCTGCGTGTGCGCCGGTTGCAACCGGTGCGAACGCAGGTAAGCGGCGCGAATTCGAAGGGTGATCGGTATCAGCCCAGGGCGTTTTCGATATCCCCGAGCAGGTCGCCGATGTCTTCGATGCCGACGGACAGCCGGACCAGGTCATCGGGGACCTCCAGCAGCGACCCTGCGGTCGACGCGTGGGTCATCGCGGCGGGATGTTCGATCAGCGATTCGATACCGCCGAGCGACTCGGCCAGGGTGAACACCTCGGTGCGGTCGCAGAACTGTTGAGCGGCTTCGAGTCCGCCGGACACACGCACAGAGATCATGCCGCCGAAGCGACTCATCTGCTTTGCCGCTGCGGCGTGGCCCGGGTGGTTCGCCAGTCCCGGGTAGAGCACCGAGTCGATCTTCGGGTGCGAGAGCAGGAAGTCGACGATCCGCTCGGCGTTGTCGCTGTGCCGGTCCATCCGGACGGCGAGCGTCTTGATGCCGCGCATGGTCAGGTAGGCGTCGAACGGTCCGGGCACCGCACCGGCACCGTTCTGCAGGAACGCCAGATCGGTGTCGAGCTGCTCATTGTCGGTGATCAGTGCGCCACCGACGACATCCGAGTGACCACCGAGGTACTTGGTGGTCGAATGCAGCACCACATCGGCACCGAGGGTCAGTGGGCGCTGCAGGTACGGCGAGGCAAAGGTGTTGTCCACCACAAGCTTTGTGCCGGCCTCGTGCGCAACACCGGCAAGTGCCTCGATGTCGCCGATGTTGAGCAACGGGTTGGTCGGGGTCTCGATCCAGACCAGCTTCGTGTTGGGGCGAATGGCCGCCCGCACCGCGTCGACGTCGGTGACAGGTGCCACCGAGTACTCGATCCCCCACTGCGAGAAGACCTTGTCGATCAACCGGAACGTGCCGCCGTAGGCGTCGTTGGGGATCACCAGGTGGTCGCCCGGCCGCAGGGTGGCCCGCAGCAGCGCATCGGTAGCAGCCATGCCGGATGCGAAAGCCCGACCGAAACTTCCGTCTTCGAGGGCCGCGAGGTTGGCCTCGAGCGCCTGACGGGTCGGGTTTCCGGTACGGGCGTACTCGAATCCGCCGCGCATTCCGCCGACGCCGTCCTGGGCGAAGGTGGAACTCGCGTAGATCGGCACGTTGACCGCACCGGTCAGCGGATCCGGTTCGTATCCGGCATGAATCGCCTTGGTGGCAAATCCCTGCCACTTGTGCGAGTCGGACTTACTGCGCTGCTCACTCATGGCAACCAGCCTAGTGCCCCGAAAATCGTCGCCCCGATCGCCCTGACGGTCAGCCGATGGCCGGTGCACCGACCGCGCTGACAAATGCCAGCAGATCGTGGCGGGTGATGACGCCGATCGGTTTGCCGTCCTCGACCACCATCAGCGCGTCGGTGTCGCCGAGTGCCTTGGTCGCCGTCGACACCGGCTCGCCGGAGCCGATCAACGGGAAGGGCTTTCCCATGTGCGCACTGACCGGGTCGGCCAGGCTGGCCCGGCCCTCGAACACCGCGCTGAGCAGTTCACGTTCGCTCACGGCACCGGCGACCTCACCGGCCATGATGGGCGGCTCGGCGCCGACCACGGGCATCTGCGACACCTCGTACTCACGCAGGATCTCGATCGCATCGCGCAGGGTTTCCTGCGGATGGGTGTGCACCAGATCGGGCAGCGCGCCCGACTTGCCGCGCAGTACGTCGCCGACCAGCGGCTCGGACTGGCCCTTGCCGTCGAGCGGGGTGCGCAGGAATCCGTAGCTGCTCATCCACTTGTCGTTGAAGATCTTGCCCATGTAGCCGCGGCCACCGTCGGGCAGCAACACCACCACCAGCGCATCCGGACCCTCACGTTCGGCCACCCGCAGTGCTGCCACAACCGCCATACCGCAGGAACCACCGACGAGCAGGCCCTCTTCACGGGCCAGGCGGCGGGTCATCTCGAACGAATCGGCATCCGAGACCGCGATGATCTCGTCCGGGATGGACGGGTCGTACGCGCTGGGCCAGAAGTCTTCGCCCACACCTTCGACCAGGTAAGGGCGCCCGGTGCCGCCGGAGTACACCGAACCCTCTGGATCGGCGCCCACGACCTTCACCTTGCCGCCTGAGACCTCCTTGAGGTAGCGGCCGGTGCCGGTGATGGTGCCGCCGGTGCCGACACCCGCGACGAAGTGGGTGATCTTGCCGTCGGTGTCGTTCCAGATCTCGGGTCCGGTGGTCTCGTAGTGGGACTCGGGGCCGGCCGGGTTCGCGTACTGGTTGGGCTTCCAGGCGCCCTCGATCTCGCGGGTCAACCGATCAGAGACGTTGTAATAGCTGTCGGGATGCTCCGGTGCCACTGCCGTGGGGCACACCACAACCTCGGCGCCGTAGGCCTTCAGGACGTTCCGCTTGTCCTCGCCGACCTTGTCGGGGACCACAAAAACACACTTGTAACCGCGCTGCTGGGCGACCAGTGCCAGACCGATGCCGGTGTTACCCGATGTCGGTTCGACGATCGTGCCGCCGGGCTTGAGTTCGCCGGATGCCTCGGCCGCATCGATCATCTTGATGGCGATGCGGTCCTTGGAGCTACCGCCGGGATTGAGGTATTCCACCTTCGCCGCCACCAGGCCCGACCCTGCCGGGACAACCGAGTTGAGCTGGACTAGCGGGGTGTTGCCGATGAGGTCGGTGACGTGACTTGCGATGCGCATGTCTCTATCGTCCCAGACCGCTTCGATTATGTTGGAGCTGTGTCCGCATCCAGGCGCCGAGTGGCCCGTGATCTCGCTGCTGCCACCGTCGCCACCGCAGGTACAGCAGGTGCCGGATGGTGGGCAATCACCTTCCTCAACGGACAGGCCGCGCACGCCCGCACCGTCATCCCCCATCGCACCGACAACCCGCCCGACGGCGACGGGATCTACGGGCCGGACGACCTCGGGCCGGTCCGGTATCGCCGCGGCGACGACTTCGATCTGCATCTGATGGTGTTCGGTGACTCCACCGCTGCCGGTCTGGGCGCCGAGACCGCCGACGAAACACCCGGCGTGCAGCTCACCCGGAAACTGGCGAACGAGACCGGCCACCGAATCCGCTTGAGTACCAAGGCGATCGTCGGTGCGACGTCTCGAAGCCTGACCGGTCAGGTGGACGCGATGCTGATCGCCGGTCCCCCACCCGACGTCGCGATCATCTTCATCGGCGCCAACGACGTGACGAGTTCCAGCGGGATCCGCGCGTCGGCCAAGCGACTGGGCGCTGCCGTCCGACGGTTGGAGGATTCCGGGGCTCGTGTGGTGGTCGGTACTTGCCCGGACCTCGGCGTTGTCGCCGCCATCCCGCAGCCGCTGCGGATGGTCATCCGGCAGTGGGGTCTGCGACTGGCGGCAGCTCAGGCGGCGGAGACCCGCTCCGCCGGTGGCACCGCAGTGCCGTTGGCAGACCTGTTGGTCCGTGAGTTCCTGGCGGCACCGGAACGAATGCTCTCGGCCGACAACTATCACCCGTCTGCGGCCGGCTACGAACTTGCCGCCAATATCCTGTTGCCTGAGGTCCTGGCCCGATTGGGCGAATGGGGCACCGGCCCGTTGCCCGATCCACCCGCTGTGTCGGCCGTCGCGGAAGACAACAAATGGTCGACCCGCGCCCGCGCTGTGATGCACCGGACCGCCCAGCGATGGTCGGGTTGACCACGCGTAACGTCAGCACTTGATCAGCATCACACTGACCTGCGAAACACATGCATCATAGGGAGTTCTCATGCCAGAAGCAGTTATCGTCGCCACCGCCCGTTCACCGATCGGCCGGGCCGTCAAAGGTTCACTCAAAGACGTCCGCCCCGACGAACTGGCCCGCCAGATGGTCGAAACCGTCCTGAACAAGGTCCCCGAACTCGACCGCGCCGACATCGACGACCTGCACCTGGGATCCGGACAACCCGCAGGCAAAGCCGGCTTCAACATGGCCCGCGTCGTGGCCGTCCTGGCCGGACTGGACCAGGTCCCCGGCGTCACCGTCAACCGCTACTGCTCCTCGTCCTTGCAGACCACCCGCATGGCCCTGCACGCGATCCGTGCAGGCGAAGGCGATGTCTTCATCTCCGGCGGCGTCGAGAGCGTCTCGAGCTTCGGCACGGGCAACGCCGATGGCTGGCCTGACACCAAGAACCCCGAGTTCGCCGTGGCGATGGAGCGCACCGCCAAGGCAGCGCAGGGCGGTGGGCCGGCTTGGAGCGATCCTCGCTCCCAGGGCCTTCTCCCCGACATCTACATCCCCATGGGCGAGACCGCTGAAAATGTCGCCTCGTTCACCGGCATTTCTCGCGAGGATCAAGACCATTGGGGTGTGCGCAGCCAGAACCGCGCCGAAGAAGCCATCAACTCCGGGTTCTTCGCCCGCGAGATCGACCCGATCACCCTGGCCGACGGCACACTCGTCACCACCGACGACGGCCCTCGTGCGGGTACGACTTACGAGAAGATCAGCCAGCTCAAGCCGGTCTTCCGTCCTGACGGCACTGTCACCGCAGGCAACGCCTGCCCCCTCAACGACGGCGCCGCCGCACTGGTCATCATGAGCGACACCAAGGCCAAGGCTCTCGGACTGACGCCGTTGGCCCGGATCGTCGCGACCGCGGCCACCGGCCTGTCCCCCGAGATCATGGGCCTGGGCCCGATCGAAGCGGTCCGCAAGGCACTGCGCTTCGCCGGTATGGGCATCGGCGACATCGACCTGTTCGAGATCAATGAAGCCTTCGCGGTGCAGGTCCTGGGATCAGCCAAGGAACTCGGCATCGATCACGACAAGCTCAACGTCTCCGGCGGCGCGATCGCACTGGGCCACCCATTCGGCATGACCGGTGCCCGGATCACCACCACGCTGATCAACAACCTCAAGACCTACGACAAGAGCTTCGGCGTCGAGACCATGTGTGTCGGCGGCGGACAAGGCATGGCGATGGTGCTCGAGCGCCTCAGCTGAGCCGCTCCGACCACCTCTGAAGGCAAAGCAAAGCCCGCGACCGGATTCGGTCGCGGGCTTCGCTTGTTGGAACAGACTTGTTCGAAAATCTAATCCGAGTTGAAGTAACTCAGCAGTCGCAGGATCTCGACGTACAGCCAGACCAGGGTGACGGTCAGACCCAGTGCGATGCCCCAGGCGGCCTTCGACGGAGCACCCGAACGGATCAGCTGATCGGCGGCGTCGAAGTCGATCAGGAAGCTGAACGCTGCGAGCGCGATGCAGACGAGCGAGAAGATGATGGCGATCGGTCCGCCGTCACGCAGGCCCAGGCCCGAACCACCGTTGAAGAATCCGATGATCAGGTTGCCCAGGATCAGCACCAGCACACCGACGAGGCCGGCGAAGATCATGCGGGTGAAACGCGGGGTGACGCGGATGGCACCCGTCTTGTAGACGATGAGCATGCCGGCGAACACACCGAATGTTCCGAGTACGGCTTGTCCGATCAGTGCGCCCGCGCTGACATCGTCAGCGACGACCCAATTGGCGAAGACGTACGAGATCGTGCCGACGAACAGGCCTTCGAGCACCGCATAGGCGAGCACGATGGCCGGGTTGTCCTGCTTGCGCCCAAAGGTCGCGACGAGCACCAGCGCCAGGCCACCCAGCGCGCCGACCAGCATCAGCGGTGTCGCGAGGGCTTCGTTCTGGCTGGTGAAGAAATACGAGAGGGCGGCCGACAGGATCAGCACGCCCAACGTGGCGGCCGTCTTGGTCACCACATCGTCGATGGTCAGGTTCCGGGCACCGACCTGCTGTCCCGGCCGCGCATACGGGTCGGCCGATGGCGCTCCCCCTTGCTGATTCCAAGTTGCGGCCTGGCCGGCGCCGGGCGCACCAGCGCCAAAGCCGGCATATCCGCCTGGGCCTTGGTTGCTGCGCACGACTCCGCGCATCACCGGATTGCTGCTTTCACGCACCGTTATGGTCCCTTCTCATTGCAAAGCTGATGTCCACTCAACGAGCAAAGTGACGTTCGAGTTCCGACTTTACCTTCTCTTGAACTTGCGCGCAGGCAGCTGTCTTCTCAAATGGGGTGCGTGTCTGACCGACCGGTAAATGTCAGGCGTTCAGCCCCAACGACTGTGTCCACCATCGGCCGGGATCGTGACCCCGCTGAGGTAACGCGCATCTTGACTGGCGAGGAACACCGCGATCCGGCCGATGTCGGCCTCGGCGTCGCCGATCCGTCCAAGCGGAATGCTCTTCACAAACGCGTCGGCCTCTTCGGGATACGTTTCCGTCCACCACTGCAGCGACGGTGTCATCGCATGCGGCGCAATCGCATTCACGCGGATGTTGTCCTTGCCCCATTCACACCCGGCCGCACGGGTCAGCGACCGCGTCGCTTCCTTCACCGCGGCATACGGACCGTACGTCGCCATATCCCAGCGCACGGCCGCCGAGGTCACGAGATTGATCACCGATCCTCCGCCCCGCGCTGTCATCAGCGGATGGCATGCCTTCATCAGTCGCAGCACGGCCAGCGGGCCGGTCTGAAAGAAGCGGGTGAAGTCCTCATCTGTCACATCGAGCAATGGGATCGGCATCGCGTCGTTGGCGTTGTTGACCAGGATGTCGACACCGCCGAGCCGATCGGCACAGGCTTCGACGATCGCGGCGCAGTCGGCCGCTTCGCTGACATTCCCGACCAGGTACTCCGCGCGCACACCATTGCCTGCGAGCTTTTCGGTCGCCTCGGCCAACGGCCGCCGATGCCGCCCGCAGATGAAGATGTCGGCACCTTCCTTACTAAGAGCTGACGCGATACCCAGCCCCACGCCCTTGCCGCCACCGGTGATCAATGCCACTTTGCCGTCCAGAACTCCCATGCCGCGACACTAGCGAAACTAGAACACGTTCACCCGGGATTGATCGTCATTCGGCAACGCGGGTCCGGCGCGACCTGTCTTTCGGTTCGGAGCGCCGGTAGAGGAGAAGTCCGAAGGCAACCGCCACCACCAATGCTCCCGTCGAGAACACCAACAGGGAGTCATATCCGAGTGCGTTTGCCAAGAGCGATGGAATCAGTGCGCCGACGATCGCGCCGGCAGCGACACCGGCGTTGAACAGACCCATTGCCGATCCCTCGCTCTCGATCGTCAGGTCCGCGGCGAGGATGGTCGCCCCGATGTACTGAAGTGGGTACGCGCTGGCGATGATCACCAGGCCCACGCCGCCGACGATGGCACCGAACGAAGGCTTGGTCAGAGCCGCGACCGACATGACGACGAATACGATGAGGGTGACCGCGATTCCGATGGCCAAGACCATCCCCGGCCCCCACCAATCGGCGAGCTTTCCAGACACCGGATAGAGAACCGCCCCGATCGCCGAGCCGGCCATGAACACCGCTGACGTCGTGGACGGTTCGATCCCGAAGGCATCGCGCAGCACCAACGGGACGACGTTGTAGAACGTCATCAGGCCGATCATGGCGAAGAGCCAGCACCCGAGGAAGATCCCGAATCGGCTTCTGAGAATCGCTGCGACTTCGGCTACTTTTCCTTTCGCCCGGGCACCGTCGGCATCGGCGGTATCGGCGGTATCGGGTGGGTGCGGCGCAATATGCGGCAGGCGCAGGGCCCCGAGCGCGGTTCCGGCCAAGACGACCGCTCCGGTCACGATCCAGCCGGTGTCGATGCGATGGGTGAACCAAGTGGCGACTCCGAGTCCGAGAACTTGACCCGAGCCGAAAGCCAGACGCATCCAACCGATTCGATCGTTCCACTCCGATCTCGGACGGCCTTCGACGATGAACACGCTTGCCATGGTCTGCGCAGCGCCGGCGGCACCTCCGGCGACCAGCATGCACACCGACCACACCGCGACGTTGTCGACGAGACCGAATGTGATGGCGCTGATCGCCATCAGCGGGAAGCTCGCGAGGAAAACCACGCGCTCGGTGTTCGTCCGGTCGGCGACGGACCCCGAGATCGGGGCGGTCAGCATTCCCAGATAGAACGAGGCGACGACGAGTCCGACCACAAAAGGCCCGTGGGGGTCGGCACTGAGCGGAAGCAGGATGGGGACGATACCGCTCACGACGACGCCGACCAGCGCATAACCGAGAAACCACGGTCGGAGCATCTGGAAGGCGCGCACGGTCACGGCGCGCAGACACTCGGTGCCCGGCCGGCCGTGATCACGGCCGCCACGCTGACGTCCAGCAGCAGTATGTGGTTGTCATCTGTTGGTCCTCATCGCGCGTTGTTCGGCAACGAATTTTCGGATTGCCTCCGGTCCGACGTCGTCACCGATCAGGTCCTTGGTGACGCGCCCGAGGGACACCGCGGTCAGTACCCGCTCGGCCAGGTCGAAGTTGTCGTCGACGAACAGATACGGCTTGGCGATCATCAACGCGGCGACACCGTGTGCGGCGGTCCAGAATTCGAGCACCACCGGTGTCGGATCACCTTTGTCGATGATCCCTTCGTCCATCAACCGCTCGACGGTCTCGGAGAAGTGCACAAATGCCGAGTCGCCCAGCACGGTGTCCGTATCGGTTCCCTCGGGACACTGCTTCATCGTTGCGACGCGGTAGAGCTCGGCGTTCTCCACCGCAAAGCGCACGTACGCCAGCCCCTGCGCGTGTGCGGCCTGCCAGCTGTCCTCGTAGTGGGCACCGGCCAGGCGCATGACCTCGTCGAGCCTGGTGAAGTATTGCGCCACCACCTCGCTGATCAACGCGTCTTTATCTGCGAAGTGGATGTAGATCGACGGCGGTGAGACCCCCACCCGATTGGACACCGCCCTGATGGATACCGCCGATTCATCCCCGGTCTCCAACAGCAGGTCAGTTGCCGCTGCGAGAATCTCCGCTCGCAACTGTTCCCCCGAGCCGCGCGGAGACCTCTGCCTCCGAAGTCGCTCGGTTGTCATGGCCACCTTCCTCACTCAGACCGAATCGGTCATGGAATTTGCGTAGGGGTGCAGGCGCCCACCAGTTTGCCCGACCGGCGACCTTCATGAAGGCAGGAACCAAGAACATCCGGATCAACGTGGCATCCATCAGCACCGCCAAGGCCAGCCCAACACCGAACATCCGCATGAACGAGACCTGCGAGAACGCGATGCCGGCAAAGACCACGGCCATCAGCAATGCCGCGGCCGTCACCACGCGGCCGGTGCGGGCGATTCCGAGCGCAACTGCACGATCGCTGTCGGCCCGCGTTTTGCCCGACTTGAGCCATTCCTCCCGTATCCGCGACAGCAGGAAAACCTCGTAGTCCATCGACAACCCGAAGGCGATGCAGAACATCAACACCGGCATGTTGGCGATCAGGGTTCCGGTGGTGGTGGTTCCCAGGCCGCCGAGATTGCCCTCCTGGAAGATCCAGACCATGGCACCGAATGTGGCGGTCAGCGAGAACACGTTGAGCACCAACGCCTTCAGCGGGAGAAGCACTGATCCGGTCAGCATGAACAGCAGCACAAACGTGGTGACGACGATGACGGCGAACACTTCTGGCAGGTGATCGATGATGCTGTCGACGTTGTCGCGGTTCGACTGGGCCAGTCCGCTGAACAGCGGGTCAATCCCCTCGGGCGTCGGCACCGCTCTCAGTGCGTCGAGCTGATCGGCTCCCTGGGTCGAGAACGGATCGACCGTCGACGAGACGGTGACAAAAGCATCATCTCCGGCCGCCATATCCGTGTTCCCTGGACCCGCACGTTGCCCGTCGACAAACGTGCCGACCGGGGTGAGCACCGCGGTGACATCAGTAACCCGGGAGAGCTCTTGGCCGTAGTCGGCCACTTCTTCATCACCCATCTGGGCTGCATCCGGGATGACGATGTTCACCGCTGCAGATGCATTCTGCGAGTAGTCGTTTCGGAGTTCATCGCCCAGCATCCGGGACGATGCCGAGCTCGGCAGCACCCGATCGTCGGGGTATCCGAACTTGATACCGAGGAACGGTGCACCCAGGACCAACAGCAGCGCGACCACCGCCAGCCCCACCGGAATCGCATGGCGCAGCACGAATTGTGTACTGCGATACCACATCGATTCCTCGGGTTCGAGAACCCGGGGCTCGGGCCTGCGGAGCATTCGGCGGATCGGTTTACGCACATCGAGAGAGTCAATTCGGTCGCCAAGCAACGCAATCAGCGCCGGTGCCACGATGAGTGCGGCTGCAGCCGCAAGAGCGACAACGGCCAGACCCGCATAGGCGAACGATCTCAGGAAGTACATCGGGAAGATGCCCATCGCGGCCAATGACAGGGCAACGGTCACCGCTGAGAACAGCACGGTACGCCCGGCCGTCTTCACCGTGATCGCCAACGCCTCATCGCGTTCGCGGCCGGCATGCACTTCTTCGCGATACCGATTGATGATCAGCAAGGTGTAGTCGATGGCCAGCGCCAGTCCCAGCGCGGTGGTGAGGTTGAGCGCAAAGACCGACACATCGGCGAACAGCGTGAACCCGCGGAGTACCGAGGTCGTTCCGATGATCGCGAAAAGGCCGATGGCCAAGGGCAATACCGCCGCGACGAGTCCACCGAACACCCAGATGAGCAGGACGAAGCTGATCGGGATCGCCACGGCTTCAGCAATGAACAGGTCGCGACTGGTCTGCTCGTTGACCTGCGAATACACCAGCGCCTGACCACCGACGAGTACGTCGATACCCGGGAACTGTTCGGCGAACGCGGTGCCGGCGAATCGGTCGTCGATCTTCTGCCCGTTGGCCGCAGCATCGCGGTCGCCACCGGACACCGTGCTGACGATGAGTCCCGAGGTCCGGTCGGCTGAAATCAGTGCCGTGGCCGCCTCCGGGTTCGTCCAGGCCGAAATGATCGGGCGCTGAACGAAGTCCATTTCCTCCATCTCGGCGATGATCGCGGCGGCTGCTGCCCTCGCGTCCTCACTGTCCGCGATGTTCGTGGTGTCAGAGTCGTGTAGACGTACCACCATCTGCAGTCCGCCGCGGCCGAACTCCTCCTCCAGTACCGAAATCGCCTTGGCGGATTCCGAACTCGGATCCTGAAATCCACCGGCCGCGAGTTCCCCGGCAACGGACGATCCGAGGACCCCGCAGATGATCAAGATGAGCAGCGCGCCACCCAGGACACGTTTCGGGGCGCCAATAACGCCGCGAGCGAGTGACGACAACACCGGGACATCCTTTCGGGGATTCTCAAGTGATCGTCGTTAAGTTAACAGCCCTATCTTAAAGAGGTCAATGGTTTCTAGCCTTGCAAACCATCTGGCAGAACTCGCTGCCGCGTTGCATACCCATCACGTCGAGCCAGGTCTGCGATTCCAGCGGACGGCTCAGGCCGCTGATCCGATCATCCGAATCTCGTCGGCGCTCATACCCAGACTTCGCATGACAGTGCGCATCTCGCGATTCACCACCTGCTCTTCATTGCCCAGGAATCCGATCACCCGGATGACTTCGCGTAGGCGGACGGCAGGACGGACCAGCTCGACAAGATGATGTAGCGGCGTGCGCCGCAATCCCATCTTGCCGGCCACTGGCTTATCCACCCACCGAGTCGAGATGGACGAGAACGACATCGACAACATGGGCCGCAGCATCACGGTCATCATCGTAGTGACCATCCCAGGAACAAACGGGAGATCGAGGCGATATCCCTCGCGCAGCAAAGCCCGGGTCAAGGTCTTCGACCATTCGTCGGGTTCGAGATCAAACTCGGCACCGACCGCAAACATGTCTTGGGCTGCAGCGAAATTCGTGGGCAACAGCGCCTCGTCCACGCCGATGATGTGGCCGATCCACCGCCACAGGTGCGTTATCGCCTCATGCTCGGCGGCCGAATACTGGATACCGAAGTCGCCGGCGATCGTCATCGGCAGCGCGAGAAAGCCCGCACCGATCGTCAACGCGGTGTACGTCTGATTGATCGGCACGCCCCAACTGATCTCATCCCACTCCCCCGATGATGCGATGCGGTCCCGCACCATCGCGTGAATCAGACGGATGCGCAATGTCTTCGACCAGCCTTCGTTGCCCGGCACCATCTGCCCGGGCGCAGTCGCCAGCGCGACCCACCGACCGGTGCTGAGCACCCGGTCGTAGGTGTTCTCGGCCAGCTGCCCGGTGGCGACCAATGGGCGGACAAAGCCGGGAGCCTGATAGCCGTAAATCAGGGACTGGTAGAGCGTGCTCGACTGCAGGGTTCCGAACTTCCACCAGGCGCGCGCACCGGCGTGCGCGAGCGCCGGGTCGAACCACGGCGGCAGTTCCGAAGCCGTATCGAGCAAAGCACGCAAGTGCGGTGGGGCATCCGCCCGCCGGACGACGGGATCGTCGAGGATGGCCTGGATCTCCGCCCAGCCGTAGTCGGTCAGCTCGTGCATCTCACCGATGACCGCCTGCGCGAGTGGATCTCCTTCACGCAGGCCGTGGTCGAGTTGGTCAACCAGTTCGGGGTGGCGAGACCGGACAGAATCCCAGTTGGCCGCACCGGTGATCTCTGATGCCCTCATAAAGAACATCGTGATCTTTGTATGTGGAGGTCGTCAAGAACCCGCTTGGTCACGTTTCGGGGCATGTACGTCAGGCAGCGATACCGCCGCGCCGCCGATGCCCGAGAAGCCCTCCCAGATCAGGTCCGTCACGTGATCGACGAGTTCGGTGCGATCCATCGTGCGCGTTTCACTCCACCACTGCACTGCCGTCCAGATGGCGCCGATGACGGCGCGTGCCCACGGGGCGGCCGCTCGGCGGTTCCCGTCGATCTGGGTGAATCCGATGTCGAGGACATGCTCCAGGAATCCGGCGACCTGCGAATCCCCTACGCCGGCCTGCATCCTCGGGGCAAGTACGGCAGACAACTCCGGGTTGTCTTCCATCCAACGCGCGAGCACGTCGACCGTCGCCCGGGTCTGCACCCGCGGTTCCTTGACCTCGTTGAGCACCGCGGCCATGTCGGCGGTGATCCGACCTGCGTGACGGCGAGTGAGCGCAGTCAACAGGTCATCCCGATCGGCAAATGCCGCATACACCGCTGATCGGGTCAATCCCGCCCGCTTTGCCACACCGGCCAGTCCGAAGTCCGAGCCTTGCCCAGCAATCTCCAACTCGGCAGCGTCGAGCAGTTCTTCACGACGGGAGTCGAGGTCAACACCGGGTCCCGGTGGTCGCCCGCGGCTGCGGCGCGCGGAAAGTTCAGACATAGCTCGCATTTTGCCACCTGGGTACAAAGTCCCTAGGTCTCGGCATCGACCTTCTCAACTTGCGCCACTCCTACCGAACTCGCCCCAACGGGGAGCCCTTGTCACATGGGCCCCGGCCGTCCATGAGATTCTGATCAGGCTTCACAGCACGCCCCTATAGCCCAACTGGCAGAGGCAACGGACTTAAAATCCGTCAAGTGTGGGTTCGAATCCCACTGGGGGCACCACTGACCAGCACATTAGGGGTCAAGGTTGTCCACCGCAAAGCCCCGAGGGGCACGCCGTGGGACATGAGGGTGCACCCGATTTCAGGTGTGGAATCAGATCGCCGAGCTAACCCCGGCAGCTGAACTCCGGACCATGGATTCACTGCTGAAACCGAAACTGCTGCATCCCAAACAACTTGACAGTGCCTCATTGTCTGCCGTTGCCATTTCCGCGCAACCGGTCTCGCTGATGGGCGGGGAGGCGATCGACAACCAAGTCGTAGGAGTCTTCGACAAGGTCTTCGATCACAGGTGCTGTCAACGAGGGGCCTGGTCCGACCGAGATCCAGTGGCGTTTGTCGAAATAGCGGCCCTGCCGAATGCTCTCGTGCTCGCGGATCAAAGCGCTAGCACGCAGCGGCTCGACCTTGACGGTGACGATCTGCTCGCTCGGGTCTTCGGTGACAACAAGAAATACGCGCCCACCCACCTTGAAGACACGCAGGGTTTCGGTGAACGGGTATCCGTCGGTGACTCCCGCCAACGAAAATGCCGTGTCCATCGCGAGCTTCTGGATCTCTCTGCCGCTGAGAGTCACTTGCGACATCGGCAAGCCATGAGCTCGATCATTGTCTTCGTTCTCGTTCGACTGTTTCTCCCATGATCGGCATACGCAGACAGTGTGTCCGGAATGTGTTCACCGATGACGGTTGATCTTGCGCCGAGGGGCAAGGATCTCTACCTCCATGGGATGGGGGTTCGAATCCCACTGGGGCACAGGTAGGGCGATCTCTGAGCAGTTCGGGGCTACTCGTCGTCGGACGAGGTGCCGCTCTCCAGGATGCTCACGATGGAGTAGAGCGAAAAGCAGATCGCACCCAACCCGGTAAGCACACGAGGGGCGATGAACAGGTTCGAGTTGCCCACCGCTCCTTGGAAGACGAAGGAGGCGAGGAACAAGCAGCACAGGGCGGTGAGGACGGGAATGAGGGGAACGCGGTTGGCGAGGCTGAACGTCCGCCGCCACACCAGGGCCAACAGGGCGACCTTGCTGAGGATGCTGAAGCAGACGAGTCCCAGCCCGATCAGCAAGAAACCGGGCGTCAGGTAGTACTCCTTGCTGTTCATGCCGAGGACAACAATTCCCCAGACGACACCCAGCGACCCCATGGCGATCACCAGCCACGGCCAGACGATCCGTTCCTTTGGCTGATAGGTGTTCTGTACCTGCCGAACGATGCTGAGTACCAAGCCGATCAGGCTCGTGCAGATCATCGCCAGGCCGGAGACGACGTGACCGACCGTGAATCGGCCCGGGGTGACGGTCTGCGACAGGGCGATGATCGCAAACACCCACGCGGTGATGGCCAACGCCACCGGGATCACCGACAACACCAGCACCGACCCCCCTCCAAACGCAGCGGCGGGCGGGTGCTTGTCATTCTCCGGTTGACTCGAATTCTGCGGGATGAGCGAGAATTTGGTGGATGCGGTCGCGACAGTCGCGACACATCCACTGATCAGCCCGAGGCCGAAGACGACGTGTCCGGCGATATACTCCTTGCCCTGCCCTTCCGCCCCGGCAAAGAGGATGATGCCGTAGACGGACGTCCCGATCGCCACAAGGAATCCGAGCGTCGGATAGAAGATCTTGTCGACGATGGTGAAACGGCCGATCAGCTGCCTGATGATCGTCCCGGCGGTACAAAAGAGGCAGATGCAGATCGCAGCGAGGAAAGTGACCACGCGGCCGGCGACGAAGTTCCCCGGCGCGTCCCCGTCCATCCAGATAAAGATGCCGTAGCCAATACACACCCCCGCCATGGCCAACGGGATCGCACGGAAGACGACACTCATCCAGTAATTCATGCCAATCACAACCTCTTAGCGTTGCCGGTCGATCACACCTGGGCAGTGATCGTCGATACTTCTGAGGTGGGCACCTGGGTGAAGCGGTGATCCAGGGTCCGTAATTGCAGTAAACCACGGCAGTACAGGGCTCCGAGTCGTTTAGCTCCAAACGGGTGCGAACGAGCCGACGCAGCGGCCGTGGGAGAAATACTCCCATCTGCCCAGTTCCTCCACGTCTTTGTCGTCTACGCGATCGAAACCTACTGCACCCCAACATATATCATGAGATCCGCAATAGCAGACGACCGTTGCCACCCGACATCACCAACCCCGACCAGTTGGGGATCCAGATACCCGGATCCTCCCGGCTTTCACGACATAACGGACACGTAGTGCTGCCGCTGGGAGTTCAATAAGGTTGTCACCGTTGACTTCACGTGCTTGCAGTAACCGGACGCCGAAACGTCGAGCAAGGTGGCCATCGAGCCTTTTCACCTGACCGACCCCCCGCGACCAACGCTTGAATTTGGTTTTTTGTGGTGCGCGTTCGAAATTTCGTCCTAGCCTTGCATGTGATCGAAGCACTGTCGACGGCCAGTTGGGGGAACGAGCATGGAGACTTCATCGAACTCACGAATCGCCCGGATCGGAATGACCGCAGCCGCCCTTGCGGCGACCCTCACCATCGGAGTCTGTGGCGCCGGTACCTCAACGGCGGCAACGACTCAGGATCTTGCCAACGTCATCGAGTCCGGGCTCAAACAACCGGCGAGCGACGTCATCCTCAACGGGACCAGCACGTGGTCGACACCTGTTGGCAACGGTCCGAGCAGTAACTCTTTCTTGCCTGCGTTCGCGTACGGACTGTTCAATCCGGACGTGGCACCTCCCGGCGCGAACGACTGGAATTGCGCACCCAAGGACGGTCAAGAGCCCGTTGTCCTCGTCCACGGCACGTGGGAAAACGCCTATGACAATTGGGCTTTCATGTCCCCGGCACTGAAGGCGGCGGGATTGTGCGTGTACGCGTTGAACTACGGCAAGTTGCCGATTCAGGAGGGCGGTGGACTCGGGAACGTCGTTCCCGGCGCCAACGGCAACGGCGATATCAGCCAGTCGGCCGGTCAACTCGCCACCTTCGTCGATCGCGTGCTCACCTCGACCGGCGCGGAAAAGGTCAACATCGTCGGCCATTCACAGGGCGGCCTGATGGCGCGGCAGTACCTCAAGTTCAACGGTGGCGCGGACAAGGTCGACAGCCTTGTCACACTCGGTGCCACCCACCATGGGACCAGCCTGCTGGGTATCGGCACGTTGGGCCGGACCATCAACAACCTCGGAATCGACATCCTCGGCCCGGTTGCACTCGTGGTCGGTGTCGCCGGAATCCAGCAGGTCTACGACTCGGAATTCCTCAAGACCCTCAATGCCGACGGTGACACCGTCCCCGGCGTCAAATACACCGTGATCGGTACCAGGTATGACGAGGTCACCACACCGTATGAGTCGACATTCCTCACTCCCGGCCCGGGCGCGACCGTCGACAACATCACGCTGCAAGACGGCTGCGAGGTCGACACATCCGATCACCTATCGATGAACTATTCACCTCGTGCGGCGTCCATCGCTGCGCGGGCGGTTGGCGGGACGAACGATGACGGGCTGCCGGTACCGATCGTGTGCGAACCGAACGCCTGGCTCTTCGGCTAGGTGACTCGACCTGGCCAGGGTGACGGCACGCCGTCACACATAGGTGAGCGTGGTCGTTCCGAAGAGGTAATGGCAGGTTTGCACGGAGACGGCAGCACCGTGAACCGCGACGGCGGAGCTGTGATCGCTCCGTCCGGACCTGCCGCCACTCGATACCGCATCCAAACCCTTTGGCACACAGACGATCCCCTGCCGACGTAGAACCGGACAGCCTTCGCCTGCCGCCGAAGTCGCGCGATCGCCCGCCGATGTCACCGCGCCGGAGTAGAGAGGTAGAGAGGATCGGCGTGTCCCCTGACAGCGAAAGGACTTGATCATGAATGAGGCCGAATTGATCCGCGACGCATTCAGCCGGGTTTCCGAGGAGGTCCACGCAACCGTCTCCGATCTTCCCGATGCCGCGCTCAACTACCGGATCGACCCTGACGCCAACACGATCGCATGGCTGATCTGGCATCTGACCCGTGTGCAGGACGACCACGTGGCGGGAGTCGCGAATTCCGAGCAGATCTGGACTGCACAGGATTGGTACGGGCGATTCGCACTGCCATTCAAAGTCGGCGAGATCGGCTTCGGACAGTCAAGTGACGAAGTCGGACAGGTTCAGACCACCATCGACCTCCTTCTCGGATACCACGACGCCGTCCAGGAAAGAACCGCCGCGTTTGTCGAAAACCTGACGTCAGAAGACCTCGACGCCGTGGTCGACCGGAACTGGGATCCGCCCGTCACCCTCGGCGTCCGCCTGGTCAGCGTCATCGCCGACGATCTCCAGCACGTCGGCCAAGCCGCGTTCATCGCCGGCGTATTCGCCCGCGCAGCATCCTGATCCTGATTGCAGAATCAGCAGGTCACTGAGAAGTCGCGAAGAATGGTTGTGCACAACTGAATTGTGCACTACGTTCAGACATGTGACCGCACTTCGTTTGGACAGCCAACTCTGCTTCGCCCTGTATTCGGCATCGCGGGCGACCACCGCCGCGTATCGGCCGATGCTCGACGAATTCGGGCTGACCTACCCGCAATACCTGGTCTTACTGGTGTTGTGGGAGGAGAAGTCGATCACCGTCCGTCGACTTGGGCAACGGCTACAACTGGATTCGGGCACGCTCTCGCCAATGCTGAAGCGGGTGGAGGCGGCCGGATACATCCGGCGGGATCGCTCCCCGACCGACGAGCGATCGGTCGAGGTCACGCTGACCGACGCCGGACGTGCGCTCGAATCGAAAGCCCAGTGCGTGCCCGAACAGCTCTTTGCTGCAACGGGTTTGGACTTGGACAAAGTCGAAGAGCTACGCGAAGCGGTCCAACGGTTGACCGTCGCACTACGCGAATCCGGCAATCCAGTCGGTTCGTGAACACCCAACTCCGAAAGGCACCATCATGAAAGCTCTCTACACTGCAGAAGCACTCGCCACGGGTGACGGCCGGAACGGTCATGCCCGCACCACCGACGGCAAGGTCGACGTCGATCTGTCGATTCCAAAAGAGATGGGCGGCAATGGCATCGGAACCAATCCCGAGCAGCTCTTCGCCGCCGGGTACGCCGCCTGCTTCCATTCGGCACTGCGTTTGGTCGCCGGCCAGGAGAAGGCCGACGACACAGACTCCACCGTGGGCGCCCGTGTCTCGATCGGAAGCCTCGACAACGGCGGCTTCGGCCTGGCCGTCGAGTTGGAGGTAACGCTCCCGAACCTCGATCACAACACCGCGACCGCACTCGCCGAAAAGGCGCACCAGGTCTGCCCCTACTCCAACGCAACCCGCGGGAACATCGACGTCAAGCTCGTGGTGACCGACGACTGAGCGGGCTCACCCACTCAACCAAACAGACGACGGCAGCCGTCGGGTCATATGGCCCGCCTGCTGCCGTTTGTCCGTCAGCACCCCTCCTCGCAGCGGCGCCGGTAATGCAAAAGCACCGACCATGTGGTTGATAATGCCGGGATGAGATCGCGGAACAAGATCCTGGAAGCCACACTCGGGTTGATCGCAACCGACGGTTTCGACGGGGTCAACATCGCCGCTGTCGCCAGCGCTGCCGGCGTCTCCCGCCAGACCGTCTACTCGATCTTCGGCTCTCGAGAAGACCTCGTCTCTCAGGCCGTCGCAGGGCTGACCATCGATATCCTCGGAGACATCCGCAGCCACCTGGAAGCCGTCGAGACACCGGTCGGATACATCGTCGAACTCATCGTCGCCGGCCGGGCAACGGTCAGAAGCCACCCGGCGCTCGCGGCACTGCTCCATGCGGAAGTCGGCAATCCGATCTTCGATACCGACATGATCTCCCGCGCAAAACCGATTGCCCATGAACTGCTCGCGCCGCTCGCCGAACGACATGCCGAGGTCAAAGAACACATCGACGACATCGTCGCGATGGGCCTGCGGTTGGGTCTGTCGACCGTTCTCTTCGAAGACGTCGATGTCACCGAGGACGATGATCTACGAAACTTCCTGACCCGGTGGCTGGCACCAGCGATGCAGTCCTGGATCGAACCACCCAACATCTCTTGACACTTCTGAGTGCGACTGTCTAACTTTACCGGGCGACCAACCCGCGTCCGCGGCGCTTCTTCGGTCGACGATGAACAGCAAACCGGGGGGCAATGTTGTCTGAAATAAAACGCCGTGCATTTTTGGCCGGAGCAGCAGCAGTCGGAGTGGCCGCAGCGAGTTCGACGGTTGCACAAGCCAAATCGACACCGATCGCGCGCACTCCTGCCGCCCGGATACCGGTCACTCGCGAAGACCACCGGGCCATAGTGATCGGCTCCGGCTTCGGTGGTGGCGTGGCCGCCCTGCGTTTGACCGAAGCCGGCGTGCCGGTGACGATCCTCGAACGTGGCCGCCGGTGGGCGACCGGGCCGAACTCCAACACATTTCCCCTTGCCACGGCCCCGGACAAGCGGATCCTCTGGCACAAGGGCGCCCCACAGCTGTTCGGCAGGCCTGCCGTCTTCGAGCCGTACACCGGACTGATCGAAGCGATCATCGGCCAAAACATGACCGCCCTGTGCGCGGCCGGGGTCGGCGGCGGATCCCTTGTCTACCAAGGAATGACGTTGCAGCCCGATGAGGCTGTCTTCAATGCCAACTTCCCGGAGGCGCTCGACTGGAAGACCATGGACCGGGTGCATTACCCGCGCGTGGCTCAGATGCTGAAGCTCCAGGTCGCACCCGATGAGCTGATCGCAACCCCCAACTACCAAGCCCCCAGAATGTTCGCCGAGAGCGCCAAACGCGCCGGCTTCCCGGTGTCGAAGATCCCGATGCCCATCGACTGGAACTACGCACTCGACGAGCTGCGCGGCAAGATGAAGCCTTCGTACACCAACGGCGCCGGCGCCCTCGGTGTCAACAACGGTGGCAAGCACTCGGTCGACGTCACGTACGTCGCCGCTGCCGAGGCCACCGGCCTCGCCACCGTCCACACCCTGCACGAGGTCACCGATGTCGAAAGGACAGGCGACGGCCGGTGGCGGGTATACGTCGAGCGGACCGACACCAGCGGCACCGTCCTGGAGAACAAGATCCTCACCACCAACGCACTGGTGATGGCGGCGGGCAGCATGAACACCACCAACCTGCTGATGCGGGCGGCCGGTAAGGGTGCCATCGGAGACATGCCTGACGGACTGGGCGGCAACTGGGGTACCAACGCCGACCGCATCTACCTGTGGACCAACCCGGCGACCGGGTTCGGCACGCCACAGGGCGGTCCCGTGGTCTACGGCAGTCGCAACTGGAACGACCCGAAGTCCGCGTTCACGATCATCCAGGCGTCCATCCCGAGCCTGGGTGTCGACGCCCGCAGCACGATGATGGTCGGATTCGGGGTCAGCGCCGACCGCGGACGTTTCGGCTACGACTCGACAACCGACAACGCGACGCTGCACTGGCCCATCGACGGCGACTCCGACATCCAGAATGGCCACATCGGTCCCGCCGTCCAGAAGATCGCCGGATCCACGACCCTGACCACCGACACGAACCTGACGTTTCCGTCCACCTGGCATCCACTCGGTGGCGCGAGCATGGGTGCGGTCTGCGATCTCCAGGGACGCGTCCAGGGACAGAAGGGCCTCTACGTCCTCGACGGCGCGCTGATGCCGGGCAACTCGGCGGCCTGCAACCCGTCGATGACCATCGCCGCGATCGCCGAACGCGCGATGGACCACCTCGTCCGAGAGGACGTCGGAACCATCATCTGAGCCGTCCGCCGGACCGGGTGGGTCGGCCTTTCTCGACCAGATCCCAAGAACCGTTGCTGTGCAACAGAAATGCCGACCGAAAGCAGTGACGCCGGCCGCCACGGGCAGATTCCCGTGGCGGCCACCACAGGCCGGAACAGACCTGCAAGGGCGTGAATCTCGTAGATGAAACCCGCTCCCGTCGCCCCTTTGCAGCAGATCTGCACAGTCGTGCCAGTCTCCACTCACGGCGCGCCGCGACATAACCGCAGGTCAACGGCCTGCAGCAAATCCCTTCGCACCCAACTTGCTCGTAGCACTTCCGGTTTCGGGGAATCCATGCCACACTATGTACCAGGGACGTGTTAATGCGTTCTGCAGGAAAAAAGAGAGAAGTACTTTAATATGGCACAGGGAACTGTGAAATGGTTCAACGGCGAAAAAGGCTTCGGCTTCATCGCCCCCGACGGCGGTTCAGATGACGTCTTCGTTCATTACTCCGAGATCCAGGGCGGCGGCTTCCGCACCCTCGAGGAGAACCAGCGAGTCGAGTTCGAAATCGGCCAGGGTGCTAAAGGCCCCCAGGCTACCGGAGTGACCGCGATCTAAGATCGCTAGACTTCAAAAAAGTGGGTTGACCAGCGAGAAATCGCGGGTCGCCCACTTTTTTGCGTCCGGTCCGTTCGGTAGGAACACTACCGATCAACCGTGGTCAACTATCTTTTATTGACCACACCAGTTCACCACCCCGACTCACATGTCGTCGGTGTCGATTCCGTGTGCGCTCCGGCTCGACCTGACTCTTCACAAGGGTTCGCTCTGACCGGGTTGAACTTCTGCGGTGGAGCTCGACCCCATGCGCCGACCGTCGAATGTGTCGCCGGCCAGTCAGTGGGTGAGGACCATCTCGTGTGTCTGCACGAGATCTTGCGAACCGCCTGGGCCCGTCGTCGCATGCTCGATGAGCACCGACGCGGTCTCGCCCTTCAGCCTGAGCACCATCACCCCGTTGTCAAACCATGGTCCGGCGTCGACCTGCCAGGTGATCGCATGATCGCCGAGGCCCGCCCGGCGGGCGAGGAAGTGTAGGAACTTGACCACGGGCCGCCGGATCGCGAGCCGATTCACCACCCGGATCGGCAAGTCGAGCGGGTTGCGGAACGGGGACATGGTCAGCTGATACAGCATCGTGTTGTTCGGCGGGGTATCGGTCAGTTCCGCCTGCGCAACGTAGGAACAGTGCACGTCGCCGGACAACCACAGAATGCTCGCCGGCGATTGCGGCCGGCTCACCAGTTCGCTGACGAGAGTCACCATCTGCTCGAAGGAATTGCCGAACGCAGCCCAATGCTCGAGATCGAGTGCCAGGCGCAGCTTCTCCCCTACCTTCGCCCACCGGCGACCCCAAGCACCTTGCGCGACAGCTTCATTCCATTGTTCGAGCTGGTGAAGCGCAGGCAGCATCAGATACGGCAGCGACGTACCGAACACGATATGCCGGGCGTCGGTGGTCAATGCCTGCTCGCAGAGCCATTTCCATTCGAGTTCGTCGAGCATTGCTCGCCCGTCCGGCGTGAGGTCGCGTGAGCACCGCGAGTCGATCATGATGATTCGGGTGTTGCCCAGATCCCGGACATAACTCCAGCGGGCCGACGCCGGATCGCTGTCGGCCCGAAGCGCGAAGTCCGACAGCAGCTTTTCTCGTTCCTCGGCACCACCCGCCGACCGCACCGCGAGGTAGAGCTCGTCCTTCGCCAATTCGTTCGGCGACAGGTTGCCCAGATGCTGGTAGATCCAGTACGAGGAGAACGCCCCCACCACCCGTCGGTGCCACCAGGGCTTCTGCTCCATTTCCTTCCGCCAGTCCGACGACGAGTTCCAGTCGTCGCGCAGGTCGTGGTCGTCGAGGATCATGCAGCTCGGAATGGTTGCCATCAACCCGGTCACCTGCGGCGCTCCCCAGGATTCCCGGTAGAGCCACGTGTACTCCTCGAAGTCACAGATCTCTTCGAAGACCTCGTCACCCAGTTCGGGATCGTTCCGCGTTTCGCGACGCTCACGGAGCAGTGCCTTGATCTCGGGCGACGGGTCATCGGCATACACCTGGTCTCCGAGCAACAGCAGCAGTTGCGGCCACAACTCGGCGTCCTGGTCTTTCACCTGAGCTGCCAACCCGGCAAGTCCATCGGCACCGATCGCCTTGAGCCGATCGTCGTCGTAGGTATCGCCTCGACGACACGAACCGAACGCGACGGTCAGTGCGTCGTCGTGCGCCGCCGTCCTCAACTGTCCTTCGGCACAGATCACCGGAGTCACCTCCGATCCCGGATCGCCCGACGGCGTCAGCGTCACCGTGTAGTCGATGACGCTGCCGGAGGGAAGACCGACCAGCTGCACGATCGCAAAGTGATGACCGTGCACGGACCACGTGTTCTCGGCGCCGATCTGGCCGGTGGACGTCCGGACCTCGGCGTTGCACTCGTCCTCGGTTTCCACCCAGACCGTGGCTCGCGTGGTGTCGACGTAGCGAAGGATCGGTCCGAGGACGAGTCCCGGCGTTCTCATGCTCATCCGTCCCACAGTTTCACCGATCCGCCGATTCCGCACGTTTCCTGGTCATCGCCGTTCGTGACCACGCGCGGCGCGCAGCCGATAGGTGGTCTGCTCTCGCAGCTGCGGGCGACCGGATCCGTGGGTACTATCCACGGGGACAGCGCTGCGGCGTTCAGTCACCGTAGGTCCAACGATTCCGTAGTGGGATAGGGGCGTTGACGATGACCACTCCGCATGTTCCACGACCAGCAGTGGTCGACATGGCCGGTCACCCGTACCTGTCCGGGGTCTTTGCGCCGCAGCGCAGCGAAGTCGATGTGCCCGCGCTGACCGTGGTCGGCGACCTGCCGACAGATCTTGTCGGCAGCTACCTACGCAACGGTCCCAACCCACGATTCGATCCGATCGGCAGCTACACATATCCGATCGATGGCGACGCCATGGTCCATCAGATCGACTTCGACGGGACATCGGTGTCGTACCGAAACCGTTTCGTCCGGACGCCGGCCGTCGTTTCGGAAGAGGAGGTCGGTCGCGCTCTGTGGTCCGGACTCTTTGATCCGTACTTCCCCAACGAAGACGATCTGGACGGGGACGAGAACACCGGACGCGATCTGCCCGACATCAACGTCGTCAAGCACGGCGGCCGACTGCTGGCAATGGCCGAGGCGGCACAGCCATATTCCCTTGATCCGGCCGACCTGTCGACCATCCGACGCGAATCGTGCGACGGCGCAATGCTCGGCGGCAGTACCGCGCACCCGAAGATCGACCCGGCAACCGGCGAGATGCTGCTCTTCAACTACGCGTTCGAGGCACCCTTTCTGACGTGGTCCGTTGTCGGCCCAGATGGAAACTGTACGCGCCCACCCACTCCCATCAACGGCGTCAATACACCGATGATGATTCACGACATGGCCCTGACCCAGCGTTACGCCGTGATCTTTGTCTGCCCACTGAAGTTCGACATCATCGCATCATTCACCACCGGCGCATCGCCCCTGGAATGGCTTCCCGAGCGGGGCACCCGCATCGCCCTGGTGCCCCGCGACGGCTCACCCGTGAAGTGGTTCGACACCGATCCGTTCTGGGTGTGGCACTTCGCCAATGCCTTCGACACCGAAAACGGTGAGGTGGCAGTCGATTACGTGCGGTGGAACGAGCCGACGAATCTGGGCGTGGCAACCGGGCCGGGAGTCGCCGACATCACCCGCACGCTGCTCGACCCCATCAGCGGCCGAGTCACCCACACAACGCTCAGCGACTCGATGGTCGAGTTCCCCCGTGTCGACGACCGGTCACTCACTCGGCCGCACACCGCCATCGCCTCAGCCGGGCAGCTACCCGGAGGCCGGCCCGGCATCGACACCCTGTTTTTCGACGATCTGACCACCGGCAGCCAAACCTTTTGGGATTCGGGCACAGTGGTCGTCGGCGAGCCCATATTCATGTCGGGTGCCACCAACGACTACTGGGGCACCATCGGCACCGACCGAGAGACCATGACGTCGTCGTTCTACGTCTTCCCCACCGACGATCCCGCCGCCGGACCTCTGTGCACGGTACAACTTCCGATCAGGGTCCCCGCCGGTCTGCACGGCGCATGGATGCCCGCGACGCCGCGGTAGACGCGGAGTTTCCCGCTGACATCTGCGGCCCATCGCAAAGAGGTCTCCACACTCAGTTCGTGTTCATCGCGCCTCACCCGTTATCGATCCTTCGCGAATCATCTACCAATAATCATTTACGATTCGCGATCAGAACCTATATAACGCAATATGCGCTAATTATTCCCACAAAGGTGCGTACCATCCACTGGGGGGAGTTTTTCGGACGAAAGTCCATCGCGATTCGATGATCCTGACCGATTCCACACAGGTCTCGAGAATGGAATTCGGCAACCTCACCGAGAGTCACTTTCATGTGAAAGTGAAACACCGTGTCACAGCTATCGCGAAATTCAGTCTTTCGCCGCAGAAAACCGGTCAATCGCAGATAATTTGGACGCAAATAATTTGGATCTGTAACGATCTGGTGGTATTTCGGGATACCAATCGTGAGTCCAACCATCAAAGCGAAATGAGTCAGAATGAAGAAACAGACCAAAGCAGCGATTGCAGCCGGAGCAGGGGCAATCATCCTCCTCGGCGGCGCCGGTAGCCTAGCCTACTGGAACGACTCCGGAAGCACTCCAGGCGGTATTGTCAGTTCGGGTGAGCTTTCGCTCGACGATTGCACAGGCGGCGGAACATGGACCGACGTGAACAAAGGCACCCAAATAACGAACATCACGGCGTTTCGAATTGTCCCGGGCGATGCAGTGTCGTACACCTGCAACACCAACGTGAACGCCAAGGGTGACAATCTGACAGCTACTCTCACTGCGAATATCGGCGCTGTGACCGGAGACGCCGAGTTGCTGGCCGCCCTGGGGACCCCCCAGGTGTCCGTGACCGCCAACGGCGCAGCGCTACCCACCGGACCCACCGGCGTGGAGATCTCACCCACACCAGGTAAACAGCCCATTGTTGTGACGGTGGCGTTTGAGTTCGACCCGACCACCACCGGCCAGGTCGGCCAGAATCAAGCCGTCAACCTCACCGCGACCACGCTGAACCTGGAGCAGAACACCAATCCAGCCACCCCTTGATCCGTGAAGAGGTATCGATGGTGGGCACTTGCCGCTGCAGCTGTTATTACGTTGGCGCTGTGGTCGACAAATCAGACGGGGGCATTTTGGCGGGACCAGACTGCCACGACTGGCAGCGGTATTCGTTCGGGTGAGCTGAAGATCCTTGCAGGCGGCGCAAACAACTATCCGTGGGCAGATTTCGGCGGCGAAAATCTGTCCTCTGGGTCGGTGGTACAACGACCACTGACGATTTCCGTCGGGGGTGATACGAATTCCGGAATTAAATCCGAATATCGCCTCCAATCGATGGTAGCGAATTCGATGGAGGTCCCACTGACGTTCACTGCATGGATCGTCAGCGGTGCGGCTGACTGCCCGGCATCGGGTAACCCCAATAGAATTGTCGGCGGTCCGTGGACGAGTTTCCCGGCCCCCACAGCCGCCCGTTCACTCGCTGTCGGCAAATCGGAGGTGTGGTGCCTGCGCGCTACTGTCGGAGCCGGCGCACAGCAAAACAAAAAGACGACGGTTACTCTCCGCTACCGGGTGGACCAAGCGATATGACGACCAGGATTCCTGAACGAAAAGACGACGGCCCGCTGTGGTGGGTCCGCACAATTGCGAGTTGGACCCTACTGTTGGCGATGTTTGCGATATTGACGGTGACCATCTTGATTCCGATGGTTGCGGGTGCCGAGAGGTTCACTGTGCTGACGGGATCAATGAATCCGACATATCCACCGGGGACATTGATCGTCGTCAAACCCGTCGACGCCGACGACCTCCAGATCGGCACACCCGTCACCTACCAGCTGGAAACCGGTAAGTCCGCGGTCGTGACCCACAGAATAGTTGCGTCCTCGCAGAACGCCCGCGGGGACCGTACGTTCACCACACAGGGCGATGCGAACGATGCTCCAGACGCGAAACCCGTTATCGCGGAACAGATCAGGGGTAAAGTTTGGTACTCCATCCCGTACCTGGGGTACGTCAACAACTGGCTCACGGGCCAGCACCGCGCGTGGATCGTCGGATCACTCGCGCTCGGACTGTTTACGTACGCGGGCGTCATGCTACTCGGGGGTGTGCGAGACGGCCGGAGGAGTCGGCGCGAGGAGTCGGTGACGGAGGAAGCAGACCATGCCACTCCACATTGACCCGGCTCTGATCGCAGAGAAACTCACCGGCCCGCTCGGTGTAAGAATACGTGCGCTACTGGCCCTGTGCATGGTTCTCGGTCTCGGCGCGGTCGGCACAATGGCCCTGTGGAGCAACTCGGCGAGTGCGACGTCGGGTGAGTTCAAAACCGGTGTGGTGGATCTGAGGGTCCTCGGAGTCAAGGCATACGTCTTCACCGGCTCACCAGGTTTCAGCATGGCAAATATGCTGCCCGGCGAAAGCAAGGCGGCAACGCTGAAAGTGCAGAACACGTTGTCATCGCTCCCGATCACCTACACGATGGCCGCGAGCACACCGGCGGGTGGTCCCGCGCTCGCCAACCACCTACGAATGACTGTTTTCGACGGCTCGTCACCCACGAATGGGACCTCGGGCGGTCTGGCAACCGGTAGTTGTAGCGGCACGCAGCTCGGCAGCTCGGTACTGAGCGCCAGTGGCTCAGTACCAGTGATGACCACTGCCCAACCGCTCGGTGCGGCCACCGGTACTGCGCAGGCCCCCAGCACACAAGACCTGTGCATCGTGGTTGCATTGGCTCCCGCCGCTCCGATGACCGTGCAGGCCCAATCGGTACCGTCGATCACCCTGAACTTCAACGCGACGTCCACATGAGTGAACCAACGGTCTTGCGCCCCGCGCGACCACGGCGGGTCCGTCTCATGCGGGAAATTGCTCTGACCTCCTCAGCCCTCGTCGGCCTGTGCTGCTTGATCGCAATGATCGCGGCGGTCTTCTTCGGTATCACGCCCCTGGTGTTTCAGTCGGGCTCGATGGAACCGACCATCCCCACTGGCGCCCTGGCATTCGCACAGAACGTATCCGCCACGGACATCAAACCCGGTGACGTCCTCAGCGTTGAGAACCAGCAGGGCATTCGCATCACGCACCGTGTCGTGTCAGTCGACTCATCCGCGGGTGGTGCCGTCGCGATGACACTTCGAGGCGATGCCAACGGTGCGTCCGATAACGAGAAATATGTGGTCGATGCGGCGAAACGCGTCATGTTCCACGTCGATGGGCTCGGTTATCTCGTGGCCTGGTTCAACACTCTCGCTGCCAAAATCCTCTGTGGGTTGATCGTCGTCGCCCTCGTCTGGCTCGTGATCTTCCCCAACGGTCGTCGATCGTCATCCGGCGCGGCAAAAAATTCGGTCATCACCGGGCGTGCCGCTGGGGGTGTTTCCCTGCTCGTTCTCGGGCTCGCAACAGTGGTCGTGATCGGTGCCGCCCACTTTCAAGGGACCGCCGCAGCATACTCCGATTCAGCCACTGCCACAACGGGTTCCTTCGCATCGAGAACCGCATTCGTCCCACGAATCAACGACCGAATCAATACTACCAACTATGTAACGTGCGAAAATGGTGGCAGCGCTTCGCAAGGTACGCCCACTCTGAAATGGCGACACATCGGCCCTCCCTACCAGTACCGAGTGATTACCCGCGAAACCAATGGCACCGTCCGGCGAACGGTCGACGTGGCTCCGCCGGTCACCGCAGCAGTTGGCTCGACAGTCTCCGTGACGTTGAACGCCATCGGATTCCCCGCGAGTTCTTCGATTACCTCGTACGACGCTGAAATCCACACAATGCTCCCGGGTGGAGCTGTCTCGTCCGAATGGCGTGGCTACCGGGTCTATACCGATGCCTCAGCCGCTCTGGCCGCGAACATGCATTGTGGTCTGAGTGAACAGGATTCGACCGCGGGGTACGTCCCACCGCCGGCATCGATCAACTGCGCCACAAACACTCCCGCCAAAACAGCAACAATCTCATGGCCTCATATCTCCGGATACACCTACCAGGTAACGGTTCGAGACCCTGGGACAGGCAACGTCGCTTATGTGGCGAGCATCAATACCCCAGCGGGTACTGCTGCGGGACAATCGATTCCCAGCACCATCGCCTTCGGCAACCTCACTACCGGTGCCCTCACCGGAACCGCGGCGAGAGCAGAGGTACGCACCCGGGCAACCAACGGAACCTACTCCACGGGGTACGTCTCGTATAACATCACGGCCAGCTCAGCGCCAGGTGTCGCCTGCGTTGCGGCCGGGCCGACCGCATCCCGAGTTGCTCCCACCCTGCCCGCCAGTACGACGCCCCGGGGTTCGACAACGACCCCGGCCACAACCGGCACCGAACCAATACCATCTGACACACCGCCCGGCGACACGAACACGACAGCGCCGCCGATCACAACCACGCCAACTGCTGAAGTCCCTGTGGAGCAGCCACTTTCACCGGTTTTGCGTTCACACTCCGGAAGCTATTCAGCCCAACTGATGCAGACCACTTCCGGGCCGGTCGTGGTCATCCGCGACGCGTCGAATGTGGAGGAATTTCGCACATCGGCGTCGGAACACACTGTCGCAGACTGGATGGATGGCTCAGACGAGTTGCGGGTTACCGATTCGGCCGGAGATCGGACCATCAGCCGCACATCTGGGATATGGACAATATCTCCATACGCACCGCCGCCGACTGAGGCACCTCCCACCGATGAGGGTCCGGCGGGATCGATACCGCCGCAGCCGCAGGAGCTCCCGCCGGCAACCGAGAATGTCCCCGCCGGGAGCTGATCACGCACCCGTAGCAGTTGTACCGGCGCTATTTCAGCTGCCACTTCACGGTGACCGAAAATCCGACGGTCTGCTGGCCCGGTTCCAGTGGCACCGAACTGTCGAGCATCGTGCGCTGTTGTTCAGACGCCGAAACAGCCTGCCCGGACGTGGTCTCGTCGATCGTCAACACGGCGCCGAGATCGTCGCCCGACAGATCTGCGTACTGCTGAGCGCGGCTTCGCGCGTCGTTGAAGGCTTCTTCCCGCGCATTGGCCACCAGCTCGGAATCGTCGTCGATGACAAACGACACGTTGCTGATCCGGACCGAGTTGCCGCCGGCTTCGGCTGCCGCCTTGAGCACGTCAGAACCCTTGGCAAGATCGCGGACGTTCACCCGGATCGAGTTGGTCGCCCGGTAGCCCGAGATCTGACTCGAACCGCCGGGGCCCGGATTGGTCATGTCAGGTGAGACCGTCACCTGCTGGGTCTGTACATCTTCGCGGGGCACACCGGCATTGACCACCGCATCGGTCACCGCGGTGATCTGTGCGTTGGCCGCATTGATCGCCGTCGACACGTCGTCGCCGGTTGTCTCGACACCGATATCGACCCGCAACGTGTCGGGCGCCCCCAGGACCTCACCGTTGCCGACCACCGTCACCGATCGTTGGTTCACCGGATCCGATGGGTTGTCGTCGCCACATGCCGCAAGGCCGAATACCAATACGGCGGAGCCGGCTATGGCGATGGCGGCCCGGCGCGGGCTCGGTGCATTCAGCACTCGCCTGCGGGCAATTGATCGAGGTTCTCTGTTATCCACGTGGCGACTGTATCGAGAATCGCTGTGCCATCACCGAAATCGCCGACACCGACACCGGCGGTGGCGCGGCAGCGGGGTTCACGGCGTCCGGACCACCGGCAGTGGCCACCAACCCCGCTTCACATTTATTACACCGTGACCGGGGCGCGCTGACCTGTGGCACCGTCAGTGCTCAGATGGCCGCCACGCGCCCATTCCCAGGAATGTGATGACGATCTGTTTTTCGGTCCGCCGGATCAACTCTTCTTCTTCACGGGTGTTCCGCGGATCCAGCTCGACCAGTTCGGCAACCGCATGGAGCATCACGGTGACGATCAGATCTCCGGCGACCTCGAGATCATCGGCGGGCCAGTGTGCCAATTCGGGTATGCGGGAGAGGTCGATGGCCAGCTCCCGCGACAGCAGTTTGAGCTCGGTGTCGATGGCCCGGCGGACCTCGGTACTCCCGCCGTACTGCTCTCGTACGAGAAACCGGAACTGCGATTCGTTGGCGCGGGCCTGCCGGACCACCACGGCCAGGGAGTCCTTTGCGGTGGGCATGGCCGTGCGGGCGGCGAGATCTCGACGACCATCCCGCAACATGCGACGCAGGGTCCGCATCGCATCCTCGACCAGGGTGACACCCACCTCTTCCATCGAGGCGAAGTGCCGGTAGAACGCGGTCGGCACGATTCCGGCCCGCTTGGTCACCTCACGCAGACTGATCGACGAGAAGCTGCGTTCCCCCACCAATTCGAGAGTCTCGTCGAGCAGAGCCTGGCGGGTACGGCTCTTCTGCTCGGCCCTGGTCCGCGACACCTCGGCAACACGCTCCGAGGACGCAGAATCACGCCGAGAACCACTGTGGGTGCTCGAGCTGTGATGTTTGGAACTCCGTGACACGCAGCTGAGTGTACGTCCGTACACCAGAGATTTCTGCAACCCCGTAGTCAAAAAGTGGTGGCCGTTACACAAAGAACCCTTGACGGCAGGGGGTGCGGTGATGCGACACTGCTAGTGAACAGTCGTGCACTGAACGAAAGGACTCGACCATGTCGAGAACCATTTCCAGATTCCTCGGCCCAGTACTCGAAGCTGCCCTCACTCCCCATGCTGTCGACCGCTACCTGGAGCTGATCGATCCCCGCATCACCTGGACCGAGCTACGCGCCGAGATCGTCGACGTACAACGCCGCTCGCCGCGCTCGGTGACGTTGCTACTGCGTCCGACCCGCCAGTGGACCGGATTCGAAGCCGGTCAGTTTGTCCAGGTCAGCGCCGTTGTCAAAGGTGTGCGACATACGCGTTGCTACTCGCCGGCCAACAGTGCCACCACGCGTGACCACATCGAGCTGACACTGACTGCGCACGACGACGGAGTCGTCTCCCGGCACCTGCGCGACCATGCCGCACCTGGACAAGTCCTGGGACTCTCGCCCGCGACCGGAACGTTCACGCTGCCCGCCGAGCGGCCCGATCGGATGATCTTCATCAGCGGTGGCAGCGGCGTTACACCTGTGCTCTCAATGTTGCGAACACTTGTAGCCGAGAACTACCGCGGACACGTCGACTTCATCCACTACGCGCGCAGCGCCGACGATCACCCGTACGCACGTGAACTCGGCGCCATCGCCGCCGACCACCCCGAGTGGAACATCGACACGCACTTCACCCGCCCGACCGGCGACAGATCGTTGGCGGAGCACTTTCGCCCCGAACACCTGCCCAGCGCCTACGCAGCCGACGCCCCGGTCTTTCTCTGCGGCCCGTCCGCACTGCACAACAGCGTGCGTGACCACCTGACCGACATCGGCGCGATCGACAATCTGCACATCGAGCAATTTGTGCTCGTCGCACCGGCCGATGATGACGATGCCCCCGCACACGGGCAGCTCAGCTTCGCGGCCAGCGGCAAGAACGCACCCAACAACGGTGCGTCCATCCTCGAACAGGCCGAGAGCGCGGGCCTACAACCAGAATTCGGCTGCCGGATGGGCATCTGCTTCTCGTGCAGCGCGATCAAGCGCTCCGGGCTGACCAAGAACATCCTCACCGGCGACACCGACACCGAATCCGATCAGCACATCCAACTCTGTATCAGCAAACCGGTCGGCGACTGCGTCATCGACATCTGACAGCCCCCCACTCGCCCCGCAACCCCAATTTTCCGACAACTCTGTAGGAGTCACCATGACCACCAACGAACTTGTCCTCACCCATGAAAAGGTCGAAGAACTCGGCCGCGAACTCGATGCACTGCGCGCCCGGGTCGTCGCCGACCTCGGCGACGCCGATCGTGAGTACATCTACTCCATCATCAAGACGCAGCGCGCTCTTGAAGTTGCCGGACGCGCCCTGATGTATTTCCCGTTCATCCCACCGGCCTGGCTTGCCGGCGTCGGGGCATTGAGTGTCTCGAAGATCCTCGACAACATGGAGATCGGGCACAACGTCATGCACGGCCAGTACGACTGGATGCGTGAACCCGGCTTGAACTCACGCGAGTTCGAATGGGACACAGTCTGTCCGGCAGATCAGTGGCGACACAGCCACAACTACATGCACCACACCTTCACCAACATCGTGGGCCAGGACCGCGACATCGGCTACGGCATCCTCCGCATGGACCGCGACCAGAAGTGGAACCCCTACTACCTGGGCAACCTCGCCTGGGCGAGCGCACTGATGGTGCTGTTCCAATGGGGTGTGATGCTGCACGACCTCGAGACCGAGAACATCCTGGCCGGCAAACGTAAGTGGACCGATGTCAAGGGTCTGGTGAAGGGCATGTGGCACAAGGCCAGCCGACAGGTCCTCAAGGACTACGTCATCTACCCCGCACTCACCGGACCGTTCTTCGTCAGCACGCTGGTGGGTAACGCCGGCGCCAACCTGGCGCGCAACGTGTGGACGTTCTCCATCATCTTCTGCGGCCACTTCCCTTCCGGTGTGCAGACTTTCAGTCAGGAAGAGACCAAAGACGAAACCCGTGGCCAGTGGTACCTGCGACAGATGCTCGGATCAGCCAACATCAGCGGCACACCGTTGTTCCACATCATGAGCGGCAACCTCTCGCACCAGATCGAGCACCACATCTTCCCCGACATCCCGGCCAACCGCTACCCGCAGATCGCAGGGGAGGTCCGCGAACTCTGCGAGCGCTACGGATTGCCTTACAACACCGGCAGTTTCAGTCATCAGATCGGATCGACCTGGCGGAAGATCGCCCGGCTGTCATTGCCCAACTCGTGGCTGGCCGATGATGCCCAGTTCAGTGTTAAGGTCGAGTCCAAAGTTGCTGCCTAACGCCGAATCCTCTGACGAAATGGGACGATTCCGGCATCGACACGGAAGGCCCTCATGGTCTCGCAATTCGAACGCAACAAGGACATCGCCCAGGAACTGATCGAACAGACCACTCACCGGGTCGGGCGGATCGCGTCGATCATCACCGGAGCGGTCGTCGACGTCACCAGGGAGATCGGTGATCTGATCACCGATGGCATCGAAATGCGTGAGGCATCCAAACGTGCCCGCCTCGACGAGCCCGAACGCACAGACGGTCCGAGTATCTAGATGACCGCGCCGATCTACGAGCGGCGCAATCTCGCGATGGCGATCCTCGCCTTCGCAATGTTCATGGATCTCATGGACGTGACGATCGTCAACGTGGCGATTCCTTCCATCCGCGGCGATCTCGACGCCACACCGGCACAGATCGAATGGCTGGTCGGCGGCTATGTGTTGGCGTTCGCAGGCGTCCTCATCACGGCCGGACGTCTTGGTGACCGCTATGGCCGCCAAAAGGTCTTCCTCGTCGGCATTGTCGGGTTCACCCTGGCCTCGGTCCTGGCGTCCACCGCGCAGACCGGCGACATCCTGGTGGCCTCGCGGGTGCTGCAGGGCTTCTTTGCCGGGCTGATGGTTCCGCAGGTTCTGGCCAACGTGCAGGTCCTTTACCGCCCCAAGGAGCGCGCGCCGGTCTTTGCGATCCTCGGCACCATCACCGCGATGGCGGCGGTGATCGGTCCGGTTCTCGGCGGCTGGCTGGTCACCGACAACCCGTTGGGCGGCGAGTGGCGGGCGATCTTCATCATCAACGTCCCGATCGGCATCATCATCGCGGTGGCCGGCTGGTTCCTGATCCCCAACACCAAGTCCGAGAAGGTCACCAACCTCGACCTCCTCGGCGTGGTGCTCGCCGTCGGCGGCGTGCTGTTGCTCGTTTATCCCCTGGTGGAGGGGCGGCAGCTGGGCTGGCCCACATGGTCGTTCGTGATGATGGCGCTGTCACCGGTGGCATTGACCGCATTCGTGTTCCAACAACGGCGACGCACGACCGAGGGCAGCGCGCTGATCCCACTGCGGCTGTTCAGCAATCGCGGGTTCGTCGGTGGTTCGGCCATCCAGTTCCTGTTCCAGGGTTCGATCACGTCGTTCTTCTTGATCCTGGCGCTCTATGTACAGGTCGGGCTCGGCTTCGAGGCCATCACCGCCGGCGCGATGACGCTGCCGTTCAGTATCGGTGCCACGATCGCCGCCGGTATCGGAGCCGCGTTGACCACCCGACTCGGACGCAATCTGCCCTTGATCGGCGGTCTCATGATGAGCGCGGGCACCGCCTGGACCATCGTGGTCATCCGAGACGCCGACGCGGCCTTCTCGAGCTGGGACACCGTCTTCCCGATGGCCCTGGCCGGCCTCGGCCTGACCATCATGTTGGTGCCACTGCTCGACATCGCACTATCCACGGTGGACGTGTCCGATTCCGGTGCGGCGTCAGGCACATTGAACACGTTTGCCCAGATCGGCGGCGCCGTCGGGGTGGCCGTCACCGGCGTGCTCTTCTTCGGCGAGGCCGGTCGCTACACCCAGCCAGAATTGCTTCACGCGTTCACGATCGCCGCCTGGGTGCCGATCTGCGGATACGCCCTGTGCGCCGCGGCAAGCTTCCTGTTGCCCGGGCTCAGTGCCGTCAAGAAACACGCCGAAGAACAAGAACGCCTCGCCGAACTCGAAGAACCCAGCCCCGCCTGACCCCGATGATGTGGTGTTTTGGCGAGTAAAACCGCAGGTGAGCTGCGCCAAAACAGCACATCATCGGGGGTTGGGGGCAGGGTGGGCGCAATTGTTGGGACGGGCCAGATCGGCCGGTAGCCTGGGCCGGTGCTGACTTTTCCGAATCCCGTCAACGACTACGCCGCGCGATCGACCGCCGGCCTGGTGGTGTTGCTCGCCGTGGCGGCGATCGTGATCAACAATCCCATCGTGTACGCGGTGCTGGCGATCGGGTTTGCATTGCGGGTGGCATCGGGGCCCACGCTCTCACCGTTCGGACAGCTCTCCGTCCGCGTCGTCGTTCCGCACCTCATCAAGAAGACAAAGCTGGTTCCCGGTCCGCCGAAACGATTTGCTCAGACGATCGGACTGGTCTTCAGTGGTTCTGCGCTGATCCTGTCGCTACTCGGCCTCGGACTGGCCGCCCAGATCGTGACCGGACTGCTGGTGGTGGCCGCACTTTTGGAGTCGGTCCTCGGGTTTTGCCTGGGCTGCACCATCTTTGGCTTTTTACAGCGCGCCGGTGTGATCCCGGAGAGCGTCTGCGAGGCCTGCAACAACATCTCGCTGCGCGCACCCGTCACACCCTGACCTGGTTACTTCGGGATCGGGTCCGCGGCGGCCAGAACGGAGTCGTGCAGAACGCGTACCAACCGGATGAAGTCCTGCTGTTCCGCCGGAGTCAGAGGCCCGAGTATTTTTCCTTCTGCGCGTTGAATCGCGTCCTGGGTCCGGTCGCGGATCTGCTGCCCCTCCGCCGTCAACGCCACCAAACGGACGCGACGGTCGGACGGATCGGGTCGGCGCGTGATCATCCCCCGCCCTTGCAGGTTGTCCAGAATCGGGATCAGACGCGATTTGTCTGCACCGATTGCCGACGCCAACGCCTGTTGGGTCCGGACCGGCCCTTCTCCGAGTTCCAGCAGCACGGAATACGCCCACATGGTCAGGTCGTTCTCGGCCAAGATCGGCTCTTCGATCTCGATCAGGGCACGGGCGAGCGGCAACAACATCGCTGCCAGATCTGGTCGCGGTTGCTCACTCATGTCATCAAACTATCGCGTTCGGGCTATCCGTAAGCAACGTGCATACGATATGCTTGCGCTTATGAATAAGCCCTTGCAGACATCTCACACCCAAGCCGTACAACTCACCGTCGATGCAGTGCGGTTGATCTCGCCCGACCAGCTGACGAGGCAGACCCCGTGCGCCGAGTGGAATCTGGCGGAACTCCTGGACCACATGACCGTGCAAAACAATGGCTTCGCCGCAGCGGCCGCAGGCAACGGTAGCGACGACGCACTGTGGACCACCGGAACGCAGCGCGACGATCCGGTCAGCGACTACTTGGAATCAGCCACCGCGGTGACCGCGGCGTTCGCGCAGCCCGGCGTCGCCGATCGGCACTTCGCACTGCCGGAACTGTCCCGCGATCAGACATTCATCGGTTCCCAAGCGATCGCCATGCACCTGGTCGACTCCCTCGTCCACGCCTGGGACGTCGCGCGTGCCATCGGTCGTCACATCGACCCCGACCAGAAGCTGACGGATCTGGCGCTACAAATCGCCCAGCAGGTTACTGATGGCGAAACCCGCCGCCTGCCCGGTGCCCCTTTCGAGCCACGGACCGAACATCCAGCCAACTCGACCGGACTGGACCGGACGCTGGCGCTGCTCGGGCGCTCACCGCAGTGGCCATCGACCTGAGCCCGCTTCTCATCTGCAGGCAGAGCCGCCACCGGCCGAAGACACCGGTCCAAAAACCCCGGTTCAGTCCGCTTTGATCAGCGAAAGCGCGATTCCGTCAAGGATGTCGTGTTCGGAGACAACAAGATCGGTGATACCGGTCCGCTCCCCGATCATCTCTGCGAGTTCCAGGGTCACCAGCGATCCGCCACCGATGACGTCGACGCGGCCCGGATGCATCGGCCCGAGTGCAGCCCGCTCCGTCCGCGGCATCCGCACCAGGTCCCAGCACACCTGCGACAGCCTCTCGAAGCCGATGCGCGAGAGATGAATCCGCTCGGAGTCGTATTCCGGTAGGTCTGCGGCCAGGGCCGCGAGGGTGGTCATCGTTCCGGCCACGCCCACAAATGTCTTTGCCCCGTCGATGTCGACGTGCGAAAAAGCCTCACCCAGAAGCGCTTTGATCACCGAGATGGCATCGCCGATCTCGGCGTCGGTGGGAGGATCGCTGTGCAGGCAGCGTTCGGTCAGCCGGACACAGCCGATGTTGGCCGAATACGCGGCATGGACGCCGTCGCCGTCGCCCATCACCACCTCGGTGGACCCGCCACCGAGATCGACAACCACAAACGGCCCCTGCGCAGGATCGAGGTCGCCCACCGCACCGGCAAAGCTCAACCGCGCTTCCTCATCGCCGGAGATCACCTCGGCGACCGCGCCCGGTGACACCGCACCAAGCAGTTCCCGGGTCATCGCAAAGAACTCGTCGCGATTGGCGGCGTCCCGGGTGGCCGAAGTGGCCACCATCCGGACCTCGCTGACACCGTGGGACTTCATGGTCGTCACGTAGTCGGCCAGTGCGACGCGGGTGCGTTCGATCGCCTCATCGGCAAACGCACCGGTGGCATCAACACCCTGCCCGAGCCGGACAACTCGCATCTCGCGATGCAGGTCGATCAGTCCGTCGTCCCCAGCGACGGCCACCAGCAGTCGGATCGAATTGGTGCCACAGTCAACCGCCGCGACGATGTCGCTCATGAATCCTCTTCGCGCGCAGGCAGTTCCGGCCAATCGGCGGGTATCGCGCTGCCGCGCAGTCCGGCTGCGGCGGCCAACGACACGGCCTCGTCACCAAATGGATTCAGGCCGGGACCCTTTGCCAGGGAATGCGCGATCAAGACGTGCAGGCACTTGACCCGGTCCGGCATCCCGCCGCCGGTGAAGTCGGTCCCCAACGATTCGATGGCGTCGCGTTCGGCCAGATACGACTCGTGGGCCCGACGATACTGCGCGGCCAGCTCTGGATCTTCGGCCAGGCGGGCCGTCATCTCCCGCATCACCCCTGCCGATTCCTGTCGACTCGCCTCGGCGGTCAGACGCGGATCGGTCAGGTAGTAAAGCGTGGGGAACGGTGTGCCGTCGGGTAGCCGCGGTGCGGTCTTGACGACCGCAGGTCGACCGTCGGGCGTGCGGTAGCTGACCTCGAGAACTCCGCGGGGCAAGCGTCCCAGCTGCTTTGCGATGAGGTCGAGATCATCTTGGGAGACTGATTGATTGGATTCTGAATTACTCATTTTTTCTCGGGCACAGATACCGATTCCCACAGGTTGGTGTACCAGGGGTTCTGGGCCTGCTTCTCCGCCTCACGCTCTTCGTCCGTCTTGCCCGGCGGTTCCGGGTACTGCATCACCAGGGGCTTCTCCCCCGGCATCACAAACTGCAATCTTTCGCGCGCCTGCGCCTCGATATAGGCCGGGTCGCCCTGCTCGGCGACCTTCTCTTCGTAGTCGCGAACCTCTTGCTCGAGTTGCGAATTGCCGGCTCGCAGTTCGTCGAACTCGGTCTGCTGCGAGAAGTACGTCCGCATCGGCACCGCCAGCGACAACGCCAGCAGACTGAGCACCGCGGCGAGCACCACGGCCCGCTTCGGATTGATCGCCTCCCATCGCGACGACAACGCCGCCGCGGTCCGCGGCAACGTCATCGTCGGCGAGAGGGCGGTCCGCGATGTCGCCCGGGCCCGGGTAGGGCCGGGGCCGCCGCGACTGCGCGACCCCGACCGTGCCGGCCGGGCTCCGCCGTCAGCCTGCCCACGGCCCCGCTCACGCCGGGATGCGTCTTGCGATCCCGTTCGGCGACTTCGTCTTTCGGCCATGGCCTACGCGTCCATCAACTTTCGGTGCTTCTCAGCCCTCGAAGGAAAACCGCGGGAAGGCAAGATCGCCTGCGTACCGGGCTGCGTCGCCCAGACCTTCTTCGATGCGGAGCAGCTGGTTGTATTTGGCAACGCGCTCGCTACGAGCCGGTGCACCGGTCTTGATCTGTCCACAACCACATGCCACTGCCAGGTCGGCGATGGTGGTGTCTTCGGTTTCACCCGAACGGTGGCTCATCATCGTCTTGTAGCCGCTGTTGTGTGCCAGCGCCACGGCGTCGAGGGTTTCGGTGAGGGTGCCGATCTGGTTGACCTTCACCAGGAGTGCATTGGCCGCGCCGCGGTTGATGCCGTCTTCGAGACGCTCGGGGTTGGTGACGAACAGGTCGTCGCCGACGATTTGGACCTTGTCGCCGATTGCCTCGGTGAGCGCGATCCAGCCGTCCCAGTCATCCTCGGACAGTGGATCCTCGATCGAGACCAGCGGGAACTCGGTGAGCAGCTCGGCGTAGAACTCGGCCATCTGCGCAGCGGTGCGGATGCTGCCCTCGAAGGCGTAACCCTTGCCCTCGGTGTGGAACTCGGTGGCGGCAACGTCGAGCGCGAGCGCGACATCGGTGCCCAGCTTCAGGCCGGTGTTACCGATGGCCTCGCTGATCAGCTCCAGCGCTGCGCGGGTGCCTGCGATGTCCGGAGCGAAGCCGCCCTCGTCACCGAGACCGGTCGACAGGCCCTTGGCCTTGAGGACGGACCGCAGCGAGTGGTACACCTCGGCGCCCCAGCGCAGGGACTCCTTGAACGTCGGCGCTCCGATGGGCGCGACCATGAACTCCTGGACGTCGACACCGGTGTCGGCGTGCGCGCCGCCGTTGACGATGTTCATCATCGGGACGGGCAGGATGTGTGCGTTGGGTCCGCCCACGTAACGGAACAGCGGGAGTCCGGCCGACTCGGCAGCGCCCTTGGCCACGGCCAGGGAGACACCCAGTAGTGCGTTGGCACCGAGGCGGGACTTGTCGGGGGTTCCGTCGAGGTCGAGAAGCGCCTGATCGACCAGTCGCTGATCGTCGGCTTCGATGCCGATCACGGCCGGTGCGATCTCTCCGAGTACGGCCTCCACGGCCTTCAGAACGCCCTTGCCGCCGTAGCGATCGCCACCGTCGCGGAGTTCCACTGCTTCGTGCTCACCGGTCGAGGCGCCCGAGGGCACCGCCGCGCGGGTAAATGTTCCGTCGTCCAGAACAACTTCGACCTCGACTGTCGGGTTACCCCGCGAGTCCAGAATTTCGCGGGCTCCGACCTGATCGATGCTGGCCACGGCTCATCTCCTTCAGATGTTGATCACTGCACGTTCACGCCCGCACCGAGGAGGTGGCGCGTATCGCCTTAGAGCCTAATGCCCAAAGCAGCCAGATAACGATTGACGCACCGACGTCGATGCAGATGCGATCTGCCCAGATATCCGCAGACGCCGAACCGCCCAGAAATCAGTACGCAACGTTCACCGAGTAGGCGTTGGCATGATCGCGGACATCGAGGACGTATTGCATCGAGTTGTTGTAGACCTTGACCGCTTTCTCCCAGCCTTCGGGCGTGGTCAGGTCGCCCCCGGAGACACAGAGGTAGCGCGCCGCGGAGAGCGCTGCATCGTCGATGTTGTCCACATCGACCACACCGTCGCCGTTGGCGTCGACGCCGAAGCGTTCCCAGGTTGCCGGGATGAACTGGAACGGGCCCATCGCCCGGTCGAGCCGATTGTCACCGTCGAGCACACCGCCATCGGTGTCGGCGATCTTGGCGTTGCCTGCCGTCCCGTCGAGCGGTACCCCGCGGATCTCCGGCGAGACGTCGCCACTGGCGGCGATCTGCGCACCGCGATATTGACCGTGTTTGCTCTCCACGCCGGCGATCCCGGCGAGTGTTGTCCAGGTGATACCGCATTCGGGGTGTTGCTGACGTTGGATCTCCGCTGCGTTGCCGTAGGCCTCCAGCGCGACCAGCGGGATCCGGCTCTGCTCGGAGATCGGGGTCGCCCACTCACGCACCAGTTCAGCGGTGCGGCCGGGCGCGTTGATGTCGAAGTAGGGCACCGGCGCACCGGGGTTGGGTGGGATGCCCTCCGGGATCACCACCTCTGGCTTGGACGGTAGATCGAGGCATCCGGCACTCGCCGCCATCACGCCGACGATGGCGCCCATGACCGCCACCCGTCGGGCAATCGTTCGCCGAGCACTTCCCGGCTCTCGCCGACGCCCACACACCACCGTCATCCTCACTTCGTCTTCATCGACCCGCCACCTCAGTTGCGGGGTCACCATTCCACTGTGCCCGACCGGGCCGGGCTTGCCCGGCACCGAATCGCCGAACGACACGCCGAACTTCGATGAGCTTTGTCCGATTTGCCCGAATGCGCAGGTCGCAGAGGATGGGGCACAAAGTCCCCATCATGTCCCAACTCCAGAATTACCCCTCGGAGTTCCCCGGATTCCGTTGTACAGTCGCGTCTTAGGCAATCCGACCCTAACCAGGCCGAAATACAGAGGGAGCACAGTTGTACGTCGCTGACGGTAGTTCGGCACCCTCGGTGGCGACCCAATTGTTCGGGAGCGGACTGATCGGTCTTCGCGAGGGACTCGAGGCCGGGATCGTTGTCATGATCCTGGTCGCGTTCTTGGTGAAGTCGGACCGGCGGGACGCCCTCAAGTGGGTGTGGCTCGGTGTGGGTGCCGCGATCGTGATGGTGCTGACCATCTTCGTAGTCATCCATTACGGAACGTCGACGGTGACCGGCCTGACCGCAGAAGCCATCGCAGGCGTCACCTCGTTGGCAGCAGTGGCCATCGTGACCTTCATGGTGCTGTGGATGCGCACCGCCGCCGCGTCCATCCCCGGCGAACTCAAGGACTCGATGGCGCGCGCTCTCGAGGTCGGTGCGGGTGCGGTGGTGCTGTTGTCGTTTCTGGCCGTGGGACGCGAAGGTGTCGAGACCGCGTTGTTGATGGTCGGGTACGCCGAGAACACATCGGGCAGCAACTGGCCGCTCGTGGGGTTGGTCCTCGGAGTGGTCGTCGCCATCGGTGTCACCGTGTTGTTGTATCAGGGCACCGTCCGGATCAACTTCCAGAAATTCTTCACCTACACCGGCGCATTTCTGGTCGTTGTCGCCGCGGGCATGCTGGCGTACGCGATCCGGGCACTGCAGACCGTCGGCTGGCTCCCCGGATTGTCGAACACAGCCTTCGACATCACCGCGCAATACGACCAGTCATCTTGGTATGGAACGGTTCTCGCCGGAATCTTCAACTTTCGACCCGACCCGACGGTGCTCCAGGTCATCGGCTGGGCCATCTACCTGCTGGTCGTGATGACCTACTTCCTCTGGCCCCGTAAAGCGGCGGCGACCAGACCGCAACAGGCTCCTGTCACCGTCTGATTCACCACCTTTGAGAAAGGCTCCACCCCATATGAACCCAACCCGATCCGCGAAGGCCGTGGCGTTGCTGTGCGCGGCAGTCGTCGGCCCGCTCGTCTTGGCGGCCTGTACCGAGAAGGCCGAGGCCTCTGAAGGCGATATCGCCGTCACCTCGACCGATTCGAGTTGCGATCTCGCGACCTCGGACGCCAAGACGGGGAACGTGTCGTTCAACGTCACGAACAACGGCAACAAGATCACCGAGTTCTACGTGTACGGCAACAACAATCGCGTGCTCGGTGAGGTCGAGAACATCGGGCCCGGATTGACCGGCAAATTGACGGTCGAGATCGTGGAGCCGGGCACCTACGAGACCGCTTGCAAGCCCGGGATGGTCGGAACCGGTATCCGTGAAGCGCTGAACGTGACCGGCGAAACCAAGGAGAAGGCGAAGGTTCCGGCCGATGTCGAGCAGGCCAAGGCCTCCTATCTCGACTACGTCCGCGGGCAGGTCAACGGGTTTGCCGATCAAACCGCCGTGTTCGTCGCGGCGATCAAGTCCGGTGACCTCGACGCCGCGAGGGCGCAGTTCGGTCAAACGCGTACCTTCTACGAACGCATCGAGCCGGTTGCCGAGTCGTTCCCCGATCTCGATCCCGCGATCGACATGCGCTGGGACGACACCGAAGACGGCGCCGCGCCGTTCACGGGATTCCACCGCATCGAGCGCTTCCTGTGGGCACCGCAGACAAGCGACATCGGCGAGAACCCGGGCGATGTGACCCAGGCCGACTTCGACAACGCCCTGGCGACCGACAACAAGGCCGAAGCCGACAAGGCGGCCGATGAGTTGCTGGCCAACGTCAACGCGCTCAAGGCCGAGGTCGACAAACCCGACTTCGTCTTCGAGACCGGTTCGTTCGTAAAGGGCCCGCAGGCATTGATCGATGAGGTCGCGGCCACCAAGGTCGGCGGCGAGGAAGACCGCTACAGCCACACCGACCTGTGGGATTTTGCGGCCAACGTCGATGGATCCGAAACCCTCATCGCGGCAATGCAACCCATCATCGCAGCCAAGAACCCCGAGTTGATGGACAAGATCACCGCGCAGTTCGCGGCAGTGCGCGCATCCATTGAGGAGTATCAGACGGCGGACGGTTATCAGTCGTACGATCAGGTTCCGGAAGAGGCCCGCAAGGCGTTCTCCGATCAGATCGATGCACTCTCGCAGTCGCTGTCGTTGGTTCCCGGGTTGGTGATGACGCAATAGTGACCGAAGCAGACGGAACCGCACCCACCCCGGGTCAGCCGACCGAGCGCACCGGCGTCAGCCGCCGCGCGGTGCTCGGCGCTGCCGGGGTGGGTGCGGCTGCCATAGCAGCGGTCGGCGGTGTCGCCGTCGGCCGCGCCACAGCGTCCGAACCGAGTGGCGATCCGGCCGATCACGTCGTCCCGTTCTACGGACCACGCCAGGCAGGCATCGTCACCGAGGCCCAGGACCGACTGCATTTCGCGTCGTTCGACGTCATCACCGACAACCGCGACGAGCTGATCGACATGCTCAAACGGTGGACCGCGGCCGCAGAGCGTATGACGCGGGGGCTGGACACCGTCGAGGGCGGTGCGCTCGGCATGGGCGACTACACGCCGCCTGCCGATACCGGTGAGGCCCTGGGCTTGTCGGCGTCGTCACTGACGATCACCATCGGATTCGGACCAGGACTGTTCGGCCCCAGTGCCGCAAACCCCACCGGCCCGGACAGATTCGGTATCGCCGACCGCAAGCCGGCCGCGCTCACCGATCTCCCGGCGTTTGTGGCCGATGCCATCGAGCGTTCTCGCAGCTTCGGCGACATCGGTGTGCAGGCTTGCTCCGACGACCCCCAGGTCGCCGTCCACGCCATCCGAAACCTGGCCCGGATGGGGTTCGGGGTGGTCAGCGTGCGCTGGTCGCAGTTGGGGTTCGGACGTACGTCGTCCACCACCACGGCACAGGCCACGCCGCGAAACATGTTCGGATTCAAAGACGGAACCGCGAATATCAAATCCGATGACACCGAGGCGCTCGACGCGCACGTCTGGGTTGCCGAGAGCGACAACCCGCCGACCGCCCAGTGGATGACCGGCGGTTCGTACCTGGTGGCCCGGCGGATCCGGATGGACATCGAACCCTGGGACCGGGCGATGCTGCTCGAACAAGAACAAATCGTCGGACGTTTCAAGGGCAACGGGGCCCCACTGGGCAAGGTCGACGAGTTCGATGCGATGGACTTCAACATCAGCGACGGTGCCGGCCCACTCGTGCCCCGCAATGCCCATGTGCGCCTTGCCCATCCGGATAATCTCGGGGGTGTACGAATCCTGCGTCGCGGCTACAACTTCACCGATGGTTCCGACGGATTCGGGCACCTCGACGCGGGTCTGTTCTTCATCGCCTACTGCCGCGACGCCCATACCCAGTTCGTCCCGATGCAACGAGCGCTGGCGTCCAAGGACGCGATGATGGAATATCTCATGCACACCGGAACAGCCTTGTTCGCCTGTCCCCCAGGACTATCCGAAGGCGAATACTGGGGCCAGCACCTGTTCGAATAGCGCCCCCGAACCCCGATAGTGTGCCCTTTTGGCGAGCGTTTCCCCAGGTGAGCGCCGCCAAAAGGGCACACTATTGGGTCAGCGGGGGAAGTGGGTGCGCCAGTCGTCAGCGGTCTTGGGGGCTGTGGTTTCGGCGATGCGGATGTCGGCCATGAATGCCAGGACATTGCGGCGCAGCTGATCTTCGACGCTGGGTCCGTCGGCGGTGATTCGCACCTCGGTAACCTCGGTCGGGATCAGATCTGCCGGGAAGCCCGCCGCGGCAAGCCTTTCGAGCACTTTCTGAGTCAAGGCGAGTGACGGCTGATTGGTGGCGATACCGTCGAGCACCGATCCGCGCGCCTTCTCGGCGGCCTTCCGCGACTCCCACTCGTCGAGCTGGGTCTGCAGATCGATGCGCTCACCGCTGAGCACCCCTTGGGTGCGCGCCGACACCTTGTTGGTGAAAGCCCGTGCCACATCGTCGATGTCAAAAGGGTCTTCGGCGCGGTCAGCGGCGATCCGCGCGTGGAACAGCACCTGCAACAAGATGTCGCCGAGTTCTTCGAGCAGATGATCACGGTCGCCGGAGTCGATCGCATCGAGGAGTTCGTAGGTCTCCTCCACCAGATAGCGACGCAGCGACTCGTGGGTCTGATCACGCTCCCACGGACCGTCGAGGCGAAGCCGGTCCATCAACTCGACCGACGCCAACAACTCCCAACCGCTCGGTTGCCGACCCGACGCGTCGACGTCTTTGGCCTGATCAGACATCGGCACCCTGACCGGCCGCCACACGCATGTTGACGCTGCCCGGATTGCGGCCGTCGATGACCAGCAGCAGATCCGCGACGACCTGGACGAGTTCGACGTCGCGCACCCGGTCGCTGCCGACTCCACCGGTGCGCGGAATCGGGATCCCGACCACCCCGGTGGTGCCGCGGTAAGTTGCCGACGGATACAGCCGCTTGAGCCGAACCTGTTGTGAATCGAGCAGTTTCAGCGGCGACACCTTGAACTGGTTGCCTGCGATCCCGACCTCGGTGACACCGAGCTGACGGGCCAGCAAACGCAATTTGGCAACCGACACCAGGCGCAGGACCTCTTCGGGCAGCGGGCCGTAGCGGTCGAGCAGTTCCTCGACGATTCCGGTGAGCTCTTCGTCGGTGTTCGCCGACGCGAACTTTCGATACGCCTCGAGCCGCAGACGATCGGAATCGACGTAGTCGGGTGGGATGTGCGCATCGACCGGTAGGTCGACCCGCACCTCCTTCTCTTCCTCCATGGCGATCGGCCTGCCGTCGGCCGCCGCGCGGTAGGCCTCGACGGCCTCGCCGACCAACCGTACGTAGAGGTCGAAGCCGACCCCCGCGACGTGTCCGGACTGTTCGGCACCGAGCACGTTGCCTGCACCACGCAACTCGAGGTCCTTGAGCGCCACGGCCATACCCGCACCGAGATCATTGTTCTGTGCGATGGTCGCCAGCCGCTCGTGTGCCGTTTCGGTGAGTGTCTTTTCGCCGTTGTAGAGGAAGTAGGCGTAGCCACGTTCCCGGCTTCGACCGACGCGTCCGCGCAGCTGATGTAGCTGCGACAGGCCCAGGACCTCGGACCGGTCGACGATCAGGGTGTTGGCGTTGGAGATGTCGAGACCGGTTTCAATGATGGTGGTACACACCAGAACGTCGTACTCACGGTCCCAGAATCCGGTGACGGTGCGTTCGAGGAGGTCCTCCCCCATCTGTCCGTGGGCGACGACAACCCGGGCCTCCGGGACCATCTCCCGGATCGCGGCCGCCGTCTTGTCGATGGTGCTGACCCGGTTGTGAACGAAGAAGACCTGTCCGTCCCGCAGCAGCTCACGCCGGATTGACGCCGCGACCTGCTTGTCCTGGTAGGCACCCACATAGGTGAGCACCGGATGTCGCTCCTCCGGAGGCGTCAAGATGGTCGACATCTCGCGGATGCCTGCCATCGACATCTCGAGGGTTCGCGGGATCGGCGTCGCCGACATGGTGAGGACGTCGACGTGCGTCCGCAACGATTTGATGTGCTCCTTGTGCTCGACACCAAAGCGTTGCTCTTCGTCGACCACCACCAGTCCGAGGTCCTTCCATCGGATTCCGGTGGCCAGCAGGCGATGGGTTCCGATGACGATGTCGACCGTGCCATCGGCCATGCCCTCGATGACCTTGCGGGAATCACCCGGGTCGGTGAACCGGGACAGACCGGCGATCGTCACCGGGAACTCCCGCATACGATCGGTGAAGGTCTGCAGATGCTGTTGCGCCAGAATGGTTGTGGGCACCAGAACAGCGACCTGCTTACCGCTCTGCACGGCCTTGAACGCCGCTCGGACCGCGATCTCGGTCTTGCCGTAGCCGACGTCGCCGACCACAACACGATCCATCGGGACGGGGCGTTCCATATCCGCCTTGACCTCACCGATGACGGTGAGCTGGTCCATCGTCTCGGTGAACCCGAACGCGTCTTCCATCTCCCGCTGCCACGGGGTGTCGGGCTCGAACGCATAACCCGGCGCGGCGTGCCTGGCCGCGTACAGCTGCACCAGCTCGCCGGCGATCTCGCGAACAGCCTTGCGCGCCTTACGTTTTGTGTTCTGCCAATCAGAGCCACCGAGTTTCGACAGCGACGGCGTCTCGCCACCGACATACCGGGACAGCTGATCGAGCGAATCCATCGGGACGAACAGCCGGTCGCCGGGGTGACCACGCTTGCTCGGCGCGTATTCGATGACCAGGTATTCACGCCGCGCACCGCCGATGGTGCGCTCGATCATCTCGACGAACTTGCCGATGCCGTGCTGATCGTGGACCACCATGTCGCCGGCACTCAGTGCCAGTGGGTCGACCTGGTTGCGACGTTTCGCCGGGAGCCGGCGACCGTCCTGAGCCCCGGTGATCCTGGCACCGGTGAGGTCGGATTCGGTGATGATCACCAGTTCCGCGTCGGGCAGCACCAAACCCGCCGACAGCGAGCCCCGCAGGACCGTGACGATGCCCGGTTCCGGAGTCGCACCCGAATCAGCATGGCGCACCGGAACTTCGGCCTCTCCGAGCCGTTCGACGATGCGGTCGGCGGTACCGGCACCGGGCGAGACCACCGCTGCCCGACCGCCGGAGGCGACGTGCGCCCGCAGCCCGGCGAAGGTCTTGGCGATTTCTTTCTCGTCGCCGCGGGGCGCCGGACCAGGCGTCAATGTCAGCTCGTTACCGATTCCGATCGAGCTGTACGTCCACCAGGTGCGCTGCGCGGCAAGGGTTTGTTCGTGTACCTCGTCCAGCGAGCGGTAGGAACTGTCCTCGAGGTGCAACAAACCGAGGTCGACCGGCGCCAGCCCGCCGCCACCGGCCGCAGTCCAGGATGCCTCGAGGAACTCTGCTCCGGTCCGGGCGAGATCGGATGCCCGCGTCCGGACTTTCTCGGGATCGAGGATGACCACGTGGGTACCAACCGGCATCACCTCGGTGAGCAGTTGCATCTGACCGGGGACCAGCGCGGGAATGAGCGCTTCCATCCCCTCGGTGGAGACACCTTCGGAGAGCTTTGTCAGCATCTCGACCACCGACGAATCCGCGGCCATGTCGACTGCGAGGTCGGCTGCCCGAGCCCGCACACCGTCGGTCAACAACAGTTCGCGGCAGGGATGGATGTGGACGAGCTTCATGTCGACTTCGGGCTGACTCCGCTGATCGGCCACCGAGAAGGCCCGTTGTTCGGTGATCTCGTCGCCCCAGAACTCCACACGAACCGGGTAGTCGGTGGTGGTCGGGAAGACGTCCAGGATGCCGCCGCGGACCGCGAACTCACCCCGTTTTCCGACCATGTCGACGCGGGCGTAAGCCAACTCGACCAGCTTCGCGATCACGGCGTCGAAGTCGGTCTCGGCACCCTCGCGCAAGGTGATGGAATCCAGATCACCCAACCCGGGTGCCAATGGCTGCACCAGTGAACGAACAGTCGTCACCACCACTTTCAACGGCGGACCGAAACTCTCCTCGTCGGGGTGACGCAGCCGGTGCAGCACCCGCAACCGCTGACCGACGGTGTCCACCGACGGCGACAACCGCTCGTGCGGCAACGTCTCCCATGACGGGAACTGCGTCACCCGCTTGCCGATGATGTCGCGCAGCTGTGCGGTCAGTTCGTCCGACTCGCGTCCGGTCGCGGTGACCACGAGCAGCGGCTTCGACGCGGCGGCTGCCAGCGCGGAGACGAGGAACGGTCGCGCCGCAGGCGGTCCCACCAGTTCGAGTTCAGGGGTTCCGAGTTGCCCGGTCACCCCCGTCAGCGCGGCGTCCGAGGCCGCGATCTGGGCCAAACCAGATAGCTGTCCGGTGAAAATTGCAGCAGAAGGCCCAGTCACACGAACAGTTTACGGGTGCGCGGAACCAACGATGACCACGAGCACCCGATGTTCAGCTGAACGTCGCACACAACCGGTCGATCGCCCTTAGAGTGAGCGGGTTCCCAGAAGGAGATTCCGATGTCTACCAGCCCGTTCGCCGGCATGAACCGACGTGATTTCTTCGCCCGCGTCGCCGCGGTGGGCGGCGCCACCTTTCTCGCATCATGGGCCAACCCGATCATCGACCGCGCCTACGCGGCCGATCCCGGTGGAACCGGATCGCTGGACGACATCGAACACTTTGTCTTCTTCATGCAGGAGAACCGTTCGTTCGACCACTATTTCGGAACACTGCAGGGTGTCCGCGGCTTCGACGATCCGTCGGATGCCTGGAAGCAGCGTGGCTGGGCCCCCGGCGTCGGACCGACAAATACCGGCTACACGATGCCGTTCCGACTCGACACCAACAGCGGCGCGAGCCTGGACGGCGAGTGCATCAACGACCCGGACCATTCCTGGGCGGGCCTGCACGCGGCATGGAACGGTGGACGCAACGACGGCTGGCTGCCCATGTCCATCAACTCGGTGGGCCCGGGAAATGCTCCCGCGTTGATGGGTCACTATTTGCGCGAAGACATCCCGGTCCATTTTCAGATGGCAGACGCCTTCACCATCTGCGACAACTATCACGCCTCGGTGATCGGCCCGACCGACCCGAACAGGCTCTATTGGTTGAGCGCGTCGATCGATCCGGACGGTACCCACGGCGGCCCGCTCCTGGAGACACCCACGCTGCTCCCGAAGTTCGTCTACTCGTGGCGGACGATGCCGGAGAACCTCGGTGAGGCCGGTGTCAGCTGGAAGATCTACAACAGCAAAGACTTCGGCCCCATCTCCTCGGTGTTGCTCGACGGCATGATGGGTTGTTTCACCCAGGCGGCCGATGTCGATTCCGAGCTCAACCGTCGCGGTATCCAGCCGTCCTATCCCGCAGACTTCGCCGCTGACGTCGCGGCGAACAGGCTGCCCTCCGTGTCGTGGGTGGTCCCCAACCTGCTCGAGTGCGAACATCCCGCGCTACCCGCCGCACTCGGTGCCGTGGGAATCGTGCAGGTACTCGACATCCTGACGTCCAACCCCGCGGTCTGGGAAAAGACCGCCCTGATCATCAGCTACGACGAGAACGGCGGCTTCTTCGATCACGTCACACCGCCGACCGCGCCCCCGGGCACTCCCGGCGAGTACGTCACCGTCCCCGACATCAATGCGGTCTCGTCGTCCGAGGGCATCCGCGGCCCGATCGGGCTCGGGTATCGCGTTCCGGGACTTGTCATCTCGCCGTACAGCCGTGGTGGCCTGGTGGCGTCGGAGACCTTTGACCACACCTCGCAACTACGCCTGCTCGAAACCCGGTTCGGTGTCGAGGTTCCCAACCTGACGCCGTGGCGCCGCAGCGTCACCGGCGACATGACCTCGGCCTTCAACTTCGGTGCCAGGCCCGATCCGACCAAGCCCGCCTTGATGGACCCGATACCGCGGGTCCAGTTGGCGGCGGCACAGTGCGGGCCCAACGTGGCCGCCGGATTCATCAACCTGGGCGCGCCCTACCCGGTGCCGCCCAATCGCATGCCCACACAGGAACCGGGATCGCGCCCGGCCCCGAGCGGGTTGGTGTGACCGGTTGATCATCGGAACGTTCGAACCGGCGCCCGGTCGGCCCATTATTGTGACTGCATGAAGTCACGCTGGTCGGCAGCCAAACTACCGCACTTGGACGGCAAGCGAATCGTGGTCACCGGTGCGACAAACGGTCTGGGCTGGGAGACCGCACGGGGTCTGGCGCGTGTCGGCGCCCACGTGGTCCTTGCCGTTCGGGACGTCGATCGCGGTAAGGAACGTGCCGCCGAGATCGCTGCCGACACCGCCGGTGCGCACGCCGAGGTCATCGAACTCGATGTGGCCGACCTGTCGTCGGTTCGGCGTTGTGCAGACGGTCTCGGTGACATCGACATCCTCGTCAACAACGCCGGCGTCATGGCGCGGGAGCACGGCTTCACGGTCGACGGCTTCGAAACATCGTTCGGCACAAACTTTCTCGGCCCGTTTGCGTTGACCAACCTGCTCCTGCCGCAGATCCGCGACCGGGTGGTGATCGTCGGCTCGAGCTCACACAAAACCGGACAGATCCATCTCGACGATCCTCATTTCGAGCGACGCGCCTGGAGTCGTCCGGCGGCGTACGCGCAATCCAAACTCGCGGACATGCTCTGGGGACTCGAACTCGATCGCCGCCTGCGCAAGTCCGGGTCGCTGACGAGCACCGCCATCTCGCACCCGGGGTGGGCCACCACCGGGATCCTCGGCGTCACCGGATTGCGGGCGGTCGACAGTGTGATCGCAGGCGCGGGCAGGCTCCTGGCCAACACCCCGGCCGAAGGCGCCGCGATCACGCTGCGGGCGCTGACCCCGGACATCCCGTCGGGGTCATACGTCGGGCCGGATGGACCGTTCGGATTGCGCGGCGCCCCGGTGCTGGTCGGTCGATCCGCGGCGGCCTGCGACACCCGTACGGCGGGATTGCTCTGGGAACTTGCCGAGTTCGCAACCGACACGAGGTATCCCCTATGACGGTCACCCTGCGGCAGGCCACCGCACCCGACTGTGTCGACGTCGCTGCCATCTACAAGCACTACGTCGACCACACGGTCGTCACCTTCGATTACGTCGCACCGACCGCCGCCGAGTGGAAGATCAAGCGCGCCAACCTGATCTCCGAGCGCTTTCCTTTTCTGGTGGCCGAGAACGAGAACAACGTGGTGGTCGGGTTCGCGTACGTAGCCCACTACCGGCCCAAGCAGGCATACGCGTGGACCGTCGAGAACACCATCTACCTGAGCCCGGCGTATACCGGCAAGGGGTACGGGGCAACGTTGCTGACCGGACTTCTCGACGCGGTGAAAGACTCACCGGCCCATCGGATCGTGTCGGTGATCGCGGACATCCCGGGTTCGGGTTCGGTACCGCTGCACGCCAAAGCCGGGTTCTACGAAACCGGCCGCCTACTGCGGATCGGCTTCAAACACGGTTCCTGGGTGGACTGCATCGTGATGCAGTACGACGTCGTCGATTCGGATCAGCCTCCCGTCTGAACTGCCCGATCCCAGCCGGGGAACAAAACGGACCGTGGTCCGGTTGGTAGAATCATGTCCGTGACGCGTATGCCTTCCCTGTTCCTGAGCCATGGCGCTCCCCCGCTGGTGGACGATGCCCGCTGGGTCGGCGAGCTCGAACAGTGGTCGGCGGACCTGCCCACCCCCACCGCGATCCTGATGGTGTCGGCCCACTGGGAGTCTGCGCCACTGACCATCGGCGCCACCGATTCCACCGTGCCGCTGACCTACGACTTCGGCGGCTTCCCCGAGCACTACTACCGCGTGCGCTACGACGCCCCGGGCGCCGTCGACCTGGCCGCCCGGATCGAGGCGTTGATGCCCGACAAGCAGGCCGTCCGCCACGATCGGGGTCGACGCCTCGACCACGGCGCCTATGTTCCGCTGACTGTGATGTACCCGGAAGCGCAGATCCCGGTCTTGCAGATCTCCCTGCCGACCCTCGACCCCGAACAACTTCTCGACCTCGGACGCCGGCTCAAGCCGCTGCGCGACGAGGGCGTGCTGATCATCGGTTCCGGTTTCACCACCCACGGTCTGCAGTTTCTGCGCGACATGCGGCCGAACGCCACGCCGCCGACGTGGTCCAAAGAGTTCGATGCCTGGGCGGGTGAGCGTTTTGCCGCGGGCGATGTGGAGTCGCTGGTTCGATTCCGTGAGGTGGCACCGGGCATGCCGTATGCGCATCCGACCGTCGAACACTGGTCCCCGTTGTTCGTCGCCCTCGGCGCCAGCGACAATCCCGAGCAGAAGGGCGACCAGGCCGTCGACGGGTTCTGGATGGGCCTGAGCAAGCGGAGCCTACAGCTGGCCTGAGGCGACAACGGTCACTTCGAGGGCGGGTCGTTCGGTGTGACCAGGTGCGGCTCGGCCTCCAGATTGACCAGGCCGTTCCAGCAGAGATTGACCAGATGCGCGGCAACGACCTCCTTGGAGGGCTCCCGCACACCGAGCCACCATTGAGCAGTGGACGTGACCATACCGACCAGCGCCTGCGCATACAGGGGCGCCAGCGCCGGATCGCGGCCACCACGCTCGAAATCCTCACCCAGAATGTGCTCGACCTGGCTGATGGCGTCGTTCAGCAGACTTGAATACTTGCCGGAGTCGCCTGCCGTAGAAGGACCGCGCATCAGGATCTGAAAGCCGTCGGTGCGGTCTTCCATGTAGGTCAGCAGCGCAAGCGCCACCTGTTGCACGCGGTACCGCGACCGGTTCTTGCTGAGCGACGACGTGATCATCTCGAGGAGGGTCTCCATCTCGCGGTCGACAATCACCGCATACAGACCCTCTTTACCGCCGAAGTGTTCATACACAACAGGTTTGGAGACACCTGCGCGCTGCGCGATCTCCTCGACAGCTGTTGCCTCGAAGCCCCGTTCGGCGAACAGTCCCCTGGCGACCTCGATCAGCTGATGACGCCGTTGTGGACCCGTCATCCGCGCACGCGGTACCCGCTGGACCTGATCTGCCTTGCTGGTCGGGCGATCGACTGTCATCGTCGCCTTTCCCTCAAAAAAATGGACATCGAGTCCAACTATATGCGGACCCGTTTCAAATCAGTTAGATCCCGGCGCGGTCGGGCCTGCCTCGCCGACTGGACGGATAGATTCGTGCGATGGCATTTGGGCAGAACAAGAACGACAAGATTCGTACCGCTGCACGCGAAGCACGGCACAACAACGAAGTGGTCTTCACGCCAGAACTCGGCGGGAACGCGAAGAAGTGGGCCGAGCTGATCACAGCAATCGAGTCCGAGGGCTGGAAACTCGAACACTGGGCGGTGGGGCCAACCGGAACGATCGCCTCGGTCGAGGCCTACCCACTGTTCCGCGCGCGGTAGTCGCCCGGTCAATACGTTGCTCCGCCACCAGGACTCGAACCTGGAATACCTGAACCAAAATCAGGAGTGTTGCCGATTACACCATGGCGGATTGCGCTCACGATTGTGCCATGAGACTCATCGGAACCCACAACCGGCTCGCGGCGCCCGACATTAACGTCGCAGACGCTCCGGATTTACGAAGACGCTCCACATATTTGCGGAGCGTCTTCGCAAAGGTGGATCGTTTGCGGGAAGCAGGGTCGATCAGTCGCGGGGGCCGCCTGCGACGTAGATGACCTGGCCGGTGACAAACCCGGCACCTTCGCTCGCCAGGAACGACACGGTGTGCGCGATGTCCTCGGGCTGGCCGACCCGGGCAACCGGGATCTGGGACGCCGCTGCAGCCTTGTAGTCCTCGAACGGCACGCCGACACGCTCGGCGGTCGCCGCGGTCATCTCGGTCTCGATGAAACCCGGTCCGATGGCGTTGGCCGTCACACCGAACTTGCCGAGCTCGATCGAGAGGGTCTTGGTGAATCCCTGCATGCCCGCCTTGGCCGCGGAGTAGTTCGCCTGACCACGGTTACCGAGGGCCGACACACTCGACAGGTTGACGATCCGGCCGAACTTGGCCGCGACCATGTGCTGCTGCACGGCCCGCGACATCAGGAACGCGCCACGCAGGTGGACGTTCATCACCGAATCCCAGTCGTCGACCGACATCTTGAACAACATGTTGTCGCGGGTGATACCGGCGTTGTTGACGAGGATGGTCGGGGCGCCCAGCTCGCCGGCCACCTTCTCGACGGCAGCGGCAACGGCAGCCTCGTCGGCAACGTTGGCGCCGACGGCGATCGCTTTGCCACCGGCATCGGTGATCGCCTTGACGGTGTCACCGCAACTCGACTCGTCGAGATCCAGGACCGCCACGGCATATCCGTCGGCCGACAGACGTTTCGCAACCGCTGCACCGATCCCACGTGCCGCGCCGGTGACGATCGCTGTTCTCTGCTCGCTCACAACAACTCCCTTGTCGAAGAACTTCGGATAACGATCGCCAGGTGACCGGTCTACAACGGTCCAACGCCCTGCCGATGGTCCACCAGTTGTATCAAGCGCCCCCGAAAGGTGCGTAGGATCGGGCCGTTCCCCGCCTCCAACCGCCAAGGGAGTCCCATGTCCGTGGCACCTGAATCCGCGCGCTCGGCCCCCGGGCCAACCGCCGTCCTGGTCCTTGCCGCAGGCGCAGGCACCCGCATGAAGTCGGCAACCCCGAAGGTCCTGCACGCCATCGCTGGGCGCTCGCTGCTGTCCCACGCGCTGCACGCCGCATCCGGCATCGAACCTGATCACCTTGTTGTCGTGGTCGGCCACGATCGAGAGAAGGTCAGCGCCGCCTGCGATGAGATCGCCGCCACCCTCGGCCGCGACATCCCTACCGCGGTTCAAGAGCAGCAGAACGGCACCGGCGACGCCGTCCGGGCCGGTCTCGCGGCACTGCCCGCCGACTTCGACGGCACCGTGCTCGTCACCGCTGCCGACGTCCCACTCCTCGACGGCCCGACGCTGAGCGATCTCATCGAAGACCACACCAGCACCCCCGCCGCGTCAGTGACAGTTCTCACGTCGACCGCGCCCGATCCGACCGGATATGGGCGCGTTTTGCGTACCCAGGACGGAGCCGTCACGGCGATCGTCGAGCAGAAGGACGCAACCGAGCAGCAGCTCCGCATCACCGAGGTCAACTCCGGCGTCTATACGTTCGACGCCACCACGTTGCGGAGCGCACTCGCGGAACTGTCCCCCGACAACGCGCAGCACGAGCTGTACCTGACCGACGTCATAGAGATCGCCAACCGGCATTCAAAGGTGGTGCGCGCCAAGCACATCGACGATGCCGCCCTCGTTGCCGGCTGCAACGACCGACTGCAGTTGGCAACACTCGGAGCCGAGCTGAACCGGCGAATCCTGGCGGGCCACATGCTCGGCGGTGTCACGATCATCGATCCGGCCACCACCTGGGTTGATGTCGACGTCACGATCGACGCCGACGTCACCATCGCACCCGGGACCCAGCTACTGGGGCAGACCACTGTTGCCACCGGCGCCGAGATCGGTCCCGACACCACCCTGGCCGACGTCACCGTGGGCGCCGGTGCGTCGATCATCCGGACCCAAGGATCCGAGTCGATCATCGGTGCAAACACGCAGGTCGGACCTTTCGCATTCTTGCGTCCGGGTTCAGTTCTCGGTGAGGCAGGCAAGATCGGGACGTTCGTCGAGACGAAGAACGCGAAGATCGGTAAGGGCGCCAAGGTGCCGCATCTGACGTACGTCGGCGACGCGACCATCGGTGAGGGCACCAACATCGGCGCTTCGAGCGTTTTCGTGAACTACGACGGGGTGAACAAGAGCCATACCACAATTGGGGCACATTGCCGAACCGGTTCGGACACCATGTTTGTTGCACCCCTCAATGTCGGTGATGGCGTCTACACCGGAGCAGGTACCGTCTTGACGCAGGATGTGCCCCCCGGAGCCCTCGCGGTCTCCGGTGGGAAACAGAGGAATATCGACGGTTGGGTGCAGGCCAAGCGGCCTGGTACGCCATCGGCACAAGCTGCTGCCGATGCACTCTCCGCCACCGAGAACGTGCAACAAGAAAGTGACTCGCTGTGACCTGGACCACCACCCACAATCAGAAGAACCTCATGCTGTTCTCTGGTCGTGCACATCCCGAGCTGGCCCAAGCGGTCGCAAAAGAGCTCGACATCGAGGTGACCCCCCAAACCGCCCGCGATTTCGCCAATGGTGAGATCTTCGTGCGCTTCGAGGAGTCGGTGCGTGGCTCGGACGCTTTCGTGCTGCAGAGCTGCCCGTTCCCGCTCAACCAGCACCTGATGGAACAGCTGATCATGATCGACGCGCTCAAGCGCGGATCGGCCAAGCGCATCACCGCTGTCCTGCCGTTCTACCCCTACGCCCGCCAGGACAAGAAGCACCGTGGACGCGAGCCCATCTCCGCCCGACTGGTGGCCGACCTCCTGAAGACCGCAGGCGCCGACCGCATCATCACGGTCGACCTGCACACCGACCAGATCCAGGGCTTCTTCGACGGACCCGTCGACCACATGCACGCCCAGGGCCAGCTGTCCGAGTACGTCAAGGGCAAGTACGGCACCGCCAACATCACCATCGTCTCGCCGGACTCCGGCCGCGTGCGCGTTGCCGAGAAGTGGGCCGACTCGTTTGACGGCGCACCGTTGGCGTTCATCCACAAGACCCGCGATCCGCTGGTGCCGAACCAGGTGAAGTCGAATCGGGTTGTCGGTGACGTCGCCGGCCGCACCTGCGTGCTGATCGACGACATGATCGACACCGGCGGCACCATCGCAGGCGCGGTGCAGGTCCTGCGGGATGCCGGCGCAGGCGACGTCGTCATCGCCACCACCCACGGCGTCTTCTCGGATCCGGCAGCCGAGCGGCTGGCCAACTGTGGCGCCCGCGAGGTCATCGCCACCGACACCCTGCCGATCGGGCCGGAGAAGCGGTTCGACAACCTCACCGTGCTCTCCATCGCACCGCTGCTTGGCCGTACAATCCGCGAGGTCTTCGAAAACGGATCGGTGACAAGTCTTTTCAACGGAAGCGCATAGGAGTACAGACGCGATGGCGGCTACGATCTATCACAATCCCAAATGTTCGACGTCACGAAAGACGTTGCAGCACTTGCGTGATGCCGGGGTTGAACCAACCATCGTGAAGTACCTCGAGGAGCCGCCGACGCGGGCCGAACTCGAGAAGATGATCTCCGACGCCGGTATCGAGGTCTCCGCAGCGGTGCGCAAGCGCGAGTCGCTGTACAAAGAACTCGACCTCGCCGACGCCACCGACGATCAGCTTCTCGATGCCATGGCCGCCAACCCGATCCTGATCGAGCGGCCGTTTGTGGTGACCGACAAGGGCACCCGGTTGGCCCGCCCGGTCGAATCGGTCGACGAGATTCTCTAGTCGCACAAAAGCACACCGTCCAGTCATAAGCACACGTTGCAACGTGTGTTTTTGACTGGACGGTGTGCTTTTATCTGTGCAGCCTAGGGCTGCACCGGCTTCGGCAGCGGCTTCTGGATCCGCGGAAACGCGATCGCCACCAGCCCGCGCACTGATGCCTTGATGAAGTCGACAAGGTCGAAGTAGTCACGCCACACCGTGATCAGACCGTCTTCGACCTCAAATCGGCCGCAGACCCAGAACTGCATCCGGAGTTTGCCCAACGCGATTTCGTCGACCCGCTCGGTGATCACAACCGGTCCGTTGGCCGTGATGTTGACCCACTTCACGCTGAAACCCATGCGCGTTTTGTTCATCGCCTGAAAAAGTTTGGCCAGTCGCTTCTTGCCGCGCATGAAGCTGTAACCGACATTCGCGTATTCGATGTCCGGATCGACCAATGCCAACGCCGCCACGTGGTCACCCAGCGCGAGCGCGTCGAGAAAATTCCGGGCCGTGTCGGACGGCGTCGTTGCCACCGGAACGCTCCCCGCCTGCGTGATCTCTGATTCTGTGTTCCCCGTCATGCCGCCCGAGACTACGCCAACGGCCCCGTTGGCGCCCGGAAACCGCAGGTAGATCAGGCGAAGTGGGATTCCGGGGCAGCTACCGGTATAGTTTGCGCCGTTGTCTCGGCGAGGGTGATCCATGGTCACCGTAATCGGCGCGGCGTAGTTCTCCCTCCAGGGTGCACTGTGGCTGTCATCGATTTTCTTGTCGGGCCCGAATCCACCACCCGATCGAGGAGTCATCTCATGGCAACCGCCAATACCGCCAGCAAGCTCTCTGTCACCCTCCGCACCGAAAAGGGCAAGGGCGCCGCTCGTCGCGCACGTCGCGCCGGCAACGTCCCCGCCGTTCTGTACGGCCACGGCACCGACCCCAAGCACCTGACCGTCCCGGCCCGCGACTTCGCAGCCATCCTGCGTAACAACGGCCTCAACGCCATCATCGAACTCGACATCGAGGGCGAGCTGCAGTTGGCTCTGCCCAAGCAGGTCGACGTTCACCCGATCCGCAACTACATCGAGCACACCGACTTCGTCGTCATCCGCAAGGGCGAGAAGGTCACGGTCGAGGTCTCCATCCTGGTCGAGGGCGACCCCACCCCCGGCAGCCTGGTCACCAACGATGCCAGCAGCATCGAGATCGAGGCCGACGCACTGTCGATCCCCGAGCACCTCGTCATCTCGGTCGAGGGCCTGAGCGGCGGCAGCACCATCACCGCCGGTGACATCGAACTGCCCGAGGGTGTCACCCTGGTCTCCGATCCCGAGACGCTGATCGTTGCCGTCAACGAGGCACAGACCGCCGACACCACGACGGATGCCGAGGATGCCGCTGAAGCAGCCGCCGACGCAGCCCCCGCCGCCGAGTAGGGATCACTCCCGCCAGGTCTGCGACAGCTCCGGCTCCGTCTGCAACTTCTCCGGCCCGCACACTTCGGTGTTGCGGGCCGGAGTTTTTTCTCCTGCCTGCTTCTTGCCGGATGCCTTCTCGCCCGATGTGCCGAGCAGTTTGATCGCCACCCCGACCGCGCTGACCACCACTCCGACGATCTCCCATCGCCCGATCGCCTCACCGAACATCGGCCAGGCGATCAACATCGTCGCGGGCGGAACCAGCAAGAGCAGGGTGCTCGAGAGCACCGGGCCTGCCTCGCGGTTCACCCAGAAGTAGGCACCCCAACCGCCGAAGGTCGACAATGCAACAACCCAGACCACCGACCCGGCGAACTCGATGGTGACGGGCGGAATCATGTCGCCCACAACCACATTCACAGACCAGAACAAAACCGCGCCAACCGTGCACTGAACGGCCAGCGCCACCGCCATCGGCTCCGGCGCGTTCAGTATTCGTTGCGCCAGAGTGCCACCGGTCAACGCCAACATCCCCAAAGCGCAGAGCAGAAATGCCCACCACGGCGCGCCGCCGGTGTTCAGCTTTCCGCCGACGACCAGGCCGACACCGACTATGCCGACCGCAAGACCGCACCATTCCCGCCGCCCGATCCGCACCCCGAGAAGCGGGAAGGCACAGGCCGCGACCACCAGCGGTTGCAGCGAACAGATCAGGGCGGTGATCCCGGCACTGAGCCCGGCCTGGACGGCGGCGCCGATCGCACTGAGATACATCCCCTGCATCACCACACCCAGCGCAGCCTGCCGGGCCAACCCCCGTCGAGTCACCGTCCACTGGTCGAGCCCCGCTGCGCTACGTCTCCGCACGCAGTCGAGCTCCGCTGCGCTACGTCTCCGCCACGGGTCGAGCTCCGCTGCGCTACGTCTCCGCCACTCCCGGAACACGCAGAACCCGATCAGCAGCACCGCGGCGAGTACGAAACGGCAGGCGAGCAACATATGCCACGACGAATACCTGGCACCGAGTTCGGCGCCGAGGTATCCCGAGCTCCACATGAGCACCAGCAGGATGGATGCTTTGACCATTGGGTCAGGTAAACACACCGGTCGGTATACTTGCAGTGGATATGTGAGCTACATCTCTGCCCGACGTTCGGAGGAACCCGATGACCACTGTCGCCGCACTGCAACTGCCGAGCGAGGCGCCGATGACACCGGCCGCCGACCGCATCCTGACCGCCGCCGGGACCCTGTTCTACGGCCGCGGAATCCACGCGGTGGGCGTCGAATCGATCGCGGAGGCAGCCGGGACCACCAAGAAGACGATCTACGACCGGTTCGGGTCCAAGGACGGACTGATCGTGGCGTATCTGCGTCGCCGGAGCCTGCGCTGGCGGTCCCTGGTGCTCGATGTCATCGCCGAACACTCCCCCGGGCGCGACCAGGCACTCGCGGTGTTCGACGCCACCGACCAATGGATGGGCACCTGGACCCGCGGCTGCGGATTCATCAACGCATACGCCGAGCTCGGCGGCACCGAGCATCCCGGCGTCGCGGTGATCGTCGAGGAGAAGACCTGGGTGCGTGATCTGTTCGAATACATCTGCACTGCAGGCGGATACGCCGAGCCATACGTCCTCGCCGGACAACTCACACTGCTCCATGAGGGCAGCATCGTCTCCCGGACCGCAGGGGCCCAGAGCGATGCCTGCGCGCTCGCACGCCGGACCGCCGAGGTCCTTCTGACACCGGATGACAGAATGGCCCGGTGACAGATCCCATCGTGATTGTCGGTCTGGGCAATCCCGGCAGCCGCTATGAGAAGACGCGCCACAATGTGGGCGCGATGGCCATCGACCATCTGGCTGGCAAGCTCGGCGAGAAGTTCAAGGTCCACAAGAAGTCCGGTACCGCCGTGGCCGTGGGCCGTCTGGCCGGAAAACAGGTCGTCCTGGCCAAGCCCACCTGCTTTATGAACGAGTCCGGTCGCCAGGTCGGGCCGCTGGCAGCCTTCTATTCGGCCCCACCACAATCGCTGATCGTGGTGCACGACGAACTCGACATCGACTTCGGTGCGGTCCGCCTCAAACGTGGTGGCGGCGAGGGTGGCCACAACGGTCTGCGGTCGATCTCGCAGGTCCTGGGAACCAAGGATTACCTGCGGGTGCGTCTGGGTGTCGGTCGTCCGCCGGGCAGGCAGGATCCCGCCGACTTTGTTCTCAAACCCTTCTCCAGCACCGAACGGGCCGAAGTGCCCCTCCTGCTGGAAAATGCCGCCGACGCGATCGAGTTGCTGATTGAGTACAGCCTGGAAGACGCACAGAACCGCGTCCATGCCTGGTGAGGCGATCTCCGTCGTCGCCCCGAGATTGAACTAGCCTGTTACAAGCACCACCTGCAGGCCGATACACAGATCAAGCCCGCACTGAGAAGAGGAATCGAATGCCAGTCATCGCTGACCAAACCGGAATCAACAACGTCGGGATTCTCGGTATCGGCGCCTATCGACCTGATCGTGTGGTCACCAACGAGGAGATCTGCGAGCACATCGATTCCAGCGATGAGTGGATCTACACCCGCACCGGCATCAAGTCCCGGCGGTTCTGCGCCCCCGGCGAGTCCGCCACCACGATGGCCATCGACTCTGGCCGCAAGGCCATCGCCAACGCGTTGCTCAGCGGGTCGGACATCGACGCGGTGATCGTGGCCACCAACACGCACCTGCTGCTGACCCCGGGCGCGGCCACCGCCGTCGCCACCGCTCTGGGCGCCAACGGCGTCCCGGCCTTCGACGTGACCGTCGGTTGTGCGGGCTTCGGGTACGCCATGGGCATCGGCGCCGACATGATCCGTGCCGGTAGTGCCACGAGTGTTCTCGTCATCGGGTCGGAACAACTCTCGGTCGCCCTCGACATGACCGACCGCGGCAACTGCTTCATCTTCGGCGATGGTGCCGGTGCCGTTGTCCTCGGTGCCACCAAAGAACAGGGCGTCGGCCCGGTGATCTGGGGCAGCGACGGTTCGCAGTACGACGCCATCCGCCAGGACATCGACTGGCTGACCTTCCTCGAAGGCGACCGCGTGCAGCGCCCGTACCTGCGCATGGAAGGCACCAGCGTCTTCCGCTGGGCCGCGTTCGAAATGGGCAAGGTCGCTCAGCGCGCCCTCGAGGCCGCCAAAGTCGACGCGCAGGAACTCGACGTGTTCGTCCCGCACCAGGCCAACTCACGGATCAACGACCTGCTCGCCCGCGGCCTCAAACTGCGCGAAGGCGCTGTGGTCGCCAACGACATCGAGCACACCGGTAACACCTCGGCCGCCTCGATTCCGCTGGCGATGGAAGATCTGCTGTCCACCGGCAAGGCCAAGCCCGGCGACACCGCACTGCTCCTCGGTTACGGCGCAGGCCTGAGCTACGCCGCCCAGGTGGTCAAACTCCCGCCCGTCCCCTTCGAATAACCGCGAATGCCTCGTCGACCGCGGAGTCTTTCAGCGCGGTCGACGAGGGGTTTGCCGGATGTGGCGATTGGTCCTGCATAGGGCGAGGTCTGTAGCCTTTCCTCGTGAGTTCTGAAGTCAGCACGTCGTCCGGTACCGGTTCTGCACCCAGTCGCGCCGCAGTGACCCGCGAGGTGGCGCGGCGCCGCACTTTCGCGATCATCTCCCACCCCGACGCCGGTAAGTCGACGATGACCGAGGCGTTGGCGCTGCATGCCCGGATGATCAGCGAGGCCGGTGCCATACATGGCAAGGCCGGCCGCCGTTCCACCGTCTCCGACTGGATGGAGATGGAAAAGCAGCGTGGCATCTCGGTCAGTTCGACGGCACTGCAGTTCAACTATCGCCTCGAAGGTGCCGACGTCGACGAGGTCAACGTCATCAACCTGGTCGACACCCCCGGTCACGCCGACTTCTCCGAGGACACCTACCGCGTACTGACCGCCGTCGACGCCGCGGTCATGTTGATCGACGCCGCCAAGGGCCTCGAGCCGCAGACCCTCAAACTGTTCCAGGTCTGTCGCCACCGTGGCATCCCCATCATCACGATCATCAACAAGTGGGACCGCCCGGGCCAGACGCCACTCGAACTCATCGACGAGATCACCGAGCGCATCGGCCTGACTCCCACACCCCTGTATTTCCCGGTGGGTATCGCCGGAGATTTCCGCGGCCTGCTCGATCGGCGCACCGGCGAGTACATCCATTTCACCCGGACCGCCGGCGGCGCCACCATCGCCCCCGAGGAGCTTCTGGATGCCGACGCCGCGCTGGCCAAAGAGGGCGACGAATGGACCACCGCCGTCGAGGAGAGCGAACTGCTCACCGCGATGGGTCAGGACCATGACCAGGAACTGTTCCTGGCCGGACAGACCTCACCGATGATCTTTGCCTCCGCGATGCTCAACTTCGGTGTGCGACAGCTACTTCAGACCCTGGTCGAGCTCGCTCCCCCACCCGAGGGCCGGGCCGCGATCGACGGCACCGTCCGCGAGGTCACCGATCCGTTCAGTTCCGTCGTCTTCAAGGTGCAGGCCGGCATGGACTCGTCGCACCGAGATCGCCTGGCCTACATGCGAATTGTGTCCGGCGTGTTCGAACGCGGGATGGTTGTCACCCACGCGCAGACCGGCAAACCCTTTGCCACCAAGTACGCCCAGGCCGTGTTCGGCCGCGACCGCTCGACGGTCGACACCGCATACCCGGGTGATGTGGTCGGATTGGTCAACGCGATGGCGCTGGCACCCGGCGACACGCTGTACACCGACGTCAAGGTGCAGTTCCCGCCGATCCCGTCGTTCGCTCCCGAACACTTCTCGGTGTGCCGGGCCGAGTCGGCGGGCAAGTACAAGCAGTTCCGCAAGGCGATCGACCAGCTCGACTCCGAAGGTGTGGTCCAGGTGCTGCGCAACGAGATTCGTGGCGACGCGGCTCCGGTACTCGCCGCCGTCGGCCCCATGCAGTTCGAGGTCGTCGCTGCCCGGATGAAGACTGAGTTCGGTATCGAGGCACGCTTCGAGCCACTGCCGTACACGCTGGCCCGCCGCACCGACGAGACCAGCGTCGACGAACTGAACCGCCAGCGCGGACTCGAGGTGTTCACCCGTAGCGATGGTGCCCTGCTCGCTCTGGTCAGCGACAAGTGGCGTTTGCAGTACATCGAGAAAGAGCACGCCAACCTCACCCTGGAACCGTTGGTGGCGGCGGCAGACTGATGCGACGGTCGGCTTCCGTCCTGGCCGCCTGCGTCGTCACCGCCGCGACGATCCTGGCCGGCTGCAGCGACGGGTCCAAACCCTCCGACGCCACCGCGACGTCGTCGTCGACCACCTCGGTGATCGCGTCGTCACCTGCCAACGCCGAAGTGGCGCCTGCCCGATGTCAGGAGACGTCTCCAAGCGGGGCTGTCGATCACACGCTGGAGGGCTTTGCCTTCGATTCGGGCTCGGCCACGGTGTCACTGACGGTGCCGGGGCACAGCGCCCGCTGCTACGGCTTCCCGCGGTGGGGCAACGCTGATCCGGCTGTCCCCATCGACAGTCTGCTGTTCCTTTTCAAGGGCCCGGGTTCGGACGGCGTGACCATCGACATGCTCGTCGGCAACCTCACCCAGCGCACCAAGGTCGTCGCCAAGGTGGCGGTGGCGATCGACGGAACCACCTACCAGAGCGACAACTGTTCGATGGACCTCACCGCGCTGTCGAGTGCCGGTATCGCAGGCTCGTTCTCCTGCCCCACCGTCACCGCGGTGTTCGGCAATCCCCTTGCCCCACTCGATGACCCAGAACCCGAACCGTCTACGTCGGCACCCCTGCCCACCGCCGCGGTCTCGGGATGGTTCTCCGTCGAACCATAGAGTCACCGAACCCGGAAAGGCGTTACGACTCAGGCTCTGACGTCGAACGCGGTGGATGTACCCGTGAAGCCATGGGTCTTTCCGGCGCCGGTGCGATGATCGCCGTAGTACCGGATCCGGTACCGCCCCGACGTTCCCGCATCGGTGTTCCACAAGATGGTGATCACCGAGGCATCCAGACTTCCCGGTGGCCGCGACCAACGTAGTTCCGTCGACCACGCGTTGTCGTCGAGTGTTCGTTGCCACTGACCCTCGCCCCACTCTTCCACCGCCAGATAGGTGTCGGTCCGGCGCAGGTTGTTGTTCGGATGCGCTCCGACAAACTCGACCGAGACCGTCTCACCCGCGCGGTATCCCGACTTCGGCGCTTTGAGCACGTCCCCGTATCTGTGGCCGGCCACGGGTGCATCCGGTGGAGGCGGCGGGACCAGGTCCGGCTGGAATCCCGACTTGTTCAGCGGCGCCGGTCCACTCGGCGGTCGCGTACCGGCGGCCAGCGCACCGGCCAGCTTGTTGAAACTCTGCATATATGCCGACAACGTCCACCGGCCGAACTGTGTTTCACCACCTTCATACTGTTGCGCCACATACTCTTCGGGTGTTGTCACGTATTGGCTGTAACCGTTGGCATAACCCTGCAGCAGAACATTCTCGATCGAGACCCGCAGCGCACCGGCAACGATCTGCCGGACCCGCAGCCCCGAGACGATCGTGAACTCCGCGGGCGCCGCGGCCAGCACCAGATCACCGATTCGCATGATCTGGATCGGCATCACCTGCGGGATCCACGGCGAGGGCGGGAGCAACCCAAGGGGTGCAACGATCAGCTTGGGCGCCTGTACATCTCGAATCCACGGCGAGATCGGGGCGTCGAGGCCACCGACTGCCGCGACCAACGGATTGACCTGCCCCTCATAGAAGAACGGCAACGGTTGTTCGTAGTTGTCCTCGGTGCTCGTGGCCACCGCACCGGCACCCATCATCGCCGGCGAGGTACGGGCGGACTTGCCGTCCGGTGTGTACGAACCGTCGATGGCGACATCGGAGAAGTCGACGTACTGGATCACCGAATCGACACCCGTCCTGGTCATTCCGGATGCGGCCGCAGACGCCTGCCGTCCGGCTTGATACTGGCGTTCGCCGATGATCGCGCAGTTGGCCCGATTGTCCTTGGTCGGACCCGACGGCGAAAACGGCACCAGATTCAGGTTGGGTGTCATGTCGCCGGCGTTGGTCTGGGGAAATGCTGCCACCACACCCGGATCAGCCAACTCCCATCGATGGCTGGCGTACCCCTTGTTGTCGACGGTGATCAACTTGTTGTGATCGGCCATCGACGTGCCATGGGTGGAGAACCACGTGATGACGCCGATGTCGTTGCCGCCCTGGGTGAGTCGGAGCACGGTGACTGCCGGGTCGATGGCACCGGGGAACAGCCGCTTGTCGGGGTCGGGGTTGAGGTCGAAAGCGGACCGGGAGCGCTGTGCGCTCGCGTTGTGGAGTTCGGTGCGACCCAGGCTGATCGTCCCCGGCGCCAACGAATCATGGGCTCGGCAGATCGAATCGTAGATACCGTCGACCTCGGCCTGGTACGAGTTCTTCTTGAATCCGAAAGCCGCGAGGGAGTAGGCATAGTCCCACGCCGTGCCGCCACACGAGTTGTGATTGTGGGTGGCATTGAGGTTGACGTTCGACGCGGTGTAGAGCGAACCGAACCGCGACTTCAGCTTCGCCAGTACACCGAAGTGGATCGATTCGAACAGGCACGCCGAATCCGCGGTGACAAAAACGACCCGGTTACCCGTCGCGTTGTCGACGATGATGTAAGCCCGTGCCCAGTACCGCATGTGCAGGCCTTCGGCGACCTGCGCCGGTTGCGAATACCCCATCATCCCTTGCCCGGCCACGGCACCGGTCATGTCGGCGCGACCGGCACCCACCAGATATCCTCCTGCCGGATCGGCTCCGGCCACACCCCCACCGATCGCGCCGAACGTACCGCTCGCCCCCGCGACAACTGTGCCCGCGGCCATCGTGCCGAGCATCTGACGCCTCGACAGTTGTGGTCCAACACCGTTCATACATCCGCCCCTATTCGCTGTTGATCACCATTCCGAGCACCGACTCCAGATACGGGTTCACAAAGACTCCACCTGGGTCGAGTTCTTGTCGCACCGCCTGGAATTCATCAAATCTCGGATATACCGAACGGAGATATGCACTGCTCTGCGTGTGCATCTTTCCCCAATGCGGCCGACCGTCATGGGCGACCATGATCTGTTCGACGTCGTCGAAGTATTCGTCCTGCGGGTCACCGTGATAGCGGTGTACGGCGATGTAGCCGCTCTTGCGCCCGGATGCGCCGGACAGCATCAGATCGTCCGCGGCTGCCGCTCGGACCTCGACCGGGAAGCTGACCCGATAGCGGCGGGCGTCGATCAGCCGGCGAATCTCGCACAGTGCCTGCGGAACCCGTTCGAGCGGTATCGCGTATTCCATCTCCCGGAACCGGACGGTACGCGCTGAGACGAACACCTTTGTCGAGGTGTCGGTGTACGTGCGCGACGACAGGACGTTGCCTGCCAGTGAATTGAGTTTCGGCACCACCGCCGGGTACCTGGCGCCGAGCGCACACATGACCCGGAACAGTTGATTGCTGACCAGGTCGTCATCGATGTGGCGCCGCAGCTTTCCCGGACCTGATCGCGGGGTGTCGATCGGGACCCGGGTGTTGGCCTTGGTCAGGGCAAAGCCGGTATGCGGAAACCAGAAGAACTCATAGTGGTCATGTGTTTCGACGTTGCCGAGGAACGAGTCGATGACCTTGTCCACCGACTCGGGTCGTTCGGTCGCCCGCAATGCAAACGCCGGAACGCACTGCAGCGTGATCTCGGTGATCACACCCAGCGCGCCGAGGCCCAGTGCTGCCGCCTGGAGTAGTCGGGGCTCATCGGAGCCCAGCGTGCGTACTTCGCCGGTGCCGGTCACCAGCGTCAACCCGACGATCTGGGTGCTGATCCCGCCGAATCCCAGTCCGGTTCCGTGCGTTCCGGTGGAGGTGGCCCCAGAGAGCGTCTGGGCGTCGACATCTCCGAGATTGGGCATGGCCAACCCGTGCGGCGCAAGCAGAGCCGGGATCTGCGCCAGTGTTGTCCCGGCCCGCAGCGTCACCTGCATCGCGTCGGCGTCCACGGCGACCAGGCCACGCATTGCCGACATGTCCACCTGAATGCCCGGTGCCATCGCGACCGCGCTGAAGCTGTGACCCGACCCGACCGGTTTGACCGTCGACCCGCTCGCGCGGGCCTGCGCAATCACCGCGACGATCTCCTCAGGACTGCAGGGCCGGACGACCCGTTCGGGAATCACCGATTCCGTACCGCCCCAATTGCGCCAGACCCGGGGGCCGCTCACAGAAACGCTTTCCCTTCGCCGCGATAACTCGGCAGTTCGCCGATCACCGCACCGTGGTCGACCACCAGAATGGTGTTCACGTGGTCACAGAGTTCACCGGATTTCGCGTGCCGCAACCACACCCGATCCCCTACTGACAACGCCTGCGCAGATTTGCCGCGTAGTGGCGTCTGAACCTCGCCTGCTGCCTCGTGGCTGAGGTAGCTCAGTCCCGGTGGCCATGTCGGCAGCGGAAGCCGATCGCCACCCGGCGGTCCCGACGCGATCCATCCGCCGCCGAGGCAGGTCACCACGCTGCGGGCCGGTATCCGGACCACTGCCAGACCGAACGCCATTGCCGGTGCCGGTTTGAAGTGCGAATAGTTGTCGAAGAGGTGCCCACCGAAGAAGCCGCTACCGGCGGCGATATCCGTCACCGAGGGATCGGCAGCGGTGGCTTCGATCGAGCCTGTGCCCCCGGCGTTCACGAACTCGAGATCGGCGATCTGACGGACCGCAGCGACCACCTCGCATCGGCGGCCGATGAGCTCTTCCATCGAACGACGCTGAATACCGCTGATGACGTTGTTGCGCAGTCGCCTTCCGTCGATCTCGTTGCCTACCCCGGCGACCTGCGCCTCATAGGACATCAACCCGACCAGTGTCATCCCGGCGCGGTTGACGATCTCGGTGGCCAGGCCGACCGCATCGGCGACGGTTCGGACCGGGGATCTGCGCACGCCGATGTGACCGAGCAGCGGCGCTCTGTACGAGGCGTCGAGGTCGACGGCAATCCGAAGTGGCCCAGCAGTTCCGGGCACGCCCGACAGAGTTCGCGCCGATTCGATGAGGTCGAGCTGCGCGACCGAATCGACCAACAATGTGACCCGCTGCGCGGCAACCGGATCGGCTGCCAGGCGCGAGATCGCACGCCGGCTGCTACTGGGATATCCGACGAGAACATCACCGACATCACCGGCCGTTGCCAGCCAATGAGCTTCTGCCACATCGTAGGCCAGCACACCGGCAAATCCGTCCACTGCCAGGACCTGCTCGATGACCGACCTGATCCGCAACGATTTGGAGGCCACCCGGATCGGCACACCCCCGGCCCGGGACCGCAGATCGGCCAGGTTGTGCCGCAGTGCCGTCAGCTCCAGCACCGCAACCGGGCCATCCGGGTCGCCGTAGTCCCGAACCGCCGCATCGATTGCACCCCAATATGATTCAGGGTCGGCCGCCCAGGGCCAATCGGGTCGCATCGTCGACGCGACCAGATCCAGATCCGGCACACCCAGGTCGATACTCATGACGCAGGCGAATCTGCCAGGTGCCCAAGGAGTGAGGCCACAGTGGCATCGATGATGCGCTCGGCGACCTCACGGTCACCGGTGTTGAGATAGGCCAACGTCAAACCGTCGGTCGCCGCCACCACCAGCGGTGCCAGATACTCCGGATCGGTGGTCCAGGTGGCACCCATCGCGGCAGCCGCCGCCTCCAGCGACACCTGAGCGATTTCGTAGTACCGGGTGTACAGGCGGGTGGCGAAGTGCTCGAGGCCTTCGGTGCGGCGCGCGTACTGGGCGAGCGTGATCATCGCCGCCTCCCGACCCGGGTCGGAGACGACACTCTCCAGATACGACATCAAACCGGCCTTGATCAGCGCGCCGATATCGTCCGGGAGCTTCCATTCACCCGTGTCGAGCGCCGCCGATGTTTCCGGTGGCGCCAGCGGTGCGGTGACCGATGCCAGTTCGTCGGAGGTACCCCTGGCGACCAGCTCGGCCAGCAGTTCGTCCCGGGATTCGAAGGCGTAGTGGAAACTGGCCAGCGACATGCCCGCCTCAGCACTGATCCGGCGGGTGGTCGCCGCCTCCACACCATGATCGGCGATGACCCGGAACGCGGCGCGCACCAGCAGGTCCCGCCGCACCTCCACAGACATCCGTGCCACGCAGTCCCCCGCCTGCCTCATGTGGGTCAAACGACCCACTGTTTCGTGCGAGGGTAGGCGAATACGACCGAGCCCGCTACTGCGGAACCACAAACGCTCCACTGCTCAGACGGTCAGCCGACCGCCGGTCGGTCTCAGTAAGCGGAGTTGACGTTGTCCATCGAGCCGTACTTATGCGCTGCGTAGTTGCAGGCGGCGACGATGTTGGAGACCGGATCCCAGATGTCGTACGAGGTGCCTTCGACGTGGTAGGCCGCGTAGGTCGGGTCGATCACCTGGAGCAGGCCCTTGGACGGGATACCGGCTGCGGCATTCGAGTCGTACAGGTTGATGGCGGCCGGATTACCGGTCGACTCCCGCATGATGTTGCGCATGATCCCGTCATAGCTCGCCGGGATGTTGTTCGCGGCCAGGATGTCGAGTGACTGACGAATCCAGCCGTCGAGGTTGTTTTCGTAGACCGGGGCAGGCGGCGGCGGAGCCACTACCGGCTCGGGCGCGACTTCCTCGACGGCGGGCGCAGGTGCGGGTTCGGTTTCCACCGGCGCCGCGGGAGCCGGAGCTTCAGTCTCGGTCGACGGCTCGACTACAGCCGAGTGGGTGGCAGACTTCGTGACCGCGGCCGTATCGGCGTTGGCAGGCTCCTCCGTGATGAATGCCCCCGCAGTGAGCGTGGCGGCAATCGCCAGTGTGGCGGCGCCCCCGACGTAACGGGCGTGCGTATGCGATGCGCTGCTCCGGGCGTCCTGGAGCAAGTTCGAGAAAACGGACATGTAACTGATTCCTAGATGTGATTCGGCCGACTGACGGCAGGCAGCAGACAACCTCGCCGGGCGCAGTGGTACTCCCGGCGATGTGGGGTCATCGCTGTCGATGGATTTGTGAAACTAGGGACGCTGCCGCCCCGGCGCATGCCACAACCGACCCGTTTGGCTCAGGGTCAAGGCGAGAATCGCTTCGGCGGCCCGGGTGGCGGTATCAGCCCCCGATAACCGCAGCGAGACCGCAGATTGTGCATACGGAAAGAATCTGCATGACTACCAACCTTCTCGTGCTGCAGACGTTGCATCTGCGTTACTGGTTGATAACAGATTGATATACAAACCCGAGAATGTCCACCACAAACTCGCCTCGTGAGGCGCGCAAAGTACCTTTTGTTGGCGTCCAACTATTCAAAAATGCGGTGTGCGCTGCGAATTTGCCGCTCTACCCTACCGTGATCGGTTTCACAAGGTTCGTTGACGAAAACCCGCCCGAAGACGCCAAACCGTTACGAACCGGCTCGTTCGATTACACCGTCGGCTCGAAGCCGGGCACCGTCGAGAGCACCTTTTCGGACGATGCTTGCCGCGGCGAGCGCTGGTGCAGGACACGATGAGAGTGGCGCCGATGGACCGTGGACCGAGGTCCACACCACTCAAGATCGCGTTGAGGAATGACAAAACTCACTATTCTGCGTGCACATTCCGCCCGGTCAGAATTTATCGCGCGTGGTCGGCGCCCCTCACCCGATGATGCGGGTGATGAGCTCCAGATCCACGTCGGCCAATGCGGCAGGACTGAACGTGGGATTGCGGTCCTTGTCCACCAATACCGCCCGAACGCCCTCGGCGAAGTCGGGGGTCCGCGTGATCTGCTCGGCCGCATGCAACTCGCGCTCGAAGCACTCGTCGAGCGTCGAACGCGCACCGAGTTCGATCAGTGCAGCGGTCACCACCAGGCTCGTCGGCGATGCCGCATCGAGCGCAGCGACCGTCTCGGCCGCCCAATCGTCACCGACCGCGCCCCGCAGCCCGCCGACGATGGCCGCCACCGGATCGTCACTGAAGTATTCGGCAATCTTCGCCAACGGCAGGTCCGTCGACGAAACCTTCTCGGTCCGTCCCGACAACGCCTGTGCGAGCGGCATTCCCGACCGGATGTCATCGGCGAGCCCGCCGAACTTGGCGCTGGGTACGTAGTGGGTCGCGAGACCGACAGCCACCGCATCCGCGCCACGCACGCGGGCGCCGGTCAACCCCATCCACAGGCCGACACCTGACGGCAACCGCGGAAGAAAATATGTCGAGCCGACATCCGGCATGAATCCGATTGCCGTTTCCGGCATCGCGATCATCGCCTTTTCGCTGACCACCCGGACCTCGCCGTGCACGCTGATGCCCAGACCACCGCCGAACGCGGGTCCGTCGATCAGTGCCACGTACGGCTTCGGAAAGTCCGCAACCAGCTGATCGAGTTCGTACTCCGCACTGAAATACCGTGTCACGGTGGCGAAGTCGCCGGCCAGCACCGCATCACGGATGGCCTTGATGTCGCCGCCCGCACAGAACGCGCGATCACTCGACGAGGTGACCAGCACCGTCTCGACCTCGGGATCGTCAGCCCAGCCCGAAAGGACCACGAACATGTCGTCGACCATCGTCTGGTCGAGCGCGTTGAGGGCCTGCCGGCGATCCAAGACGATCTCACCGACACCGTTGCCGACCTGTGTACGGATGAACGACACCGATATCCTCCTCGTCAGCCGATTGCTTCGGCGAGTTCCATCCACGACTCTTCAGCCGCTTCACGTTGCGCCACCACGGATTTCAGTTCAGTTCCCAGTGCGATGAGCTGATCCGGTGTGGTGGCCGCGTCGGCGAGCTTGTTGTGCAACTCGGTCTCCTGTTTGACCAGACGCTGCACCTGCCTTTCGACCTTCTTCAGTGCCTTTTCCATGTCACGTTCGGCACCAGAGCCTTTGGCGGGTGCGCCGCCTGCCGCGCCGGCAGCCTTCGCCGATCCCGACGACTGGACGGCCGACGCCGCAGCCGGTCCGTTGGCCAGCTTCGTCAGATACTGCTCGATGCCACCGGGCAGGTTGGTGAGTTTGCCGTCCCCGAACAGCGCCCAGGTGCTCTCACAGATCCGCTCGATCAGGAACCTGTCGTGACTGATCACCACCAGGGTGCCCGCCCAGTTGTCGAGAAGATCCTCGAGTTGTTGCAGCGTGTCGATGTCGAGGTCGTTGGTCGGCTCGTCGAGCAACAGCACGTTCGGTTGCGCCATCAGCACCCGCGTCAGCTGCAATCGGCGACGCTCACCACCGGAGAGATCACCGACGGGTGTGCGCTGCCGGGCCGGGCTGAATCCCAGACGCTCGGCCAACTGTCCGGCCGATACGTCCTTACCACCCAATTCGATATGTCCGGCAATGTCTTCGACGGCCTCGATCACCCGCATGTCGACCGGCAGGTCGTCGAGTTCCTGACGCAGCCAGCCGATCGAGACCGTCTTCCCTTCGATGCGACGGCCCGCGGCAGGCGGCAATTCACCGGCCAGGGTACGCAGCAACGTCGACTTACCCGAGCCGTTGACACCCACGAGACCGATGCGCTCGCCCGGAGCCAGGCGCCAGGTCAGATCGTCGATCAGCACGCGGCCGTCAGGGGTGGTGAGCTTGGCGTCCTCGAGTTCGATGACCACCTTGCCCAGGCGTCGTTTGGCAAAACTGGCCAGTGCCACCGAGTCTCGTGGCGGCGGCACGTCGGCGATCAGCTTTTCCGCAGCCTGGATTCGATACTTCGGCTTGGATGTGCGGGCCGGCGGGCCACGGCGCAGCCAGGCAAGTTCTTTGCGCGCCAGGTTCTGTCGGCGCTCCTCGGCGACATCGGAGAGCCGCGTGCGTTCCGCGCGTGCGTAGACCCAGTCGTTGTAGCCACCTTCGTAGCTCTCGACCTTGCCGTTCTGCACTTCCCAGGTGGTGGTCGCGACCGTGTCGAGGAACCAGCGGTCGTGTGTGACCACGACCAGCGCGCTGCGCCGGTTGACCAGGTGCTGGCCGAGCCAGGCGATGCCCTCGAGGTCGAGATGGTTGGTCGGCTCGTCGAGGATCAGCAGATCCAGGTCCTGCACCAGCGCGGCCGCCAATGCCACCCGACGTCGCTGCCCACCCGACAACGCGATCACCGGGGTGTCCAGGCCGAGCTCTCCGATACCGATGCCCGCGAGCACCGACCGGATCCTGGCGTCTCCCGCCCATTCGTGTTCGGCAACACCGAGCGGTCCGAGGACGATCTGACCGATGGTCTGCTCGGGTGGCAGATGACCGCGCTGGGTCACCACTGCCATCCGCAGCCCGGTGGCGCGGGCCACGCGGCCTTCATCAGGCGGTTCGATCCCGGCCAGGATCTCGAGCATCGTCGTCTTACCGCCGCCGTTGAGCCCGACCACTCCGATGCGGTCACCCTCTTGGACACCGAGACTGACCGATTCGAGAAGCGGCTTGATGCCGAACGACTTGCTGATCTTCTCGACGGAGATGAGGTTGTTGCCCTGACGCTTTCCCGGCGCGGTCACAGCGCTGCCTCGATCACGCGTGCGCCGCCCACCGGACCGGAAGCGGTCCGGACCGAGCGGCACACACCGGCGCCCGACAACTCGGCAGCGGTGGCCACCGCGGCGGCCTCGTCGGCGCACAAGAATGCGCACGTCGGCCCCGACCCGGAAATGATCCCGGACAGGGCTCCGGCGTCCACTCCGGCGCGCAGTGTTCGGCGCAGAGCCGGGCGCATGGACAGCGCTGCCGGTTGCATGTCGTTGTGTAGCAAAGTTGCAACTCTCTGTGGGTCACCCGATGCGAGCGCCTGCAGGAGCTCGTCGGGGGATTCGGTATAGGTGCCGGTGTCGTCCGACGACGCGTTCGTCTCGCGCAACCGGTCCAGTTCGCGGTACACCTGCGCGGTACTGAGGCCTTCTTTGGCAACGGCCAGCACCCAGTGGTACTCGCCGCGGGACAGGACTGTGTTGAGCTTCTCACCGCGACCGGTGCCGAGCGCGGTGCCACCGCGCAGCGAAAACGGTACGTCGCTTCCCAATTCGGCGGCGAGGGTGAGCATGGTGGCGCGGTCGATCTCGAGGCGCCACAGTCGGGACATCGCCAGCAAGGTACCGGCGGCATCGGCCGAACCGCCCGCCATACCGCCGGCAACCGGGATGCCTTTGTTGATGGTGATCGCCACCTCGGGTGGCCTGCCCGCCGCCCGCGACATCAACTCGGCTGCTCGCCACGCCAGGTTGGTGGAGTCGAGCGGGACCTCGCCTGCGCTGTCTCCGGTGACAACGATCGTGAGGTTGTCGGCCGGGGCCACCGAGACGGTGTCGGACAGGGACAGCGCCTGGAACACGGTCGTCAATTCGTGATAGCCGTCACGACGGGGCAGACCGACGCCAAGGTGCAGGTTCACCTTGGCGGGTACCCGAACCGTGACAGGACGTGGAACAACAGACAGCACGATCGCCAATTCTATGCGGACCGGCTAATCGAGCTGCGCGGCCAGCGCCACGTAGTCCTCGATGGCCAGGCGCTCACCCCGGAGTTTGGGATCGATGCCGGCGGCGGTGAGCAGTTCCTCGGCCGCCGGAGCCGAACCGGCCAGGCCGGACAGAGCTGCTCGTAACGTCTTGCGTCGCTGGGCAAAAGCCGCATCGATCACCGAGAAGACGCGGCGACGATGGGTTTCGTCGATCGGCCAGCGCGGCTGCTCGTACCGAGTGATCCGGACGAGCCCGGATTCGACCTTGGGTTCGGGCCAGAACACATGACGTCCCACCGAGCCTGCCTGGGAAACCTCGCCGAAGAACCGCGCCTTGACACTGGGAACCCCGTAGATGCGCCCGCCGGGTCCGGCAGCGAGCCGCTGGGCGACCTCGAGCTGCACCATCACCAACGCCGTGCGAATACTGGGGAACTCCGACATCAGGTGCAGCAACACCGGCACCGCGACGTTGTACGGCAGGTTTGCCACCAACGCGGTCGGCGCTGCAGGCAGATCGTCCGCAGTGACGCGCAACGCGTCCTTGGTGACCACGGTCAATGCATCGGCCTGATCGGGAGCACGCTCCGCGACGGTCGTTGGCAGCCGCCCGGCAAGTCTGGGATCGATCTCGACGGCGATCACCTCTTTGGCCACCGCGAGCAGTCCCAGGGTCAGTGAGCCGAGTCCGGGGCCGACCTCGACCACCACGTCGTCTTCGCCGATACCGGAGGCCGTGACGATGCGCCGCACCGTGTTGGCGTCGTGCACGAAGTTCTGGCCGAGGGTCTTGGTGGGACGGAGGTCGAGTTCGGCGGCGAGCTCTCGGATCTCCGCCGGACCGAGCAGTGCGGGCACGTTACTCAGCGCAGCGTCCGCCCATGAGTGCAGACGTGCTGCGGTCGATCAACGAAGTCCGAGTTTGGACGAGCAAGAAGGCCATGCGCCCCATCCTTGCGCGGCCTGGGTCTTGGTTGCAATTGCGATCTGTTCCTCGCGGGTCGCGAGATCGGCGCGAGGCGCGTATTCCTGGCCGCCCCAGCGGTTCCAGGTGTTCTCATCGAACTGCACGCCGCCGTAGAAACCGTTGCCGTTGTTGATGGCCCAGTTGCCTGTTGCCTCACACTGCGCCAGCTGGTCCCAGACCGAGCCCGGCGCCACATACGGCGCACCCGCCTTGGTACCGACCGACACGGTCGCCGGTTTCGGTTCGACCTTCACCAGGGAATCGAGTTTCTTCTTCTCGGTTTCCTTGCCGTTGACGGTTGTCACCTCATAGGTGACCTCGGCGGAACCTGGCTGCCCGGGGTTCTTGACCTCGGTGCGACCGGTGGTCAGTGCGGGGTCGTCGACCCTGTTCTCCGGTGGTGCGACCGGTTCGGTCAACGTCACGGTCTCGGTACGGATCCGGGTGACGGTGATGTCCATGTCGTTGGTCACCTTGGCGTCGGCGGCAGGCGTGACCTGATCGGTCGGCGCCAGCGGGTTACCTGTCTCATCGAGCAGTTCGGAGACCGTCTTCGCGGCGATCTGCGGCGTCGACGTGTTCGGACCGTCGGTGAGTTTGACCTTCTTCGGGAGCACCACGTTCACGGTGCCGCCGGAAACCGGCAGCGCTTCGGTGGTTGGACCCTCGATGTCGTTGGCCGCCGAGTCGAGATCGATCTGCGCCAGCGCCTCCTGAACGGTGGTCGCGGTGGTCTTGACCTCACGGGGTTCTCCGTCGACATTGACGGTCAGGGTCTTGAGCCGATGCAGCGTGATGGTCTCGCCATCGCCCACCCGATCGTCGGGTGATGGCGACACCAGGTCGCCGTCGGCCGGGTCGTAACCCTGTTCGTCGAGGATGGCGTCGACCGAGCTACGCATGGTGGCGACGCTGACCACCTCGCCATCGACGTCGATGGTGACGTTTTTGTGGGCGACGATCCCCATCACACCGCCGGCGACGAGTACTGCGAGCAGTAGCGCGATTGCGATGCGTGGGGCGCGAGAGGTCGATTCGTTAATACGAGCAAGCACAGACATGATCACAACAAGATAACGACATGGTGTGGTTTGTGCAAAGCTATCGCTAAATGCGCAGGTCCAAGCCGTATGCGCGAATCGCGTTTTGGGTAACAACTCGGGCGAGGCGCGCCGGGTCCTGTCCCCGTACCTCGGCCAGTGCCCGGGCGGTGTACGGCAGGACGTACGACTGGTTCGGCTGGCCGCGATACGGGTGCGGTGTCAGGAACGGCGCATCCGTCTCGATCAAGAGCTGATCGTCGGGCACCAGAGCGGCCGCGGCCTGCAAGGTGGTGGAGTTCTTGAAGCTCACCGTTCCGGCAAAACTGAGCAGATACCCGCGCTCGACACACTCCGCGGCGACGCGTTCGTCGCCGGAGAAGCAGTGCATGATCACCGTCTGCGGCGCACCTTCGCGTTCGAGGACGTCGAGGAGATCACGGTCGGCCTCCCGGTTGTGGATCATCAACGGTTTACCGACCCGCTTGGCGAGATCGATATGCCAGGCAAACGCCTCATGCTGCTGTGGCACGGTCGCGCAGTCGTCCGATTTGCCGGGCCAGTAGTAGTCCAGGCCGGTCTCCCCGACCGACACCACCCGCGGGTCGGTCAGCATCTCTTCGATTTCGGCCTTGGTGGCATCGTCGAGTTGATGCGCGTGCGTCGGGTGCAGCGCCACGGCGGCGTACGCCCGCGAGTCCCATCGCGCCGCGTCCACGGCCCAGCGCGCGTCGACGATGTCGTCGGCGACGGTCACCACCGCGAGGACGCCAACCGACTCGGCATGGTCGAGGATCTGCCGCACCGACTCGGGATCGCGCCCACCACAGGCGGCCAAGTGGGTGTGGGAGTCGATCAGCGGTGGCAACGGCTGCGGATCCGGTGGCGGAGTCCGCCGCCGCTCCTTCTTGAGCTCCTTGTTGCTCTTGTCCTGGCCGGTGCTCTTGTCCTGGCCCACGGGTCCCTGTGTCACCTGATCGGTCATGTCAGAGATCGACCTCGCCGACGATGACCGACACACTGCGGCCCCCGACCCAGATATCGGTGTCGTCGTCGTTGATCAGGACACGTCCGGACCGGCCAAGCGCGCTCCCCTGCGCCGCGACGTAAGTTGCGGGCGCGATCTCCAGCTCGCGCAGCCAGCACGCGAGACCGGCGTTGAGGCTGCCGGTCACCGGGTCTTCCGGCACGCCGCTCCCGGGGGCAAAGGCCCGAACCTCGTAATCAGGTCGATCATGCGGTCCCGTATCGCCGAGGTAGGGGCCGATGAGGCCGACGTCGTATGTCCCGAGCGCGGCAAAATCCGGCTCGACCTCGAGTACCTGCTGGGCCGACGTCAGCAACAGGCCGATCCAGCCCGGTCCGTTGTCGACCCAATTCGCAGCCACGACATCTGAGGGACGCAGGCCCAGAGCCTGCCGGATCGCATCGAGGTCGGCGGCGTCGACAGCACCGGAGCGGATCAGCGGCGGGGCCGCAAAAGCGAGGGCATCGCCGACGGGGCGAATCCTGACCAGCCCGACACCACACTCTTGAATGATCTTCTCGCCCTTGGGTTCACCACCGGCCTGCAGCCAGGCATGCGCCGAGCCGAGCGTCGGATGGCCGGCAAACGGCAATTCCCCGGCCGGCGTGAAGATCCGGAGAAGATAGTCCGCAACCGGATCCCGCGGGGTGCACACGAACGTCGTCTCGGACAGATTCGTCCAGCGCGCGAAGGCGCGCATCTGGTCGTCGGTGAGGTCGTCGGCGCCGAACACAACGGCAACGGGGTTACCGGTCAGCGGCCCGGACACGAACACATCGACTTGCTGGAACCGGCGCAGTGGCATGTGTGGATTGTGCCTGCCCGCCCCTGCGGTTGGCGAATGGAAATCGCTGAGCGTCGCCGGCCGGTGCACTACAGTGCGCGATGTGACCGAGACCAATCATCGGGTGGGTACCAAGCAGGTCGGCGACATCACGATCGCCTACGAAGACATGGGCAAACCCGACGACCCGGCCGTGCTGCTGATCATGGGCCTGAGCGCCCAGTTGACGTTCTGGCAGACCGAGTTCTGCATGAAGATCGCCGATCAGGGTTACCGCGTCATCCGCTTCGACAACCGCGACATCGGCCTCTCGACCCATCTCGACGGCGTCCGGGTCGGCGGTTCACTGCTCAAACGGCTCGCCAACTACGAACTCGGCAAACCCAGCGACGTTCCGTACACCCTGGTCGACATGGCCGCGGACGCGATCGGTCTCCTCGACGCCCTCGAGATCCGGCAGGCGCACGTCGTCGGCGGCTCGATGGGCGGCATGATCACGCAGATCGTGGCGGGCAAATACGCCGACCGCGTGTTGTCGGTGGGCATCATGTTCTCCAGCACCAACCAGGCGTTCCTGCCGCCGCCGGATCCCCGCAAACTCAAGGCGTTGCTGGCGGGGCCGGGCAAAGATGCCACCCGCGAGCAGTACATCGAGAACGCCGCGCAGGCCACCCGCACCATCGGCAGTGCGAAATATGCACTGCCGTGGGAGGAGTCCCTGCGCCGTGCGACCCTCGCCTATGACCGCGCCCACGACCCCGCAGGCATCGTGCGACAGTCCGCCGCGGTGATGGGCAGTGGCAGTCTGCTCCCCTATACCCGCGCGATTTCCGCACCGACCGTCGTCATCCACGGCACCGCGGATGGACTGATGCGCCCGTCGGGTGGCAAGGCGATCGCCAAGGCGGTCAAGGGGTCGAAGTTCGTGCTGCTCAAGGACATGGCCCACGACATCCCCGAACCCCTGTGGCCGCGGATCGTCTTGGAACTGACCCAGAATTTCGCTCGCGCCACCTAGTCTCGCGCTGCCTGGTCTCGCGCTGCCTGGTCAGGCCCGATCCGAGGCGCTCCAGCCCGACCATCGGGTCACGTCCACCGCGATGACCGGGCCGTCGAGTGGCACGCTCTGGTACTGCTCGTATTTGGCACGCAAGAGCGCATACGCCCGGTCCACCTCGGCGCCTTCGGTGTGGATCGAGGCGTGACCGTCGGCCCGTACCCACCACAGCTGCTCCCAGGTCTCGGAGTACTCGTCGACCAGGAGGCAGACCTGGGGATTGCGCTCGATGTTCGCCAGCCGCCGCAGCCGCTGAGTCGATTTCGGTTTGCCGTCGACCGCCATGTGGATCGTCTGGTCGTTGACCGCGAAGACGACCGGGACCAGGTGCGGACCACCGGCGGCCGAGACGGTCGCCAGCCGCGCCGACCGGGCGGCGGCAAATCGCTCGACATGCACTCGTGTGCCGGTGGGGTGACCCATACCGGGCAACTGTAGTGGCCGGATCCGCGCAGGCTCGGCCTGCCGATAAGCTGTCGACACCATGGCTTCTGCAACAAAACCGCCGTTCTACCTGACAACGGCCATCGCATACCCCAACGGGGCACCGCATATCGGGCACGCCTACGAGTACATCGCCGCCGACACGCTGGCACGATTCAAGCGGCTCGACGGCCACGAGGTGCTGTTTGTCACCGGCACCGACGAGCACGGCCAGAAGATGCAGCAGACCGCCGAGAACGAGGGCGTGCAGACCCGCGCGCTGGCCGATCGCAACTCGGCGGCGTTCCGTGAGCTCCAGGAGATGCTGGGCAGCAGCTTCGACCGGTTCATCCGCACCACCGACGCCGACCACCACGTGGCATCGCGCGCCATCTGGGAGCGGATGAACGCCAACGGCGACATCTACCTGGACAAGTTCTCCGGCTGGTACTCCGTCCGCGACGAAGCCTTCTACGGCGATTCCGAACTGACCGTGCTCGAGGACGGCAGCCGCATCGCCACCGAGTCGGGCACGCCGGTCGAGTGGACCGAAGAGGCCTCGTACTTCTTCCGGCTCTCGGCATACCAGGACAAGCTCCTCGCGCTCTACGACGAGCATCCCGAGTTCGTCGGACCCACCACGCGCCGCAACGAGGTGGTCAGCTTTGTCCGCGGCGGCCTCCGGGATCTGTCGATCTCGCGCACCACGTTCGACTGGGGTGTGAAGGTACCGGGCGACGACGACCACGTCATGTACGTGTGGGTCGACGCGCTGACGAACTACATCACCGCCGCGGGCTTCCCCGACACCGAGTCGGAGACCTGGAAGAAGTTCTGGCCCGCCGATCTGCACATCATCGGCAAAGACATCATCCGGTTCCACTGCGTGTACTGGCCCGCGTTCCTCATGAGCGCCGGGATCGAACTGCCGAAACGGGTGTTCGCACACGGCTTCCTGCTCAACAGCGGCGAGAAGATGAGCAAGTCGGTCGGCAACGTTGTCGACCCCGCCACGCTGATCGGCGAGTTCGGCCTCGATCCGATCCGGTTCTTCTGCCTGCGCGAGGTCCCGTTCGGTCAGGACGGCTCGTACAGCCACGACGCGATCATCGCGCGGGTCAATGCCGACCTGTCCAACGAACTCGGCAACCTCGCCCAGCGGACACTGTCGATGGTGGGCAAATACTTCGACGGTGTGCTCCCGGCCCCGGTGAACCTCACCGACGCCGACAATGCGTTGCTGGCCAAGGCCGATGGACTACTGGACCGCGTTCGCATCGAATTCGACCAGCAGGCAATCCATTCCGCGCTCGAGGCGATCTGGGAAGTTCTCGGCGACACCAACAAATACATCACGGTCGCGGAGCCGTGGAAGCTGGCGAAGACCGATCTCGAACGCACCGGCACCGTGCTCTACATCTGTGCCGAGGTGGTCCGGATCGCGGCATTGCTCACGCAGCCGGCGATGCCTGACTCGTCGTCGCGTCTGCTGGATCAACTTGAGGTCAAGCCTGATTCGCGCGAGTTCGATGCCATCGCACAGCGGCTCACCGCCGGGACCTCTCTTCCCAAGCCGACACCGATCTTCCCACGCTACGAAGCACCGAAGGGCTGACCTCGTGCCGGCCATGTCGCGCATCGAGCGGATCTTCTGCCAGAGCGCGATATGGCGGCCGATGGCATCGGCCATGGTGGGCTGGAGCAGTTCCGATCAGCCCTTGGGTGATGAAGTCTTGGAAATCGGCTCGGGCAGCGGCGTAATGGCCGCCCGGCTACTGAACGAACATCCGGACATCACTGTGACCGCGACCGACATCGATCCGGTCATGGTCGACGACGCCCGAACCCGGCTCTTCGAGTTCGGCGAACGCGCCCACACGCAGATCGCCGACGTCACGGCACTACCCTTCGACGACAACAGTTTCGACACCGTGCTGAGTTTCCTGATGCTGCATCATGTCATCGAATGGCCGGCGGCCCTGAGCGAAATCGCACGTGTATTGCGTCCCGGCGGCAGCCTCCTGGGCTACGACTTGGTTCGCGCACCGGTCACCTCGTTCATCCACCGCTATGACGGATCTCCCCACCGATTGATCACCGTTGACGAACTCCGAGACGGATTCACCGACGCCGGCCTGAGCCAGGTGACCATCTCGCAGGCAATCCTCGGGCAAGGCATGCGATTCATTGCGCAGCGTTGAACTCGTCGCGGCCGCTGCCCCGGATGTGGTGCGCGCGCTCGACTTTCACACCCGCCGGTTGGGCCTGCCCGGTCCGGCGGCCTTGATCGGCGATTGGCTGGGGTCCGATGCCGTCATCGCACCGTCGATCACGCTGACCGAGGGCACCACGGTCCCGGACCACCCGGATCAATTCTGGTTCGGCTATCTGGGCTTTCCGGATCGCGCCGACGACGGCCCCCTGCCGGCAACGGCGGGTGGGTCGACGGACGCGATTCTGACTCAGGACCGGCTGGGCACCTGGTGGTGGACGTCGGTCACCGATCAGCCATGTCCCGATTGGGTTCTCGCCGCCCTCGGTGAGCAACACCGGGACAACTGGTCTGTGCGATGGTCGCCGCCCCCGAAGCAGCCGCATGTGGCGGCGATCGAGCACTGCCTCGACGCCATCGCAGCCGGCGAGGTGTATCAGGCCTGTATCTGCACGCGGTTCACCGGACAGGTCGACGGGTCGGTGGCGAACTACTTCTCCGATGGCGTCGATGTCACCCACCCCAGGAAATCAGCTTTCCTGCAAGGTGATTGGGGTTCGGTGGTGTCGTTCTCCCCCGAGACCTATCTGCGACGCCACGGTTCGGTGGTCTGTTCGAGTCCCATCAAGGGAACACTTCCCATCGACCTCGACCCGCAACAACTGCTCGACTCCGCCAAGGACGTGGCAGAGAACATCATGATCGTCGACCTGGTCCGCAACGACCTGGGCCGCGTCGCCGTCCCGGGTACGGTCACGGTCACCGAGTTGCTGCAGGTTCATCCCGCCCCCGGTGTCTGGCATCTGGTGTCGACGGTGCAGGCCACGCTCGGCCAATCGGTCACCAATGGCGACCTCCTCGACGCAACATTTCCGCCCGCCTCAGTCACCGGAACCCCCAAAATCCGTGCGCGCGAATTACTCACGGACTGGGAGCAGCATCCCCGCGGGCTCTACTGCGGCGCAATCGGGGTGGCCTCCCCCGGTGGCGACCTCGACCTCAACGTCGCGATCCGGACGGTAGAGGTCTCACCCGACGGTTCGGCCCACCTCGGTGTCGGCGGTGGCATCACCATCGACTCCGACCCGGCAAGCGAGTGGCAGGAGTGCCTGGACAAGGCTGCCGCGATCATCGGCCTCAGACACGGACCCGAACAGCTGACCGACGCCGGCGACTGACCGGGGTCGAGTTCGGGGCCACTACTCCTCTGCGCGGGCAGCGAGTACCGCTTCGTAGAGCTCACGCTTCGATGCACCCGACGACATCGCCAATTGCGTGCAGGCTTCTTTCAGACGGGTACCCGACGCCACGAGCTCTTCGGCCTGCACCACCAACTCTTCGATGTCGGGTTCCCCGGCGACAGCGCCCTCGAGCACCACCGTGATCTCACCGCGCACACCGTCGGCGGCCCACAACGACAACTCTGCAAGGGTCCCGCGGCGCACCTCCTCGTACGTCTTCGTGAGTTCGCGGCACACCGCTGCCCGACGGTCGGGTCCGAGCACCTCCACGGCATCGCGGAGACATTCGGCAAGACGATGTGGCGCCTCGAAGAACACCGCGGTACGCGGCTCCACCGCATACGCCGACAACCACTTCTTGCGCTGGCCCGCCTTACGCGGAGCGAATCCGTCGAAGCAGAATCTCTCGACCGGTAGCCCAGAGACCGCGAGCGCCGTGGTGACCGCGGACGGACCCGGCAGGCAGGTGATCGGCAACTGGGCCTCCACGCAGGCCACCACGAGTCGGTAACCGGGGTCGGACACCGACGGCATCCCCGCGTCGGTGATCACCAGCACGGTCGCACCGGACCGCACCTCCTCGACCAGAGCCGGCGTCCGCTGCGCCTCCACCTGGTCGTAGTAGCTCACGACCCGCCCGGTGATGGTCACACCCAGCCCCGCGGCCAGGGCCCGCGCGCGGCGGGTGTCTTCGGCCGCGACCACATCGGCGCTGGCCATCGCCTGCCGCAGTCGGGGTGAAGCGTCGTCGAGGTGACCCATCGGGGTCGCTGCGAGTACGAGTTGGCCGTGCGGTTCCGGAGAGTTCATCACTGCACAGCCTACGATTGGCCCCGTGACGTTCTCCCCGCCGCTCGAGATCTCCACGCCGGAGGACTCGATCAACACCCGCCGGCTCCCGGGAGAGCTACCGGGCACGCATGCCGAAGACCTCGGCAACACCCCGAATGGTGCCCGCGATGTACCCGCACCGATCTTCGGTGCCACCGACCGCAGGCGTGGCTGGATCGTCACTCTGATCCTGACCGCGATCGGGGCTGCGACCCGATTCATCAACCTCGGCACACCCACCGACAAGGGCACGCCGGTCTTCGACGAGAAGCACTACGTCCCCCAGGCCTGGCAGGTCCTCACCGGCGACAACTGGCTAGAGGACAACCCCGCCTACGGCCTCGTGGTGCATCCCCCGGTCGGCAAATGGATGATCGCCATCGGCGAGTGGATCTTCGGCTACGACGCGTGGGGCTGGCGTTTCATGTCCGCGGTCTGCGGGACGCTGATGATCCTCATCGTGATCCGGCTGGTCCGGCGGCTGACCCGGTCGACCCTGGTCGGCGCGATCGCCGGGGTGTTGCTGATCTGCGACGGGGTGAGTTTTGTCGCGTCCCGCACCGGCCTGCTCGACATCTTCCAGATCTTCTTTGTCGTCGCCGCGCTCTCCTGCATCGTGTGTGACCGCGATCAGATGCGCGCGCGCATGCACAAGGTCCACCTCGAAGGACGGATGGCCGATTCCGTCTACGGTCCCCGGCTGGGCTTCCGGTGGTGGCGATTCGGCGCGGCCATCCTCCTGGGACTGGCCTGCGGCACCAAGTGGTCCGGCATCTACTTCGTCATCTTCTTCGTCGTGCTGTCGCTCGGTTTCGACGTCGCCACCCGGCGCGCATACAAGGTGCAGCGGCCGTGGCGCGGAGTCCTGGTTCGCGATCTGATCCCCACCGGATTCTCACTGGGCGTCACCCCGATCCTGGTGTACCTCGCCACGTTTGCGCCCTGGTTCGCATCCGAAACCGCGGTGTACAGATACGAGGTCGGCAAGCAGATCGGCACCGATGGGCCGTTCGCCTGGGTGCCCGATGCCCTGCGCTCGCTCTGGTACTACGAGTCCGGTGTACTCGATTTCCACTCGACCCTGACCAACTCCGCAGGCAACCATCACCCGTGGGAATCCAAACCCTGGACGTGGCCGATGAGTCTGCGCCCAATGCTGTACTACATCGAGTACGGGCCCGATAAGTGCGGCGAGTCCGAATGCGTGCGCGCCATGATGTTCATCGGCACGCCGATCCTGTGGTGGCTGGCACTACCCATGCTCGCGTGGGCCCTGTGGCGGATGTTCATCCGGCGCGACTGGCGATACGCGGTGGTCCTGGCCGGCTACGGAGCGGCATACCTGCCCTGGTTCGCCAACCTCGACCGGCAGATGTACTTCTTCTACGGAACCGCGATGGCACCGTTCCTGATCATGGGGTTGGCGCTCTGTGTCGGCGACATCCTCTCGGCCAGCCGAAAGAAACGTAAGAACGCCTACGAGTGGCGGCTCGTCGGTGCGGTCGGGGTCAGCGTCTACATCGGACTCGTGGTCCTCAACTTCATGTGGATGTGGCCGATCCTCACCGGATCCCCGATCAGCCGTGAGCTGTGGAACCTGCAGATCTGGCTACCGAGCTGGGCCTAACCGGCCCCGCCGCCCCCGTCGACCGGGCCGAAATCACGATCGACGGGAGTTGGGTCAGTCGTCGAACCTGTCCGGAGTGATCGCGGGAAACTTGTCCGACGGCATGACATCGCTGGAATCATCTTCGGCCGCAATGATGTTCGCCTTGACGCGCAGTTTCTGATCGATTTCGCCCTTGTAGGTACGCTGCGCCACGATCAACGGGTCTCGTCGCAGATCCAGATAGAGCGACAGACACATCCCGAGCATCACGATCACAAACGGCAGCGCTGCGATGATGGCCATCGTCTTGATGCCTTCGAGTGCATCGTCGCCACTGAGCCACAACAGCAGGGCAGCGACCGCACCGGTCAGTGTTCCCCAGAAGATCGTGACGGCTTTGCTCGGGTTCTGCGCGCCCTTCTCCGACAACGTCCCCATCACCAGCGACGCGGCATCGGCTCCCGACACAAAGAAGATCGCCACCAGGACCATCACCAGCACCGACGCGATGCCGGTCAGCGGCAGGTTCCCGAGCATGTCGAAGAGCAGACTCTCCTCCGAACCGGCCCCGTCGAGGTTCTTGCCCTCCATCTGCTGCCGGATCGCGGTACCGCCGAAGATCGCGAACCACACCAGCGACACGATCGTGGGTACCAGCATCACACCGACGACGAACTCCCGAATTGTCCTGCCGCGGCTGATCTTGGCCAGGAACATGCCGACAAACGGTGTCCACGAGACCCACCACGCCCAATAGAAGATCGTCCAGCCGGCGAGCCATTCTTCACCGGCACCGTCCACCGTGGCACCCGATCGCGCCGAGAACGCGGTGAGGTCGTTGAGATATGTACCGATCGTTGTCGGCAGCACGTTGAGGATGAACACGGTCGGACCGACGACGAACAAGAACACCGCGAGGATCAGGGCGAGCACCATATTCGTGTTCGACAGCCATTGGATCCCCTTGGCCACACCTGAAACCGCCGAGGCGACAAACGCGGCGGTCAACACCGCGATGATCGCCACCAGCAACAGCTTTGACGGCTCGTTGAGCCATCCGATCTCGACCATGCCCGAGCCGATCTGTGCCGCGCCGAGCCCGAGTGAGGCGACGGTGCCGAACAGTGTGGCGAAGATGGCCAGGATGTCGATGAGCTTTCCGCCCCAGCCGTTGGCCCGATGCCCGAGGATCGGAGCGAACACTGCGCTCACCAACTGGCCGCGACCGCAACGATAGGTGCTGTAGGCAATCGCCAGTCCCACAACGGCATACATCGCCCACGGGTGAAATCCCCAATGGAACATCGTGGTTGCCATCGCAATGCCGACATCTTGACTGTCGGTCCCGGGCGGGGCATCGACGTAGTGGGCCAACGGTTCCGCGGCGCCGAAGAACATCAGGCCGATACCCATACCGGCGCTGAACATCATCGCGATCCAGCTGATCGTCCGATACTCCGGCTTCTCACCGTCGCGCCCGAGTGGAATCTTGCCGTACTTGCTGATCGCCAGATACAGCGCAAAAAGCACAAAGAACGTGGCGGACAGGAGGTAAATCCATCCCAGGTTGTCGGTTATCCAGGCGAGCATGTCGTCGGTGATCGACCGCAGCTGCGACCCGTCGACGAGACCCCACACCACGAACGCGATCACAGCCGCCGCGGTCACACCGAAAACCACCAGATCGAGTCGAGGCTTTCCGTATCCGGAGTCTGGTGGCAGAACTGCGTCAGATCGTTCAGTCGTCAGTGCCATGTACTCCACCAAAGCAGCATCAACCCTGATAGATCAACTTACGCGATCTATTTGCTATCTGCCGGTAAGCATGCAGTTGAACCCGGTCGGACGCGTCGACTCACGCCATTCACCTGCGCAAAGCCTTGTCCAGCAGCAGTTTGATCCGGTCATCGTCGATGCCGAGTTGACGCAGGGCCGAAACGTGCTCCACGGTCAGTTCTCCCGCGCGCTGCAGTGTGGAATCTGCATGCGCCTTCACAAAAGAGCCCTTGCGGCCGCGGGTTTCGATGATGTCTTCGGCCTCGAGCTCGCGATACGAACGGGCAACGGTGTTCGGTGCGAGATCGAGTTCCGATGCCAGTGCCCGAACGGTCGGGATCCGGCTACCGGCCAGGAGCTCACCGGAGGTGACCAGTTCGATGACACCGCGGCGCACCTGCTCGTATGGCGCCACGTCGGAATCCTGGTCGATCGCAATGCCCAAGCTGATGTCGAAGGACATGGCTACAACCGATCCCGTGAGACCGGGCACGACATGCAGCGAGGTCCACCGCGACCCGATCCCAGCTCGTTCCCGGCGATCCTGAGCACTTCGATACCCGAATCCTCAAGCCGCCGATTGGTTTCGACGTTACGGTCGTACGCGACCACGACTCCCGGGGACAGGGCCAGGGTGTTGTTCCCGTCGTCCCATTGCTCGCGTTCGGCGGTCACCGCATCGAGTCCGGTGTCGATCACCCGGAGCTTCTCGATGCCCATGGCCGTGGCCGCCGCCTCGACGAACGGCTCCGGCCCACTGATCGACACAGTCTCGCCGCTGCGAATGGTGAACGCGGACAGCGAATCCTGGATGGCCGCGTACATCACCACCGCGTCGGTGTCGACCATGGTGCAGACGGTATCGAGGTGCATCGAGGCCCGGCGTTGCTCGATCGGCACCGCCAGGACCGTATGCGCGAGATCGTCATCGAACAGGCTGCGCGCCAGTGCTTCTGCACCCGCCGGAGTGGTGCGCTCCCCCACCCCGACCGCCACCACGCCCGGCGCGAGCAGCAGCACGTCGCCGCCCTCGACCGGGGCCGTGTGTGATTCGTACGCCCGACGGACCCCGAGGAACCGCGGATGGTGCGCGTAGATGAGATCTGTCAGGGACGTCTCGCGGACCCGGGCAGGTAATGCCAGCGACGTGATCGCAAACCTGTCACCGATCCAGAACGAACTGTCACGGGTGAACAACAGGTTCGGCAACGGCTCGATCGCGAACTCGGAACCGTGGTGCATCCGCCACACCAGCGAGGACCGCACTGTCGCCGCCGATTCGGGCAATTCGTCGAATGTCATTCCGGCCATCAGGACCCGCGCCAGGTCGCCTGCAGGCAGACGCCGCAGTTCGGCGGACAGATCCTGAGCCAGGTGATGTCCGAGTCGACGCGGACTGACCGCCGCCGCGATCCCCTGCATCCGCGCCGCACCGCTGGTCTGAACGGTTTCGGTCAGCAGATCGCCGAGCAGCAGCACCTCGACCCCACGGTCACGCAGCACGTCCGCAAACGCGTCGTGTTCTTCCTGTGCCCGGTCCACCCAGGGCAGGCCGTCGAACAACAACTGGTCACTGTTCCGTGGCGTGAGCCGGCGCAGTTCATCACCCGGCCGATGCAGCATCACCGTGCGCAATCGGCCGACCTCGGAGTCCGAACCCAGAACCGGTTGCTCAGAACTTGCCGTTTGTGACATGCGGTCAACGGTAATGCGGTCAGGCCTCGTTCGCCTGCAGGTTGTCGGCGATGCGCTTGGGCAAGGTCTCCCGCGCAGCGATCCAGAAGATCGTCGCAACAAACGCCACCCCGGCCGTGACCAGGAAGGCCGGTCCGAAACCCCACTGCTGTGCGATGGAGCCGGCGATGATCGGCCCACTGATCGCTCCGACGTCCGCGGTCATCTGATAGGTCGCCAGAGCCGGGCCACCTTGCCCCCGGCCGGAGAGGACGTCGGCAAGTGCAGCCTGATGTGTCGGGGCGAACAGTCCCGAACCGATCCCCGCCGCGAAGGTCAACGTGGCCGCGATCCAGATGTTGCCGCTGTACCCGAGAAACGCGGTCGACGTCCCCATCAGCAACAGTCCGGGGAGCATGATCGGGCGTCGCCCGAGAGAGTCCGACAGCCGGCCCGCGACAATGATCGCGAGTACGTTGCCCGCGGCGTACACCGCGAGCACCACGCCGGTCATGGCGTCCGACTGATCGAGGTCCTCCACGATGAACAGCGGGACCAGTGCGACGCGAACACCCATCGACGCCCAGCCCTGCGTGAAACTCGATGCCAGGATTGCGCGGTAAGCACTGTCACGCAGGGCTTCCTTCATGGGCATCGCGACGTGGTCGTCGCCGCCCGGCAACGGCCGCCCGCCCACCGATCGAAGTTGGGTGGCAACAACGATGGAGGCCACGATCAGCGCGATGGAATACACCACGAACGGCATCCGCAGCCCGAAACCGATCAGTGCACTGCCGAGCAACGGGCCGGTGATGTTGCCGACGAGGAATCCGGCGCTGAAGAAGCCCGAGACCCGTCCGCGCAGATCGGGCGGCGCCAACCGGATCATCAACGCTGTCGCGGAGATCGAGAACATCGTCGAACCGATGCCACCGAGTCCGCGGAAGATCAACAGCTGCCAATAGTTCTGTGCAAAGGCGCATGCCAGGGTCGAGGCCGCCACGATCAGCAGACCGGTCAGGTAGATCCGACGTTCGCCCAGCAATCGCACGAGCCGTCCGCCGACGGGGGCGAACAGCAGCCGCATCACCGAGAAGGCCGAGATCACCACGGCTGCCGCGGTGATGCCGACGTTGAAACTGCGCGCGAACATCGGCAGCGCCGGGGCGATCAAGCCGAAACCGAGTGCGATCACGACGTTGGCCACGAGCAGAACCCATATCTCGCGGGGTATCTGCTTCACGGGATAAAACTACCGTCGCGTCCGAAGACCGGTCACATCGGACCCGCGGACCACTCACCGCCACGGATTCCACCGCCTGACGCTGAATGGAGTTATCATCTGGAAACCGATGTGTGCACATTGTGGTGCACCGGCCCAGGAGCGCTGATGCCGAGAAACCCCCGTAGAACCCTGGATCTCATCACCTCACTGGGCAGCACGATGGCCGCGGCCAACGTGATCATGCAACTCGCCTCGCCCGGTGTCGGCCATGGCGTCCTCGAGAGTCCGGTCGAACGCGGCAATACGTTCAAACACCCGATCAAGCGAGCGCGCACCACCGGCCAATATCTGGCCGTGGCGATCAGTGGCACCGATGACGACGTCGCCTACGTCCGAGAGCAGCTACGACATGTCCATGCTCAGGTCGCGTCGAAACCTGGTGCCGAGGTCGCCTACAGCGCCAACAACCCCGAACTGCAGTTGTGGGTGGCCGCCTGCCTGTATCGCTTCTACGTCGACCAGTACGAGTTCCTGTACGGGTCACTGGACCCCGATACCGCCGACGCCATCTACGCCGACGCCGCCCGGCTCGGCACCACGCTGAATGTCCGCCCCACGATGTGGCCGGTCGATCGCGCCGCCTTCGAGATCTACTGGGACAAACAGGTCGCAGACATCCACATCGATCCCCCGGTTCGGGCGATGCTGACCTCGCTCGCCGACCTCAGCTTCCTCACCGAGCCGCTGGGGGTCGGCGGAAAAGTCCTGCACAAGATATTCGGCGAATCACAGCTGTTCATGACCAAAGGTGCGCTGCCCGAGCCGTTCCGTGAGGCGATGGGCTGGACATGGACTGCTGCGGACGACCAGCGGTACCACCGGGTGCTCAAGGCGTACCGCCAGACCGACTGGGCGGTGGCCCGCCTGATCAAGGGTCTCAACGACGTCATGCTCGCCGACCTGAGAATCCGTCGCAGGTTCGGAATTGCCGTCTTCTGACACCGCGACCGGGCCTACACTCACCACGTATGCCGCCCAGCCACAGCGTCTGCAATCTATGTGAGGCCATCTGCGGTCTGCAGGTGACCCTCGAGGACAACCGCGTCGTCGACATCCGTGGTGACCGCAACGATCCCCTGTCTCGGGGTCACATCTGCCCCAAAGGTACGGCCCTGGCCGACCTGCACGCCGATCCGGACCGGTTGCGGACACCGATACGCAAGACGCCCGGAGGTGAATGGGAGTCCATCAGCTGGCAGGCGGCGATCGAACTGGTCACCGGCAAGATCGTCGAAACGCAAAAATGGCACGGCCGCAACGCAGTTGGACTCTATCTGGGCAATCCCAACGCGCACAGTCTCGGATTCTTCACACACGGACTGCCATTTGTGAAGGCGATCGGTACCCGCAATATCTTCTCGGCAACCTCGGCGGATCAACTCCCGATCCAACTCGCGGCTCACCTGATGTACGGACACCAGCTACAGATCCCGATACCCGATCTCGACCACACCGACCACCTGCTGGTCATCGGCGCCAACCCGGTGGTGTCCAACGGTTCGATGATGACCGCCCCGGACTTTCGCAACCGCATGCGCGAACTACGCCGTCGCGGTGGACAACTCGTGGTGATCGACCCCCGCCGCACCGAGACCGCCGCAATAGCCGACAAACACCACTTCATCCGGCCCGGTACCGATGCGGCACTACTGATGGCCATGCTGCACGTACTCGTCCATGAGCGCGGGATCTCGCCGGAGCGCATCGAACATCTCCCGATGTCCGGGCTCGACGAGGTCCGGGCGCTCTGCACGACGACGACCCCGGAATGGGCAGCGCCGATCACCGGTATGGACATCACCGATATCCGGTCGATCGCCACCTATTTCGGAGCTTCCCCGCGCGCGGTGATCTATGGACGCACAGGTGTGTCGACCCAACGTTTCGGGACGTTGTGCCAGTGGGCGATCCAGGTGATCAATGCGGTCACCGGCAACCTCGACCGGGTCGGCGGCGCGCTCCTGCCAGATCCCGAGATCGACCTGGTGCGCCGGAAACTCAGTGGTCGAGGCCATTTCGACAAATGGCGCAGCCGGGTCCGGGAGCTGCCGGAATTCGCGGGCGAACTCCCCGTCGCCACACTCATCGACGAGATCGTCACCGAGGGTGCCGGCCAGATCCGGACCCTCATCACGGTCGCAGGCAATCCGGTCTCCTCAGCGCCCGGGGGTGGTCACCTGGGGCCGGCCCTCGACGGTCTCCACTTCATGGTCTCGGTCGACTTCTACGTCAACGAGACCACCCGCCACGCCGATGTGATCCTGCCGCCGACGATGGTCTTCGAACGCGACCACTACGATCTCATCTTCCACCAGCTCGCAGTCCGCAACACCGCCCGGTTCTCACCGGCGATCGTCGCTAAATCACCTGATGCAAAGCATGATTGGGAGATCTTCGGAGATCTCACCCGGGCCCTCTCACGTGCCCGATCCGCCGACCGGGGAGCCTTCGATCGCCTCCGCCGGTTACCGAAACAACTGGTTCCGACCGTACGCACGATGGCCAGTCCGCGAGTGTTGCTGAATCTGTTGCTTCACACCGGTCCGGGCTCTCTGACGGTACGCAAACTCCTCGCCACCCCGTCCGGTCGTGATCTCGGGCCACTGCGTCCCGGGCTGAGCCGCAAACTCGTCGCCGCATCGGGTGTGGTCGACCTGGCACCGCCGCTGATCACCGCAGACCTGACCCGAATGCACACAGACCTCGTGCCCACCGCCGAGAACGAGCTGTTGCTGATCGGTCGACGACACCTGCGGTCGAACAATTCGTGGATGAACAATTCAGCCCGCTTGTCCAAGGGTCACCCGCGCCATCATCTGTTGATGCATCCACAGGACCTGGCCTCCGGCGGACTGTGTTCCGGAGACCGGGCGTTGCTGCGTTCAGCGGCAGGCTGCGTGGAGGTGACCGTCGCCGAAAGCGACGGTGTCATGCCGGGTGTGGTGAGTTTGCCCCATGGTTTCGGTCAGAATCAGGATGGCGTCCGACTGTCGGTTGCTGCGCTCATCGATGCCCCGAGTGCCAACGACGTCACCGATCCCCTTCGCCTCGACGAGATCTCCGGGAATGCGGCGCTGAACGGCGTGCCGGTGACAGTCAGTGCGACCGTTCCCGGCTGAACCCCGGACTTCGAGTCAGCAGCCCTCGATCTCGATGATCGGCGAACGGTCTTCGCGGGCAAACCGCGACACCGCCAGGTTGCACAGACCCTGCAGCCGGCACAACCATCGGTCGGCTCCGTCCCACCGCGGCGCGAATGAACTACGCCCGTGGATGGCGCGGCTGTTGTCGATGATGAACAAATCGCCTGGGCGCAGGACGATTTCGTCATGCTGCGCCTGCCACACGGACTTCACCGCGGCCAGGGCGGCGGCATGTTCGTCGTCATCTGCGGACATCAGGTCTTCGTCGTAGGTGATCACCGGGTCATCCCACGAACCGGGATGGGCCCACGTGTCTCGTCGGGAACTCCACCGTCGACGAACGATCCATCCACCCGCGTGTAGAACACCGGATCACGAAGCAGCGCGGTGGTCTCGGCCGGGAGCAGGTTCTGCAATTGCCGGGCCGACAGCAGATAGGTCGCCGCGGTCGGGTCACCTCGCAGACATCCAAGCGCGATGAAATCGGGGCGGGTCCGGAAGTTGTGGCACTGCTCGGTATGGCTTTCGAGGTTCACCGCGCTGCCCGTCGACATCTGCCGCCGCTGATGGCTGCGAATCGGCACCAGTGTCTGAACGAGTTCGCCGCGGCATTCCGGGCGGTAGCCGACCAGGTGCACGATGCTCGAGAGCAGTAGCGCCGATTGTCTGGCGATGCCGGTGTGACGAGTGGGCGCACCGACCGCGGCGGCCGGGGTTTCACCGATCTCACCGACATCGAGTCCCCGCAGCAGCAATCCACCGTCACCCTCGACGAGGAAGTCGAGCAGCAGCTCCCGAATCGGCGCGGGCAGCAGCGCAGCAGCGAGTCGGGCCTGCCTGCTGAAATCTTGCGGATCCGTCAACGAATCTGCTGACACATTCTGCGCGAGCATGCTGATGACCTGCGCATACTCACCGATATCTGCCGTCTGCACTGTCGGCCAGTACGGCCCATGCGGTCCGGGAAGCGATTGTGCACTCATCTTGCTCACCCTCCGATCCATGCCGAGGCGGTATCAACAGGGTAATCCGCGCCATCGGGTCTCACAGTGCGAGAATGCCGCGAAACGGTGGCAGCGGGATCACGATTCGGATGGCATCGCACCCCTGCCCGACAGTGCGAACGGCAGACATCGGTGAGTTTTCGGCCGCAGCGCAGTCGATATCTGTGAAGCAGTCACGTCTGCTCGCCTGTCGAAACCGAAAGGATCTCCACATGCCCGCCATAGTCCCCTCGCTCTGGTTCAACCAGAACATCGAGGAAGCCATGAAGCTCTACACCGCGACATTTCCCGACTCGACCATCGACCAGATCTTGTACACCGGCGAAGACGGGCCGGGACCGGAAGGGAGCATCCTCGCCGCCATGTTCACCCTGTCCGGCAACAGGTTCGAAGGAATCAACGCCGGCCCGGAATTCCATTTCAGCGAGGCGGTGTCGTTTGTGGTCCGCTGCGACTCACAGGAGGAGATCGACCACTACTGGAATGCGCTGACGGCCAACGGTGGCACCGAATCGGAATGTGGCTGGCTGAAGGATCCGTTCGGCCTCAGTTGGCAGATCGTGCCGACACGATTGTATGAACTACTGACCGATCCGAATCGGGCCCGCGCCAGGGGTGCCTCCGAGGCGATGATGAAAACCCACGGCAAGCTGGTGATCGCCGATCTGGAGGCCGGCGCCGACTCAGCCGGCTGAGCCGACTGGGTCGATTGAGCCGACGGGTTCGGCCGGGCCGCCTCGACCGGCTGGGCTCCGTGTCGGTTTGGCGCACCCGGCGGACTCGTGACCTTCGAGTTTCTCCTCGCACTCCTGCGTGAGCAACCGGTTGGTTCCGACGCCCTGCTGCGCGAACACGTCGCCGGGATTGAGGAGCTGGCAGGCCTTCATCGACAAACAGCCGCAGCCGACGCAGCCGTCCATCAGGTCCCTCATCCGCTGCAGTAGCGCGATCCGTTCATCCAGATCCTCCATCCACTGCACCGACGCCTTGTGCCACATCGCCTTGGTTGGTGACTCGTGTTCGCCGAGGACCTCCAGCACCGATCCGATGGTCGCCAGTGGGATCCCGACGGCCTGCGAGGCCCGGATGAACGCCACCCGCCGCAACATCGCCCGGTGATAGCGCCGCTGGTTGCCGGAGGTTCGGCGGCTGAAAATCAGTCCACGATCTTCGTAATATCGCACAGCCGACGGCGCGACGCCGGCCCGGATGGCCAACTCCCCGACCGTCAATTCCAACTTTTTCACTGTCATTTTCGCATCGTACCTTGACTTCAAGCGCGCTTTAACTTGAAGACTGGGCGCATGCAACCAACACACCTCGAGTTCGCCCTGATCATCGCGAGTGTCCGCCCCGGTCGTATCGGCCCCACCGTCGCCGATTGGTTTGTCGAGCAAGTCAATCCGTACGGGCTCGACGTCGAGGTCATCGACCTCGCCGAGCCCACCGGACCTCACACCACAGATCTGCTGGCGGCTGCCGACGGATTCATCGTTGTCACACCGGAATACAACCACTCGTATCCCGGTGAGTTGAAAATCCTCATCGATGCCCACCGCTGGGAGTGGAAACACAAACCGGTGACGTTTGTGTCCTATGGCGGCATGTCGGGAGGACTACGCGCAGTGGAACATCTGCGCGCCGTGTTCGCCGAGCTGTATTCGGTCGGCACCCGGAACGGAGTGGTCGTCCACGCACCCTGGGACCACGTCACCGACGGCCGGCTCACACTTGACGAGACCGCAATCGTCTCGGCCCGCAGCGCCATGGACGAACTGGTGTGGTGGGCCGAATTACTCAAACCCGAACGCAAACACCGAGATCGAGGCGCAGCCTGACCATGGACCTGCGTACGAAGAAAGTCGCAGCCGTCCTGGCGCTTGGCACGCTGATGGTGATGCTCGACGTCACCGTCACCGTGGTCGCGATCCCACGACTGGCCGAATCATTCGACACCAATCTCGCCACGGTCCAGTGGGTGACCACCGCCTATGCCCTCGCATTGGTCGCGGTGATGCCAACCGCGGCGTGGGCAATACGCCGGTTCGGAGCCAAGCGGGTCTATCTCACCGCTCTCGTCTTGTTCGTCGGCGGCTCAGCACTGGCCGGGCTGGCCTGGAACATCGAGAGTCTCATCGCGTTTCGAGCAGTCCAAGGTCTCGGCGGCGGGTACCTGCAGCCTGTCGGGATGACCATCGCGTTGCAGATGGTCGACGAACGTCATCGCGGCAAATTGATGGGGTGGCTCGGACTTCCCCTGTTGATCGGACCCGTCCTCGGCCCGGTTGCCGGCGGACTACTGGTCGACGGCATCGGATGGCGATCACTGTTCCTGATCAACGTCCCGATCGGCATCGCGGCCATCATGTTGGCCGCCAAGATCTTTCCACAGCAGCCGGGCACCGATCGCGGGCGTCTCGACTGGATCGCCCTGGCCACACTGGCTCCCGGCGGTGCCTTGCTCGTCTTCGGATTGGCACAGGCCGGAGACAGCGGCGACCCGATGGCGGCCCAGGTCCTGATCCCGGCGGTCTGCGGTGTCACACTACTGGCGCTGTTCATCACTCGGACCCTCCGATCATCGCACCCACTTCTCGATCTGCGACTGCTCAAACAACGATCGCTGGCAGTCGGATCTGGCAGCCTGTTCCTGGTCGCGGGCGCCTATTTCGGATCGATGATGCTCGGGCCCATCTACATTCAGGCCGTCCGCGGCGACAGCGCCACCACGGCCGGACTGATCGTGATCGGACAGGCCGTCACCACCGGCGTGGTGGTCCAGATCGCCAGCCGCCTGACCGACCGTGTCGATCCGCGCCGGGTGGTCTGGTTCGGCATCAGTGCCACCGTGGTCGCGATGATCCTGATGACAACGATTCTCGATGAGAACACCTCGTACCCAACGCTCGTGGGCATCGGCGTGGTCATGGGTATGGGCATCGGCTCCACGCTGATGCCGCTGATGGCAGCATCGCTGCGCGGCATACAGGGTCCGGCGATTTCATCGGGCACAACCATTCTCACCACGGGCAACCAGTTTGCAGCCGCCGTCGGCGCCGCGCTCAGTGCCACCGTGCTGACCACGCTGTTCAACAACCGGGCAGAGTTGCTCAACGATACCGGCATGGCCGGGGCACTTCGGCTCAGCGCCGATGAACAGTCTGCGGCGGCACCGGATCTCGCGAGCGCCGTGGCCGACACCTACCTGCTGACACTCGGCCTGCTGGTCACCGCTCTGGTGATCTCCGCGTTCCTGCCGAAGCTGCCGCCACCGTCGCGAACGGCAGCGCCGGCACCCGCTGAACGGGCACCGGCGCGCATTGTGCACGAAAAAGAAGTGCAGGAACAAGAACTTTCAGCTGAGCCCAGCTGAAAGTGGTGTCAGCTCTCGGCTGACGGCTTCACCACCAGGACCGGGCACTGCGCTCTGCGCAGGACTGCCTGGCTGGTGGAGCCGAGAAGTAGACCCCGGAAACCACCACGACCACGGCTACCGACCACCAGAAGCTGGGCATCTTTGGCATGCTCGAGAAGTTGATGCGCCGGACCGTCGGGAACGATCACACGCTTGACCTCGACGTCGGGATAGTCGGCGCCGAAACCGGCGATCCGCTCGGCGACGACCTCGCGGGCTTCATCGGACAGTTGCTGCAGCTGATCGGGCTCGAGTCCGTAGCCGTACAGCGCATCGGAGGCCAGGTCGGTCCAGGTGTGGACCACCAGCAACTCGGTCTTCAGCAGTGACGCCTGTTCAAATGCAGCAGTAACCGCGCCCTCGCTCAACGCTGAACCGTCGAGGCCGACAACAACCGGCCCTGTACCGCCCGGACCCGCGTACACCAGCACCGGGCATGAGGCATGTGCGGCGACGTCCACGCCAACCGAGCCGAGGAACACCCCCTTCACACCACCGAGTCCACGGCTACCGACCACGACCAGCGACGCATGGTGTGATTCTTCGATCAGCAGGGATCCGGCGCGCCCTTCGGCGACTTTGGTTTTCACCTCGACCCCTGGAGTGATTGCCCGGACCCGCGCGGCGGCCTTGTCGACGTTGTCATGTGCTTCTTGCCGAATGATGTCGATGACATCCTGCGGAATGACCAGTGCCGGCGCGTACAGCGCTCCCTGGGTCTCGTACGCACCCAGTATCGACAGAGACTTGCCTTGCCGCTCAGCGGCTTTCGCCGCCCACTCCACCGCCTCGAGGGCTGAGTCCGAACCGTCGACTCCAACAACAATCGTGGTGCTCATCTGTGAACCTCTTTGCTATTCGTCGTGTTCGATACAATCGCGCCAGGCCTGCTCAGTCAACGCGCCGACCCCGTCTACTGCACCACAATTCACCGCGCCGATGTAGGGCACTTGGGCCCAATACAACCGGTTCGGCCGAATTGCCCGTACACTTGGTGTTGTCGGATACATCCACCACCGGCAACCTTCGTCGAACTTCCTCGAATCCGATATCCCGGAACCTTGCGAATCGCCGATAGCCGGTTGACGTTTGATCACCAATTTTCCTGGCACCGCGGGAGATCTTGAAGAGGTTCTCGAGAGAGTCCTTTCCAGACCGCGGTCGCCTGCGACACCCGGCAGCTCTTGCGCAGATCCCGTGCACTGCACGACAACACAAGAGCCGCACCACAACGACGAAAGTAGTCACACATGCCCGAAACCGAACTCTTCTCGCACCGCGAGTCGATCCGTTCAGAACCCGCCGCGCAGAGCTCCAAGGACGCGCAGCGTATCCCGCAGCCGGTCTTTTCCGACCAGGTGGTCGATCCCGCGGTGCAACGCGCACAAGAACGCACACCGCGCTGAGCGACTCAGCTCACCGCAGGTAAATCTCCGGAACAACAATGGCCCGCCGACTATCGGCGGGCCATTGTTGTGTGTAATCGGTCACAGTTGCGCGCAACGTGGACGGTTACCCGGTTCGCTCAGCGCTTACGGAGCAGGAAGCGTTGAACCTTGCCGCTGGGCGTCTTGGGCAGCGACTCGATGAAGTGAACCGTGCGAGGGTAGGCGTGAGCCGCGAACTTGTTCTTGACCAGCTGCTGGAGTTCGGTTTCGAGTTCGGCCGACGCGGCCGACGGATCCCGGAGCACCACATACGCCTCGAGCACCTCACCACGCAGCTCATCGGCCTTGCCCACCACCGCGGCCTCGACCACGGCCTCGTGCATGACGAGCACACTTTCGACGTCGAAGGGGCCGATGCGGTAGCCGGCCATGATGATCACATCGTCGTCGCGGGAGGAGAAGGTGAAGAAACCGTTCTCGTCGACCGACCCGGAGTCTCCCGTGACGTACCAGCGGCCGTCTTCGGTGTACCGGCCTGCCGTTTTCTCCGGCGCGTTCACGTAGCCGGTGAACCAGAGCATGTCGCTGGCCGTGGTGTCGATCGCAACCCGGCCGACAGTGCCAACCGGAGCCGGCGAATCGGAGTCCTCTTCGAGTACGGCGCAGGACCAGCCAGGCAACGGTCGTCCCATCGAGCCCACTGGCACGTCGGCGCGCAGATCGTCGTGCCAGGCGTTGACGATGAACATGCCGTGCTCGGTCTGTCCGTACTGGTCGCGCACAGACACCCCGAGGACGTCCTTCGACCAGCCGACCACGTCGGGCGTCAGCGGTTCACCCGCGGACGACGCGCGCCGCAGATTGATCGACTCCGGAACCGGACCGTCGTCGGCCCGCAGTGCGCGGTACACGGTCGGTGCGGCGGCGAAGTTGGTCACGCCGAACTGCTCGAGCACCTTCCACGTCAACGCCGGCGAGAATCCGGCGTGCAGCAGCAGGCTCCGCGTGCCGGTCGCCAGCGGGCCGAGCAGCGAATAGTAGAGCCCATAGGCCCAGCCGGGATCGGCAGCATTCCAGAACACGTCGTCGGGGCGCACGTCGAGACCGAACTCCTGATACCCGTGGAACGATGCCAGCGCCCGAACCGGAACCGGAACACCCTTGGGCCTGCCTGTCGTTCCGCTGGTGAACAACTCGACGAGCAATCCGTCGCCTCCGACCGCGACAGCCTGTCCGCCGGGCTCGTCGGCGTCGTGGGCCTCGATCAGATTCGCCAGTTGCAGTTCGTGATCCGCGGACTCACCGGCAGCGATGACCTGCCACGGCGCATCGGCCGGGATGTCCTCGCCGGCGGCCAGTTTGTGTAGCTGATCGAGGTCGGAGATCACGAACTTGGCGCCGCTGTTGGTCAGGCGGAACGCGATGGCCGGGGAGGCGAACGCCGTGAACAGTGGAACGTAGACAGCTCCGCGCCGCCATACGCCCAGCGCCGCGACCACCAGTTCGGCCGATTTGCTCATCAGGCTCGCGACACGGTCGCCCGGCTCGACGCCGAGCGCGGCAAGTGCCGCCGCAAACTTCGACGACTTCTCCCGCAGCTCTCCGTAGGTCAGATCGACGGAAACCAGTTTCCCGGTGTCGTCGGTCTCGACCACCGTGAACGCCACGGCATCGGCTGCATGTCGATCACACAGCAGGTCGGCGGCACACGCATCGGGACGGTCGTACTGTGCCAGCATCTCGCTGACCCGCTCAGTTGTGGCAAACATATTCCCTTTGAATCCTCACTGCTCAGCACACTTCTACCCGGGAGTAGGATCCACGTCACAGTAACTCACCCGCTACCCCCGAAAAGGGCTGACTCACCGATGACAGGCCGGCATCCACTGCTGCGACCACGCGATTCCGACGCTCTCCGAGACGAGATGCGGGCACTGGCCGGCGAGCCACAGACCCCCGTCCTGTTCGGCGGCGAAGTACATGCCGGCACGTTGCTACTCACCGAGTTCATGGGTGTGCGCACCAACGGCCTGCGTGGACTGAATGTGAACCCCGCGGCCGGTCTGGGTGGCCGCGTGGTGCAGCGACGGCAACCGGCGTCGGTGTCCGACTACCGCACTGCGTCCGCGATCACCCACGACTACGACGGGCCGGTCCTGGGCGAGGGCTTGCGGTCGGTCCTGGCGGTACCCGTCGTGGTCGACTCGAGCACCCGGGCGGTGATCTACGCGGCTCGCCGCGATGCGGTTCCGATCGGCAGCCGTACCTCCGAGTCGGTGATCGCGGCGTGCCGGAGGTTGGCGACGGAGATCGCGATCCGCGATGAGGTGGACCGCCGAACCCGGATGCTTGCCTCTGCGACCGGGAACACCGCAGAGCGCCCCGACTCGGCGACGCTCGAGGAGTTGCGCAGCATTCACGCCGGGCTCCGGGATCTTGCCGGACGGATCAGCCCGGCCGAGAGTCGACGGGCCCGTGAACTGTCCGACCGGCTTGCCCGCGTCGTCGGTGGCGAGATGGCCGAACCGGCGCCCGAGGTCGATCTGTCCCGACGGGAAGTAGACGTCCTCGCTGTTGTGGCGCTCGGTTGCTCCAATGCCGAAGCCGCCAAGACACTCTCACTGAAGCCAGAGACCGTGAAGAGCTACCTGCGCAGTGCGATGCACAAGCTGGGCGTACACAACCGGCACGAGGCCGTGGTCACGGCTCGGCGGATGAACCTGCTTCCCTAGCCCGATGATGTGCCCTTCTGGCGGTGCCCACCTGGGCTTTTAATCGCCAAAGGCGCACATCATCGGAACGGTCTAACGACCAGCTCGAATCATGATGTCCCAGTGAGCATGTAGAGCATTGGTGTCGAGGACATCGCAGCTGAGCAACACCGGATCGATGCGTCCTTGCGCGGCTTCGATGGCGGCAACAGTCATCGTGGCCGTGATCTCGGACTGGTTGCGGCCCTCGGTGAACAGCCATCGACCGGTGTTCCGGTTACGGACCAGCACCGACCACTCTTCGCTTCCGGGCATGTGGATCTTCCTCAGCATGGGCCGGCCCAGAACCGGCATCAGCGCCGCAGCCCGCAGTGCCAACGTCGCCGTGACCGAACTCAGGGTGAGGTAGTTCGCCACGTGTGGTCCATCCGACCCGATGGCCAGGTAGTCGGGAAAGTCTGCTCGTACATACCGCTTTCGGGTGTTGTGGGGGCCTTCGAGAATCCGTGACCTGACCATGTTGCGAATCGCCTCCCCCGAGACATAGTCGTTGAACGATGTACCGAGAAGATCGACCGTCCACTCGACAGCGGCCCTGCCATGGCGCTCACCCGCCCCGAGCATCAAACCGATGTCGACGCCGTCGGATGAATCGGCGGCGAGCGCGGTGGCCATGATGGTCGTCAGACCGGGCGCCAAACCCACGCAGGTGAGCACACCACCTGCGGCCGGGGCGGCCATGATCGCCTCGAGATACATCGGAGTGGCGCTGATATCGACAAATCTCGCTGCCCCGGCCTCTTTCGCGAGAGCGGGATCCTCGATGCCGGAGGCATTGACAACCACATCCATGCCATCAACCGCCGCGCGATACGCTTCCCCACCGGACCCGGCAAGATCGACCATCACATCGTTTACATCTGGTCTGCGTCCGACCCGGACCACGTCGTGTCCGTCGTCGTGCAATTTACGGACGACCCTCGTCCCGACCTCGCCATTGGCACCGAGCACCGCGATATTCATATGACATCTCCGCCCCGTTTCAGTTCGTGACAGTTCACAAACATTCTCGCACCCAATTTTCGGCTACAACATGGCTTCGATCGTCATCTGTTCCGGGTTAATTCGGCGGGCGGCGTGGGCGCGTCGCGACTGCGAGTGCGGTTGCAGTCCTCCTACGCTGATGCCATGTCCCGCCCCGACAATCACGATCCAGCCACCCTCGCCTTCGATAGCCGCGCGGTTCATGCCGGCAACAGCATCGACAAGGGCTCCGGAGCGATCCGAACGCCGATCGTGATGGCCAATTCGTATGCGCTACCCGATGATCCGTCACAGGTCAGCTGGTCGGGCACGGAGATTCCGCTCTACACCCGCAACTCCGGGGCCAATCAGATTGCGTTGCAGCACAAATTGGCCTCACTCGAAGGTGCCGAGGACGCGGTCGTCCTGGCTTCGGGGGTCGCAGCGCTGCATGCGGTGTTCTTCACCCATCTCGAGTCCGGGGATCATGTGCTGATCGCCGACGTCACCTACGAGGCGACGTTTCGGTTGTTCACCGAACTCCTGCCGCGCAAATACGGTATCGAGGCAACGTTCGTCGATGCATCGGACCTCGATTCCATCCGGGCGGCACTGCGGCCCAACACCCGCCTGGTTCACATCGAGGCGATCGCCAACCCGACCACCAAGGTCACCGATATCGGCGCGGTCGCCGAGGTCGCGCACGCGGCAGGCGCGCTGGTGGTGGTCGACTCGACCTTCACGCCGCCGCCGTTGTACCGGCCGCTCGCCGACGGTGCAGATCTGGTGGTGCACTCACTGACGAAGTACTACAACGGCCACGGCGACGCCATGGGCGGCGCGGTCCTCGGCGCCAAGGCACTGATCGATCCCATCAAGACCGACGCCATGGTTGATGTCGGTGGCGTGATCTCGCCTTTCAACGCCTGGCTCATCAGTCGTGGGTCCGTCACTCTGCCGCTGCGAATGGCGCGCCACCTCGAGTCGGCCGCGCAGGTCGCCGAGTTCCTCGAAAGCGATGGGCGCGTGGCCTATGTCGCCTACCCGGGCCTGCAGTCACATCCTCAGCACGCGCTGGCGACCACCCAATTCGGCGGACGCGGCTACGGTGCGATGATGGCGTTCGCGGTCAGAGGTGATCCCGACACCCAGAACCGGTTCGTCTCGAATCTGCGGATGATCACCTCGGCCGTATCGCTCGGTCACGACGAAACACTCATCGTCCACGTCGGCACGAGTGGGCCACGGGTGCAGCACTATCCGGAGGAGTTCCGTGCCTGGGGACATCTCCGGTTCTCCATCGGACTCGAAGACCCCTCCGACATCATCGCCGATCTCACAGCGGCGCTGGACGCCACGTTCAGCTGATCGACTCGCGGGGCCGCAGCAGCAAACTGATGAACCCGCCTACTGCCAGAACAATGATCACGATGGAGAACACCACACTCGCGGTCCTCAGGCCCCAGGCCTGTTCGGCAAACCCCGTGGCGATGATCGGCACCGAGATCGCCACATAGGCGACCACAAAGTATGCCGACGTCGCGTCCGCCTTACGGTCGGGTTCGATGCGTGCCGCAATCGCCGCGATGCCCTTGGCGAACAAAACACCCTGGCTCGCACCCGAGATCACTGCCGCAACGATCAACGCGATCAGCGATTCCATGAGCAGGCTGACGATCAGCACACCCATGCTCACCGTCAATGCCACATATCCGTACAGCAAGGACTGCCGAATGGGCGCTTTGGACAACACGATCTGGGTGATCGCCGACGAAGCGAACAACACAAACACCACCACACCGGAAACCATCGGCGACTTCTCATTCAGAACATCAGCAAGGAAGTCCGGCGCCACCGCGCTGAAGAGACCAAAGACCGCAAATCCGGCAATCGCCCCCACGGCAGCCTGCGTGAAAACGCCACGCACAGAAGGTGGGACACTGACCCGCTGCAATTTCGGGCGAGCGCCCTTGCGTACGTCGACCGTTTCCGGAACCGTGAGCAGACCCAAGCCCGCAATCGCCACCAGCACCGCTTGAACCACAAAAACCGTGTGGGTCGGGTCGGAGGCCAGATCGGCGACAACACCGGCCAACAGAGTTCCGAGACCGAGGCCACCGATGTTTGCACCCGTGGCGACCGACTGCGCGATCCCCCGGCGACTCTTCGGCGCCGCTTCGATCACCGCAACCGTGGCCGTGCTGGTGAAGATACCTGCCGAGAACCCCGAGATCACCCGGCCTATGAAGAGCATCTCCAAGCTGCCGCCGATGATGAAGAACACGGCGCTCAGCAACGACAGTGCGACGCCCGCATAGAGCATCGGCCGGCGCCCGATGGTGTCGGAGAACCTGCCGACGCCGATGAGCGCGGCGAGCACGCCAAGTGCGTAGACGGCAAAGATCACCGTGGTCATCAAGGTGCCGAACCCGAACTCTTTGGCGAACTCGGGATAGAGCGGAGTCGGCAGTGTGGTCCCCATCATCACCACCGTGAACGCGTAGACCACCGCCGCGAACGCGATCATCTGCGTTCGGTTCCGCGCTGGGGCGGTTGCTTCCTCCGACGATTCGGAGGGGTTCACGGAAGTCACATCCTCGATCCAGTCCCGATAGAGAAACGGCGGTTACAGGTCGATCAGCATCCAATACGTCACGATAGCTCTACCGAGAACCCGCATTCGTGCGTTCGGCGATGATGCTCAGCGGATGCATCGTTTGCCTGATCAGGTGGCGCTACGCGGCCGCAGGAGCAAGCCGATCAGCGTGGCCACCGCGATCACTCCGATCACCGCGGAGAAAATGACGCTGGCGGTGGTCAGGCCCCAGGCCGAAGATGCGATCCCAACGGCGATGATCGGAACCGAGATCGCCAGGTAGGCGACGATGAAGTACGCCGATGTCGCTTCCGCCTTGCGGTAGGGCTCCACCTTGGCGGCGATCGCCGCAATGCCCTTGGCGAACAACACACCCTGACTGGCACCTGAGATAGCCGAAGCGAGAAGCAGCCCAGGCAGCGACTCGGTAACCAGGCTCACGATCAGGATCGCCATGCTGACCGCCAACGCGAGGTATCCGCACAGCAGTGCGGGGCGCACGGACGCCTTCATGAAGACGATCTGGGCCACTGCTGAGGCTCCGAAGGTCACGAACACAACGAGCCCGGCAATCGCGGGCGATGATTCGTCGAGGACGTGGGCCAGGAAGTTGGGTCCGACGGCGCTGAACAGACCCGACACCGCAAAGCCGGCCATGGCCCCGACTGCAGCCAACGCGAAAACACCACGGACCGACGCCGGGACGTCGACGCGTTGCAACCTTGGCCGGGCACCGGCGAGTACCTTCACCGTTTCCGGAACGGTGAGAAGGCCAAGTCCGGCGATCACCAGGAGCACCGCGTGGACCACGAACACCGTGCGTGTCGGATCCGGCGCGAACTCGGCGACAAGCCCCGCCATGAGCGTTCCGAGTCCGAGACCGCCGATGTTGGCCGCGGTGGCGACCGCCGTTGCCATCGTCCGGCGACCTTTGGGCGCGGCCTCGATGACCGCGGCCGTGGCGGTACTGGTGAAGATGCCCGCCGAGAATCCCGAGATCACCCTGCCGACGAAGAGGATCGCCAGGCTGCCACCGAAGATGAACAAGACCGCGCTCAGTAACGACAATGCGAGCCCGGCATAGAGCATCGGACGACGACCGATGGTGTCCGAGAACCGGCCGACACCTATCAGTGCCGCGATCACACCCAGCGCGTACGTCGCGAAGATGACCGTGGTCATCGCACTGCCGAATCCCAGTTCCTGCGCGTACTCGGGGTACAGCGGGGTCGGCAGGGTGGTCCCCATCATCACAACCGTGAATGCGAACACCACCGCGGGAAATGCGATCACCTGCAGCGGCCGACGGCGCTTCCCGTCGATCTCGGTGGCATCGTCGCCCGATCGGGCGCAGTTCACGGCAGTCACAAATCCTCGATCCGGGTTCACCTTGACGCAGCGGCAGCTGCATGAATCAGTCAACACCGCGGCACTGTCACAACTTCCGTGTGCCCGCGAGGTCTGTTCGCCAACCAGTGTGCTGCACGTCGGTCACTCGGAGTCAGTGCGCGGCACCGATTTCGATGATCAGCACTCCCCCGGCGATCAAGGCGATGCCGGCACCCATCAACCACGTGAGTGGGTCGTTGAACAGGATCCAGGCCACCACCGCAGTCAGTGCCACCCCGACCGCAGCCCAGATCCCGTAGGCGATTCCCACCGGCATGCCCTCGGCAAGGGCCAACGCCAGCGCGCCGAATGCGGTGAGGTATCCGAGCACGGTCGGGATGAGCCACAGAATCTTTCGAAACCCGTCCGAGGCGCGCAGCGACATCGTCCCGATCAGTTCGGCTCCGATGGCGATGGCCAGGTAAACCCATTGCATCCGCGCTACTCCGAACCGGGTTGGTGCGGCTGCTCGGCAGGATGAGAACCGAGTTCCACCAGCAGAACACCCGCGATCACAATCGCGATGCCCAGGCCGATCACCCAGGTGAACGGCTCGTCGAACAGCACGGCGGCCAAGACCGCGGTCAACGCCACACCGCAGGCAGCCCAAACCCCGTATGCCACGCCAATCGACATGCCCTCACGCAGAACCAGTGCCAGGCACGTGAATGCCACGACGTATCCGACCACGACCAGCGTCACCCAGGCCGCATGATCCACTGCCGCCCGCAACGCCAGCGTCGCACTGACCTCGGCAACGATGGCACCGGCCAACAGCGCCCACTGCTTCATCGGTGATCTGCTCACCTGCGGCAATCATTTCTGACCGGGAGCCCGGCGATCCGATCTTTGAGGTATCGCCCGACATCGCCGGTGTTCACGTCGACGTGACCGGCAGTGGGCTGAAAGTTGACGGTGATCGGTCCACCGAGCTCGCAGGCTCGGGCGATGGCGTCGCCGGTCCACCTCGGATCGTTGAATCGGTCCCTGCCGCCGTAGAGCACGTAGAGCGGTGCGCTCAGACCTGCTCTCGGCAAAGCCATCTCCTGCAGCAGCGACCGCAGCGTGTCGGTGGCCGCCGGAGTTGTCGGCCGGAAATCCTGGGCCGAGACGCGGCTGAGCGCCTGGCCGCGTCCCGGTGACCGCCCGCAGTCGCTCAGCGCATTCCATTGCGCTGCCAGTGCCGGGCTGCGCAATTCATTCAGGTTCAGGGCGGGATGACGGCGCGCCAGCGACTCCTCCAGCCACTGGAGAACTCCCTGCTGCTCAACGGTCAGGGTCCCGGCGACCGCAAGGTCGACCAGCGGAACCTTGGTTGTCGACGGCACGTGGGCAACTGCTCCGACCAGGTCGAGCTCCGGTGCGTACTGCCCGGCGATCTCGTCGGCGGCCCACGTCACGCCGCCGCCCTGCGAGACCCCGTACGAGACCCAGGTTTCCGATACGTCGGGATAGACCTCGCCGATTGCTCGCACCGAATCGATCATCGTCCGCGCTGCCGCATAGGAGTCGAGGTAGGGATGCGGGCCGCTGTTGGTGCCCAGCCCCGAGAAGTCCGGAAAGGTCACCGCGAATCCGGCATCCAGATAGCGCCTCACCAGCCCGGACAGACCGTACAGATTGTCGGTCAGTGACGGTGCGCAGTTGGTGTTGATCCCTGTCGAACCGTGTCCGACCGCCAGGACCGGCCACCCGCCGGCGGGAGCAACGCCCTCCGGTTTGAACACCGTCCCCGAGACGATCACTGCCTGATCGTCCACATCGGTTGAGCGGTAGAGGATCTTGCTGCCCGAGACCTGCCAGCCGATGTCGGCCGACGAGGCCCAGTCCGCGGTCTGGACCACCTCACCGGGCATGGGGAGCTTCACCTGCGAATAGGGCACCGTTTGTGCCTGATCGACCATCGATGCCGAAGACGCATCGCCACAGCCGGCCAGAACAACTGCAGCGCAGATGGCAGCCACACCTCGCCTCGGAAATCCCACTGCCGCAATTTACCAGCGATCGCCACCGGCGACGCCCAGGTTGGTTCCGATCGGCGAGTGTTCCCCGATACACCTGCCGCAGACTGATTCTGGCCCTGCACACCGCACCGGATCCGCCCGATCCAGAGTCGACGCGTGGGCTTTACTACTGACATGACCGGTCGAGGAAAAGCGATACCTGCGGACAGCAAGACCCGTCCGACGTATGGCGTGCTGGTCGCACTGACGTCGGCGATCTGCTTCGGGACGTCGGGTCCATTGGCCAAGTCACTCATCGACAGCGGTTGGTCGTCGGCCGCAGTCACGGTTGTACGCCTTGGACTCGGCTCGTTGCTCCTGGCCATTCCGCTGATTGTGTTGCGTCGCCGACTGTTCGCGAATCTGCGCCGCGCCCCGGTCCTGGTGGTCGCCTACGGGATTCTTGGTGTGGCCATCGTGCAACTGAGCTTCTTCAATGCCGTCCGATATCTCGATGTCCCGATCGCCCTGCTCTGCGAATACTCGGGCATCATCCTGGTCGTCGTCTACGACTGGCTCATCCGCAGGCGGCGGCAGACCTTGCTCACCGGGCTCGGCTGCGTGGTGGCGCTCGGTGGCCTGTTCCTGGTGATCCTGGGCGGTGAAGGCATCGGAGACGTCGACCCCGTCGGTCTGCTGTGGGCAATCGGTGCGGCGGTCGGACTTGCCGCCTACTTCATCCTGGCGACCGACGACTTCACGAAGTCCGGCAACAGCGTCGATCCGCTGGCGTTGGCAGCCGGTGGGCTGATGGTGGGAACCGTGGTGATCGCGATCTCCGGCGCGATCGGTGTGCTTCCGATGTCCGCGGCCACAGACTCCCCGATCCTGGCCCACACCGAGATTCCCTGGTGGCTGGTGGCGCTGGCGGTGGCAGGCATCTCGACGAGCCTGGCGTACGTCACGGGTGTGCAGGCGGTTCGCCTGCTCGGCGCCACCCCGGCGTCGTTCATCGCATTGGTCGAGGTCGTCGCCTCGGCCCTGTTCTCGTGGTGGCTGCTCGGGCAGACGATGGCGTTCGCCCAGCTCATCGGGGCGGGCGTATTGTTGACCGGGCTGGTGGCTGTCAACGCTGGCGGTCGTCGAGGAATACCAAGCGGCCCTAAAGACCTTGAACAAGGAAGTGCCCTGCAGACACCGGGGTGAAATACCGACGCCGCAATCTACGCGCGAAGGAGCACACCGTGGCAAACATTCTGTTCGTCCTGACCGGAGCCGATCACTGGACACTCGCCGACGGGACCAAACATCCGACCGGCTTCTGGGCCGAAGAGTTCGTGGCGCCCTATGAGGAGTTCACCAACGCCGGCCACCATGTGGTTGTCGCCACGCCCGGCGGTGTGGTTCCGGTTGTCGATGAAGCCAGCCTGAGCCCTGATATGAATGGCGGCCAAGAAGGCGCCGACACCGTCGCAGCCAAGGTGCGATCGAACCCCGCGCTGCAACAACCGATCCCGCTCGACACAGTGAAGCTGGACGACTACGCGGCCGTGTTCTACCCAGGTGGACACGGACCGATGGAAGACCTCGCGGTCGACAAGGTGTCAGGCCAACTCCTGACGGATGCAATAGATTCGGGTCGTCCGCTCGGCGTTGTCTGTCACGCTCCGGCCGCATTCCTGGCCGCACATCGGCCTGACGGCACCGCCACCTTCGCCGGCTATCGTGCCACCGGATTCTCCAACACCGAAGAAGAACAGGTCGGTCTGGCGCCCAAGGCCAAATGGCTACTGCAGGACCGCCTGATCGAGCTCGGCATCGACTACGAGCACGGGTCGGCCTGGGAGCCGAAGGTGGTCGTCGACCGAAATCTCTACACCGGCCAGAACCCGGCCTCATCGCGGCCGCTGGCGAAGGAGATCCTCGCCGCTCTCTCCTGACTGCCCGCAAACGAGCCATCTATACGAAGACGAGCCACTAACATGTGGCTCGTCTTCGCATTTCCGGCTCGTTTGCGAGGTCAGAGAGAGGACAAACGATGTCGGTGCTGATTCCGGACAACCAACGACGCAGCACCGACGAACTCGACGAACGCCTGGACCTTGCCGTCGGTGACAGCCGAGCCAAACAATCAGCGTTCTGGGTGATGCTGGTGCTGTCCGGCGTGATCGCGACCGCAGGTGTCGCCTCGGACTCCACCGCGACCGTCATCGGCGCGATGATCGTCGCTCCGCTGTCCACCCCGATCTTGGGTGTCGGGTTGGGAATCGTCACCGGCAGAGGCGGTCTGGTGACCCGCAGTCTGCTCTACATACTCGCCGGAATATGCCTGGTGGTCGCAATAGGGTTCCTCGTCGCCCAGCTACTGCCCAATCCGACAAACGTACTGACCAACTCCCAGGTCCTCGGCCGCACGTCACCGACATTGATGGACCTGCTCGCCGCCCTCGCCACCGGATTGGTCGGCGCAATCGCGATCACCCGTCGCGACGTGGGCGATGTGCTGCCGGGTGTTGCGATCGCCATCTCGCTGGTACCCCCGCTCGCGGTCACCGGGGTCTGCCTGGGCTCACACGCGCCCGCACTTGCCGGCGGGGCATTCATCCTCTTTGCCTCCAACGTCATCGCGATGATCATCACGGCCTCGGTCGTCTTCGTCGTTGCCGGATACAACACGGTCATCGACGAACGTCGGCGCCGGCACAGACGCGTCTACGTCCTCCTGACGGCGGCGCTGATCGTCGTGGCGGTGCCCATGGTCGTCAACTCGCTGTCGGCGTTGTGGGCCCGCCAGATCTTCACCGCCACCGAAGACTGGCTCGAAGGGAACCCCGGGGCGCAGGTGTCGAGCGTGACCTGGCACGGAAAGACCGCCACCATCACCGTTTTGGCGCCGCCACCGCTCCCACCGGTATCCGAATTACAACGGTCGGTGTCGGACCTGGTGCCCTGGAATCCGACCGTGAAGGTGGTCCACGATTTCGGCTCGACGGTCAGCGCCGGCGGGTGATCTCCCACCCAGCGGGAACCTGGTGGCAGAACTCGACAGAACCTGATGATCTCTCCCGGTGACGACAACGAACAGCGGTCCCGCTGACCTGCGAAAGAAGATCCTTCACACTGTCTCCCAGTATGTTTCGCTCTTGGGAACAGGGACAGCGGACGCGATCGCAGGTCTGTACGCAATGGATGCAACGCTCGAAGACCCGGTGGGTTCCGAACCTCGCCGCGGACGCGACAACATCCGGGCGTTCTACTCGAGGATGGACAGTACGAGCAGTACGGCAGAGCTGATCACCGTGCGGGTCGCAGGCGATTCGGCGGCGTTTCACTTTCGGGTTGCCACCACAACGGCAGATGCGGTGATCACCATCGAACCGATCGACGTCATGACATTCGACGACGAGGGACTCATCACCAGCATGCGTGCTTTCTGGTCACCGAACGACGTCCACACGGTTCCACTGTGAGCACCGCCGGATCCGGCCCGATCGCTTTTCGCTGACCAGACTCACTTCACGTACCCAACCAAGCACTTGCTAGGTTGGTCTGAGCAGAAGTCTGGCGGCCATGTCAGCAAGTGACCACCGGCATCCCACGATGCTCTACGCGCTTAAGTTTCCGAAGGGACTCCCCATGCCAGAAGCAGTTATCGTCGCCACCGCCCGTTCACCGATCGGCCGGGCCGTCAAAGGTTCACTCAAAGACGTCCGCCCCGACGAACTGGCCCGCCAGATGGTCGAAACCGTCCTGAACAAGGTCCCCGAACTCGACCGCGCCGACATCGACGACCTGCACCTGGGATCCGGACAACCCGCGGGCAAAGCCGGCTTCAACATGGCCCGCGTCGTGGCCGTCCTCGCCGGACTCGACCAGGTCCCCGGCGTCACCGTCAACCGCTACTGCTCCTCGTCCTTGCAGACCACCCGCATGGCCCTGCACGCGATCCGCGCAGGCGAAGGCGATGTCTTCATCTCCGGCGGCGTCGAGAGCGTCTCCAACTTTGCTTTCGGTAGTGCAGACCGGTGGCCCGACACCAAGAACCCCGAGTTCGCCGTGGCCATGGAGCGCACCGCCAAAGCTGCCGAGGGCGGCTCCACCTGGAGCGATCCCCGTGAGCAGGGACTGCTGCCCGACATCTACATCCCCATGGGCGAGACCGCCGAAAACGTCGCCTCCTTCTCGAAGGTCTCCCGCGAAGACCAGGACCACTGGGCCGTTCTCAGCCAGAACCGCGCCGAAGAAGCCATCAACTCCGGTTTCTTCGCCCGCGAGATCGACCCGATCACCCTGGCCGACGGCACCCTCGTCACCACCGACGACGGCCCCCGCGCCGGCACCACCTACGAGAAGCTCAGCGGGCTCAAGCCGGTCTTCCGCCCCGACGGCACCGTCACCGCAGGCAACGCCTGCCCCCTCAACGACGGCGCCGCCGCCCTGGTCATCATGAGCGACACCAAAGCCAAGGCCCTCGGCCTCACCCCGCTGGCCCGGATCGTCGCCACCGCGGCCACCGGGCTGTCCCCCGAGATCATGGGCCTGGGCCCCATCGAAGCCGTCCGCAAAGCCCTGCGCTTCGCCGGCATGGGCATCGACGACATCGACCTATTCGAGATCAACGAAGCCTTCGCCGCGCAGGTCCTCGGATCAGCCAACGAACTCGGCATCGATCACGACAAGCTCAACGTCTCCGGCGGCGCGATCGCACTGGGCCACCCATTCGGCATGACCGGCGCCCGCATCACCACCACGCTGATCAACAACCTCAAGACCTACGACAAGAGCTTCGGCGTCGAGACCATGTGTGTCGGCGGCGGACAAGGCATGGCGATGGTTCTCGAACGCCTGAGCTGAACCGTCGGTCGACACCACCACAGGGAAGCTGCAGCGATATGCGCCTTGGCATTTCAACACCGGTCCTGGTCCAGCACCCGAGCACCCGTTCGGCGTGGGAAGCCACCGCAACCATCGATGACGTTGCGGAGATAGCGCAATGCGCTGATCGTCTGGGATTCCACCACCTCACCTGCAGTGAACATGTTGCGGTGCCGGTCGATGTGGCAACCGAGCGTGGTGGGACGTACTGGGATCCGTTGGCCACGTTCGGTTTCCTGGCAGCCCGCACCCGGCAAATACGGCTGGCCACACAGGTTTTGGTGCTGGGCTACCATCATCCACTCGAAATCGCGAAGCGTTACGGAACTCTCGATCGCATCAGCGGTGGCCGCCTGATCCTGGGCCTTGGCGTGGGGACCCTCAAAGAGGAGTTCGAGCTGATCGGCGCGCGGTTCGACGACCGCGGGGCTCGTGCCGACGACGCGCTTGCCGCGATTCGAACGTCACTGTCGACATCGCAACCGGAATATCACGGTCAGTTCTACGACTACGAAGGTTTTGTGGTCGAGCCACACGCCGCCGCGCAGCGGGTCCCGATCTGGATCGGCGGCCGCACAAAGCGGTCGCTGCGCCGGGCGTGTGAGCACGGTGATGGCTGGGTTCCGTTCGGGCTCAGTACATCCGAACTGAAGGCGATGCTTGCGGCAGCGGCCCTCCCGCCGTCCTTCGAAGTGATCCTGTCTGCGGGATTTCCACTCGATCCGCTGAGTGATCCTGACAAGACCGTCCGGACATTGGCGCGCCTGGGCGATGCAGGGGCGACAATCGCCAGTACCTCACTCGCGGCACGAACCGCCGAACACTACTGCGAACAGGTCGAAGAGCTTCATCGACTCGCGACCGCCGAGGGTGTCGAGTTCACCATCTGACCTGATGAACTCGACACCCTCGTCGTGTCTGAATTGCCGCGAGAGTCAGAAGTGGACAACTCCGCGCAGGTTCTTGCCTGCGTGCATATCCGTGAAACCCTGGGCGATGTCGTCGAGCTTGTAGGTGTTGGTCACCAGCTTGTCGAGTTCGAGTTTGCCCGAGGTGTAGAGATCGATCATCCACGGAATATCAGCCGTGGGTGCGCAGGAACCGAACAACGAACCCTGCAAACGCTTTTGGTACAGGGTCAGTTCCATCGGGCTGATCGGAATCCCGACGTCCGTCATCTTTCCGAGCCCGGTGACCACACAGATTCCGGCCTTCCGGATCGCCGAGAACGCGGCCGCGATGTGCTCGCCGGTGGTGACGCCGACGGTGACGATCGCCGCGTCGGCACCCTGTCCATTGGTGAACGACCGGGCGATCTCGGTGGCCTCTTCCATACCCGAAACAGCATGGGTGGCACCGAACTCCAACGCACTCTGACGTTTGAACTCGACGGGATCCACCGCGATGATGTGCGCGGCGCCGGCATGGGCGGCACCCTGGACGGCGTTGATGCCGATACCGCCGATGCCCTCGATGATGACCGTCTGCCCGGGGTAGACCTCAGCGGAATTGACCGCGGCACCCCATCCGGTCACCACGCCACAGCCGAGCAGGCACAGCACTTCCAACGGCAGGTCCTTGTCGACGATCTTGACAGCTGAGTCCGTACTGACGGTGGTGTATTCACTGAACGTGGAGAGCCCGCAGGTCTGCGCCACCGGCGCCCCGTCGAGACTGAGCCGGAAGCTGGTCGGATCGTCCGGACGGGTGCCTGCCATGATCGCCGCGCCACGGTCGCAGAGATTCTGCAAACCTTTTGCACACCAACGGCATCGGCCACAGGCGGCGACGAAAGAGAACACGACGTGGTCACCTTCGGCCCAGCCTTGGGTCTCCGGACCCACCGCCACCACGACCCCGGCACCCTCGTGGCCACCACAGATCGGATATGAAGCCACCGCGTGGTCACCGCAGGCGATGTGGTCGTCGGAGTGGCACAAGCCCGAGGCGACCATGCGCACGGTGATCTCGCCCTGCCGTGGTTCGTCGAGATCGAGTTCGGCGACCTCGTAGATGCCGGGCGCCTGGCGGATGATCGCGCCGCGTGTCTTCATTCGGTTGTTTCCCTTCGGGGGTGCTGCGGCGACGTTCGAAAGTCGGCCGCGGGGGGTAGGTGATGTGAACGATCAGGGCGTGATCTGAGCGGTCATCGCGGCGACGAAGTGGTCGCCGTATGGCGGCAACATCCCCCACTCACGACGGGGATCGGCGGCCGGTGCGATGAATACCGTTCGGCTGTGGCTGAATTCGAGGAAGCCCTCCCGGCCGTTGTAGTGGCCGATACCCGAGGCACCGACCCCGCCGAACGGGGCATCCATCATGGCCGGGTGCATCATGACGTTGTCGACGGTGACCCCACCGGAGCTGGTGCGATCGAGGACCGTCCGACGCTCGTCGGAATCTGAGCCAAAGTAGTAGAGCGCCAGCGGTTTCGGTCCGTCATTGATCGATTCGATGACGTTGTCGACATCGTCGTAGGGCAACACCACCATCGCCGACCCGAAGATCTCTTCAGTATGGATACGTGATTGCGCCGGTGGGTCGACCACGATGCGAAGTGGCCGGCGCCGATCCACCCCGGACGGTTCCTCGTCGGGTGTGGTGACGACGCGGGCACCGAGCTCGACGGCCTCCCGCACGTACCCGTCGACCCGTTCGAGGTGGCGTTCGTTCACCGCAGCCACAACATCCGCGTTTCCGGAAATTGTCGGGTGTAGTTCCGCGAAAGCGGAGGCAACAGCATCGACGAACACGTCCACGTTCTCGCGCGGGACATAGACGGTGTCGGGGCTGACACAGATCTGTCCGCCATTGGTGGCCTTGGCAATTGCGATTTTCGTCGCCGCGTCCTTCAGGTCCGCCGACCGGCCCACGACGACCGGCGACTTTCCACCGAGTTCGAGTGTGACCGGAACCAGATTGCGCGCCGCATTGGCCATCACGGCCCGACCGACTACACCGCTACCGGTGACCACGATGTGATCGAAGGGAAGTGACGTCAGCGCCTCGGCGACATCGACTCCCCCGGTGAACACAGTGACCACCGCGGGGTCCAGCTCTGCTTCGACCGCCCGCGCGAACACCTCGGCGGTGCGCCCGGTGATCTCCGACGGCTTGAGGACCGCACGGTTGCCTGCGGCGAGCACACCGGCCAACGGACTCAACAGCGTGAACAGGGGCGCGTTCCACGTACCGATGATCAGAATCGATCCTTTGGCCTGGAACTGCACCTCCGCGCGGGCGCCAAGCGCGTCGTATGGCGCGAACGCCGGACGCTCGTCGGGCAGCATCCACTGTTCGAGCTGATCACGGGCATGTTTGAGCGCTCCGAGCGAACCGACGACGTCGTTCATCAGGGAGAACCCGGGGTGGCGGCCACCGAAGTCGGCATCCATCGCCTCTGCGAATTCCTCGTGATGCCGAACCACGAGGTCGATGACGGCTTGAAGGTTGTCCCGGCGCTCGGCAGCCGTAGCGGGTCCACTTGCGCGATGCGCCCGTCGCTGGAGGTGAAGGGCTTCGTCAAAAGCGATCGTGGCTGTGCTGTTCGCGGTCATGGGACGAGACTAAGATCACTCCCAGTGACCGAACCCTACAGTCTCGGTGAGCGGGACCATGCTGATCAGACCAGCCGGCCCGCGCCCAATGGCGCATCACGGGCCGCCCCCAGCGGCTCGGCCCCGCTCCGACGAAGTCCCGCTCATCGGGATTGATTGCAAAATTGGCGTTGTGCCGCATACGAATAGAATTGATTCTATTCTGGAGACCAGGTAGCCACACGTCTCCGACGCGGTCACCGAGGTTGCACCGATCCGACGGGCTCAGCGCGGAGGCATCGAGCACGAGGAGTGCAATGAGACTGCAAGGTAAGACAGCAATCATCACCGGCGGAGCCGGTGGAATCGGCGGAGCGATCACCCGCGTCTTCGTCCAGCAGGGGGCCAACGTCCTGTTCGTCGACATCGACGACGAACGCGGAGTCGCGCTGGAGAGCGAACTCGGCAGCGCATCAAAATTTCTCAACATCAACATCTCGGAATCCGGTGCGGCGGAGAAGATACGTGACGCCGCCGTCGCGGCATTCGGATCCGTGGACATCCTGGTCAACAACGCCCACGCATCTCGCCAAGCCCTACTCGTCGATCACACGCCCGAAATGTTCGAATTGTCCTTCAACACCGGCTTCTATCCGACCGTGCATCTCATGCAGGCCTGTTACGAACAGCTGAAGGCATCGTCGGGTTCGGTGATCAACTTCGCTTCAGGTTCAGGTCTCGAGGGTATGCCGACCCAGACCTCCTATGCAGCTGCCAAAGAAGCCATCCGGGGAATGAGCAGGGTGGCCGCCAACGAATGGGCCGCCGATGGCATCCGGGTGAACATCATCTGCCCGTTTGCTGCCACCGAAGGTGTTCTCGCATGGCAGAAGGCTTTTCCCGAACGTGCGGCCGAGTCCGTGGCGAAGGTTCCCCTGCAGCGGATCGGAGATCCGGTGACCGATATCGCGCCCGTCGTGGTCTTCCTCGCGTCCGAGGACTCCAAGTACATGACCGGCCAGACAGTGATGGCCGACGGCGGCATCATCAAACTACGTTAGACCCGAACAGAATCCAGGAGTAGACCAATGACAGATGGTTTTGACGGACAGGTCGCACTGATCACCGGAGCTGCCCGCGGACAGGGTCGCAGCCATGCCCTCGCATTCGCGAAGCGTGGCGCCGATGTGGTCATCTGCGACAGATGCGAGGACAGCCCGGCGGTGGGCTATCCACTCGCGACAGAAGCCGATCTCGCCGAGACCGTGCGACTGGTCACGGAAACCGGACGCAGGTGCATTGCCGTCAAGGCCAACACCGCAGACCGGTCCGCGATGGATGCGCTTGTCGCACAGGCAGAATCCGAGTTCGGGCGGATTGACATCGCCGTTGCCAATGCCGGCGTATCCGTCGCCGCACCGGTGCAGGTGATGACGGAGGCGCAGTGGTCCGAGGTCATCGCATCGAATCTGACCGGGGTCTTCAACACCGTCGGCGCGGTTTCACCAGGCATGATCAAGCGCGGATTCGGTCGCATCGTCACCATCTCGTCCATGCTCGGCCGGGCAGGCAGCACCAACATGGTCGGCTATGCGGCGGCCAAGTGGGGCGTGATCGGACTGACCAAGAGCGCAGCGCTCGACCTCGCCGGCCATGGCATCACCGTCAATGCGATTGCGCCGGGCAACATCTCAACCCCCATGATCCACAACGCCCAGCTCTACGCGATGATGCGGCCCGACCTCGAATCGCCGACGATCGATGATGTGGCACCCATCTTCACCTCGCTGCACGCCCAGCCGGTGCCGTGGCTCGACGCCGAGGAGATCACCCGGGTGGTGCTGTTCCTCGCCGACCAGGCCAGCGCACACATCAGCGGAACGGTCATCCCCGTCGACGCGGGCAACGCCGCACGCGTCACCGGCTGACACCCTCATCTCCTTCATCCCGCTGTGGCCTCTGGTGATCCGATCACCGTTGGCCACAGCGGGTTCGTTGTCCCAGCGCCATGATGCCTCCATCAAGATGTTGCGCACTAACTGCCCACCGCGACAATCGGTCTGGGGCTCGCATCTAGTTTCCACTCACCGGGACTGAACCCCGTATGTGCTGTGCGTCACTGTATCTATTTATTCACTCGGCGGTCACTTTCCGCTTCCGATACAGGTAAGGACACACAATGCTGAACGGCACAGCAATGGCCCAAGGGCTTCTGCTCCCACGGTGTTGCAGCGCGACGACCACGCCCATCACACGGCGCCTTCTTGGAGGAATTCGATGACCACCATCCCCGATCCGATTGCTCCCCCCAGGCCTCCGCTACCCACCAGCGGGCGCTACAACCGGCGCCGCTCAGCCGGGATCATCATCACCATCCTGGTGCTGGTCGAGATCATCAGCGCCTTCGAGACCTCGATGGTGTTCGCCGCGATCCCGACCATCATCGCCGACTTCGGCAGTGACGCAGCCACAGTCGGATGGGCAGTGACGGCCTTCCTTCTGGTCGCCGCGGCCTCGGCTGCGGTCTGTGGCCGCCTCGGTGACATGTTCGGACGTGAACGGGTCCTGGTGGTCATCCTCGCCATGGCCACGATCGGTTCGCTGGTCAGCGCACTCGGCGACAGCATCACCGCGATCATCGTCGGACGGGCGATCCAGGGCGTGGCGGGAGCGATCCTCCCGTTGTGCATCGGCCTGGCACGTGAACACCTCGCCAAAGAGAAGGTTCCCGTTGCGATCGCGATCATCTCGGGCTCGGCAGTGGCCGCAGGCGCAGCGTCTGCGTACATCGCGGGCCTGATGATCGACAACTACAGCTGGCACATGATCTTCATCGTCGCGGCTGTCTACGCAGCGTTCGCACTGTTGCTGGTCCTGTTCGCACTTCCGTGGCGCCCACCGGTCGGGACCACCCAAAAGGTCGACTACATCGGCACCATCGTATTCGCGCCTGCGATTGCAGCAATCTTGTTGGGTATCAATAAATCCAGCACCTGGGGTTGGTCCGATCCGAAGACCAGCGGCCTGATCATCGCCGGTGTGGTGGCACTGGCACTGTGGGTGGTCTGGGAACTTCGGGTGACCGACCCGATCGCCAACGTGCGGCTGTTCACCAACCGCAAGGTGGCGCTGACGATGCTCGCCACACTGGCGGCAGCAATCGGTCCCTTCGGTGTCGGGAACATGGTCACGCCCTTGGTGCTTCAGTCCCCGACAAGTGCGCCGTACGGCCTCGGGATGTCTCCCACGGACGCCGGATTGATGGCTCTGATCGGCGCGTTGATCGGCTTCGCATTCACACCGCTCAGTGGCCGCCTGACCCGCACCGTGGGTTCTCGTGCATCATTGATCGTCGGCGGTCTGCTCTATGTCGTCGTGGCGATCCTGCTGGTCACGGCCCACGATTCGATGGGCGGCATGTTCGCCATGATCACCACGGCATCCATTGCGACCGCGTTCGCTTATACCGCCCTTCCGAACCTCATCGTGGAAGCCGTCCCCGTCCACAACACCAGCGAGGCAACCGGATTGCAGACCGTTCTCCGTACGGCAGGACAGGGTATCGGCACCTCGGTCGCCACGACGGTACTGGCCGCTTCGGCCCTGGCAGGCAGTGTGGCACCCACAGTATCGGGACTCAACGCCATCGCCGGCATCATCTTTGCCGGAGCCGTACTCACCGTCGGCCTGGCCCTGATGCTCCGCCGCGGCAGCGTGTACGCGCACTGACCTTCGGAAAACGCTGTAACGCAAAATAATCGAGGTTGCATCGCTACGGCGATGCAACCTCGATTATTTGTTGTTCACGGAACGCTCCGAAACCTCACCCCCAACGAGACTGCCCGCCATCGAGGGGAATCGTTGCACCGGTGAGATAGCCGGCGTCGTCGCCGACCAAGAAGACAACCGCACGACCGATGTCGGTCTCGGGATCGCCGACCCGGCCGAGTGGAATGCCCGCAACGAATGCGGCCGACTCCTCCGGGTTCCGTTCCATCCAGCCTTCGAGGGCCGGTGTCGCGGCGTGCGGCGCAACCGAGAATACTCGGATCTTGTCTGTGCCCCACTCACACGCTGCCGCTCGCGTCAGCGACCGCATGCCCTCTTTGATCGACCCGTAGGCGCCATAGTTGCTCGCGTCCCAACGCACCGCGGCCGAAGTCACCAGATTGATGATCACCCCGCCACCACGGGCTTTCATGTGTGGATGGCAGAGCTGCATCAAGCGCAACGTTGCCAACGGGCCGGTTGCGAACGACTTCATGTACTCGTCGTCGTCGATCGACAGGATCGGTCCGGGCTTGCAGTCATTCGCGTTGTTGACCAGGATGTCCACCGAGCCCAGCACCGACACCGTCTTGTCCACGGCGGCTGCGACATTGGCGCGATCACTGACATCGCACACGACGGGCTCGGCGACCGCACCCAGGTCCGACAGAATCGCGCAGGTGTCGAGCAGCTTGGACTCGGTTCGTCCCGCGACCGCGATCGCCGCACCCTCCTTCGCCAGCGCCACCGATATTCCGCGACCGATTCCTTGCCCCGCACCTGTCACCAGGGCGACCTTGCCATCAAGTGTTCCCATAATTGCGTCCTCTCACTGGGGGGATTGCCAAGATCTGCGCGCCGCAGTGCATCTGGCCGGGTGAGTACCGGGCCTATGCACGGGCATTTCACACCATCGTCTGGCCCATGTCGATGACGATCTTCGATCCGGTCACCGCGCGCGACAGATCGGACGCGAGGTACACCACGGCGTCCGAGATGTCGTCGACGCTGGTGCGCTTCACCCCGGTCAGCGGCCACCGGTAGGAATCCATGTAGGCCGGGTACTTCGAGAGTATGCGCGCAACATTGGGGTCATTGCCCATTTCCGTGTCCACAGCGCCCGGATGAATACTGTTGACGCGAATGTTGTGAGCGCCCAACTCGGTTGCCGCGGTCCGGGCCAAACCGACCAGTCCGTGCTTGGCAGCCGAATAGTGTGCGCAGCCGGGCGCGGCGGCAACACCGGCAGCACTGCTGACGAGCACGATCGAACCCCCGCGACCACCGTCGATCATGGCCGGAACCGCCGCGGCCAAGGTGCGCCACACACCGTTGAGGTTGATGTCCACCACTGTCGTCCACTGTTCTTCCGACATCTCCCAGAATCGGTTCCAGGTCGCGATCCCCGCGTTGGCAATCACGACGTCGAGACGTCCGAATCGCTCGACTCCGGTGACAACGGCAGCGCGCATCGCCTCGAGGTCCCGGACGTCGGCGACCACGGTCACGATGTCGCGACCTTCGGCCCGAACCAGTCGAGCTGTTTCGTCGAGGTCGGTGGCGGTGGCCGCCGCGTACCCGACATCGTCAGAAATCGGTGCACACACATCGATTGCGATCACGTCTGCGCCTTCACGCGCCAGACGCAGCGCGTGGTTACGGCCCTGACCCCGCGCCGCACCTGTGATCAATACAACTTTCCCTGCCAACAGATCTGTCATCTTCGGCACGGTACCCAGGTGTAGTAGAGATCACAAAAAGCGTTCCCGTTCAACGAGATCCGAGCCTTTAGAACTCCACGTTCAGGTGGTCACTGAGCGGGCGCGCCTGGCAGGCCAGGATGTAGCCGTCCGCGATGTCGTCGTCGTCGAGGATGGATGCGTTGCCCATGTCGACTTTCCCATCGACCAATGTGCATGCGCACGAACCACATTCGCCTTCGCGACAGGAGAACGGCACGTCGATGCCCTTGGAGAGCAGTACATCGACCAGCGTGGCCGAGCGCGGCCAGCTGTACTCGTGCGCTTCTCCATCGAGTGTGACCGAGACCGTTGCCGCGTCTCCGGCTTCTTCCTCGGAGATGTCGGGCAGGACCACGTCGGCGAACGGATCACCGGATAGTGAGGTGAACACTTCTGCGTGCACGCGGTTGCGTGGGATGCCCGCACGGGCCGCTGCATCATGCACTGTGTCCATGAACGGCTTCGGTCCACACATGAACACCCGGTGGCCATTGAACGCGGAGGCGAGGCCGGCGAGTTGATCCGCAGACGGCAGACCCTGGACGCTCTCGAGCCAGTGGATCACCGACAACCGGTCACCGTGCAATGCGGTGATCTCCATCAACTCGCGCGCGAAGATCACCGACTTCTCGTCTCGATTCGCGTACACCAGAACGACCTTGCCGGTGCCCTGACTCAGCGCCGACTTCAGAATCGAGATCACCGGGGTCACGCCGCTACCGGCGGCGAACAACAACAGATCGTCATCGAAGTTTGCGGGAGTGAAAACACCCGCGGGTGGCAACACCTCGATCACGTCACCGACCACGACGTTGTCGCACAGCCAGTTGGAGGCATAGCCGGCCGCGGTCCGCTTGACGGTCACCTTCGGCAGATCGTCGGTGAACGGCGAACTGGCCAGCGAGTAGCACCGAGCGACCGAACCGGTCTGATCACTCGGCACACGCAGAGTCAGAAACTGTCCGGGCTTGTAGATGAACTCGTCCACGCGGTCGCTGGGTACCTCGAAGACCAGCGACTTTGCATCGCCGGTCTCTTCGACGACCGCCGCGACGGTCACCTTTGCAGAACGCGAGCTGTTCGACATTTCAGCAGTTGTCATCGCGGGCGCTGCCTCTCCATACGTGAACCGGACTCGACGACACTAGGGCACCGAATGTGTCCGGGCACACTGACTTCTCGCTGAACGGGATTGGCAGGTCGTGCCATGGTCATCGCGCGTAGCCGGCACGGCCCCCGGAGATCGTCGGACTGCCATCCTTGACGAGTTCGAATGCCAGATCCGAGCTGTCGCCCCACACGCGTAGACCTGCCGTCTCACCGGGGTGGATCGCCGCTGCGAACCGGCCCTCGAGGGTCGTCAGGTCTGCCGGATGCGCGCCGGTCAGTCGTGCCAGTTCGACTGCCGCGACGCCCAGCGTGCACAGTCCGTGCATGATCGGGCGCGGCTGGTTGATCTTGGCCGCGGCCTCGGGGTCGATGTGGATGTGATGGCGATCACCGGTCAGGCGGTATAGCGCCGCCTGATTTTCCGTGGTGTGGACCACGCCTTCGAGAGCCGGATCGCCCTGCGGTCCGGCGGGGCGTGCCGGTCCGCGGTCGCCCCCGAATCCGCCTGCGCCCGGAGCGAAGATCGACCATGTCGCCACGAAGTAGTCGCTACGGACCACCACCTCGAACACTGCGGCGGCGCCCTTGTCCCAGACCTCGCCGACCGAGGCGGCCAAGGTCACCTCGCCACTACGCGGCAGCGGCGCCAAGACGGTCAGCTGCTGCGAACCGTGCAGTGCCGTGGTCATGTCGAATGCGCCACGTGCGCCCAGTTCGTCGGGTGCCCACTGCGCCAACGTCAATGCGAACGTCGGCAGCACCCGCAACCGGTCCTCGAACACGAGGTCGAGTTCGGTCGCCTTGGCGCCCACGGCCAATGCGTAGAGGATCGCGTCACGCTCATCGTAGGAAACGGTGCGGGTGCCCAGATCCTCACCGCGCCACTGCCCCGCGGTCTTGGTGGTTGTTCCGGCAATGCTGTCAGAGGTCACAGAGAAGTTCCTTTTCTCACGCGGCACCGAGGATGAGGCCACTGGTGGGCACCGCGGTTCCTGCAGTGACGAGCACATTCTCCACGCCATCGACTTGATTCGTCGACGTGCCCCGCAACAGGCGGACCGCTTCGGCAATGCCGTTCACGCCGTGCAGGTATGCCTCACCGATCTGACCACCATGGGTGTTCGACGGAAGCCGTCCACCGATTTCCAGATTGCCGTCGCGGATGAAGTCTTTGGCCTCACCCGTGCCGCAGAAGCCGAGTTCTTCGAGCTGCGGCAACACAAGTGGGGTGAAGTGGTCATACAGAATCGCGGCGTTGATGTCGGCGGGCGACAGCCCACTCTGACCGTAGAGCTGACGGCCGACCAACCCCATCTCCGGGATACCGGCGATGTCGGGGCGGTAGTAGCTGGTCATCATGTGCTGGTCTTTTCCGCTACCCTGCGCGGCACCCTTGATCAATGCCGCTGTGCCGGTCAGGGTCTTGGCGCGCTCGGCAGAGACGATCACCAGTGCCTGGCCACCATCGGTCTCCTGACAGCAGTCGAGCAGGTGCAGGGGTTCGGCGATCCACCGCGAGTTCTGATGGTCTTCCAGCGTGATCGGCCGCTCGTAGAACCAGGCGGCGGGATTGTTCGCGGCGTGCTTACGGGCCACCACGGCCACCCGGCCGAAATCCTCACTCGTGGCGCCATATTGGTGCATGTACCGCCTGGCGAACATCGCCACCCACTGTGCGGGCGTCGACAAACCCTGCGGCGTCATCCAGGCGTATGCCGCCCGGTCGGCGGTGCTGTCCATCGGCCGGTCGTGCTGACCGAGGCCGTAACGCACACCCGAGCGCTCGTTGAACGCTCGGTAACAGACCACAACGTCGGCGACACCGGTGGCCACCGCCATCGCGGCCTGCTGCACGGTCCCGCAGGCGGCGCCTCCCCCGTATCCGATGCGGGAGAAGAACTTCAGTTCGCCGAGCCCACAGTTGCGAGCCACCAGCACCTCGCCGTTGGTCTCGGCGGTGTAGGTCGAGAGGCCATCGACCTCGGACGGATCGATGCCGGCATCGGCCAGCGCGGCGATGATCGCTTCACATGCCAATTGGAGTTCGGTGCGTCCGGAGTTCTTGGAGAACTCGGTGGCACCGATGCCGACGATGGCGGCCGCGCCGGACAGTGGGCTGATCGCCATCTACAGACTTCCTTCCAGGTATGTGAACGTGACGGTTCCTTTGACGTGGTCACCGAGGCTGTTGCTGCCTCGAACCTGCACGGACACAAGTCCATCCTCGACACCTGTCACGGTGCCGGTCAGCGTCATGGTGTCCCCGGGATAGTTGGGCGCCCCGAGCCGGATCGCGACCTTGCGAAGCGATGCGCGTGGTCCGGCCCAGTCGGTGACAAAACGGCCCACGAGCCCGTTGGTGGTCAGGATGTTCATGAACACGTCTTTGGAGCCGCGTTGTACCGCGAGATCGGGATCGTGGTGCACATCCTGATAGTCGCGGCTCGCGATGGCCGTGGCCACGATCATGGTGCGGGTCAACGGGATCGCGAGTTCAGGCAGCACCTGCCCCACTGCGATCTGATCCACTGCATCCTGCGTCACTGCGTCAACTCCGGTCATGACGCGACCCCGGAGGCGAGCTGCGCGCCGAGGCGGGTGAGGTCAGCACTCGAACCGCCGAGGGTCGCCGCGATCTGCTTGCCCCACAACAGGTGCCGGTGCACCGGGTAGTCGGTGTCCACGCCGATACCGCCGTGCACGTGCTGGGTGCGGTGCACCACGCGCTGACCGCCGTCGGTGGCCCACCACTTGGCCACCAGTACTGCGGTTTTCGGATCATGGCCGTTGGCGAGCAGCCAGGCTGCCTGCCACAGGGTCACCCGCATGGCCTCGAGATCGATGTAGCAGTCGGCCAGCTGATGGCTGACCGCCTGGAACGTCGACAGCGGGCGGCCGAATTGCTGACGACCGTTGAGGTAGGTCACGGCTTGCGTGACCGCACCGGTGCCAACACCGACCTGCAGGGCGGCCATGGCCACCTCCACGCGGTCAACGAGCCACTGCACCGACTCCCCTTCGGCGAGCAACTCGGCCGGTGCCGCGTCGAACGTCAGATTCGACGCGATCGCGCGGGTCGTCGTCTCGTTGTTCTCCGAGGCCACGCCGGCACCTGCCGGGTCGACCAGGAAAAGTCCGGTGCCCGAGGGTGTCGCGGCCGACACCACGACGCGCGTGGCGACGTGTGCGGCCGGGACCACGGCCTTGGCACCGGTCAGAGTCCAGGTTCCGTCGGCTCCGGCGTGCGCAGCCGTTGTCGGTGCGGTGGGGTCGGCGGGACCGAACTCTTCGAGACCGACGGTCAGGAACATCTCACCGGCAGCGACGGGAGGCACGTAGGCCTGCTTCTGTTCCGGCGAACCGAATTCCGCGATCGCCATCGCGGCGAGGGCGGTCTCCCACAGTGGCACCGGGGCGACATTGCGGCCCTGCTGTTCGAGCAGCACACACAGCTCGGTCAAACCCATTGCGCCGCCGTCGAACTCCTCGGGCAGTGCGATCCCGACGAGCCCGGCCTGGGCGAGCTCGCGCCACAGCTCCCGGTCGATACGTTCTTCGGTGGACTCGACGACCTTGACTCGGTCGATGCCCGACTTACCGGCGAAGATATCCGCGGCCAGGTCACCGATCGCGGTCTGCTCTTCGTTGAAGGTGAAATCCATCAGTTCTCCTCGGGTGCGGCCGGCCGGAACGCGGGAAGCGTCAGATCCGGGTCGGCGTCGATCCAGTCCAAGACCACCGGCATGTCGACCTTCACCTGATCCGGTTCGACACCGATCATGTTGGCGATCAGTCGGGTGCCCTCTTCGAGTTCGATGACGGCGACGATCAGCGGGTAGTCGAATGCGTCGATCTTGGGATGGTGGTTGACGACAAAGCTGTAGACGAACCCCTTGCCCGAGGCGTCCACGGTGTCCCAGTCCAGCGACCGGCAGTGTCCACACATCGGTCCCGTCGGATGCCGCAGCGTTCCGCACGCGGTGCACCGTTGGATGACCAGGCGGTGTTCCTTGGCGGCGTCGAACCAGAAGGCGTTGTCCTGGTTGAGTGCCGGCCGGGGCCGCAGGGCCCGGGGTGCCGGCTTCTCCGCGGGACGGAAACGCAATGTGCGCCACCGTTGTGTGGCGACAACATCACCGCCGACATTGCGGTAGGTCTTGAGCGTCGTCACAAAATGCCCGGTACCCAGGCCGGTCTTCTTCTCGGGGGAAATCGATTCGATGACCTCGGTGACGTTGATCAGGTCACCGGCGCGCAGCTCGGTGAAGTATTCCTGTTCTGAGTCGGTGGCGACAACCGACGTGAATCCGGCGTCGGCCAACAGCCCGAAGAGTTCGACCGCGACGTCGGAACCCTTGCTGCCCGCGGCGGTTGCCGCGTAGCCCCGCATGGTCCAGGCCTGCACCATCGTCGGAGGGGCAATCGCACCCTCGCGTCCGGCACTGCGGGCCGCATCGTCGTCGAGGTAGATGGGGTTCTCATCAGCCATGGCCTCCACCCAGTGCCGGATCATCGGTGTGTTCACCGGATCCTGCGCCCATGTGGTGGGCACCAGCTCCTGGCCGACCAGGTTACTCAGCGCCGCATCGATCCCGCTCATTTTCCGCGTCCCATGCGGGCGGTACCCAGTCCGATGGTCGCGACCATGTCCCGCAGCACCTCGTTGACGCCACCACCGAAGGTGTTGACCACGCCCTGGCGGGAGATCTGCTCGATCTGACCGGCCAGGATCGCACCCGGGTTGTCAGGCCGGATACGTCCTGCGGCACCGAGGATTCCGAGCAAGGTCCGATATACGTCGACATGGGTCTCGGTGCCGAACACCTTGGTGGCGCCGGCGTCTGCGCCCGAGAGCGTATCGGCGGCGACCGCCGCCGTCATCTTCCAGTTCATCAATCGCATGGCGACCAACTTCGCGTGCGTACGCGCGAAATCCTGCTGCACCCATGGGATGTCGATGGCACCGTTCTCCTTGGCCCACTCCAGCACCTGATTCCACAGGCCCTCGGTGCGGCCGCCGAGTGCGGCCAGGCCGATGCGCTCGTGATTGAGCTGCGCGGTGATCAGGCGCCAGCCACCATTGGCCTCACCGACAAGGGCTTCTGCCCCGACCCGGATGTCGGTGTAGTAGGTGGAGGTGACCATCAGTCCGCCCACGGTGGGGATCGGTGACCACGAGAAGCCGGGATCGTCGGTGGGGACGATCAGGATTGAAATGCCCTTGTGCTTGGGCGCTTCCGGATCGGTACGGCAGGCCAGCCAGACGTAGTCGGCGGTGTTGGCACCCGAGGTGAAGATCTTGTTGCCGTCGACCACCCACTCGTCGCCGTCGCGTACCGCCCGGGTCTTGAGCGACGCCAGATCGGTACCGGCATCGGGTTCGGTGTATCCGATCGCGAAAACGATGTCGCCGGAGAGGATTCCGGGCAGGAACCTCGCCTTCTGCTCCTCGGTCCCGTACTTCTGCAGCGTCGGCCCGACGGTGTTCACCGTGACGAACGGAAATGGCAGACCGGCCCGCTGAACCTCGTCGAAGAAGACGAACTGATCCTCGATCGAGCGTCCCTGACCACCGAACTCCACCGGCCAGCCGATGCCCAGCCAACCGTCTTTGCCGAGCATCTTGACGATCTCGCGGAAGCGGGGGCCACCTACGCCCTGCTCGCCGGCGGCGCGGCGCTCGTCCTCGGGCAGCAGCGTGGAGAAATACGTACGCAGTTCCCTCCTGAGCTCCTGCTGCTCGGGCGATTCAGTCAAATCCATCGTGGTTCTCCTATGACGTTTATGGCTATCGCTGCAATGTTCTGGACGCTAACTGCGCGCCACCGAGCGCGGTACCGAAGTCCCACCCAGCGGGAGGCCGGCACTGACGCGGTCTCGACCACGCTGGAATGCGATCATGGAACCCTCTGATCGCCTTGCCATCGCCGCCCTTGCGGCGCGGTATGCGCAAGCTGTCGACCGTCGAAACATGCAGGTACTGGCCTCGCTGTTCACTCCCCAGATGACACTTGTGCTGCCGGCCCAGATGAACGGAACTGACGCGCCCAGCGAATTGAAGGGCAGGCAGGCGGTGGCCCAGTCGGTGATCGATTCGCTATCACACCTGGTTGCCACCCGGCACGTCGTCGACCAACAGGTCCTCGAGACCGGCTCGTCCGACATCGTCCACGGTGAAACCTATTGCACCGCGCACCATATCTATTCGCACGCAAAGGGATACCGGGACAATCGGTTCGCCATCCGGTACCAGGACACGTTTGCGCGCGCCGAAGGCCACTGGTTGTTCGCACGTCGCGAACTCGTTGTCGACTTCACCGAGGACGTCGAGGTGAGACGTGCAACAACAGCCTGATCAGCGCATGAAAGTCGGAATCAACCTACTCGGAGCCGAAGCCCTTTTCGACGGCGACGTACGTATGGTCCTCGACCTTGCGGCTCGGGCGGACCGTGCCGGTGTCGATCTGATCTCGACCGGTGATCATCTCGGCTTCACCGGAGATGCCCACGCACAGCGAGTGCGGGATCACAACTTTCTGTTTCCCCTTGAACACCCTTGGTACGAGCCGATCTCACTGCTTTCGGGTATTGCGGCCGTCACCGCTCGCGCGCAACTGGGGGTATCGGTACTGATCGCCAATATTCGGCCGGCGGCTCTGCTTGCCAAACAGCTTGCGACTCTCGATGCCCTCTCGCAGGGACGCGTCGTGATGGGATTCGGTGTGGGATGGCAAGAGGCGGAGTACACCGCGACCGGTATGCCGTTCGACGCCCGCTTCGGCCGGATGGAAGAGGCTGTGCAGGCCTGTCGAGAGCTGTGGACGAATGCTCCGGCCAGTTTCACCGGGCGGGACTTCTCCTTCACGGACTTCCATAGCCTTCCGTTTCCGGTTCAGGATCGTGTCCCGATCATGCTGGGGTTCGGCCCGAGTCAACGCAACTTCGACCGGATCGCCCGCGTCGCAGATGGCTGGACCGTCAATCCGACCGACCTGTCGTTGTTCGCAGACAGCGTCGCTCTTCTCCGCAAGACATTTGCCGCGCACGGTCGTGATCCCCACTCTGTCCGCATCCAGGTTTCCGTCTCACCGGAGATGGGCCCCGACGGTAGCGTCGATCTCGATGCCACCGCCCGGTCGGCGCAGGAATGGTACCGACAGGGTGCAACCGTGGTCGTCTTCCGTCCCGCCGCATTCGGCATCGGCGCGACACAGCTTCCCGGGCTGCTCGATTGGATGACCGATCTTGCAGACCGAACGTAGAGAATGGAACGCGAAAATGGATGAAGCAATGCAGGAACTTCTACACAAACAGGCCATCTACGAAGTGGTGATGCGGTACTGCCGTGGCATCGACCGGCTCGACTTCGACCTGGTGCGCGGTGCCTACCACAGCGACGGGATCGATCACCACACCGGATTCGATGGCACCGTCGAGGAGTTCATTGATTGGGTCCGCCCGAAGCTATCCCTCATCGGAGGCACCCAGCATCACGTCGGCAACCACCTCGTGGAGTTGTACGGTCATCAGGCGATCAGCGAATCCTATTTGATGGCAATGCATTGGGGCGGACCAGAGTCGGCCGGGATGATCAACTTCACCAGTGGCACCCGCTACATCGATCTCATGGAGCTCCGCGAAGGACGATGGGCCATCACCGAGCGTTGGGCGGTGCGAGAGTGGACGCGTTCCGAAGCCGGTCGGCTCGCCGAGCCCAGCGGGGCCGGCCCACGTGGTCAGCGCGATGCCTCGGACCCACTGGTTCAACTACGGTCCCGGATCGTCTGAGTCACTCTCCCAGGAAAGGATTGGGGTGCCTGATTTTTCAGCCATGTCGGGGGCCACGATAGTCACCGGTGGAACCGGAGGAATAGGTCGAGCGGTTTGTCTCGCACTGGCTCAGGCGGGTTCACCGGTCGCATTCACCTACCGGTCGAACTTCGCCGCGGCCGAGCAGCTCACCGGCGAACTCTCCGAGCACCATAAACCCGCAATCCAACAACCCTGTACGGCAACCCGTCTCGATCTCGTCGATGCCGCCGCAACCGCCGAGTTCGTGGAACGCGTCGTCGATACCTATGGTTCGATTCACACCGTGGTCCATGCCGCGGGCCCGCACGTCCCCATGACATACCTGTCGAATGTGACGCCGGCGATGATGGCCGAACAGGTCGACCAAGAGGTCACCGGGTTCTTCAATCTCGTTCATCCGGCGTTACCCCACCTGAGACGGTCCCAGGGATCGGTCGTGGCCGTCACAACCGCAGCCACCGCCAGATTCCCGAAACGCGATGGGCTGTCCTCTGGACCGAAGGCCGCCGTGGAGTCCCTGGTCAGAGCGCTCGCCGGCGAGGAGGGGCGCTTCGGGGTGCGCCTGAACTGCGTAGGTCCCGGCATGCTCAGAGACGGAATGGCGAGTCGCCTGATCGCAGACGGACAGCTCGATCAGGCCGCTCTCGACATCACCCGCGCAAACATTCCCTTGGGACGCTTCGGAACAGCGGCCGACATCGCAGAGGCGGTGCTCTTCCTCGCCTCCCCCAGGGCCGGGTATATCAGCGGTCAGAAACTCGACGTCGACGGTGGTTACGGCGTCTGACTGCGGCTCACTACAGCGCCATCGCGACTTGCCTGGCGGCAGAGGCCACCAGCGGTGCGGCGCGTTCGAGTTGCGCAGTACTTGCATCTGCGCACACCGAGATACCGGCGATCGGCCCACCCTTACCCCGGATGGCCGCTCCCACACATCCGACACCCCGGAAGGATTCGCCGCTTTCGAAGGCGAGCCCGCGACGCCTGCGGATGGTATTCAGTTCCCTGTGCAAGATGGAGACATCGCCGATCGTGCGGTCGGTGCACCGACGCAGCCGTTGTTCATACAGACTGTCCACCCGCTCCGGGTCGAGCCAGGCGAGGATGGACTTCCCACAGGCCGTCGAATACGCCGGCCCACGTCCACCGACCCGAGATGGCAGTTCCGACGCGTATCGCCCGCCCACCTTGTCGAGATAGATCGACTCACCCAGGTCGAGGACCGCCAGATGAACGACCATCCCGGTCTGCGCATGCAACTCCTGCAGAAACGGCGCTGCCGCAAAACGGACCGCGCTGTGATCTCCACCGAAGCCGCCCAGCGCGAGAGCGCGTTGCCCGACACCGTATCCGGACGAGTTGTGGTCCACCCAGTTCAACCTGAGCAGCTGGGTCAGGATTCGATGAACTGTCGAGCGCGGCAACCGCGTACGGGCGGTCAACTCCTCGAGGGTCAAGCGTGAGGTTCCACCATCGAATGCGTCGAGAATCAGGGTCATTCGGTCAATCAGGCCCGGAGCTGTTGCGCTACCCACCGTCACCGAATCCGCGAACCGCGTGGGATGGGAACAGGTATGGAATCGAGGAGCTTTCGCGTGTATTCCTCCTGGGGATCACGGTAGATCGCCTCCACCGTTCCCGTCTCGACAACCTTTCCGCCCGCCATGACCATCACCCGGTCGGCGATCACCTCGATCAAAGCGAGGTCGTGACAAACGAAAAGGTAGGCCAGACCCAATTCTTCCTGCAGGTCACGGAGCAGGTTGAGGACCTGCGAACGCACCGATACATCAAGGGCTGCAACGGGTTCGTCGCAGACAATCATCTTCGGTTCCAGAGTGAGCGCTCGTGCGATCGCCACTCGCTGCAACTGGCCTCCGGACAATTCGCCTGGATATCGGGATAGGTGACGCGGGCCGATACCAACCTTGTCGAGCAACGTGCGGACCCGTTCATCACGCGCCTTACGATCGAGGTCCGTATGCACGATCAGCGGTTCGGCGACCGCGTCGAGGATGTTCATCCGTGGATCCAAGGAGCTGTGGGGATCCTGGAAGATCATCTGCATCCCCCGGCGCATCGCGCGTAGACGGGTAGGTTTGGCGGCCCGGACGTCCTGGCCGTCGAACACGATGTCACCAGAATCGGGTTCGATCAACCGCAACACGATTCGGCCCACCGTGGACTTTCCTGCCCCGGATTCGCCCACCACGGCGAGACATTCGCCGGCCTTGAGCGTGAATGAGACATCGTGCACGGCATGCGTCCACCCCGAACGTTGCCCGATGAGATTCCGTCTTGTCGAGAAAGACTTCGAAATGTTCGACACCTCTAGCAGACTCATCGGCCGCTCACCCCCTGTAGTTCGAGATCGGCGACACGCAGACACCGGGCACTGCCGCCTTCCCCGGTCGAGATCATCGCCGGATGCGTGGCATCGCACAGCCCTTCTCGAGCGTGCGGACACCGCTGCCGGAACCGGCACCCGGCCGGCCACTCGCCTGCCGCGGGCACCCGGCCCTCGATCGCGGTCAGGCGCCGGTTCTCGCTACGACCCGGTTGGGGTATCGACGCGAGAAGCCCTGCCGTATAGGGATGTTCCGGCGTGTAGAAGAGCTTCTCCGCACCGCCCTGTTCGATCACCTCACCCGCGTACATGACCACCACGCGCTGACACAACTCCGCAACAACAGCGAGGTCGTGGGTGATGAACAGTAGCCCGATACCGGTCTGCTCCTGCAGATCCCGCAGCAGTTGAAGAATCGTCTCCTGCACCGTGACATCCAGCGCGGTGGTCGGTTCGTCTGCGATCAACAGCCTGGGATTGCACGCCATGACCATCGCGATCATCACTCGCTGGCACATTCCACCGCTGAAGGCATGCGGATACTCTCGGACCCGCTCGGCAGCACGGGGAACCTGGACCAACTCGAGCATCTCGATCGCGCGCGCCATCGCCGCGCGCCGATCGAGTCCGAGGTGTTTGCGGACCGTTTCAGCGATCTGATCGCCGACCGTGTACGCCGGGTTCAGGCTACGGATGGGCTGCTGGAAGATCATGCCCATCCCTGTCCCGCGGAGTTTCCGCCATTCTCGCGGATGCAGCGACGTCAGGTCACGGCCCTCGAACTCGACCGAACCACCGGAGATCCGTCCGCCGGTGTTCGGTGTCAGACCCATCACCGCGAGTGAGGACACAGTCTTCCCCGAACCGGATTCGCCTACCAAGGCGACGGATTCGCCTGCGCCTACATCGAACGAGGCGCCGTCGACGACGGTCACCCAATCACGTCGGCCTGCACGAAACTGGACAGTGAGATCCCGCACCCGCAACAGCTGCGAGGCATCGGCTTCTGCGGTCGCCTGCGACCGCAGTGGTTCAGTTGTCACTACCATTGCGACTCCTGGTCAGAGCTCGGCGAACACCGTCGCCGAGGTAGGTGAAGGCGAGCACGGTCAGGAAGATCATCACGCCGGGTGGCCAGACAAGATGCGGCGCGAGTTCCATGTTCGAGGCGGCCGTGCTGAGCATCGAGCCCCAACTCGCCGTGGGCGCCTCGGCACCGAGTCCCAAGAAGCTCAAACTCGCCTCAGCCGCCACCGCGGTACCCAGAGACACCGAGATCACCAGGATGATTGGGGGCATCACGTTCGGCAGGATGTGCCGGACGATCGTCCGAGACGTCTTACAGCCCAACGCGACCGACGCCTCGATATACGTGTCGCCTCTGACATCCATGGTCGAGGCCCGCGCCACCCTGAAGAACCGCGGTGCCATCACCAGTCCCACAGCCAACATCGCATTGGTGATACCGGAACCGAGTACGGCGACGATCGTGATCGCCAGCACCAGTGACGGCGCGCTCATCAGTGCGTCCATGGTTCGGGTGAGCAACGTATCGGTCCAGCCGCCTCGGTAGCCGGCGATCACACCCAGCGGCAGGCCGAGCGCCAGGGCCAGCGCCACCGCCTGCAACGAGGCCGTCAACGATATGCGGGAGCCGAAGATCAACCGGCTCAGCACATCCCGTCCGTAGTCATCGGTGCCCAGCAAGTGCTGAGCACTCGGTGGCTGCAGTCGATTCAAGAGGTCCTGGGTATATGGATCGTAGGGGGCGATCCAGGAGGCGAACACCGCCATCAGCACGAGCAGGACAACGAACAGTCCGGCGATCGCGGTGACCGGCCTTCGGCGTATGAACCCCAGCACCTTGCGGCCCACACCGATGTGATTGCCGATCTCGCTCGTTCCGGCATTCTTGGTCGAGATCATGAGCGCACCTTCGGGTTGAAGTAACCGTACGAGATGTCGACGAGCAGATTGACTATGACAACGACCACCGTGGTGAACAGAACGAATCCGAGAAGCACTGGCACATCGTGATTTTGGACGCTGTCGACTGCGAGACTCCCCAATCCCGGCATGTTGTAGATGATCTCAATGGTGACGGCGCCACCGAGAACCTCAGAGACCCGGAACCCGAGCACTGTCACCACCGGGATACATGCGTTCTTGAGCCCATGTTTCAAGGTGACCCGGGCCGGAGACAACCCCCGCGCATTGGCGTTGAGTATGTAGTCACTGCCCATGACGTTCCCGAGCGAGGTCCGCAGCTGCAATGTCACCTCGGCCGCGGGCAGCAACGCCAAGGCCACACCGGGTAACCCAAGTGCTGGAACCACGGAACAACTCCCTCGGATATCGGCACGTAGCCGAACGCCGGAAAGATCTGGTTCGACACTGCGAAGAGCGACACCAGTACCAACCCGAACCAGAAAGCAGGTATGGCAATCGCCACCGACGCCAGAACGTTGATGCCCCGGTCGATCACGCCACCCGGTCGAAATGAACCCAGCACACCGAGGACAACACCGACCACGACTGCCAACACCATCGCGAACGCCACCAGGGACAGGGTCGTCGCCATGCGCCGTAGCAGAAGTTCAGCCACGGATTGATCGGACAGCAGCGACATGCCGAGATCTCCGCGCACGGCCGAGCTCACCCAGTCGAGGTATCGCAGGAAGACATTCTGGTCCAGGTTCAAGCTCGCACGTAGCTCGCTCAGACGCTCGGGCGTCGAGTTCTCCCCCGCGAGAACGACTGCAGGGTCACCCGGAGCCAGATCCATCAACAGAAATATCATCAACGGAACGATCAACAGCAACGGAATCGCTGCCAACAACCGCTGACCACCGTAACGCAGCATAAGAGTTCCTCTCCTTCGAGCGAGCTACTTGGTCATACCGATGTGTCGAAGGTCGAAGATTCCGAGATCGGTCCAGGGGACCTCGTCCGCGCCGACGACCTTGTCGGTGAACACGGCAGCGTTGGTCTGGTTGCAGATCGGGACAAACATGGCTTCCTCGAGGGTGAGCTTCCAGATCTGCTGGTACAACTCGGCCCGCTCCTCCTGCGGCAGCGCCGGATCAGCGGCGACCTTCGCGAGGTCCTTGATCTGCTGATCACCGTTCGCGAGATCGTATGAACCGAGCAGGAACGTATTCACCGTCTCCGCGGGATCGACCTTCGGGCTGAAGCTGTTGGCCACCATCGATTGGAAATCGCCCGCGGCATAACGTGGTTCGTTCTGGGCATTCGGCACCGGATTGAGATCTGCGTCGATACCCGCATCCGACAGCGACGACTGAATGACGTTCGCGGACTTTTCCGTGTTGGTACCTGCCCCGAATGTCAAGGCGATCTTGGCGCCACCGACCGATTGCACGAGGCTCCGCGCCTTGTCTACATCGTATGGATAGGGGTACTCATATGTTTCGTCCACAGACCAGCTGCCTGCCGGGTAGATCGACCGGCTCGGGGTGCATGTTCCGGAAAACAGCGCGCTGACGGCATCTGGGTCGATCGCCGATGCCACCGCCTGGCGGACCTCCGGCTTCGCGAGGTCTCCTTCGGGCCGCATGTACAGGCCGAGCACATTGCGGAAGATCACTTCGTCGACACCCAGGGCACGTTTTTGCGCGAGTGACTGCGCCTCCATCACCTCGTTTGCCGAACTCACCCAACTCAGGTCGGTCATACCCGTCTTCAAGCCGTTCAGTCGGGTACTGGCGTCAGGAATCGCCTCGAAGTCGATGCCTGCCAACCGGCCGGCGTCCGGATCCCAGTTGACAGCGTCCGACCGCACGAGCGACAGGCGTTCCTGCGGCACGTATGCACTGACCTCGTAGGCTCCCGAGCCGCTCGCGCCCGGTTGATTGCGAATGTCCGTACCTGCCGCAATGGTCTTCGGACTGATCATCATTCCGGCGTTGGTACTGAACACCCCGGGAAGGTCCACGCCGGTACCCGGCACCAACTGCAGGCGAACGGTGAAGTCGTCGATCACGTCGACTGCCGCCACGTTCTGCAGGGCGGCCTTGACCGTGCTGCCCTCCAATGTCTGACCTCTACCGATGTTCGCAACCACTGTGGCGGCGTCGAACCTCGTACCGTCGTGGAATGCGACGTCGTCGCGCAGCTCCAATTCCAGGTAAGAACCGTCGGGCGCGAACTCCCACGATGTCGCCAGTGCCGGAACGAGATTCCCCTCGGTGTCGACGGTGGTGAGGCGATCGAACACGGTGGTCAGGTAGCCCCAGCCCCCGTAGCTCGTCTGCAGGTATGGATCCAGATTTCTGGTCGGCGAGCTCGTGGTGACCCGAAGCACCGCGTCGCGGTCCAGGTCACCGCCCGCGCCACCGAATCCGCCACCCATGGATCCCCCGCCACAGCCCGTCATACCCAGAGCCACTGCAGCCATCACCACAAAAATTTTTGGAACACGAAAACCAGTGCGCTTCAACAAATTTCCTTCGCGCGAGCAAAAACCATCGGCCTGGCCGGCGATCAGCCCGAGGTCGATCAGCTACGGGGTCGATCAGCTACGGGGTCGAACTCAGGCAGAGGCGTGCTCTCTGGTCAGCGCCACCACGTCGCGGATCGCGGCCTCGGCGACACCACGGCCGTATCCGAGTGCTGCAGTCTCCGCGGCATCGGGTTCATAGGAGATGACGTTTCCGCGCCCCTGCACGATGAACGGGTCCGGAAGGAACGGGTGCTCTTCGTCGCGCTCTTCGAGCTGGATCGAACTTCCGGCAGCGTCGAAGATCGTCTGAAAGTACTGGCGATAAGTGAGATTGGCGTCTCCGACCAAGTACGCCTTGCCTGATTCCGCATTCTGCAATGCCCCCCAGACCGCCTCGGACAGCGACTGGACGGACATGTAGTTGGTGCCACCGGCCGGTGCGAAGTTCGGGATCTTCGGCATTTCGCCGTCAGCCCAGGCAAGCAGTTTCGTGAACGTCCGCGCGGGCGCACCCAACTTGACCCCCACGATCGACGGAGGATTCAAGGTTGAGACGTTGAAATCGGCATCGGCCAGCGCACGTGCCCCTTCGTCCGCAAGGTGGCGCGCGCGAACGTACTCGTTTGTCTCGATCAGATCGGGCATCAACTGGTGGTAGTAACTGCCGATCTGCACCACACGGGCGACACCGGCCTCTTTTGCGCGGGCGACAAACCCGGGCACTCCGCCGCTCTGGTTCTTGTCCCAGAACTCGGCCATGTCGGCGCCCTTGGGTACGTGGCGGATGTCGTTACCGGCCGAGAAGACGATGGCTTCGAAAGGGGCCAAGTCGGCAGCGGAGAACTCATCGTTGCTGTAGTCGCGAAGAATGGTCGGGAACTCGCTTGCGAAAGTGCCAGCAGCCGGCGCTGTACGTGCCGCGAGAGAAACTTCGCTGCCCTGCTCGCGCAAATGGTTTGCGATGTGCGTGCCGATCATGCCGGTTCCACCAACAATTAGCGTCTTCATTCTTCTCCTCTTATGGGAAATGCCAGATACAGGGCGCCGTCGAGATGCCGTATTCGCAACGAACCAAACGTCGTTTGGTCTACGCAAGCAACTGCTTGCTTGGTACGTTAGATGGATCACAACCGAGCTGTCAACCAAGCGCCTGACATGCCACAATGGCGCAGTCCCGGAGCCGAACAGCAATCTAACGCTGGTTGGGTCGGACCCTTCGATGGAGAAAGTCCACTCGTGCCGACACCGAAATAGCCACCTTGAGGGCACAACACTTTGCTCGTCACTTCAGTCCCGATGGTCCTTGACATCCGGATTCACTCCACTTTCACCGAAAGGACATTCATGTCCGCGCAAACACATCCAAGTCAATCCGTGCCGGGCCCATTACTCACCGGCAAAACCGCCGTGGTGACCGGCGCGGCAAAAGGTATCGGTGCCGCCATCACCCGACTGTTCGCAACGCACGGTGCCGACGTTGTCGCGGTCGACATCGACGGCGAAGCCTGCACCCGCCTGGCAGACGAACTGACCGGGGTCAGATCCGTGATGGCCGATGTCACCGATCCTGTTGTGGCCCAGCAATTGTCCGAGTTCTGTCCGGATGTCCTGGTGAACAACGTTGGCGACTTCATCCGCCCGCCGACATCATTCGTCGACGCGGACACCAGTGAGTGGGCTGCAATGGCCGACATCAACCTCCATCACGCCATGCTGGTCACCCACGCGGTATTGCCGGGAATGATCGAGCGCGGCCGCGGCGGATCGATCATCAACCTGACCACTGTCGAAGCACACCGCGGAATACCCGGGCACGTCGCATATTCGACGTACAAGGCCGCTTTACGCCATTTCACCCGCAGCCTCGCGCTCGAAGTGGGGCGCCACAGTATTCGGGTGAACGCGGTCGCCCCCGACCTCATCGAGACGCCCCAGGTGCCCTACGAACGCCTCGTACCCGACGCCGACCGCCATCGTTGGCCGCAGTGGGCACCACTGGGAGGTCCCGGTCGCGCCGACGACGTTGCCGGCCCCGCACTGTTTCTCGCTTCGGAGATGTCGCGCTACGTGACCGGGACGACAATTCACGTCGACGGGGGCTCTCACGCGGCCGGCGGCTGGTTCGCCCGCGCCGACGGTTCGTGGACCAACCGCCCTGCCAACGCTTGACCCCACCGGGGCCGGCAGCGGCGAATTGTGCTGCAGGTCGTCGAGGTCGATACATCGTCGGGTCGTGTAGCATCCGTTTTCGAGCAGCGCTTGATCACCCAGGACAAACGCGGTACCTCGGGGGGCAACGTCAGGTGTCATCAACTCGGCGAGCGAACATCCTGTTTCATTCGGCCCGGTTGTTCAGCAAACGCGGTGTAGCGCGCACGACTGTCCGGGACATCGCCGAAGAAGTCGGGATCCTTCCCGGCAGCCTCTACCATTACTTCGAGTCCAAGGAAGCGATCGTTTGCGAAATCGTCGTCGCATTCGTCGACGACTTGAACGAGAGATACAAAAACGCGGTCGTCCCGGGCGAGACGAGTCGCGAACGACTGGACCGAATGGTCGCCGTCTCTTTCGAAGCCGCGAAGGATCATCCGTTCGCGACAGAGATCTACCACAACGAGCGTGCCCTGTCGTCGGCGCCGGCAGATAGTCGTATCGCCACCACGGTGCGCGTGGCGAACAGTTACTGGGCGGACGCGATCGCCCGGGGCGTCGAGGCCGGTGAGTTCCGAACCGACGTGGATCCGTTCCACTTCCACCAGCTGCTGCGTGAATCCGTTTGGTTCACAGTGCGTTTCCATCGCGCAACCCTCACGGAGAAGTCCGCACAGTACCAACAGAACCTGATCGCGATATTCCTTGATGGCTTCACGCTCGACCCGGCACAGCCATCGCAAGCCGACCCGGCCCAGCCATCGCAAGCCGACCCGGCCCAGGCTGCACCTGCAGACCTTCGCACGGTGAACCATGCGGTGCTCACCGACCTGCAGCGCGACGTGCGAGAACTCAAAGAGATGGTCCGCGAACTCCGTTCGTCGCACGACTGATCGCTGCGGACAGACTCAACGGGCGCCCGCGCCCATGATGCAAAACGGCCCCGGGGCCAAAAGCCCCGAGGCCGTTTCGTAGGTGATCGTCAGTCAGATGGCCATCGCGTCGAATACGAAAGCCGCAACGCTCACACGGGTTCTGGAAGGAACCTCGCGCGACCGTGGGTGTGGAAGGACTGTTCTAGAGCCACTTTTTCGGCCTCGGTCAGCAGTGCGTAGTTCGGTGCCCCACGACCAACCCAGTGATACACCGGCTCATCGGTACGCCACAGCTGCGCCTGCAGATCACGTTTGAGTACCTTGTTCGATCCGGTGACCGGCAGATCGGTCGAGACACGCACGTACCTCGGAGCCGACTTGGTACCCAGATCATCTTGGGCCCCAAGGAATTCTGCAAACTCGACCGGATCGAAGTCGGCCAGGTCCGCGACCTCGATTGCAGCCATGACCTGATCGCCCGAGCGCGGATCGGGCACCGCGTACACGCCGGTCGCAATGACCTTCGGGTGCCGGCGCACGATCCGTTCGATCATCAACGCCGACGTGTTCTCACCGTCCACCCGAATCCAGTCGCCCTTGCGGCCGGCGAAATAGATGAAGCCGTCCTCGTCGATGTATCCCAGATCGCCGGTCCAATACCAGCCATCGCGGATCTTCTCGGCCACTGCGGACTCGTTTTTGTAGTAGCCCTCGAAACGCTTCGCGCCACCCATGTCGACCATCTCACCGATCGCCTCGTCCGGGTTGAGAACCCGGCCGTGCCGGTCGAGTTTCGCCGGAAGACAAACATCTTTCGTCTCCGGATTGACGACGGCGATCTCGTTGTGCGCGGGCCGTCCCAGTGCACCCTCGGGTGTGTTCGGATCGATCGCCACCGACCCGGCGCCCTCGGACGAGCCGTAGCCTTCGCGTAGGTCGGCTCCGAATCGGCGGACGAACTCCGTCCTGTCCTCCGGCGATGCCTCCGTGCCGAATCCGCGGACGAGTGTGTTGTCGATGTCGTCCGGTTGCTCCGGGGTCGCCATCAGGTAGCTCAGCGCCTTGCCGACATACGTGAAGAATGTTGCTCCGAAGAACCTCACGTCCGGCATGAACCCGGAGGCCGAGAACTTACGGGGCAAGCAAACCGTGGCCCCGTTGACCAGGGCCGGCGCCCACAGCGCCATCAGTGCATTGCCGTGGAACAGTGGCATACAGCAGTAGTCGACATCCTCGCGAACGTGACCGTACTTTTTTGAGTTCGTGTAGGCGAGTCTGACCAGTCGACCTTGGCTGCAGCGCACTGCCTTCGACATCCCGGTGGTACCCGATGTGAACAGCAGCAGGAACAGAGTCGATTCGTCCACCCCCGGCGCTGCGACAGGGTTTTCAACCCGGTGCGCCTGCACCCGGTCGGGATAGGACGGTTCGTCGACCAGGATGAAACGATCTTCATCCAACCCGAGGTCGAGGTCACGCAATTTGTCCATGCCTGCAGCGTCGGTGACGATCAACTGGCAGTCGACATAACGGATCTCTGCTTCGAGTTCGGAGCCACGACGCGTCGGATTGATTCCTACGATCGTTGCGCCGTCCAATGCCGCGCCGCCGAGCCAGAACAGGAACTCTGGGGTGTTCTCGAGCAATACGCCGATATGGTACGGACCATCGACCCTCAGCGAGGCGGCCAGAGACCCGCGGGCCGCGCTCTCGCGCACCGTCTCGTCCCATGTCCAATCCCGTTCACGGGTGCGCACACCCAAGTGTGTGTCTCCTAGGCGATCGAGCAATGCCTCCGCCATGGTTGCGCGTTCCAACTCAACTCCTGTCCTCGTAGAGAAATCACATCTGGTCACGACCATCTCAAGGTCTCGCAGCAAGCTCTGGCGACCGCGACGAACCGGCCGACGGAAGTCGCGGCCTGCCGAGATCTGGCGTCATGTTGATATGTTCTCCAACTGCAATTCTTGGCCGAACGGTATCGTCGCCAACGTCTGCAGAATGGCCCAGTCTCGCTGAGTGGTAACCGTCACCATGGATACCCCGTGCCGTGAGATTTTGTGGTGTACATCGCAGTACGTAACGAAAGGCTTTTGATGTCTGCCTCCACCGATCCGCAGCTACACATCGCTGCGGTGATGACACGTCTGACCGGTCCCGGCGGACCGTTCGAGTTGGTCGAAGAAGATGTGCTCGGTGCGTCCATGCAGGTGATGAAGAATCGCCGGCGCGCTGTGGCCGAGCACCTTCCTGACTCCCTGAACTGGGGCGATGCCGACTATCTCGTCACAACCGACCGCCGCATCTCGTACGCCGAGCACGCTCGGTCCGTCGCTGCGCTGGCCACGGCTCTGCGCGACAAATACGGGGTCGGCAAGGGTGATCGCGTCGGCATCCTCGCCGCCAACACCCCCGAATGGGTCATGACGTTCTGGGCCACCCAGGCCCTGGGTGCCATCACCGTCGGCCTCAACGGCTGGTGGGTGCCACGTGAGGTCACCTACGGCCTAGAGCACAGTCGGCCCACAGTCCTCGTGGTCGACGCGAAGCGCGCCGCCTCACTCCCCGAGGTCCCCGGCACGGTCACCGTGTTGACCATGGAAGAAGACCTTCCCGCGCTCATCGCCGAATACGACGGCGCCGATCTGCCACTCCCGGATGTCGACGAAGACGACCCGTCGGTGATCCTCTACACAAGTGGCACCAGTGGTCGCCCCAAGGGTGCATTGCACTCACAGCGCAATCTCCTGGCGGTGGTCGACTACCAGCGTTACGGTGACGCGTTCATGGCCGAACTCAGCGGCGAAACATACGATCCCACCGCGCCCAGCCCGGCACGCCATCTGCTGACCTCGCCGTTGTTCCACATCGCGAGTCTGCACAATCTGGTGGTTCCGCGTCTGGCAACCGGTGGCGCGGTGATCATGAACCAGGGCGCGTTCGACGCCGACACCATCCTGGGTCTCATAGAGCGGGAACGGGTCACCAACTGGGGCGCGGTGCCGACCATGGCCACCCGGCTCCTCGAGCACGACAACGTCGAGAAGTACGACTTGTCGTCCCTGAAGTCCTTCGCGCTCGCCTCTGCACCCTCCTCCGTTGCGTTCAAGGAGAAACTGCAGGCCAAGTTCGCGTTCGCGCGCAACGCACTGGTCGACAGTTACGGTCTCACCGAATGCAGCACCGCCATCGCCCTCGCGACGCCTGCCGACATCGAGGAGTTCCCCGGCACCCTGGGCCGTCCCGTCGTCACCGTCAGCCTGGAGATCCGCGATCCGTTCGGTGAACCGCTCCCCGAAGGCACCGAGGGTGAGATCTGCGTGCGCAGCCCGTTTGTGATGCTCGGCTACTGGGAGGACGAAGCGGCCACCGCCGCCGCAATCGCGCCCGGACGATGGTTGCGAACCGGCGACTTCGGCCGCGTGGACGGCGGACGGTTGCAGCTCACCGGACGACGCTCCGATCTGATCCTGCGCGGCGGCGAGAACGTCTACCCCACCGAGATCGAGCAGTGTCTCGACGAGCATCCGGATGTGGCCGAATGTGCCGTGGTCGGCGTGCCGCACCCCGACCTCGGTCAGGAAGTCGCCGCCGTGATCGTGACCAGGCCGGGAGCATCGACGACCGAAGACGACCTCCGCGCCTTCGCGACCGAGCGACTCTCGTACTACAAGGTCCCGACGCAGTGGCGGATCACCGAACATCCGTTGCCCCGCAACGCGACCGGCAAGATGATGCGCCGCTCGATCACGGTCTGACGAACCAAGACCGGCCACCGTTGTGTCGGCGCCTGGCATGTCCGGGCGCCGACACAACGGTCGATCACACTGTGTAGTTGTCAAAGATGCGTGCGCGGTCCCGACACAATCTCGGGTGCGCTGGTGGTGGCGCGTGGTGACGGTAGTGAAGTTGGTTCAGGCGGCGAGGGCGAGGGTTCGCCTGTTGTAGGCCGGTAAGGGTTTTCGCTGCGGATCGATACCCGCGGGCGGGATCAGCCACGGGTGCCCGTCGGAGCCCATGATCACGTCCCAATCAGTGTTGTGAACCGCCATATGGCAGGTGCGACACAACAGGCAGCCGTTCTCCAACGTGGTCGGGCCGCCGTCGACGAAGTGCACGATGTGGTGGCAGTCCGACCAACTGGCATGTCCGCCGCATTTCACACAGCAGGTGTCGCGGATGATGATCGCTTTTCGCACCAGCCCGGCGAACAAACGCTTCGGCGGACTCAAATCGACCGGAACCTGCTGCCCATCAAGGGTGATCGAGGTGATCGACGAATCACACGCCAACATCGCGGCAGTCGCCTCGGTGACCGGACCCATCCACGGCAAAGTGGCAGCCTCGGGATGATCGGCGGGCACGGTGACCATCACCTCGGTCCGCGGCGCCGACACCAATATTTGCCCACCACCACCACAATCCAATAGTTGATGCAACGCATCAGCGCGACGCTGGGTCGGAGAACGCGGATCATCGGAGCCGTCAGGTTCAGGACGCGCCCTGGACCACAGGTCCAACGCCGAGTGCAACTTCTCCCCGATCACCGCATCAAGATCGAATGTGCCGACACAACGGCCCTCGTGAACTTTGTATTCGAGACTGTTCAGCGACCGATCCTCCGCAGGCGGCGGACCACCCGTGTCCTTCGCCACCTCATTCCCCAGCGCTCGGGCCGCCGCGCTGATCTCTGCCGGTGGTGCTCCGGAGATAACGTGGTTCAACAGTTTCCGTTCGAACTCGATCTGCTGCTCAGCGGTGATCGGATCGTCGGACCGCCCGAGGACATGCGCGACACCTTTGACCACCGCATCGACATGCTCGGACGACAGAAACCCGTCCCTCGAATACCCGGCAGTACGATCCAGACCGGCGAGGCCCGGTCCGACGCGCAACCACCGATACGCCGATACCGGTGCCGCACCATTGGCCTGCAACAACTTAGACGTGGTCGACCCCTCCTTACGGGCGATACCCGACCCGTCGATCACCGCGGCGCACACCGCTAGTTGATGCTCGGCGACGTTACGTAGGGTAATCAGATCCTTCGCCGTGCCTAGAACGCCGCCGGGACCATCGGGTAGCACCAGATCAATCAGGGAATCGACCAGTTCGAGAACTCGCATAGCACAGCACCTTCCAAAGCAGGGTCAAGCCGGAAGGTCGACCGGAGTGTCTCTGCGGGGAAGGCGTCAGATACGTGATGCTTGTGGTCGACTGGCTCCAGACTACCTTCTCGAACAGATGTTCGCAATGAATTGCTGAATGAATCCTGTTCTGCCACATACTATTTCGATAGCATGACGAAACATCTCACATCTTCCCGATGAAGGGCCGAACCGTCGAGGGTGCACAAACTGCAGCAACCGATGTCGATTCGCCCCTGCCCTGCGCCAACTGGTTGGGTGCTTCCAAGTGGTGGCCGGCAACACCTGAATCGCGTCACCCCGGACAGTCGCATAGGCATCCATTCGCATGCAGTCACGTGTGTCCCAGCGGGCACCCACCCGGGGCACTCCGCGAGGATCACCGAGCATCCGTTGCCCCGCAACGCAACCGGCAAGATGATGCGCCGCTCGATCACGGTCTGACGACAAAAGCACACGCTCCAGTCATCTGCACACGTTACGACGTGTGCTTATGACTGGAGCGTGTGCTTTTGTTCGATGTGTACGACTAGTCGACAGCAGGCGCCCATTGGACGCCGTTGATGTGGGCACCACCGTCGACGAAGAGTGTGTTGCCGGTCAGATACCGGCTGTCGTCGCTCGCCAGGAAGACAGCAACGGGACCGATGTCGTCGAGCGGATCACCGATGCGGCCCATGGGGTTCTCCGCAGCCATGCCGGCGGCCATCTGGGGGTTGGCCTCGACCACCCGCTTGTAGGCTTCGCTCTGTGCGCCTGGACAGATCACGTTGCAGCACACCTGATGTGGCGCCCACTCCCGGGCCGCTGTCCGGGTCAGGCTACGCAGGGCTTCCTTGGCCGCGTTGTACTGCACCGAGTACATATGCGCGTTGACACCGTTGAGCGAGCACAGGTTGATGACGCGCCCGGTGCCGTGCTTCTGCAACTCCGGCAGGGCCTTTTGCATCGCCCAGAAGGCCGCCATCACCGCCATGTCGAAACCGCCACGCAGCTGCTCATCGGTCATGTTCTCCAAGCGCGCGTAGCCGGAGCCACGCCAGGCGTTGTTGACCAAGATGTCGAGCCTGCCGAAACGCTCCACCGCCACGTCCACCATGGCCAGGACCTGAGCCTTGTCGGTGACGTCGGTGCGAACGAACTCCGCGGCAACACCCCACTCGTCGCGCAACCACGCGGCAGTCTGTTCGCCTGCAGCAGTGTCGATCTCGGCGACGACAACCGAGGCGCCCTCGCGGGCAAACGCCCCGGCCATACCTCGACCGATACCCATACCGGCTCCGGTGACCACAGCCACCCTGCCGTCCAACTTGGCCATGAAGTCTCCTTCGCCGGTTCCCGCCTAGCGCGGGCGGGGAACCGTCTTGTCGATGAACAATGCCTCAACCGAGACACAGACCGTGCCGTCCGCGGTGCGGATGTCGCCAACGGTCGTGATCTTCTTGCCGTCCTCCGTCATCAACCGGCCACGTATCGTCAGTGGCTCGAACAGCGGCGTCGGCGCGTGATACCGCACATTGAGTTGTGCGGTGGCACCACTACGACCGGCCCAGGCGTTGGCCACACCGAGCGTGTGATCGAGCAACATCGCCGCCACGCCACCGTGGACATGGCCGGGTGGGCCTTGATAGGGGAACGTCAAACTCACCACACCTTCGACATGGCCTTCATCTCGGCCGACCAGCGTCAGCGGTGGTGCGATGGCGTTCTTGGGACCGGTGACCGGGTCGTGGCCGGTGACACCTTCTCCACGCCACATGTCGATCAGCCGGACGGCGACCTCGGGTGCGTGTTCTTCGAGGTGCTCGGCAATGCTGTTCAACTCCTCGGTGACGCGGTCGAGGTTGGCGTTTGCCCGATCGGTACGGAGCAGCGCGTCCACCACGCGGCGCGCCGCAGCGGTGGCCCGATCCACAGGCTCCTCGCCCGGCATGGATGTGAGGACGATGCCGTCCGGCGCGTTCCCGACAGTCGGATGCTCGTTTGAATCCTGGCTCATCGGATCTCCATCGTGGCGTGGGTGAGGATCGGCTGCTGGTCGCGTTCGACGCAGACGGCCTGCAAGATCAACTGGTTGTCTTCGCGCCAGACGGAGGTCTCGATGGTCTCCCCCGGGTACAGCGATCCGGCGAATCGCACCGAATAGGACTGCACCACTGCGGGATCACCGTCGAGGACACCATCGATCACGGCCTTGCAGACGACGCCGTACGACGCCAGTCCGTGCAGGATCGGCTGGTCGAAACCGGCCATCTTCGCAAACGCCGGATCGGCATGCAACGGATTCATGTCGCCACTGAGCCGGTATACCAACGCCTGTTGCGCGGTGGTCGCGGAAACGAGTACTTTATCCGGTTCCCGATCGGGGATCGCTGTCACCGCATCTGGGCCGGCCGGTCCCCCGAATCCGCCTTCGCCGCGGGCCCAGATCTGCATCGAACTGGTCCACAGCGGGTTTCCGTCGGGGCCGGTGGCCGCCTGTTCGAGCACGATCACCGCCGCCTTGCCCTTGTCCCACACATCGGAAACGCGCGATGCGATCTGTGCGGTGCCGGACACCGGGATGGGTGCGTGCAGTTGCAGCGACTGTCCGCCGTGCAGGATCTTGCGCAGGTCGATGTCGATGCCCGGCAGATTCATCCCCGGCGCTGCGATCGCGCCGGCCGAAATACCCTGTCCGGCAACCATTGCGAAGGTCGGGACCACACGCAGCTTCTTTTCGTACGCCCAGGCCAACTCGGCCGGATCCAGATTGTTCACACCCGCACCGAGGCCCAGGTGATAGAGCAGGACGTCTCGCTCGGTCCAGGACACGTCGCGGACGGTCGGCTCGGCGGACAATGCCACGTTCAGGTCGATACCCACGGCTAGGACTCCTTCGTAGTGGTCATGCCCGCACTGGTTTCACCGGTTCCGGATCGCGGGGCAGGCCCAGGATCCGCTCACCGATGATGTTCAGCTGAACGTTGGTGGTACCACCGGCAATCGAGAGGTTTTGAGAGTTGAGGAACTGCTGGGTGTGGGACCACCGATCCTGCCCGGTCAGGAGCGAGGACGGGCCGGCCCACTCCATCGCAACCTCCCACACCTGCTGGATGTGCTCGACACCGAGTAGCTTCGCGATCGACGACTCTGCTCCCGGCTGACCGCCGGCGAGCGACCGCAGCGTGGTCCGTAGACCCATCAAACCGCCGGTCTGCGCGTCGCACAACACCTTTCCCAGGACTGTCATCTGCTCGGCGTCCAGGCCACCGGGCACCGTTGCCGCCAGATCGAGCAGCGCTTCGCCGCCGGAGCCCAGTGACGAGTCGTTGGACAGTGAGACACGTTCGTTGGCCAGTGTGGTGCGGGCCAGCTTCCACCCGTCACCGGGCTGTCCGACCAGGAACTCGTCGGGCACGAACACGTCGTCGAAAAAGACTTCGTTGAACAGTGATTCGCCGGTGATCTCCCGCAACGGCCGGATATCGAGGCCTTCACTGTTCCTGATGTCGATGAGGAAGTACGAGAGACCCTTGTGTTTTGCGACGTCACCGTCGGTGCGCGCCAGGCAGATGCCCCAGTGGGCAACGCGCGCCATCGAGGTCCACACCTTCTGGCCCTGCAGCTTCCAGCCGCCGTCGACCTTGGTGGCCTTGGTGCTCAGTCCGGCCAGGTCCGAACCCGCACCGGGCTCGGAGAACAACTGGCACCAGATGATGTCACCGCGCAGTGACGGCGGAAGGAACCGCTGCAGCTGCTCGTCACTGCCGTGGGCGATCAAGGTGGGAACCACCCAGTTGCCGATGATCATGTCGTGCGGCTCGAGATCGGCGGCCCGCAGTTCGTCGGCGATGACCAGCTGGGTGATGGCATCGGCACCCTTGCCCCATGGGGCGGCCAGATGTGGTGCCGTATAACCCTTGTCAGCCAGGAACACCTTACGTTCGGCATCGTCGAGCGCCACCGCACCGGCAAGTTCGGCCCGGATCTCAGCGCGAATCTGTTCGGCCTCCGGCGGAAGATCGACGCCAAGGACACGGCGCGCACCGTCGATGGTGAGGGCGGCGACCCGACGACGCCAGGTGGCGGTCGAACCCAACATGATTCGAAGCGTTTGCGCGCGACGCATATACAGATGCGCGTCGTGTTCCCACGTGTAGCCGATACCACCGAGAATCTGAATGCAGTCCTTGGTGACCGTGAACGCGGCCTCGGGCGCAACCGCGCCGGCAACAGCCGCGGCCAGGGAGGCCTCGACGCGATCGGTGTTCGGTCCCATCGCACGCGCGGCGTCCCACGCCGTCACCCGCGCCTGTTCGGTCAGCCCGAGCATGCGCGCGGCCTTGTGCTTGACGCCCTGGAACTGACCGATGACCCGGCCGAATTGCTGCCGGACACGGGCATAGTCGGCCGCGGTCGTGGTGGCCCAGTCGGCCAGACCCGCGGCTTCGGCCGACAGCAGGGTCGCCGCGATGTCGAGGACACGCTGCGAATTGAGACCGAGTACATCTGCGTCAGACAACTTGAGGCCGTCGACCGTGGCCTCGGCGTTGCGACGAACGAGATCGTGGCTCGGCAGGTCGGTGAGGTCGAGGCGGTCGCGGGGCACCACAACATAGGCCAGGGAACCGTCGTCGTCGACTGCCAGCAGGAAGAGGTCACCAACCTGTCCCCCGAGAATGTGGCTGGAGGTTCCGGACAACCTCACCGTGCCGTTGTCACGGATCAACCGCAGCGAACCGGGTTGCAACGCAACGGCTCCGAACAGCGAGCCGTCGGCCAACCGCGCGAGTTCGGTGGTCCGGCCGGCCTCGTGCAGAACCGTCGAGACAACAGCGGTCGGCAGGAACGGTCCGGGCACCATCGAGCGCCCGAGTTCCTCGGTGACGATGGCGAGTTCGACCAGTCCGACACCGGCACCACCGAATTCCTCCGGCAGGTGAAGTCCGAGCATGCCGAGTTCGGCCAACGACGACCAATAGCTGGGGCGCAGTTCGGTTTTGGCTTCCACCGCATTCCGGATCACGGTCGGGGTCGCGTGACGCGCGGCCCATCCCCGTACCGAATCACGCAGTTCGCGGTCGTCGTCAGTGAGTTCAATTCCCATGTTGTTCAATTCCCATGTTGTTCATGCCGCTGTTCTTCACGCCGCTGTTGTTCATGCCGCTGTCGGACTCGTGGTTTCGGGTGTCAGATGCGTTCGATGATGGTCGCGGTCGACAACGCACCGCCTGCGCACATCGTGATCAGCGCGGTCGACTTGTCGCTGCGTTCCAGTTCGTGCAGCGCGCTGGTGATCAGCCGCGAGCCGGTCGAACCGACCGGGTGGCCGAGCGCGATGGCTCCACCGTTGACGTTGACCTTCGACATGTCGGCCTCGTGGACCTGCGCCCACGACAGGACAACAGAGGCGAAGGCCTCATTGATCTCGACGATGTCGATGTCGCCCAACGACATTCCGCTGCGCTCGAGCACCATCCGGGTGGAGTCGATTGGTCCGTCGAGGTGGTAGTACGGGTCGGAGCCGACCATCGCCGAGGAGACGATGCGCGCACGGGGACGCAGGCCTGCCTGGGCCGCCTTCTCCTCGCTCATCAGCAACACCGCCGCCGCACCGTCGCTGACCTGCGAGGAGTTGCCTGCCGTGTGCATGCCGTTTTCGATGACCGGCTTCAGCGCGGCCAGTCCTTCGGCGGTGGTGTCGCGCAGTCCGCCGTCGCGGGTCACCGTGGCGATTTCACCACTGGGCGTGCCCTCTTTGTCGACAACGGGTGCCTGCACGGGCACGATCTCGCGGTCGAAACGACCCTCGGCCCAGGCCGCAGCCGCGCGGAGCTGCGACTGCAGACCGAACGCGTCGACGTCACCGCGCTTGATGCCGCGGCGCTCGGCGATGCGTTCGGCCGACGTGAACTGATCACCCATGTCGATGGTCCAGTCAGCCGGATACGGATTCCCGGTACCGGGGGCGTTGGCCTGACCGAGGAACACCCGGCTCATCACCTCGACACCACAACCGATGCCGGCGTCGATCTGACCGGACGCGATCAGGCCGGCAACCATGTGCACGGCCTGCTGCGAGGAGCCACATGCGCAGTCGATCGTGGTCGCGGCCGTGGTGTAGGGCAGTCCGGCATGCAACCAGGCCTGCCGCGTGACGTTGTTGGACTGCTCGCCTGCCTGGGTGACACAGCCACCGACCAGTTGTCCGACATCGGATGCCGGCAGGCCCGTCCGGTCGAGCACGGCCTGTTGGGCTGCGCCCAGCAAGACGGCCGGATGCAGGCCGGACAATGCTCCGCGGCGACGGCCGATCGGTGTGCGCGCTGCTTCCACGATGACGACATTGCTCATGTTCGCTCCTTCGAATGGCGCGAGAAGTTCAGGCGCCCGGGGGGTATTTCTAGAATGTATTCTATTTATTGACGCCGAGCAATGTTCCACGGCGGATTTCGGTGTATCAAAAAAACTTAGACTGGACGGTCGACGACTTCGGCACGCTCAACGGCAATTTGGGCACGCTCAACCGAATTTGAGCACTCGCAACGGCGATTTCGACAAGGACGACGACCGATCACGGCACGCTCGACAGAAGTCGAGGGAGCCTTGGAACGGAACGTATTCCAGTCAGAAATCGTTGTGCGAGGTCCGGGCGTGATCGCTGGGTGACATCCGCGCCAGCAGGAGGTCACACGCGGTGCGGATATCTGATTCCGCGTCGGGGACGGAGATGCGGCCGTTCAGGCACGACTGGATCACTCCCAGCCACAACTGCATCAACAGCCGGATCGCGGTGTGGTCGTCCTCGGTGGGATCCTCGATCCCGGCCGCCGACATCACGATCTCGTGGAACAGACGATCGACTTTGCCGGCATCGGGCACGGTCGCCGCGTTGGCGGTGCTGGTCGACTGGATGATCGCCGTCGACAGCGCCGGCCTGCGAAGCAGACCCCGCGTCGCCCGGACGAGTACCTCGTAGATGGTGTCCTTGCCGCCGTCCGCGACCGGTGGGCGCTGCTCCAGATTCTCGTTGATCTGCTCGATCTGCTCGACCATCACGGCCACGAAAAGGTGAGTCTTCGAGGGGAAATACCGGTACAACGTACCGATCGCCACGCCGGCACGTTTTGCCACTTCCTGCATCTGGACGCGTGCGAACTCTTTTTCGTTCGCCAACTCCGCTGCGGCCTCGAGTATCCGGACATGGCGGGCCCGCTGATGGTCGGAACTGGGTTCCGCAGCGTCTCGCGCCTCGGCGATTCTGGGCACGTCCAAACTCCTCATCGTGCGCTGTCGTGCGATCTGGATATCTGACTGTCCCACCAGACTAGGAAACGACCGCATTCTGCCCACTCAGTGGGATATCCGGCGTGTCCAAAGCCGGAATGCGCTTGCGTGGGACACCGACTCGACCACATGGAGGAATGACGATGCAGGACTGGACCATTCAATGCGACGTGCTCGTTGTGGGATCCGGCGGTGGAGCCCTGACCGGCGCATATACCGCGGCAGCCAACGGCTTGGACACGATCGTGTTGGAAAAGACCGGTCTTTTCGGCGGTACGTCGTCGTATTCGGGCGCATCGGTCTGGTTGCCCGGGACCGTTGTCCAAGAGCGCGCCGGACTCGATGACTCGACGGACAAGGCACGAACGTATCTGCGAGCCGTCGTCGGCGACAACGAACTCGAGCGCCAGGAGGCATACGTGACGACTGCCCCGGCAGTGGTCGATTTCCTCGAACGCGATCCGAACATCGAGTTCGTGTACCAGGCGTTTCCCGACTACTACAAGGCGCCGGGACGGATGGAATCGGGCCGCTCGATCAATCCCGTCGCCCTGCGCAGCGACCAGATCGGCGACCTCCGGGAGCTGGTCCGGCCCGAACCGCACATCGACCGCGCCGGACAGAAGCATCCGGACACGACCCTCATCGCCGGACGCGCCCTCATCGGCCGCCTGCTGCTGGCGTTGCAGGGCACCGGCCACGCGGATCTGCGCACCAATACATCCGCTCGGCGGATCCTGATCGAAGGTGACCGGGTCGTGGGTGTCGAGGCCGAGACCACCGATGGCGAGATCCTTCGCATCCACGCGAAGCGTGGAGTCCTCCTGGCTGCAGGCGGTATCGAAGGCAGCGCCGAACTGCGCGAGGCCAACCACACCCCCGGCCGGGCGCAATGGAGCATGGGCCCGCAAGGCGCCAACACCGGCGACCTGATCCGGGCATCGGTCGAGGTCGGCGCCGACACCGCGCTGCTCGACGAGGCCTGGTGGTGCCCGGGCGTCGAGTTGCCCGATGGATCCGGCGCGTTCATGGTCGGTGTCCGCGGCGGCCTCCTGGTCGACTCGTCCGGCCATCGGTACCTCAACGAGTCCCTGCCCTACGACCAATTCGGCCGGGCGATGATCGCTCGTGGTGCCGACTCGGCCATTCCGTCGTATCTGGTCTTCGACTCGATCGAAGGCGGCCCGGTCCTCCCCGCGATCGTGATCCCCGAGGTCTCGGCCGACGAGCATCTCGACGCCGGAACGTGGGTGCGTGCGGACACCATCGAGGAGCTCGCCGAGAAGATCGGCGTGCCGGCCGAGACGCTGCGCCACACCGTCGACGGATTCAACGACGCAGCCAAGCGCGGCATCGACGACGATTTCCACCGCGGCGAAGACCCCTACGACGCATTCTTCTGCCGACCGAGCGACGACCGGCCGAACGCCGCGCTGCGACCGCTCGCAACCGGTCCGTACTACGCGGCCCGCATCATCCTGAGCGATCTGGGCACCAAGGGCGGTGTCCGCACCGACGCCGACGCCCGGGTGCTGCGCAAGGACGACACCGCGATCGATGGTCTCTACGCGGCAGGCAACACCAGTGCGTCGCTCAGTGGCCGGTTCTACCCCGGCCCCGGTGTCCCGCTCGGTACCGCAATGACGTTCGCGTATCGCGCCGTCTTGGACATGATCGGCTAGCGGCGTGCGCTAGACGAGATTGTCTTCGACCGTCAACCCGAACGCTCCCCGGCCGTACAAGGCCAGGGCGCGTTCGGGTTCGTTCGCGACATGGACACTGCCCGCGTGGGCATCACGCCACGCCCGTTCGATCGGATTTCCCCGGGTCAGAGAGTTGCCGCCTGCCGTCTTGAACAACAGGTCGATGGCTTCGACTGAGCGTTCGGTGGCCCGGACCTGGTCCCGGCGGGCCCGCAACCGCATCCACATCGGCAGATCTTCGCCGGCCCGGGCCAGATTCCACATATCCCGGACGTTGCGATCCATCTGCAGGATCGCCGCATCGATCTCCGAAGCCGCCCGGGCCACGGCCACCTGTGCGGACTGATCCTCGGCGAACCGGCCACCGCCGAGGCTGAGCCGCACCCGCTCGCGCATCGTCGTCAGATATGACTCATGACATCCGGCCACCACACCCACGATCGGTGCTGCGACGGCAGAGGTGAAGATCGTCGCAAAAGGCAGCCGGTACAGCGGCCCGGTGTTGACCTTCTGTCCACGACCGCGAAGTTGCGCGGTCTCATAGTTCCTGATGGTGCGGTGTTCGGGCACAAACGCCTTCGTGACGGTGATTTCGTTGCTGGCCGTACCGCGCATCCCGACCACGTCCCACACATCCTGGATGCTGTAGTCGCCCCGCGGCACGAGCACGGTCATGAAATCGACCGGCCTTCCCTCGGCACCGAACACCAACGCACCGAGCAACGCCCACGATGCATGTTCGCAGCCCGAGGAGAACCTCCAATTCCCGGCGAGTTCGAATCCGCCGTCGACCGGCGTGAGTTTGCCAACCGGTGCATAGGCCGACGACAGCAGCTCCGACTGATTCTCGCCCCATACGTCGTCCTGGGCCTGCTGATCGAACAGCGCCAGGTGCCACGGATGAACCCCAAGCACCGACGCCACCCATCCGGTGGATCCGCAGGCCCCCGCAATGGCTCGGACGACCTCGTAGAACTCGACGGGATCGCCTTCTGTCCCGCCATAACGTTTGGGCTGCAACATCTTCAACACTCCGGCCTGCTGCAGGTCGGCGATGGCCTCGGCCGGCACATGTCGCGATTCGTCGACTTCACGCGCCCGATCGGCGATCGTGGGCAGCAAGTTACGAACTTTGTGCAGGACCTCGTTGGTCATCGTCAAAAAACTCCATCGGTGCGTTGCGGGCCGTCCTCGTGATGGTAGGCCGGTGCCATCCACCGAATGGTCGGGGCGGTAGGTCTCGGTTAGTGGGACATGGGCTCTGGATGTGTGCGCGATCACCTAGCGTTTGTTCGCAGCAGCTCTGCAGCCACACTCTCCATGGAAAGGACGGACGCATCGTGACCACACCGCAGTCCGAATCAGTCGAGATCCGCGAAATCGAGACCGGGACCCCGCCCGCGCGTTTCGCCCGAGGCTGGCATTGCCTCGGCCTCTCCGATTCCTTCCGGGACGGCAAGCCGCATCCGGTCCAGGCTTTCGACACCAAGCTGGTGGTGTTCGCCAACAGCGACGGCGAGCTGGCCATCCTCGATGCGTTCTGCCGTCACATGGGCGGTGACCTGAGCCAGGGCACCATCAAGGGCGACGAGGTGGCCTGCCCGTTCCACGATTGGCGTTGGGGTGCAAACGGCCGCTGCAAGAACATCCCGTACGCGCGCCGGGTCCCTCCCGTGGCGAAGACGCGGTCGTGGAAGGTGCTCGACCAGGACGGCATGCTGTTCGTCTGGCACGATCCCGAGGGCAATCCCCCGCCGGCCGATGTCACCATCCCCCGCATCGAGGGCGCGCTCAGCGACGAGTGGTCGGACTGGGTCTGGTACCGGATCGAGGTCGACACCAACTGCCGCGAGGTGGTCGACAACATCGTCGACATGGCGCACTTCTTCTACGTGCACTACTCGTTCCCGACGTTCTTCAAGAACGTCTTCGAGGGTCACGTCGCCAGCCAGTTCATGCGCGGCCAGGCCCGTGAAGACATGCGCCCGCACGCCGCCGGTCAGCCCCGCATGCTGGGGAGCCGTTCGGAAGCAACATATTTCGGCCCCTCCTTCATGGTCGACGACCTGGTGTACCAGTACGAGGATCACGACGTCGAGTCGGTCCTGATCAACTGCCACTACCCGGTCAGCGCCGACAAGTTCGTGTTGCAGTACGGCATGATCGTCAAGAAGTCGAGCCACCTCGAGGGCGACGCCGCCGACGAGATGGCCAAGAACTTCGGCGTCTTCATCGCCAAGGGTTTCGAGCAGGACATCGAGATCTGGAAGAACAAGACCCGCATCGAGAACCCGCTGCTCTGCGAAGAAGACGGACCCGTCTACCAGCTCCGCCGCTGGTACGACCAGTTCTACGTCGATATCGCCGACGTGACACCGGAGATGACCGAACGCTTCGAGTTCGAACTCGACACGACCCGTGCGGTCGAGTCGTGGAAGAAGGAAGTGGCAGCAAATCTCGAACGAAACGCCGCAGGCACCGATGCAGCCGTTGCAGTGCACTGAGTGCGCAGCCGAGGTCCTGGTCGAGAAGAACAGTTGGGAACACACCTCGGTGCAGTGGAACCCCGCCGCCCGCAGTGCATGCCGGGATTTCTCCGGTGACCAGACCGGCGCAGCCCGCCGGTCCGGCGCTCCGCGCGAACGGTGCCACTTCCTGACCGAGGCGATCGAAGCCGGCGCGCGCGCAGGTTCGGTTGCGATACTCGACACCACACCGGTTCGGCCGCTCGGTTCGTTGCACTGAATAGTCCGCCGGCACGCGAGAATTGCCCGGCAACGCAGATTTTGAAGGAGCATGTCTTGATCGACAAGAGTTACTACGGTCCGTGGGCGGTGATCGCCGGCGGTTCCGAAGGTGTCGGCGCGTCGTTCGCCGACGAACTGAGCAAGGCGGGTATCAACCTGGTGCTGATCGCCCGGAAGCCCGGTCCCCTCGAGGAAACCGCTCAGCACGCGCGTTCCAATGGGGTCGAGGTCCGTACCCTGGAACTCGATCTTCTGGCCACCGACGCCTTCGACCAGATCCGTCAGGCAACCGATGACGTCGAGGTCGGGCTGTTGATCTTCAACGCCGGGGCCAACAGCTACGGCCACGAGTTCGTCACCGGCGATCTGGCCGGCTTCCAGGGCGTGATCGACCTGAACGTCACCTCGCAGCTGACCCTCTCGCACCATTTCGGCGCAAAGATGAAAGACCGTGGGCGCGGCGGCATCATGCTGCTGGGTTCACTGTCGGGCTACATGGGTGCCGAACATCAGAGCATCTACGCTGCGTCAAAGGCCTTCGGCCGCATCTTCGCCGAGAGTCTGTGGCTCGAACTCGAACCGTTCGGTGTGCACGTGGTCGAACTCGTACTGGGTGTCACCCGGACCCCTGCCATGGCTCGGGCCGGGTTGAACTTCGACATCCCCGGCATGAACGTCGCCGAGCCCGAAGATGTTGCGCGCGAGGGACTCGAACACCTCGCTGACGGTCCCCTGTGGGTTGCGGGCGGCAACTACGAGGCCGCTCAGAAACGCAACGGTTTCCCTCGCGCCAAGCTTGTCAAGGGCGCCGCCGAAAGTATGCGCAAGCTACTCGGTCGCTGACTTCGACGCCGTACCTCCCGCGGTTCTGCCCGGCTCGTCTGACGACGAGTCGGGCAGACCTGTTTCTGGAGCATGGTGGATCCATGCGAATCCAACACCCGAGGGGCTGATTGCCCTGACACGCAAAAGTGGCCGGAGACCGCAAGGTTGTTCACCCGCGATCTCCGGCCACCTGTGTCTGTCTGTGCCGCCGATCAGCCCTTCGCCGGTGGCATGAATGCTGCCAGCGGTTCTGATCCGGACCAGTCGTGGCCCCAGTAGCTGTCGGCAGTGATTTCTTCTGCCGTGTAATAGCTTTCGTCGACCAGCATGCCCTCGGTGCCGAACTCGATGTCCCAGCCACCGGGTGCGCGCACGTAGAACGAGACCATCTTGTCGTTCGTGTGGCGGCCGAGCGTCGAGGACAGGCTGAAGCCGAGCTTGTTGATCCGATCGAGGGCCTGACCGACCGCGTCGAGGGTGTCGACCTCGACCATCAGGTGCACCATGCCGGGATCCTGGCTCGCCGGCGCCGGGCACAGCGCGAGGCTGTGGTGACGCTGGTTGACGCCAAGGAACCGCACGCGACGGGCCGGGCCGGGTGCGTCGGGACCACCGAGTCGGATGGCACCACGCGGCAGGAATCCGAGAACCTCGGTGTAGAAGGCGTAGGTCTCGTCGAACGCCGATGTGGGAAGCACCGCGTGGCCGAGACCTTCTGTACCCGTGACGAATCGGCCGCCGTGCGGCGTGACCACCGGGCTATGGTCGAGCACGGCGCCGAAGAAGATCTCCGTCCGCGTTCCGCTCGGGTCGTCGAATGCGATGACCTGCTCGGCGTCACGGTAACGCGACTCCTCCTCCGAGAGGGTCTCGACCGCGATCCCGGACTTCTCGACCGCTTCGCGCACACGCTGCAGCGCAAACTGGTCACGCACCTCCCAGCCGATGGCCAGCGCCTTGTCGCTCTCGCCTGGCAACACGATGATGCGGGCGCGCCGTTCATCGAGCCGCAGGTAGAGACCGTCGGGTTCGGGACCCGAGCCGATCGACATGCCAAGGCCATCGACGGTGAGTTCGCGCCAGCGGTCGATATCGCAGGTCTGAACCCGGAGGTATCCGAGTGCTCGGATGTCAGTCATGGAAGAACCTTTCGGTGGTGCGGCACTAGATCATCGAACGTTGGGCGCCCTGTGGTTCGCCGCCCATCTGGGTCAGCGCCGAGGCGTGGTAGATCGAACCCGGCACGTGGATGGCGTGCGCCAGACCGGCGTGGGCATCGCGCCAGAACCGCTGCATCGGGGTCCCGAGCTGCAGGGCTCCGCCGCCGGAGCGCGCAAAGATCTCGTCGACGGCCCGCACCGCACGCCAGGCCGCGCTGACCTGACTGCGACGGCCGATGGCCCGCAGTTCGAACGAGATCTCCTGACCCTTTTCGGTCATGTCCCAGAACCGGTCGACGGTGTCGAGGACCGCCGCCCGAGATGCCGCGATCTCCGCCGCTGCCTCACCGATGGCGAAGAGCACGTAGGGATCTTCTTTGATCGCTGTGCCCGACACCGTGACCCGCTCACGCTGAGCGTTGATGTGGCAGGCCAGCGCACCTTCGGCGATACCGATCAGCGACGAGGTGATGCCGAGCGGGAAAATGCACGAGAACGGGAAGTTGTACAGCGACTGGGTGCGCCCGAACTCCTTTGGCGCCGAACCGTCGAAGACCTTCTTGGCCGAAAGGGTGCGGTAGGTCGGGATGTACGCGTCCTTGACGATCAGGTCCTTGCTGCCGGTGCCGCGCAACCCGACCACGTTCCAGCTGTCCTGATCGATGTCATAGTCCGCCCGCGGCAGCAGCACATGCAGATGCTGCGGCGGCATCAACGGCTTGCCGTCCTGGTCGCCGACGGTGGCACCGATCATGACCCAGCCGCAGTGATCGGTACCCGACGAGAACGACCAGCGACCATTGAGGATGTAGCCACCGTCGACCGGCTTCGCCACACCCATCGGCGCGTACGGCGAGGCCATCCACATGTCGGGATCCTCGCCCCAGACCTCGTCTTGCGCCTTGCGATCGAAAAAGGCCAGTTCCCAGGGATGTACCCCGACGATGCCGCTCACCCAGCCGGTTGCGCCATCCATGGCGCCGATACCCATTGCGGTCTCGGCGAACTCACGCGGATGCGACTCGAAGCCGCCGTACTCTTTCGGCTGCAGCATGCGGATCACACCGGAGTCACGCAAGCGCTTCGCCGCGGTATCCGACAGCTGCATCAGCCTGTCGCCCTCGGCGCCCTCGGCGCGGATCTCCTCGGCGAACTGCTGAATGTTGTCCAGAACCTGGCCCATGGTCTTCTCGGCTTTCTTGTTCAGTACCCCGGCTAACGCCTGGGCAATGGTTGTGTCAGTGGGGACTTCGTCGGTACGCGAACTCGCGTATCAGCCGGCCGCCACGTCTACGGCGCTGTTGCGCTCTGCCTCGGCCACGTGCTGGGCCGCGATGTATCCGAACACCATCGACGGACCGATGGTTGCTCCGGCACCTGCGTACTCGTTGCCCATCACCGAGGCGGACGTGTTGCCGGTGGCGTACAGACCGTTGATGACGCTGCCGTCTTCCCGAAGCACCCGGCTGTCCGCGTCACACACCAGACCACCCTTGGTCCCCAGATCGCCCGCTTCGCAACGGATCGCATAGAACGGACCCTTGACGATCTCGTCGAGGTTCGGGTTCTTCATGGTCGGGTCACCGTAGTACCGGTCGTAGGCGCTATCGCCGCGGGCGAAGTCCTCGTCCTTACCGGTACGGGCAAATCCGTTGAACCGCTCGATGGTCTTCGTCAGTTCCTCGGCCGGAATCCCCACTGCCTTGGCGAGTTCGGTCAGCGTATCGGCCTTGTGGATGACACCGGAGTCATAGAAACCCTGCGGGAAAGGCACATTCGGCAGCACCTGGGCGAACGGGTACCGATTCTTGGCCTTGGTGTCCATGATGAACCAGGCAGGTACGTGGCCGCCGTCGAGCTGATCGTGAACGAAGTTGACGTACGGTCCCGATTCGTTGGTGAACCGACGGCCGGTGCTGTTGACGATGACCGAGGCGGGAATGCAGCGCTCGGACACCAGTGGGATGACCGCACCCATAGGGTGGAACACCGACGGCATCCACCAGGCGTCGTCCATCAGGTCGACGGCGGCACCGAGGCGCTGGCCGGCGATGATGCCGTCGCCCGTGTTCTCCCTGGCTCCCGCACTGATGTCGGGTGCACCGTTCTCCGGCAAGTACTTGGCGCGCATTTCCTCGTTGTGGTCGAATCCGCCGGTCGCCAGCAGCACACCCTTGCGGGCCCCGATGCGGACTGTCTGGCCATCACGATCGACGACCACGCCGATGACGGTGCCGCGGTCGTCGGTGATCAGCTCCGTCATGGACGTCTTGAGCCACAACGGAACACCGGCGTCCTTGAGCACCATTCGCATCCGCGCGACCAGCGCGCGGCCACCGGTTGCCATGTGCCGACGCCGGATGACGTTGGACGACACGCGCCAAGCCGCGACGAGCGATGCCCTACGCCCTGCCCATGTCCGCTTGACCATGGCCAGATCGTGGTAATCCTTCGAGGTCACCCACAGACCCATTGGGCCCTTCATGCTGTTCGGACGCTGGAACTTCTCGTCTTCTTTCAGCGCCCGGGTGTCGAACGGCTTGCACTCGATGGTGCGTCCCAGTGCGCTACCCCCTTCGAGCTCGGGATGGTAGTCGGAATAGCCCTTGACCCAGTACAGCTTCATGTGGGGGCTCGCCTCGAGCAGTTCCATCAGCTCCGGACCCTTGTCTACGAAGGCGTCGAGACGATCCGCGGGAACCTTCCCCTCGGTGATCACGTCGAGGTAGCGACGGATCGAACTACGGCTGTCCACCGCACCTTTGGCGCGCAACGTCGGGGCGTTGGGGATCCAGATCCCGCCACCGGAGATCGCGGTTGAACCACCGTACTTGCGGCCTTTGTCGATGATGAGGGTGTCGAGACCGCGGTGGGCAGCAGTGATGCCGGCGGCCATCCCTCCGCCGCCGCTGCCGACGATGAGGAAGTCCACCAGATGGTCGAAATCCCCGGCTGTGTTGCGGTCGTCCGTCATCCGGTTGTCCGTCATCCGGTTGTCCGTCATCGTGGTGTCCTGTCTGTACGGGTGAGGAATGCCAGCACTGCGCTGAGCCAGGCCTCGCGGGCCTCGATCATCGTCCAGTGCCCACACTTGGGGAATACGTGGAGTTCGGCGTTGGGGATGTCGCGCATCGGCAGCATGGCCATGTCGACGGGGCTGACCCGGTCGTCGCGACCCCAGGTGAGCAGCGTCGGCGCGGTGATCTTGGCCAGCCGCGCCCAGTACGGCGTCGCATCAGAGGCGGCGGCAGCGGCCATGCTCGCGCCGAATGCCTTGCTGCTGTACATCCGCCGCGCGATCTCGAGGGTGGTCGGTTCGGTCGCGAGGGCCCACCGTTCCTCGATCAGTTCCGGAGTCACCAGTGCCGGGTCGTGGACCATCGACAGCAACCAGCGGACGAGACCGTCGCGGGTGGGGTTGTCGGTGAACTCCATCAGCAGTTTGATGCCTTCGCTGGGGCCCGACGAAAAGACGTTCTTCCCCATGCCGCCGATCGTGACAAGCTTGCTGACCCGCTGCGGCTCATCGAGCGCGACCTTGGTCGCGATGATGCCACCCATCGAGTTGCCGATCATGTCGACCGCGCCGAGTCCGAGACCATCGAGAAAATGGCCAACGGCCGCTTGCGCCATCACCATCGGATGCCCGTCGCCCGGGTCACTCACGCCGAAGCCCGGGAATTCCAGTACGAGACAACGGAAGTGCTCAGCCAGATCGGCGAGCACACCACGATAGTTGCGCCATCCTGTGACACCTGGGCCGGATCCATGGAGCAGCAACAGCGGAGGACCGTCTCCGGCCTCGTGATACCGCAGCACCCCGAGACTCGACTGGAGCTCCCTCCGAGTGCCCTCGTAACTCACGTCTGTGGTCATGAAAGAGACGTTGCCAGAACGTAACGCCGCTCACAGAAATCGTCCCGTTGAGCGAGATCGGTCATCGACGGCGAACTGACCATCTTCGCCTTCTTCCACTCAGCGAGACGAAGCCACGGGGTGCCAAGAGACCAGCCATACGCTCGGAGCCGTCAGCTGGAGTCGAATCCTCGACCACACAACGGAATCGGAGGTGGATCAGATGTCGATCGAAACGATGTCACAGGCCGAGATGCGAAACGCACTTGGCCAGTTCGCAAGTGGCGTGACCGTCGTGACGGGCATGGACGACGAGGGCCCGATCGGGTTCGCGTGTCAGTCGTTCGCGTCGGTGTCGCTCGACCCGCCACTGATCCTGTTCTGCGCCGACCACCGCGGACGGTCCTGGCCCCGAATCCGCAACTCCGGACGGTTCAGCATCAACGTGCTGCACGAGGAGCAGACCGACCTCTGTGCGCGGTTCGGCGGTAGCGCCGGCCGCAAATACGAAGAGCTCGAGTGGGAGATGTCGAAGTGGACAACCCCATCCCTGCCGAACGTGCTGATGCGGGTGCACGCCGAGATTCATGACGTCCACACCGCAGGCGATCATGACGTGGTCATCGGCCGCGTGCTCGAGTTCGAGTCGGTGACCGAGGAACGTCCCTTGATCTTCTTCCGGGGCAAGTTCGGGATCGAGGCCCCCTCGACGCTGCTACGCGCCTAGCCTTCCTGCGCTGGATCGGTTGCCGCACCAGAGCCGTTGCTGTACCAGAGTCGTTACTGCACTAGAGCCATTGCTCCGACTCGACCGTCAGAAGCCGGTCGAGCGCCTCAGACGACCAGGTCTTTTCAGGCGCGGCCACGGTCTTGCGAGTGCGTCGCGGACTATCTGCTTCCGGGTACAGGATTTTCGACACCTCTCGGGCAGCGTGCACAACCAGCGGCGCAACCCTTTTGAGCTGTGACGTGCGCGCATCACCGCAGAGCGAGATCGCGGCGACCGGACCGTCGTAGCTGCGGATCGCGACACCGACACACGCCACGTCGCGCACCGACTCCCCGCGTTCGAACGCGAGACCGCTGCCTTGCCTGATGCGGTTGAGTTCTTGATGCAACGTCGGGAGATCGGTGATGGTCCGTTCGGTGCACCGCTTCAGCAGATGCGGGTACAGGGCATCGACTCTCTCCGGGTCCATCCAGGCCAGCATCGCTTTACCGCCGGCCGTGGAATATGCCGGTGCACGGCCTCCGACTCGGGAAGGCAGCATGGCGGCAAATCGTCCGCCGACCTTGTCCAGGTAGACACTCTCGCTGCCGTCGAGCACAGAGAGGTGCACCACCATTCCGGTCTGCATGTGCAGGTCGTGCAACAGCGGTGCTGCCGCTTCACGAAGTTGGGCATGTCCCCCGTCGCCACCACCGAGTCCGATGGCCCGGCGCCCCAGGCTGTAGCCGAACGAGGCATGTTCCACCCAGTTCAAACGGACCAACTGATCCAGAATCCGATGCACCGTGGAGCGTGGCAGCTGCGTGCGGCAGGCGACTTCCTCGAGTGTCAGTCGAGTTGTCGGACCGTCGAACGCGTCGAGGATGAGTGTCATGCGCTCGACCATCGACGGCGGCAGATCGCGCCGTGGGTTTCCTGCAGGGGCGGTTGTAGCCGTGTCAACTGTCATCGGGCCTCCAAACAAACCTGGCCAGTGCTAGGCCTAGGCGACAAAACTGAAATGAATTCTCATTATCGTAGCAGCAGTCCCGGTGACCGGGAGGAAATTGCCGCTCGGGGGTAGTTCGCGATCCTAAGAAAGCATCTTACGGTCACTGCCGGGGACATTGCGCGACGCACAAAGGGCCCGCTCCTTTCGGGAGCGGGCCCTTCATACACAGCAGGATCAGGGTCAGGCGAGTGCGCCCGAAGCCTTCACCGGCGGCTGCAACTTCGCGCCGGCGTTGCGCAGGAGCAACACACCCATGACGCCGGCGAGAGCTCCGGCCACCGCCAGTGCCAGGAAGGCGTAAACGAAGCCCTTTTCCGGGTACAGCCCGTACGAACCCATGAGGATCAGGCCGGGGATCGCCAGGATGCTGAGCATCACCTGACTGCCTACCGCGCTGCCCATCGAACCGGCGAGGTTGAGCATGCCGCCGCCGATCCCCTGGTCCTCGGCAGGCACCGTGCGCATGATCAAGTTGGGCAACGATGCCGACGCAGAACCGAGGCCCAGACCCATTACGAACTGGCCTACGAGCAACTGCGGCGTCGTATCGTGCATCACCGCAATGAGTATCGAACCCACCGCGAGGAAGAACCCGCCGAAGACCAGCATCGGCGCCGGTCCGAAACGCTTACTGAGGTGCCCACTGACCGGACCGGCGATCATCGATGCGACACCGGTCGGCACGGTGTAGAACGCCACACCCAGAGCGGTCGCGCCGAACCCGTAACCGAGCCCGAGGTCGGCCTTGGTCATGACCATCATCGGGATGAGCATCGAGTGGCTGATCAGAACGAACTGTACAAATGCACTGCCCGCCAACGCCTTTGCAACCGGCGCGTGCAACAGCAGATCCAGATCGATCAGCGGTTCCTCCGGCTTGCGCTCGTAATACAGCCAGCCGGCGAGGATCAGGATGCCGACACCGATGCACAGCAGGGTCTTCGGGGAGGTGTATCCCCAGGCGTTCATCTTGCCAAGGCCGAACAACACCACGAATGCGCCGACGGCGAGGATGGCAGCACCGACCACGTCCAGTCGCGACTTCGTGCGCAGCGTGGATTCAGGCACCAGGATCGCAAACGCGATGCCGGCCACGGCAACGTGGATCAGCTGCGCCCAGAACACCCCGGTGTAACCGAAGTGGTCGATCAGATAGCCACCGATGACCGGGCCAAGAATCGTGCTGGCGCCCATTCCGGTGGCAACAAAACCCACTGCGACCGGAATCATGCTGCGGGGCATGATGTCCCGGATCAATCCGTACGCAAGTACCAGGATCGCCATGCCGACACCCTGCATGCCGCGACCGACGAGGAACAGCGTGAAGTTCGGTGCCACGGCGGCCACCAGCGCGCCGGCACCGAAGATGACGGAACAAACCAGCATCACCCGCTTTTTGCCGTAGATATCGCCGAGCTTGCCGACAATCGGCGTGGCAGCACCCAAGAGCAGGGTCACGATCGTGATGACCCAGCCCACCTCCGTCGTGGCGAAGTGTTTGCCGATTTCCGGCAATGCCGGGGTGACGAAGTTGTAGGCGAGCGGGATGACCTCGACAAGCAGGATGATGACCGCCAGCAGTGCCAGCGATTTCTGGCGCGTGAGGGGCGCGCGCTCGGCCTCTCCAGACGAGAGGGGCAGCAGGTTCATATGTGTTCGACTCCGAGTTAGATGGGCAGACAAGCTAGGGAAATGTGACACCCCTCACGTGATGCCGGACACATGATCTCGCTCAGCGAGATACCGTCCCCACCGAGGTTCGGCAGGCAGCCGCCGCGCCCCGCCGCACCGGCTCGCGCCGTCGGCCGACCGGCTCCGCCCGAGACCAAAACGCCAGGTGAGCGGGTCTGCGCATCTTGGGTCGCGGCGATCGCACCGGCAGCAGGTCCGAGCAGTCGAATTCCCTCAGTCCTGCTCAGTGAGACCCCGAAACCCCCTCTCCCGCTTGGCAGAAACTAGAATGAATACTAGTTTTGGCGTGACACGCAATCTATGAGGAGCTCAACATGGTGGAAACACTCGATCTGTCCGGCCGCACAGCCGTCGTCACCGGCGCGGGGGCCGGCCTCGGGCGTGCAGAGGCGCTCGCCCTCGCCGAGGCGGGTGCTGCTGTTGTCGTCAACGACATGGGCGAGAACGCACACGTCGTTGCCGAGGAGATCAAGGCCGCGGGCGGACAGGCAGTGGCTCTGACCGGCGATGTCTCCGACTGGTCGCTCGGTGAGCGTCTCGTCGACACGGCAGTTTCCACATTCGGATCGTTCGACATCCTGGTCAACAACGCGGGGATCGTGCGCGACAAGATGATCTTCAACCTGTCCGAATCCGACTGGGACGACGTGATCCGCGTCCACCTCAAAGGCCACGCCGCCACCTCCCGTGCTGCGGCCGTCCACTGGCGCGCTGCCAGCAAGGCCGCGGGCGCTCCGGTTTTCGGTCGGGTCATCAACACCTCCTCGGAGGCATTCCTGTTCGGAGCGGCCGGTCAGCCCAACTACTCGGCGGCCAAGGCCGGGATCACCGCGCTGACACTCTCGACGGCGCAGGGGCTGTCCCGCTACGGAATCCGCGCGAATGCCATCTGCCCGCGGGCGCGCACCGCGATGACCGCCCAGGCCTTCGGCGAGAACACCGGTACCGCCGAGCTCGATCCGCTCGCACCCGAACGCGTGGCAACGCTGGTCTGCTACCTCGCCTCTCCCGCGTCCGATGAGATCAACGGACAGGTATTCGTGGTCTACGGCAAGATGGTCGCGTTGATGGAAGCGCCCAAGGTGGAGAACCGTTTCGACGCCGCAGGCTCGGCGTTCTCCGTGGAAGAACTCAACGATCAGCTCACCCCGTACTTCTCGGGACGCGGACCGTACGAGACGTACGCCGCCTACAGCGTCGCCGCACTCGAGGAGGTCGCGCTGGCGACCGAGCCGGCAAGCGTCTGAGCCGAGGAACCGTAGTACTTGCGGCCGGTATGCGGCGTTGCCACTGAGCGGGACGGCGATTGACCCTCGCCCGCCACCGGCCGCAAGCTCTAGTTCATGTCGCAGGCTTCTCCCCCACCGCACTCGTTATCGGCTGCCGAAGCTGTTCTGGCCATAGAGGAGATCAAGCGTGTCTTCGCCGCGCGACTCCGATGCATGGACACCAAACAGTGGCACGAGTACGCACCGCTACACACCGACGACGTCGTGAGCGAGACGTGGGGCGGGCTGCCCGAAGACAAGCAACCCCGCACCGGCGACACCGCGAACCGCATTGTCGGCAAGGAGAAGCTGGCCGAGGCGATCCGCAACCTGCTCGACGGACCCGTCAGCGTCACGACCGCCCATCACGGCCACACCCCCGAGATCGAATTGACCTCCGACACCACCGCCCGGGGAATCTGGGCGATGGAAGACATGCTGTGGTGGCACGACGGTGACGAAGAGCTCCACCTTCACGGTTACGGCCACTACCACGAGGAATACCGAAAAGTGGACGGACGGTGGCTGATCAGCTACCGAAAACTGACTCGCCTGAGGGTCGACGCGTCACCTCGCTTCTTCCGCTTTATTAAGGGACTCTGAATCCATGACTGACAATCACTCCGCACTTTTCGAGCCGCTGAAGATTCGGTCCCTCGAATTGGCCAACCGGATCGCGATGTCGCCGATGACCCGGTCGTCCTCGCCGGACGGCATTCCCGGACCCGACGTCGCCCGTTACTACACACGTCGCGCGGAGGGTGGCACCGGTCTGATCGTGACCGAGGGCGTTGCCATCGAACACCCCTCTTCGGTGGACAATGCCGATGTGCCGCACATGTACGGCGACGCTGCCATGGCCGGCTGGAAGACCGTTGTCGACGACGTGCACGCCGCCGGCGGCAAGATCATTCCGCAGCTCTGGCACGTTGGTCCGCTCTGGGGAGCCATGCGCCCCGTCGACCCCGCGATCAAGCAGATGCGTCCCTCCGGGCTGTGGGGCCCTGTCGGCACTACGTCCTACTCAGACGAGTACGTCGCGCGCGCCACGCAAACGACCACGCCGATGACCGAGGAAGACATCGCCGACGTCATCGAGGCCTTTGTGCAAGCCGCGATCAACGCGGCCGAAGCCGGATTCGACGGTATCGCGCTGCACGGCGGACACGGCTACCTGCTCGACTCGTTCGTCTGGCACGGAACCAACACCCGCGACGACGCCTGGGGTGGAGATCTACTCGCCCGCACCCGATTCCCGGTTGAGGTTGTCACGAAGATCCGCGCCGCGATCGGTGACGAGCTTCCCATCTTCTATCGGTTTTCCCAGCACAAACAACAGGACTACACCGCACGGATCGCCGAGACCCCCGACGAGCTCGGAACCGTTCTCGGGGCCCTCGCCGATGCCGGCGTCGATGTGTTCGATGCCAGCAACCGCCGTTTCAATACACCTGCTTTCGACAGCAGTGATCTATCGCTGGCCGGATGGGCCAAGAAGCTCACCGGCGCGCACGCGATGGCCGTCGGCAGCGTCGGTCTCGGAAGTACCCTGCGTGACAGTCGCGAAGACGGAGCTGCCTCCGTCGTCGACAACATCGACGAGGTGGAGAAGCGGATCATCGCCGGCGAGTTCGACCTCATCGCGGTCGGACGCATACAGCTCGCCAACCCGGCGTTGGCGGAGACCCTGCGCTCAGGCGCTCCCCTGACGGCCTTCGACTGGACCGCCCACGGCGGCACTCTGCACTGACGGATCACACCGGGATTCACCGACGGTCTCCACAGATCGCCGGTGAATCCCCGGGGCCGTCAGTTGGCCGCGGCAGCGATCCCCGCGCGTCGTCCGAAGAAGCTGCCATCGCCGAGTGAGGCGCCGCTGGCGTAACCACCGGCGCAGACGCCCGCAGTTGAACGACCCGCCGCGAAGAGGCCCGGGATCGGGTCACCCGAGACGTGCAGCACCTCGGAGTCGACGCTGGTGCGCAGACCACCCAACGTGAATCCACCTGTCATGCCGCGCAGATCGATCGCCGCGATCGGCGATCCGATCGGCTTGACCCATTCGGCCTTCTTGCCGAACAACGGATCCTCGCCACCGGCCGCATGCCGGTTGTAGAGCTCGACAGTCGACTGCAAAGCGCCTGCGGGCAAACCCATCTCGGCCTCGAGCTCTTCGACCGTCTCCGCGACCCACGTCGGTTGGCGACGCAGCTGCGGGCTCGACGTCGGCCGTGTCAGCGCCTCCTCATATGCAGCCTCGTCGAGGACCAGGTATGCCTGGTTCTGGTTCTCGATGAGTACGGCCTGCCCGACGCGTCCGGGGTAGGTGTCTTCGTTGATGAATCGCTGACCACGTCCGTTGACCAGGATGCCCCGGATGAACAGTTGCGGGTCGCAGAAGAAGGCGACCTCGGTGGCATCCATGTGCGCCAGGTCGGCACCGATCGACTGCGACATGCGGATCGCCCGGCCGTCGTGTTCCTCGATCGAGGCGGCCGGTCGATTGATCAGTCGAGGCGCGAACGACTCGACCATCGTGGTGTTGTAGGCAAAGCTGCCGGTGGCGAGCACCACGCCTTTGCGCGCCCGCACCGCAACGCTGTGGCCGTACTGCTTGGCCTTCACACCGACAACACGTCCCGTCTCGTCGACGATCAAAGCCTGTACGCGCATGTCGTATTCGGCTTTCACACCCAAACCGGTGGCCTTGTCGGTGAGCGGCTTCATCAACATGTAGCCGCCACCCTTCTCGGCGCTGACGTGTTTGTCCTTCATCTGTGGCACATGGCCGCGGGGCGCCGGTGGGATCGTCGCGTTGAACGGCGCCGCATTCTCACCGCCGGTGTACTGCAGGCCGTCGTCTCCCGGTGGCTCCCAACCGGGTTCGCCCCAGAAGCTCTCCTTGAACGGAACGCCACACTCGTCGACGAGCCAGTGGTAATGATCCACACTGCCTTCGCAGTAGATGTCGATTTTCGCTTCATCGACACCGGGTCCCAACGCGGCTTTCATGAAGGCCTTCATGGCCTCGACGGTGTCGTCGAACCCGCAGGCCTTCTGCAGCGGAGTGCCGCCACCCATGTAGATGAACCCGCCTGCCATGGCCGCGGCACCGCCCCATCCCCCGGTGCGTTCGAGCACCAGAACATCGGCTCCGGCCTGCGCCGCACCCACCGCCGCCGCCGCGCCGGCAACGCCGAAACCGGCGATCACCACATCGGCCTCAAAGGCCCACTGGCTGATGTCTTTTTCGGCGATGGGCTTGATAGACGTGCTGTCGGTCATGTGATGTCTCCTCGTGAAGAATGTTGCAACACCTACGTGTTACTCACTTCTGGGGATTCAGACACGGACGATCCCGGCCAACGGGAGCGATGACCGTCTGACCCGACCCAACCGTCCGATGTGACTGCGCCCGTCCGGCCACCGATTTCACTGGTGGTCTGCAGATGTGGTCTTGTCCATACAGTCGTCGGCAAATCGGCGAACCGCGTCGAGTTTTGCCTGACGATCGGTCGGGTCGGCATCATAAAGCCGCCACGGCATCACCCGACACCGGGTGACGCCGATGTCGGCGAGAGCCCGGTATCCGTCGATATCGTGGACATCAGTCGGTGAGGCATCGATTTCGAAAGTCACCTCTTCACGACCATATTCGGTACGCAATTCTGTCAGTCGATCGATGGCGACCCGCAGTTTTGCAACGTCGGTGTTGACCGAGATCCATCCATCTGCAAGCCGTGCGGCGCGACGCAGAGCCGGCTCACTGTGCCCACCGACATAGATCGGAACCGGTTGGTCCGGAGCCGGACTCATCATCAAACGATCGAAATCGTAGTGCTTGCCGTGGTACTCAACCCACTCGGGGCCGCGGCCCCCACAGACGGCCTTCAGGATCTCGAGTGCCTCATCGGTGCGGGCTCCACGAGTCCGCATCTCGGTGCCGGTAAACCGGAACTCCTCAGGAATCCACGACAACCCAACACCGAGACCGATCCTGTTGTTCGACATGACCGCCATGGTTGCGACCTGCTTCGCAACCAGCAGTGGCTCCCGCAACGGCAGCTTGAGCACGTTGGTGTAGAAACGCAACCGCTCGGTGACGGTGGCCATCACCGTCATCGCGATCAAGGGATCGGGCATCGGGGTCTGGCCGGTCCACATGCGTTTGCCGTCGGCGGTATACGGATACCCCGCCGAGATCGACTCCGGATAGAACACGGAGTCGGGCATCGCGATCGCGTCGTAACCGCACTCGTCGGCGACGCGTGCCAACGCCGGGAGATCTTCGGCCGCCATCATCGCCGCGGGTAGTGCCCATCTCACAAGTGTGACCTCACAGCTTCACTACCTTCGATGTCGGGATCGGATGCGAATCGGCCTTGATCCAACGCATGGCCCACGTCCCCTCCGCATGAGAATCGGTGTTGATCCAGTTGCCATAACCGGGGTCTTTCGCCGCAACGACGATGGTCAGTGTGCCGTCGTCGTTCAGTTTTGCGGTGTGGTTGTTGATATAGATGTTCGTCCGGTTGTAGTCGAGGGATTCGACCCAGAAGTTCTGCAGCACAAAGTTGAAGTACTCGCAGTTCGGAACCTCGGTCTCGATGACCCACGCCTCGTCCTCGGCGAGCTTCCAGTAACCGTGCAAGTAGAAGATCGTCGGATCGCCACCGGCGTTCTGAAAGGTCTCCTGCCCTCGGTCGAAAATCTCGTTGGGCTCCGGCTGGAACGTACGGGCCCATTCGAGGAAGGTACCCGCCGTGCCCCGGACCATGGCGACCGCCTTGTCGAGGCGCTGCCCCATTTCTTCGGTGCTCAGCGGCTCGAAAACGCCGTCGGGGTCCAGGCATTCGATGGCCAGCTCCGCGGGGAATTCGCTACGACGATCCCGATAAGTCTGCCGGACCGAGATGAGGTTGCTGTCCGGTGCCATCGGTAGCCATGCGCCCTCGGCAGGCTTGTCGACGCTGGCAATGAACGAGAACCGGCCGCTCTCATCGACTTCCAGGTCGTGCACATGTAGATCACCGGTTTGCATCATGGTGCCGTCGATATGGTAGCGGTTGACGCGCGATCCGAACGTCACCAGCGGAACCGTGCCGCGGGTGCCGGTGATCCGGTAGCGGTACTTCCCGGATATGTTGGCCCGCATATAGATGTTGTCGGGGTTGTCGGCGCCGATCTTGGTCATCATGTTCGGGTTGGGCGCCGATGTGAACTGAGGCCACCGCGGATCCGTGTACTCAACGCAATTGATTGTCGCGTAGCGCAGCAGCCGGGTCAGGTAGCGTGCGCCCTCGGCCTGCGTGAGCGAATCCTGCGGGACGATCTCGTCGTCGAACATTTTGCCGAGATCGAGCAGGTCTGCGCAGTATTTTTCCCAAACGTCATTCATGAAAGTCCTTTTGTTGTCGAAATGGTCACGGCAGGTGCGTCATACGGTGGTGACCGCAAACTTGGCCTCGACGTCGGCGACGGTCACGCCGAAGTCTTCGAGGGAATACTGATGCACCGGGCGCCGATGATCGGCGAGACTGGCTTGATGCGAGGCGGCGACGGCGGTGCGCGCTTCATCTGTGAACGGCAACGAAAATTGCGTGTAAATGGTCTCGACCGTGCCAATCGGGTCGGCCACGAAGTCCTTGAAGTCCACGTCTATGAACTGTTCCGGGTTGAAGCGAGCTCGAGCACGGTTGAAGTCTGCATTGCCGCGGGCCCACAGATCGAGCTGGGTACGGCCGATTGTCGCCCGGTCGAACGCATCCGACATGTCGTGTTTACCCTGCTCGGCGAGACTGAACGTCGACGCCATCGACGTCTTCGGGTCGCGGAAAGTTCGCACTATCAACGCATCCGGATAGACCTTCATGATCTCATCGATCGCGAAGACGTGACTCGGACTCTTGAGCACCCACCGACGATCGGTGTCGTTCAAGCCGATCAACTGCAGATTCTTCTTGTGCCGTTCATAGGTCGCGGTCCAGTCCTGTTCGGCCAGCCACCGCGAGTAGGACGGCACGTAGGCGACACATTCAAATGAGATCGACAACATCGTCTGTTGTAGCAGTCGCCAGCATTCTTCGACTTCTTCGGCTCCCATGAAGTGCACCTTCATCAGGTCGGCTTCGTTTGCCTGGCGTGCGCGATAAAGGGCGTCTGATCGCATGAAGTCTTTGTTCTGTGCCCACCGGCCATGGGCGGGTCTGGGTTGCGGAGACTCGGCCAACCACATCTCGACGCCTTGATGTGATGGGTCGGCGCTGAGCAGGCGATGAAGCGCTGTGCTACCGGTTCGCGTGATGCCGGAAACGAAGATGGGTCGTTCAACTGCAACATCGGCGTGCTCGGGGTGACGGGCGAATCCCGCCTCACTGATCAGTCGGCCCGAAAGCGCACTGATGATCATCTTGCGTGCAATCAACCGGCCGTGCGGGGTGAGATCGGCCTCGGTCGCGAATGAACCCAGAAGGACCTCCAGACCGGCGCGGTACTCGCCGCCACCGAAGTCGTCGTAGCCGGTGGCGGCGACTGCGCTCTGATGTAGGTCCTCCATCGAACCAATACCGTCGTAATCGTTTGTCATCTGTACTTTCTTGTCTGAGTTGATCAGTGGTGGGTTTGTCCGCAGTTGACGTCCAGGCACTGGCCCGTGATGGCTCGCGCAGACTCAGAGGCCAGGAACACCACTGCGTTCGCGATGTCGCCGGGCTCAGGCAGGCGCCGCAGATCGGTACCCGAGGCCGTTTCGTCGTAGATCTGCTGCGGCGTGACGCCCCGCTTCTGCGCCTGATCCTCGAACATTGCCTGGACCGAGTCCGCCCAGATATATCCCGGAGCAACAGAATTGACACGGACACCCTGCGGCCCCAACTCGACGGACAGACTGCGGGCCAGAGCCAGTAGTCCGGTCTTCATGACCCGGTATGCCCCGAGATCGGGCAATTGGTTTCGGATCACCATCGAGTTGATCATCACCACCGAACCTCTCGACGCGATCAGCGCGGGCGCGAAGGCTTTGGCGAGTTCGAGCGCCGCAAGTAGGTTGATGTCCATACCTGCGCGTAGCGCGCCCATCTCCGCATCAAGCAGTCGCCCGTGCGCAGGCATCACAAACCCGTTGTGTATCAGCACATCAACTCGGCCGTACCTCGACTGGGCCCGCGCGGCCAGCTCGATGATCGACGCGGAGTCGGTCAGGTCGGTCGGTACCGCTTCGGCGTCACCACCGGCGCTGCGAATCTCCTCGGCGATCTCCTCGATCCGTCCAGCGGTCCGTGCGGCGAGCACCACCGCAGCGCCGACTTCGGCACTGCGGAGTGCGATCGCACGGCCCAGACCAGGCCCCACACCCGAAATCACCACGACCTTGTCCTCGAGCAGTTGCGTCGAGCCGGGCAGCGGTGGCGCCACAGTCATGGTTGTCCTGGCGCAGTGACGTGCGCCTGCGGGTCCAGAACGACGCTCAGCGAGGCGATCTTGCCGTGCTCGTCGAACTCGAAGAGATCGGTGGCCAAGAAGTCGGACATGCCCTTACGCTGCACGCAGATCTGCATCGCCGCGTAGCGGCCGGTGACAGTGATCGGCGAGTAGCGGCTCACCGTGAAGTCGACCTTCGCATTCTCGGTGCCAAATCCCCGGATCTCCTCCACGCCGCGGTAGGTCTGCACGCCGAGCGGCTCGTGCTGCACCGCGTCGTCCGCGAAGAGCGACACCAATTGATCCACGTCATGGTTGCCCAGATACTTTACGTACGCCTCGAGTGTCGAACAGATTTCGTCTCTTGTTGGCAAGAAACACTCCTTCCGTGATGGGTGGGTGTACTCGGGAAGCGCATTCAGGCGATCGCGCCGCGGCTGCGCAGATGTTCGATGATCAGCCTGACCGCTTCTTTCGAAGACGTTGTGGTGGTATCGATGTGAAGATCTGGGTTCTCGGGTGCCTCGTACGGCGAGTCGATTCCGGTGAAGTTTTTCAGCTCGCCTCGACGTGCCTTCTTGTAGAGCCCCTTCGGGTCTCGACTCTCGGCGAGTTCCATCGGAGTGTCGATAAAGACTTCGCAGAACTTCTCGGACCCGATGACCTCGCGGGCAGCTTGTCGCTCGGCTCCGAACGGTGAGATGAACGACGCCAATACGATCAGGCCGGCGTCCACCATCAGCCTGGCAACCTCGGTCACCCGCCGGATGTTCTCCACCCTGTCGGCTTCGGTGAACCCGAGGTCACGACCCAGGCCGTGCCGTACGTTGTCGCCATCGAGCAGGTAGGTGTGGCAGCCCAGACCGTACAGCTGCCTTTCGAGTTCGTTGGCGATGGTCGACTTACCCGAGCCGGAGAGCCCGGTAAACCACACCACGTGGGGCTCATGGTTTTTGAGCTTTGATCGTGCCTGTTCGTCGACATCCACGGCTTGCCAGTGAATGTTGTCCGATCGGCGCAGCGAGTGCGCGATCATTCCGGCGCCAACGGTGGTGTTGGTCAGCCGGTCGATCAGGATGAAACCGCCGGTGTCCTGGTTCGCGGTATAGACATCGAACGGAACCGGCCGGTCGAAGCTGATGTTGCACACGCCGATCTCGTTGAGCGCCAAAGTGTTTGTCGCCGTCTGTTCGAGCGTGTTGACGTTCACCTTGTATTTCGGCTTGGTGATGCGCGCCTGCACCGTCATCGTCCCGATCTGGCACAGGTACGGACGTTCGGGCAACATCGCGTCTTCGCCCATCCACACCACGTGCGCCTCGAACTGGTCTGCCAGACCCGGCAGCGCGTCCACCGCCGCCAGCACATCGCCGCGGCTGATGTCGATCTCATCGTCGAGTGTGATCGTCACGGACTCCCCCGCGATTGCTTCGTCGAGGTCGGCTCCCATCGTGACGATGCGTGCCACAGCCGATTCCTTCCCGCTCGGAAGAACTCTGAGGCGATCGCCGGGGCGTACCGTGCCCCCGACGATCAGCCCCGAGAATCCCCGAAAGTCCAAGTCGGGTCGATTGACCCACTGGACGGGCATACGAAATGGGCTCTGGTGGAGCTTGTTGGAGATCTCCACGGTCTCGAGGTGTTCGATCAGTGTGGGCCCCTGATACCACGGTGTGTTTGCGCTGCGTTCGGTGAGATTGTCGCCGTGGTAGGCCGACAGCGGGATCGCGACGACGTCCTCGAGACCTATCTCCGCGGCAAACGCCCGGTAGTCTTTGGTGATCTTGTCGAAGACGTCCTGCGAATAGTCCACGAGATCAAGCTTGTTGACAGCGAGCGCCACGTGGCGGATGCCGAGCAACGACACCAGATAAGAGTGCCGACGTGTCTGGGTGAGCACGCCTTTGCGGGCATCGATGAGAATCACAGCAAGATCTGCGGTCGAGGCACCGGTGACCATGTTCCGGGTGTACTGCTCGTGGCCGGGGGTATCGGCGACGACGAACTTGCGGCGCTCGGTGTTGAAATACCGGTAGGCGACGTCAATCGTGATGCCTTGCTCGCGTTCGGCGGCCAAGCCGTCGACCAGGAGCGCGAAGTCGAGTCCCTCACCCTGGGTGCCGACCTTTTTGGAATCGGCCTCCAATGCCGAAAGCTGGTCTTCGAAAACCAGTTTGGACTCGTAGAGCAACCGGCCAATCAGCGTGCTCTTGCCGTCGTCGACACTGCCGCAGGTGATGAACCGAAGCATCGACTTGTTGGCGTGACGCTCGAGATACTGCTCGATGTCGTCGGCGATCAGTGCAGATGGGTGGGTCATCAGAAGTAACCTTCCTGCTTCTTCTTCTCCATTGAGGCGCTGCTGTCGTGATCGATCACGCGGCCCTGGCGCTCGGAGGTGGTGGTCAGGAGCATCTCCTGGATGATGTCTGTCAGCGACGTGGCAGTCGACTCGACCGCACCGGTGAGCGGGTAGCAACCGAGGGTCCGGAAACGCACGCTCTTGAGTTCGGGAACTTCACCGGGTCGCAACGGCATCCGGTCGTCATCGACCATGATCAGCGTGCCGTCGCGTTCGACGACGGGACGCTTGTCGGCGAAGTAGAGCGGCACGATGGGAATGTTCTCCTGCCGGATGTACTCCCAGACATCGAGTTCGGTCCAGTTCGACAGCGGGAACACGCGCAGGCTCTCGCCAGGGGATTTGCGGACGTTGTACATGTGCCACAGCTCGGGCCGCTGCTGCTTGGGATCCCACCGGTGCTCGGCCGATCGGATCGAAAAGATCCTTTCCTTGGCGCGGGACTTCTCCTCGTCGCGCCGGGCTCCACCGAAAGCGGCGTCGAACTTGTGAAGATCGAGCGCCTGCTTGAGCCCTTCGGTCTTCCACATGTCGGTGTGGGTCGCAGAGCCGTGCGTGAACGGGTTGATCCCCTTCTCGACGCACTCCGGATTCTTGTGGACGATCAGATCGAAATCACCTGTGGCAGCGGACTCGTCGCGCAGCTTGTACATTTCCCGGAACTTCCAGGTGGTGTCCACGTGAAGCAACGGGAACGGTAGCCGCGACGGGTAAAATGCCTTGCGTGCGAGATGTAGCATAACCGCGCTGTCCTTGCCGACCGAATACAGCATCACCGGGTTTTCGCTCTCGGCAACGGCTTCGCGCATGATGTGGATACTCTCGGCCTCGAGCCGTTCGAGGTGAGTCAGTGTACGGGTTAATGTTTGGGTCATTTCAGTAGCTCCAATGCAATGCCGGCGAGTTCGGCCCGGCAGATCAGCAGATCGGGCAGCCAAGGATTTTCCTGGTTGTAGACGAGTTCGGACCCGTCGATACGTGAAACGTGAAGTCCGGCAGCGTGCGCGACGGCAACGGGGGCCGCAGAATCCCACTCGTACTGCCCGCCGGCATGGGCATAGACATCTGCGTCACCGCGCACCACCGCCATCGCCTTCGCTCCGGCCGACCCCATCTCGATGAGCTCGGCGTCAAGGCCCGCGGCCATCGTCATGACCGGCTCAGGCCTGCGTGTGCGACTGACGACAACCCGTGGGCGGCGGGGAATTGCCTGTGTCGCGACCGCCACATCGCGTGTCGAATACGTCGTTCCCAGGGCCGGCATCGCCACAGCGCCGACAGTCAACCGACCGTGCTCGACGAGCGCGACGTGAACGGCCCAGTCTGTGCGCCCTGATTCTCCGAACTCGCGGGTGCCGTCGAGGGGGTCGACGATCCACACCCGCTCGGCGGTCAGGCGACGCTTGTCGTCGACCCCTTCCTCGGACAGGACCGAGTCGCCAGGGAATCTCCGGGTGATCGCATCGACAAGGAACTCGTGGCTACGCCGGTCCCCTTCGTCCCGGATCTGACTTGGATCGCGAGTCGCGATATCGAGATCCTGTCGAATCTCGACGAGTAGTTGGCCTGCCGCAGTGGCGAACTCGACCGCTGCAAGCTGGTCTTCGCCATCGGCTATCGCCGACGGTGGGTTTGGCTCACTCGTTGTGGCGTGGGTCATAGATCGAACCGTAACATGAGAATGAACACTGTTCAATCCTAGTTCGAACATTGTTCATTCTCTACTTCGAAACGCCTGCGGACGCGCGCATCAGGGTCTGCCTCAACGGCACTCAATTGAAAAGTGCTTGGAAGCGACTACGGTTGGCCGGTGGGCGAAACGGAAAAAAAGTCGATCTACGGCGACGCCGAAGCCAGGCGACGCCGGACTCTGGATGCGGCCGCAGCCCTGTTGGACGAGGGCGGATACACGGCACTGACCATTCGGTCTGTGGCAAAACGGTCAGGGACCAGCACCGGCCTGATCTACCAGTATTTCGTGGACAAGCCAGACATCTTCGTCGCGCTGCTGAGCGAGAGCCAGGTCGAATCGCGGATATTCGTGGCCGCCCTCCCCCGCGACCAGGGAGTCGCGGCGCTGCTCGCGAGCATCATTCCCGAAGCCGCGCGACAGTGGGCCAGGGTGGGCCGCTTCGCCGGGACGTGGCGAGACATCGAAGGTGACGATCACACCGAACGCGAGTCGATCCGTGAGGTGCGCAAGACGGCGCAGCAGTACAACGACGCGCTCTACAGCGCACTCCGGGAGGCGGCATCAATCGAGGGCCTACACCTGAAAGACGATCCGGCACTGCTGCCGTTTGTACTCTCCGGCCTGCGGGGCGTGGCAGACACCATCGTCAACAGTTGGGCTCCCGATCTCGATCCGACCGAGTTCACTCGTTTCGCCGCGGCTTCGATGGCCCAGGCGATCACGTCACTCGACTGACAACCGATTATCGCCGCGCTGGTCGGTACCGGACGGCCCCCAGGTCACCGTGGTTGCCGGAGGCAGATGCTTTCGATATCCGACCATCACGATCAGCGTCGACGCCACGGCGAGAACCGTCAGAACCATCAGCAACACAACGGTCGTGAAGGGAGGTGTCAGTGCGGCAAGGATCGTTGGCATCAGAAAACCTGTGTACGACAATGCATAAAAGACACCCGTCAACTTCGCCAGATCTTCCGGTGGCGCGATCCGCTGCACTTCCAGCAGACCCGAGACCAGTCCGATCCCGAAGCCGACGCCGAATATCACGCTCACGAGAATCCCCACAACAGGGGAATTCATCTCGACCGCAACGATCATCACCACCAGACCGACAATCATCGTGGTCAGAGAAACAACGATGCCACGCGCGCTGGATGCCGAATCGATCCGCTTCGCGATCGGCTGGATGAGTGCACCCGATCCCAGCGCGACCACGCTCATCGCGGTTGCGTATGCCAAACCCATTCCCCCGGTAGCACCTTCGAGAAGAACAGGAAGATAGCCGTACGACAGACCACAGGCGATGAACAGCCACGGCCCGCAGATCGCCACCACCCGGATGAAGCGCCGGTGCCGGGCCGAGGGCACCCCGAACCTGGTCCGAAGGTCGCCATGCCCGTCGGTGCGTTCGATCGTCTCCGGCGCCTTCCTGATCAACCACACGAACGGAGCGATCACCGCGATATGGATCAGGTACGGAAGGACCTCGGGCAACGGCCCCCATTGCGCGAGACTTCCTGCGATCAACGCACCCAGACCAGAACCCAGGGTGAAGGCAAGTGACGCACGCCGCGCCCCCGAACCCCGGTCCGCCGCTGGGTCATACGGGGCTTGCGACAGCTCCTTGAGCCAGCTGGTTCCGACAGCCATCGCCGTCCCCACCGACATTCCGGCCAGCAAACGACCGACATATATTGCGGATGCACCGAATTCACCGGCGCCGAGGAGAAGACTGGCAATCAGCCCGAACCACACGCCGGCGAACATCAACGGCCGTCGACCGAATTTGTCAGACAACGCTCCCGCGATCAACAGAGCCGGCACCAATCCCAGGACGTAGATTCCCAGGAAGAACGTCACCGTTGCCGACGAGTAGTGCTCGACGTTCTTGTACAACAACAGCATCGGGCTGAATTGGTTACCCGACCACGCGCAGACGAACAGCGCCCCGAACACGAGTGTCCATTCCCGGCGTTGACGTCCCTCAGATGCCGCGGCCACTTTCCGATCGAGGTAAAGACTCACAGGGCACCCTGATAACGCTTCATGTGGGCATCGAGTGCGGCGGCGAACCCTGCCCGATCGCCATCGGTGAAACATTCGAACAATCGGCGGTGGTCGCCGTAGGCCGAAGCGAGGTTCCCGATCTCCACCCGCAACAGCAGGTTGCGCAATCGTTGCTGCCGATCCCGCAGTATTTCGTAAAAGTGCTGTGCCACAGCATTTCCTGAAGCCTCGACCATCAATGCGTGGAACTCGTCGTCGAGTTCGACGAAGCCCGACACGTCGCCGCCATCAACACAGCGCGCTTGATCGTCGAGATTTCGCGACAACAGGTCCGCAATCCGCGACGGCGGACCACCTGCGGCGAATACCTGTGCTGCCGAGGCAGATTCGATGCCCACCCGCATGGCGAGTACGTCGGTCACCTCCGACGGAGTCATCGGCCGCACGATCGCACCCCGTCGGGACGCAAGTTCCAACAACCGCTCCGAGCCCAGCCGCAGAAAGGCTTCATGCACCGGCGTCCGGCTGATCCCGAGCTCGGCACCGATCGCGGCCTCACTCACGAGCTGGCCGCCGGCCAATCCCCCGGTGATGATCTGGGACTTCGTGTAGGTGTACGCGCGTTCGGCCGCCAACGGACCGGTGACAACAGACATGACACAAGTATGCCACCTTGCATGCAAGCTTGCATGCATGGTGACCGGAGCCACCCCACTCGCGTCACCCGATGCAGGCATCCCCGTTTCCGCCTTTAAATCATCTAGGTCGAAAGAGTATGAGACAACATGGATCTCGGCCTACGGTGTCCCTTGCACACCTGCTCGTGACCAGAGAAGGACCTTCCCCCCATGCCCACGACTTTGCTGACGCGACCGCCCTGGGTCGCCACGTTCACGATGAACGCGACACCCCACACCAACCGAGGTGTGTGGCGTCGTTCATCCGCGTGGCAGCACCGCAGGTTGAGCGCGTAATGGGCGTACCCAACAAGAAGCGGCTCATCCTCAACCTGTTCGAGATGAACTGCGTCAGCCATATAACTCATGGCCTCTGGCGGCTTCCCGACAACAATCGGCTCCGGTTCAACGACATCGAATACTGGATCGAGCTGGCCGAACTCCTCGAGAGTGGCGGATTCGACGCAGTCTTCCTCGCCGATGTCGTCGGAACCTACGACACGTTTCGTGGATCCGCCGAAACCGCCATCAAGCAGGGACTTCAGATTCCCAACAATGACCCGTCCGTTGTCGTCCCGGCGATGGCTGCGGTGACCAAGCACCTGGGTTTCGGCATCACTTTCTCTACGACATACGAGCCGCCGTTCGCCTGGGCTCGTCGTGTTTCCACTCTTGATCACCTGACAAAGGGCAGGGTCGGCTGGAACATCGTGACCTCCTACCTTCCCAATGCCGCACGCAATCACGGACTCGCAGGTGAGGTCGAACACGACACCCGCTACGAACAGGCGCACGAGTACCTTGATGTGCTCTACAAGCTGTGGGAAGGCAGCTGGGATGACGATGCGATCATCGCCGATCGGGACAACAACGTCTTCGCAGACGCCGGGAAGATCCGCCCGATCGACCATGTCGGAAAGTACTACTCGGTTGAGGGGCCGCATCTGCCCAGCCCGAGCCGCCAGCGCACGCCGGTGCTGTTCAGCGCGACCCAATCCGATGCCGGGATGGCCTTTGCCGGCAAGCACTCTGAGGTCGTGTTCACCGGCGGTGGTACCGCCGATCAGATCAAGACCCTGGTGAGCAAACTCAAGGACGCAGCCGTCGCCGCCGGTCGCGAACGTGGCGACCTGAAAGTCATCGCCACTGCCGGTGTCATCGTTGCCACGACCGAACAAGAGGCGCGCGCCAAAGCCGAGTTGTACCAAGAGCTATCTGATCGTGACGGATACCTCGCGCACGCCGGATTGCCCTGGGATCCAACCACTTTTCCCGCGGAGGAAAAGCTGGCAGGCCTCGATCAGGGACGGTCCAAGCGCCATGGCGCGGTGGACGCGGAGACCACCGTTGGTGAGTTCCTCGCCGGCTTCGGCGACATCTCCCGCCACCCCCTGTTCGTTGTGGGGACGCCGGACCAGGCCGCAGACGCCATCGAGAGTTGGCTCGACGACCTCGACCTGGACGGCATCAACCTACTCCAGTACCACACCTATGACACGGCAAAGGATTTCATCGACCTCGTCGTTCCGGTCCTGCGGGCACGCGGCCGTCTGCGCACCACCTACGACGAGCGTGAGTCGTTGCGCGACAGGATCTTTGGTCGCGGAGATCGCCTACCTGAGAACCACTTCGCAACCCGCTACCGCGGTGGCAATCACCTGCCAAACCGAGTAGGGATTTCCGACCCCGAACCGCAGACATCCGAACCGCAACTCACCTCTTGAAAGTTCCTTCCGCACCACAAGACAGCTCGAAGAAAGCACGGTCATGAAAGTACTCTCCCGATCACGATTCGCGATCGCCACTGCCGGCGCCCTGGTTGCGAGCCTCGCACTCGCTGCCTGTGCCGGCGGCGGCGACTCCAGCGGATCGGACGGTTCAGGCACCCCGGTCCAGGGCGGAACGATCACCTACGCGCACGTCCAGGAGCCACCGTGCATCTTCGGCGGTTGGATCCAACAGGCCTACATCTCGCGGCAGGTACTTGACGCGCTCGTGACCGTGGACGAGGACGACGCGATCAAACCGTGGCTCGCGACCTCCTGGGAGGTCTCCCCCGATGGCCTCACCTACACCTTCACCCTCAAAGACAATGTGAAGTTCACCGACAACACGCCGCTCGATGCGGCCGCGGTGGCCTACAACTTCGAACAGTTCGAGAACGGCGGCCTCAACCCGACGGCCAAGGTTTCGATCGATCCGTACTACGAATCGGCCGAAGCAATTGACCCGACGCACTTGGCAATTCATCTCAACCAGCCCTACCCCGAATTCCTCCGGCTCATCGGCCAGGGCTACTTCGGCATCCAGTCGCCGACCGCACTCAAGACCCAGAGCACGCAAGAGAATTGCGAAAAACCAATCGGCTCGGGAGCTTTCACTGTCGATTCGTGGAAGAAGGGGCAAGAGGTGATCTTCAAGCGCAACCCCGCCTACACTTCGTGGCCTGCCACCGCGAAGCATGAGGGGCCCGCTTACGTCGACCAGGTCAACTGGAAGTTCGTGCCCGACGGCACATCGCGATACGCGTCTCTGACGACCGGGCAAACGGACGTGGCATACGAAATCCCGACGGTGAATTGGAAGGATGCACAATCGAAGTTCAAGAACACGATTCGCTACATCACTCCCGGCAAACCCAACTCGTTCGCCATCAACACCGAACAGGGCCCTTTTACCGACAAGCTCGTCCGCCAAGCCTTCGCCTATGCAGCGGACCGCAAGTCAGCGGTCGAGGCGGGCTTCCACGGCGTGCTTCCCTATGAGCCCAACCCGGCGGTATCGCAGTCGACACCAGGCTATCTCGAAGGCGACCCCTACCCGTACAACCCTGACAAGGCCGCCGCACTGCTCGCCCAGGCGGGATGGACAAAGGGCACCAACGGCATCTACACCAAGGACGGTAAGCCGCTTGAGGTGAACGTCGTCTACGGGGCCGGTTCCATCATCACCCAAGAGGGCGCGACCGTACTCCAGGCACTGCAGGAACAGTGGAAGAACGCAGGCTTCGACGTGAAGCTGACCCCGGTCACGCTGGCCGAACTCTTCGGCGGCGAATTCAGCGGACCGGATGCCTATGACGCGAGCCCGGGCTACTGGACGAGTCCGAGTCCGGCGATCCTCTGGATCGTCTGGCGCCAGAATGAAGAAAACAACCCCAACGGCAACAACAAATCGTTCTACAACAACGCCGAATTGACCGCCCTGATCAATCAGGCAAATACCAACGCGGACACCGCAGCCGGCTTCGATGAATACAAGCAGGCGCAGAAGAACATCCAAGATGAGGCCGCCGGGGTCGGTCTGTACACCCAGAACACATTGATCGCGGTCTCCAACGGACTCCACGATTTCTGGGTCGAGAAGACCCAGGGCGAGCCCGTGTTCGCCGATGCGTACTTCACGAAGTGAGTGAATTGACATGACCACCATCACTCCTGAGAAGGCGCGGCTGCCCGAAGAATTGCGTCCGACTGAGAAGTCGCGTCGGCCCGCGTGGGCAACCCCGCGGACCGCGCGCCGTCTCGCCGTCAAGATTCTCTCGGCCGTCGCGGTTCTCATTGCTGCTGCCTCGCTTGCGTGGATTGCACAGTTACTCGTTCCCGGGGACCGGGCGGCCACGATCCTCAATCTTCGAACAGGTAACCCGCAGGCCTACTCCGCCGATCAGCTCGCGCCGGTGAAGCAGGAGTTCGGATTCGATGACCCGCTGTACGTGCAGTGGTTGCACTATGTCGGCGGCCTTTTCAAGGGCGATCTGGGTACGTCGTACACCCAGTACAAGCCGGTGACCGAGATCATCGGCGGCCAGATCGGCCCAAGTCTGGTGCTCACTGTTCTGGCGCTGGCCGTCGCGTGGGTCATCGCGGTCACGGTCAGCCTGCTGACCGTGAAGCGGGGCAAGGCAACGGCCAGTTTCGGATCGGCATTCGAGGCGTTGACGGCCAGCCTTCCCCAATATTGGGTCGGCATGATCCTGCTGGTGCTCTTCGCCGTCAAGATCCCGATTTTTCCCGTCATCGGCGGGTCGGGGGCCGCCGGCACCGTCCTTCCCGTTCTCACCCTGGCCATCCCGCTGAGCGGGTTCCTCGGTCAGGTGATCCGGGACGAGTTCGAGAAGGTCCTCGATCAGCCCTTCGTCACCACAGCCCGGACACGCGGGATGGGTGAGACTGCGGTACGGCTCACCCATGCGCTGCGCCACGCGGTGCTACCGGCGATCAGCCTGTCGGGCTGGGCGCTCGGTGCACTCATCTCTGGCGCAGTCATCGTCGAGAGCATCTTCAGCCGCCCGGGAATCGGCCAAGTCCTCGTCACTGCGGTCAGCAGCCGGGACGTCCCCACCGTGACCGGCATCGTCGTCGTGGTTGCCGCGATCTACATCGTGGCGAACCTGCTCGTCGACCTCGTCTACACCATCATCGACCCCAGGTTGCGTGACTCATGACCATCCTCACGGCACCCACCGGTGCGACCGTAAGCTCAAAGCGATTCGCGCTGCGTGGAATTCGTCCGAGCATCGCGCTGTCAGCAATATTCATCGGGCTCGTAGCGATCGCGGCGATCGCGCCCGGTGTCCTGGCTCCGTTCACCGCCACCGAGATCGACCTGAACGATGCCCTCGCCGCACCGTCGTGGCACCACCTCTTCGGCACCGATGAAGCCGGGCGGGACCTCTTTTCCCGCGTGGTCTACGGCACCCGGCTCTCACTGGGCATCGGGCTCGGGGCCACGGCCCTTGCCATGGGTCTGGCCATCCTGTTCGGCTTCGTGGCAGGGTTGGCCGGTGGTGTCGTGGATACGATCATCACCCGCATCCTCGAAGTCTTCTTCGCCTTCCCCTCGCTGCTTGCCGCACTATTGGTGGTCGCGGTGTTCGGTCCGTCGGTGACAACTTCGATCGTTGCCGTCGGCATCAGTTCCATGCCTGGCTACGCCCGCATGGTGCGTGGGCAAGTTCTCACCGTCCAGCAGTCCGGCTATATCGAGTCGGCTCACGCCCTGGGGCACAGTCGCTGGGGCGTGCTGACGCGTCACCTGTTTCCCAACGCGATGCGACCACTCGTCGCGGTCGTGACTCTCGGAATCGGCCAGTCGATTGTGTGGGCCTCGGCATTGGCCTTCCTCGGCCTTGGTGTTCCACCACCGAATCCTGAGTGGGGAGCGCTTCTCGACTCGGGCCGCAATTACATAACGACGAGTTGGTGGCTCGCGATCCTCCCCGGTCTGGTCATCGTGATCTTCGTCATCTCAGTCACCACCCTTGGTAGGGCTATCCAACAACGATTGGAAGGAGCGGGCAGATGACCGCAACCACTCTCCCCGTTGATCAGGTGATCTCGCCTGCGCATTCGGTCTCACCCAAAGATGCAGCGGCGCAAGGCCAAGGCCCGGTCCTCACCGTCAAAAACCTCCGGGTTTCCTTCGGCGACAGCGAAGTTGTCAAAGGGATCTCATTCAGCACAAGTCCAGGCCGGTGCCTGGCCATCGTCGGTGAATCCGGCTCAGGCAAGTCGGTCACGGCCCGCACCCTGGTAGGCCTCACGGGTGACGATGCGTGGGTCGAGGCCGACGAGATCACACTCGGCGACCGCGATCTCCTTCGGCAGAGCAAGCGCTCCTGGCGCGGTATCCGGGGTCGCGAAATCGGCTTCGTCCTCCAGGACGCCATGGTTTCCCTCGACCAGCTCCGCCGAGTCGGTGACGAGGTGGCCGAGCCACTCAAGGTGCACGGCTGGGGATCCAAGTCCGAGCGTCGGGCAAAGGCCATCGAACTGCTGCGTTCGGTGGGCGTCCCCGAACCGGAGGTCAAGGCGCGCCAACGACCGTACGAGCTGTCCGGTGGACTACGACAACGAGCCCTGATCGCCTCTGCGATCGCACTGGCCCCTCCACTCCTCATCGCGGATGAGCCGACCACTGCGTTGGATGTGACTATTCAGGCTCAAATCCTCGATCTCCTCGCCGAGACCAAACAGAGCGGCCAGGCAATCATCCTGATCAGTCACGATCTGTCCGTGGTGGCAAGGCTCGCCGACGACGTGGCCGTCATGAAGGACGGGGAGATCGTCGAGCAGGGAACGGTCGATGACGTGCTCCGCGAACCGAAACACGCCTACACCCGACAGCTCCTCGACGCTGTTCCTTCCACCCACACCCGAGGCACAAGGCTGGTCCGTCCGTCCAAGGACGAGGCAATCCTGCCCCGTGTCCGCAAACCCATCGAGAACGATCGGATCGTGCTCGAGGCCCGCCACTTGTCCAAGGTCTACCGCGGTCCGGACAAAGTCGACCGGACCGTTGTCGACGACGTCTCGTTCGAACTCTTCGGTGGCGAAACACTTGGCATCGTCGGCGAATCCGGCTCCGGAAAAACAACCACCGCGCGTATGGCCTTGGCGCTCGTCGAGTCCACCGCAGGCGACGTCTTCCTGCACGGCGAGCCATGGACAGCACTCACGTCAGACCGGCGACGACACCGGCGAAGCCAGATCGGCGTTGTCTACCAGGATCCGCTCAGTTCATTCGACCCTCGATGGCCGGTCGGTCGAATCCTGGCCGACGCCCTCTCGACCGGAAAACGGCCGCCCGCCGGCCGGACTGAGGCACTCGAGCGTAGCGTCCGTCTCCTCGAGCAGGTCGGATTGTCCGACCGTCATCTGTCGGCCTCGCCCTTGCGACTCTCAGGTGGTCAGCGGCAGCGCGTCGCGATCGCCCGGGCGTTGGCTCCGGAACCAAACGTGATCGTCTGCGATGAACCGGTTTCCGCTCTCGACGTCTCGATCCAGGCGCAGGTTCTCGATCTGCTCACCGACCTCCAGGACGAGTTGGGTGTGAGCTACCTGTTCATCTCCCACGATCTCGGCGTGATCCATCACATGAGTGACCGGATACTCGTGATGAAAGACGGCAAAGTCGTCGAATCAGGGTCGGCCGATGACGTCTTCGAACGTCCGAAACACGCTTACACTCAAGGGCTTCTGACCGCCCTCCCACGTCTAGGGGTTGCTCGATGACTACTGATGCTGACCTCGTCGAGCAGTTCGCTCCGGTTTACGCACGAATCGCCGATGGTGCCATCGGCCGAGAATCCGATCGCCGACTGCCTGCCGACGAGGTCGAATGGCTACGCGACGCCGGCTTCGGCAAGATCCGGGTACCGGTGGAATATGGGGGTCTGGGGGCAACGATCCCCCAATTCATCCGTCAGCTCATCGAACTCGGCCGAGCAGATTCCAACCTGCCTCAGCTGCTCCGTGGGCACTTCGGATTTGTGGAGTCCCGGTTGAGTCATCCCGACGCCGTGGTCCGAGAGCGATGGTTGCGGATAATCGCCGGGGGCGCACTGGTCGGAAACGCGCAGTCGGAGACCGGAAACAGATCGTTCTTGGAAAGTGCGACCACGGTTACCAAGGTGGACGACGGTTGGCGGTTGACCGGTAAGAAGTTCTACTCCACCGGGAGCCTGTTCGCCGACTGGATTCACACCTCGGCCAAGGTCGATTCTGTCCAAAGCGCAAATGTATTGGTGTCCACCAGTGCATCCGGCGTGGAGAGGATCGATGACTGGGACGGGTTCGGGCAACGTCTGACCGGCAGTGGGACCACGATATTCGAGGACGTGCTCATCCCGGACCAGGATGTCGAGCCCTATCCCACCGGCCACTTCACAGGAACGTACCTGCTGGCGTTCTTTCAGCTCATCCACCTGGCAACCCTTGCCGGAATCAGCAAAGCGGCAGTCGACGACATCGCACGATTCGTCAACCAGCGTGGGCGCAATCTGATGAATCCGGCTTACCCTGACCCCCAACAGGATCCACAAATCCAGCAGGTCGTCGGCAAGGCGGCCGGCGCCTCTTTCGCAGCGACTGCGACCACACTGGCCGTCTCAGACGCAGTCGGCGTCATTGCCGAAGCCGTTGCGGCACAGCAGGCAACACCCGAGCTCTTCGATGCAGCCGACCTGGCGGCATTCTCGGCCCAGACCGCTGTCATCGAGTTGGTGCTCGGCTTGACCAGTGAGGTATTCGAGGTCGGTGGGGCTTCGGCGGTGACCGAGCGATTCCGGCTCGATCGACACTGGCGCAATGCCCGGACACTGGCATCCCACAATCCGGCCATCTACCGCCAGACCATCGTTGGTGACCACGTGCTGAACGGCACGTCCCCGAGTTCGTCGATGACCAAGTCGTGGGAGGCAGTCCAGGATCATGCGGTCGCCGTCACCGCCGGCGCACCAGGTGCAACCGATGAGTGAACGCAGGCTCATCCTGGGCGCAGTTGTCATGAACAACGGATCACATGCGCTACACGGCCTGTGGCGTCTACCGGAGGCCGAAAAACAGCGAGAATTCGAGCGTCTGGACCACTGGATCGACTTCGCCCAGTCCTTGGAACGCGGACACTTCGATTTCCTCTTCTTTGCGGACATCATCGGCGCCTACGACGTTTATGGCGGCAGTTGGGAGGCATCGGTCAGGCACGGTACGCAGTTCCCGACCGGCGATCCGCTCATCCTGACAACCGCATTGGCCTCGCACACAACCAATCTCGGCTTCGTTGTCACCAGCTCGGTGTTCTACCAGAAGCCGTACGCGTTCGCCCGACAGCTGTCCACGCTCGACCATCTCAGTGATGGGCGAATCGCGTGGAACGTCGTCACCTCGGTGATCGAGAACGGTGCACGCAATGCCGGCCTCGACGGGCTGCCTGCGCATGACGATCGTTACGTCTGGGCCGAGGAGTTCCTCGACGTCACGTTGAAGCTCTGGGAGCGTAGTTGGGACGACGGTGCGCTCGTCAGGGATGTCGAGAGCGGTGTATTCGTCGACACCGACAAGATCCACGAGATCGGTCATGAGGGTAAGCAGTTCTCAGTTCAGGGTCCCCACCACGTGCCGCCTTCCCCTCAACGCACACCGGTCTTGCTCCAAGCGGGCGGGTCACCGGTCGGCCGGGACTTCGCTGCCGCGAATGCCGAATTGACCTTTGTCACCGCATCGTCGCCCGAAGCTGCCGCAGAACTGGTCGCGGACCTTCGTGCCCGGGCCAAGACCGCGGGCCGGGCGCCAGAGGACCTGAAGTTCTTTGCCGGACTCTCGATCGTTGTCGGCAGAACCGAGGACGAGGCTCGGCGCAAAGACGCGCGCTACCAGGAGTCGATCGACGACGAGGCGATGCTGGCGCAAATCAGCGGGCACCTGCATGTCGACTTCGCCTCGGTCGACTTGGACAAGCCGCTCGCGGACCTCTCCACCGACGGCATGCAAGGATTCCTCAAAGGCCTCAAAGAGTCAGTGCCAGAAGAGCAACGCGGACAGCTCACCTTCAGGGACCTTTTGCTCGGCAACAATCTCCTCAAGCGGATCGTCGGTGACCCGATACAGGTTGCCGACGAGATCGGGCGGTGGTACGACGCGGGTATCGACGGCATCGGACTCCTTGAGTTGGTCCGCCCGAACACCTTCGACGATTTCATCGAATTCGTTGTCCCCGTACTGCAAGACCGCGGACTGGTTCAGCGTGAATACGCCCCCGGGACCCTGCGGGAGAAACTTTTCGAGCGGGGACCGTTCCTGCCGGAAAGCCACCGCGCTCATCACCTTCCCATTACCGACAGCAGGAGCACCCAATGACCAACCGCCTCTTCTTCAATGCGTTTGTCATGAACACGACCAGCCACATCCACCACGGACAGTGGCGCAGGCCGGATGCGCAGCAAAGCAATTTCAACGACGTCGAAACCTGGATCGATCTCGCCAAGACCCTGGAAGCAGCCAAGTTCGACTCGATCTTTTTCGCTGATGTCTCAGGCCTGTACGGCGATTCCGAGGCCGACTATTCGGTGTACCTGCGCGAGGGTCTGCAGATTCCCAGCAACGATCCAACCGTGCTGGTCGCGGCACTGGCGACGCACACCAAGAACCTCGGACTCGCAGTGACGTCCAATGTGTTCCAACAGCATCCGACCAACTTTGCCCGCCAGCTCGCCACGCTGGACCACGTCAGCAAGGGGCGGATTGCCTGGAACATCGTGACCGGCACCCAGGACAACGGCTATCGCAACTTCGGATACGAGTCCCTGGAAGACCACGGCGAGCGTTACCGCTGGGCCGACGAATATGTCGACGTCGTCTACAAGCTCTGGGAGGGATCGTGGGATGACGATGCGCTGCTCGGCGACAAGGCCGGGAGTCTGCATGCGGATCCGTCCAAGGTGCACAAGATCTTTCATTCCGGTGAGCGCTACCGGGTCGAAGGACCATTCCTCCCCTCCCCCTCGCCGCAGCGCACCCCCGTCCTCTTCCAGGCCGGATCATCGGGCCCCGGCCGCGCCTTCGCGGCACGAAATGCCGAAGCAGTTTTCCTGGTGGCTCCGACGCCCGAGGTCGCGCGCCAACAGATCGAAGAGACCCGGGCATTGGCGGTGTCATTCGGTAGGAACCCCGATGACATCACCTTCCACCAAGGTCTCAGTTTTGTCGTCGGCGACACCGAGCACGAAGCGAACGAGAAGTTCGAGTACTACCAGCAGTTCGCGAGCTCCGACGGCTACGCCGCACACATGGCCATCGTCGACCCGGACGGGCGTGTCTACCCCGCCGACACGCCCCTGAGCGAAATCCAGACCAATACCATGCAAGGGTTCCTGGATTACGCGCGTCAGCACATCGTCGACCGAGAGCCCACCGTGGGGGACATGTCGCTCCAGCGACTGAAGGACACCGTCGTGGTGGGCACGCCGGAGCAGATCGCAGACGCACTGGAACTCTGGCAGGCGGCCGGTGTCGACGGCATCAACGTCATAAACTGGGTGATACCAGGGACTTTCGAGGAGTTCGCAGACAAGGTGTTGCCGGTGTTACGCGAGCGCGGCCTTGCCCAGAGTGATTACGCCGAGGGAACTCTGCGTAAGAAGCTCTTCGGAGCCGACCGTTTGAGCGATCGACACCCCGCCGCCGCCTACCGCGGAGCGTTCATCGACGGCCCAACCAACTGGGCGGAAGCTCACGAAAACTCACTCGCTCGCACGGTTGACGCGTGAGCGCGACCCCCGTCTTTCGACCGCGATCTGTTCTTGGATCAGCCGTATGAGCAGTTCAGACCTGGGACAGCCGCATCGAACCGGTGTCGAGGTAGCGCTGATGGAACGCGAAGGCCTCACCCAGTAGGTGGGGCGTCTGTCCCGCACCGGGCATAGCCTCGGCGCGCGACAGATAGTCGTGCAGCAACGGGCGGAACTCGGGGTGCGCGCAGTTGTCGATGATCAGTCGTGCCCGACGTCGCGGCGACAGGCCGCGCAGATCTGCCAAACCCTGCTCGGTGACAATCACCTGGGTGTCATGTTCGGTGTGGTCGATGTGCGGGACCATCGGGACGATTGCGGAGATGGCACCACCGCGAGCCGTCGACGGGCTCAGGAACATGGATACGTAGCCGTTGCGGGTGAAGTCGCCCGACCCGCCGATGCCGTTCATGATCTTCGTGCCCATGATGTGCGTCGAGTTCACGTTGCCGTAGATGTCGGCTTCGAGCATGCCGTTCATCGCAATGATGCCGAGACGACGGATCACCTCGGGATGGTTGCTGATCTCTTGCGAACGCAAGGTGATGCGAGTCCGATAGAAGTCGACGTTCGAGGTCAGCTCTTCCATGCCGGCTTCACTCAGGACCAGGGCCGTCGACGACGCATGGGCGACGGTTCCGTCCTTGATCAGACGCAGCATGCCGTCCTGAAGGACCTCGGAGTAACAGTTCAGACCTTTGTACGGCCCCCTGTCCAAGCCACCGAGCACTGCGTTGGCAACGTTTCCGATACCGGCCTGCAGCGGGAGGAGTGTGTCGGCAGGCAAGCGACCTGCGCGCACCTCGTAGTCGAGAAAATCCAGGACGTGGTCGGCGATGGCCTCACTGACGGCGTCGGGCGCGGTCACGGGGCTGGCACTGTCGCGGCAGTTGGTCTCGACGACCGCAACGACCTTGGACGGATCAACCCGGAATGTTGTCTGGCCGATGCGGTCCTCGACATGGGTGATCTCGAGGGGCTTGCGATTCGGCGGCAGCGCGGTGCCGTAATAGACGTCGTGCATGCCTTCCATCGCCTCGGGCACCCAGGAGTTGACCTCGAGGATGATCTTGTCTGCGACGTCGAGCCAGGTCTTGTTGTTGCCGATCGAGGCGGCGGGGATCAGTTCACCCGACTCGGTGATGCCTGCGATCTCGACGATGGCCACATCCACATTGCCGTAGTAGCCCTCCCACACCTGCTGCGCGACGTGCGAGAGGTGGATGTCGACGTAGTCCATGCGGCCATCGTTGATTCGTCCACGAGCCGTCACCTCCGCCTGGTACGGCATCCGCAGAGCGATTCCGTCGATTTCGCAGAGAACCTTCTCGGCCTCGGAGGACACGGAGGCGCCGGTCAGGAGGTTGATCGTGAATGTCGATCCTTGCCCGCGAGTGTGCTCGATGCGCGCCGCCAGGGCGGGGATGGTGACCTTGGGTGTGCCGGCACTGCCAAAACCACTGATGGCGACAGTCTCACCCGGATGAATGAACTTCACGGCGTCAGCCGCGGACATCACTTTCGGAGCAAACGCAGTGCTTCGAATTCGACCGGAGGTCGTGGGCTCCCCTGATGTGGTCACGGCAACAGAATAGGCACCACACTTCACGACGATCTGCCCAGATTCCTGCGACAGGACCAATGCGGCGTGATATAAGAAACCGGCCATCTACGATTGGAAATCTGCTCCAACTACCTGCGTTCGCTCCAGTTGCAACCACAGCGAACGCGAACAAGTCGAGCGGATATTGGATGCGGGGACACCCCCAACACCGCCGCCGAATGTGCCCGTGGTCACACGCTGGATGACTTTCCGGTTCGAACCGAGCAGCTTGGGGAACCCCACCAATCAATGGACACCTGAACCCGGGGTTCAACGTGTGAGCATCCTATCGATGCCATGGAGGGAGTGAGCATGACTGACGACAGCAGAGCTGAGCAAGCCCGCAAGGGCCTTTTCGACTCGGTCAAAGGCAAGGCAAAGGAAGTGGCCGGCGCTGTGACCGGCAACGATTCGCTGACAGCGGAGGGGCAGCTCGAGCAAACTCAGGCCCAGAAGCGCAAAGAAGCAAACGCCGAGGAGGCCCTGGCCAAAGCGGAAGCCGAGAAGGCTCAGCACGAAGCCGCCGAGGCCCGGGCTGAAAGCGCGCAGGAACGGGCCGAGGTGCAAGCCGAGACCGCGACGACCGAGCGGGTTGCCGAGACGGTGAAGCAGGCCCAGAAGGGTGCGGCCGCGCAGCAGGAGCAGCACAAGCTCACGGTCGAACAGACACAGGCCGAGCTCGAAGCCAAGGCCAAACAACAGCAAGCGCGAGCGCAGGAGCGGGTCGAGGTCGCCGAGACCGCAAATGATGTTGTCGATGCAGTCGACGAACACAAGGAATCGGTGGCGGAGGCCGACCGCGCCCGGGCGGAGGCCGAACGGTTGCGACGTCAGGCAGACGGCCTCACCGATCAAGCCGACCTTCCGTAGAGCGACCACACACAAGTTGAGGAGAGTGCAGATGAACATCACCGAAATACCGTTGGTTGTGCTACGTACGCAGTACCGGATCGCCCGAATCCCGTTGCAGCTCATCGAGGATAGAGTCGTGTCGCGACTGGATTCGGAGGCGGCCGCCCGGCTTCTGTTCGAACGCTCGTTGGGTGTTCTCGACTCGACCGTCGGGAATCTTCTGGGGGATCCATTGATCGAAAAACGCGGATCCGCGCTCACCAAACGGAGCGAAGCCCTCGGTCGCGCAGCGCAATTGGAGGCCGAAGCCGAGCGCAAGCGTCAGCAGGCCGCCGCTACATTGAAGGCCAAGGCCGACAACGCCGTCGAAGACCGGAAGGTGGCACGCGAAACCACGCAGGCAGAGATCAATGAGGCGGCACGGCAGGCGGAAGAAGACAAACGAACCGCCGCTGAGAAAGCTCGGCAACGGACCGCTGAGGCCGAGCGACAGGCCGACGAACTCGCTGCCAAGCGCAAACAAGAGGCCGAAGCCGCCAAGCGGGATGAGCAGGCCAAGATCAATGCGGCTGAACTGAAAGCGACCGCTGACGCTGCAGCAAAAGCAAAGGAAGCAGCAGCCAAGCGGGACGCCGCGGCAACCAAACGCGACCAGGCCGATCACATCGAGAAACTCGCCGACGCCGAAAAAGACAAGCGCAAGGCTGACCGCGCGGACAACAAAAACTGACCGCACAGCGACTTTCGGTCAATCGGGTTGCGGCTGCACGAACAGCGCGTCAGCCACCGCACACACCACGCCGCCGTGGGAGAGGGTTCCGGTGACGAACGTCTTCCGGCCTTCGATTCTGTCTATCGCCGCGTCCACGCGCAGTTCCTGGTGGACCGGTGTGGCACTGCGATAGTCAACCTTCAAATACGCAGTACGCGAACCGAATAGTCCTTTGCGGCCGACGAACATGCCGAGGAGGTCATCGAAGAGCATCGTGACCACACCGCCATGCACGGCACCTCCCCCACCCATGTGCGCGTAGCTGAACGTGACGGATCCGAGGAGCGTCGTGTCCGACGTATCGTGTGCGCGGTACGGGACAAACACCGGATGCCCGATCCCCCGCATTGCGAGCTCCCGGGCGGGCCGATCATCTTCTGGACGAACCTCGAAGTCCTTCAACCACGCAGTCACATCTTCAAGCGCGGCGGCCGCTGCCAGTGCCACCTCTGCCGACGGCGCGACCACACAAAGCGTTTGCTGCAGTTCGCGAAATGCGTCCATCAACTCCACGAATGGGCTCAACTCAGCGGACGGCGCGCCGATCACCCGCCCATTCTCGATACCTGTCATCTCCGACTATGTTCCTTCGTTGAGCACGGCAAAACCATTGAAACCGCAGACACCTCGACGGTCGGACGATCCGTCGCCGGGCAGTATTGAAAACCCCTGTCCGAGTGAATGATTATTCCATTGACAATAACTGAACAACCTCCGCACGTCGCCGGGCGCCGGGCTCATCGCGCGACAACCGACCTCGAGCGGTCGGAGAGACAGGTCGGGGCGATCGCAGCGACATGCGGGTGAGAGGACAGACTCATGAAGTCTGTTCCTCGCGATAGAGCACCAGGTGCTCGTGGTACAACACACCATCGCGAACATCCCCGGTCGCGGTGAATCCGGTGTCGTCGCGATAGTCCAGATGTGCGCCGATCACGGTAAACGTACCCGTGTAAGCGCTGGGAGTGTTGCCTCGCGCCTCGTCGTAGCGCCCGTTCGGTAACAATTCCTGACGTATGTATCCGTCTGCCGTAACCCACATTCCGACGACGTCGAGGTCTGACGTCGATGTGCTGCTCATGCCACTCCCATCCGTGAATCCATATCTTTCTCGTTCCCTCCCACCTGCCGACATCCGGTTGAGGTGGTTCGAGAATATGGCGAATCCTGCAATTGAGCGTGGGTGCATTGCACCCACGCTCAATTGCGAATCCGGACTCAGTTGGGTTCGATCAACCCGGCGCGGGGATGCTCGCCGATTGCGGCCGATACGTGACCTCGGGGTATCCGATGACAGGGTCGATGGAGACGGACGCCCGGACCTGATACACCTTTTCCACCAGCTCGGCGGTGATCACCTCGGCGGGGGTGCCGACGGCCACAACCCGCCCGTGGTCGAGGACCATCACCCGATCGCAGAACATCGCCGCCAGATTGAGATCGTGCAACGCGATGTAGCTGGTGAGCGGGAGTTCGGCCACCAAGGCCAGGATGTCGAGCTGATGCCGGATGTCGAGGTGGTTGGTCGGCTCGTCCAGCAACAATTCGTCCGGCTCCTGGGCGAGAGCCCGCGCAATCTGAGCGCGCTGACGTTCACCGCCGGAAAGGCTGTGCCACAGTCGATTCGCCTTCGACGTCATCGCGGTGCGCTTGAGCGCCAACTCGACGGCCACATCATCTGCGGACTCATCACCACCGAACACTCCACGGTGCGGAATGCGGCCGAGCCGCACGATGTCGAGGACAGTGATGTCGACCTCGGTATCGGAGTGCTGATCCACCGTTGCCACCCGGCGGGCGATCTGACGTCGCCGCAGGTTCCTGATCTCGATGTCGTCGAGGAGAACGCGGCCCACATCCGGATGCGCGACGCCGCTGAGCACCCGCAGCAGTGACGACTTTCCGGAGCCGTTCGGGCCGAGCAAACCGATGGTCTCACCCTTCACGGGGTCGATGGACACTCCATCGAGCACCAACTGCCCGCCTCGGCTCCATTCAATGTTTTTGGCAGACAGGGTCATTGGCTCGACCTCATCCGGACGAGGATGAGCGCGAACGCCGGAACACCGATCAGGGCCGTTACGACACCGACCGGAACTTCCTGGGGCGCAAAAACAGTGCGGGCCAGCGTATCAACCCACACCATGAAGGTCGCGCCGACCACCGCAGCGGTGGGCAGCAGCCGACTGTGCCGGGGGCCGACGAGGAACCGGGCGGCGTGCGGTAATACGAGACCGACGAAACCGATCGCCCCGGCGGCACTCACCAGGGTTGCGGTGACAAGTGCCGTGATGCCGAGCAGCAGCACCCGGACCCAGCGCACCGAGATGCCGAGGGACGCAGCAGCTGTGTTACCGAAGGTGAAGGCATCCAGCGCTGCCGACTGCGTCAGGCATACCAGGAGGCCGATCAGGGTGACCGTGCCACACAGCATGACATTGGTCCAGTCGGCACCGGACAGCGAACCGAGGAGCCAGAACAGCACACCGCGGGTTTGCTCGGCGTCGGCCGAGGAGATCACGATGAATGACGTCAAGGCCGAAAACAGTTGTGTACAGGCCACTCCGGCCAGCACCACCCGGGACATTCCGCCGCCGGCGCCGAGGGCCAGCAGCATCACAAGGGCGAAGGAGAGAACCGCCCCGAGGAACGCGCCCACCGACAGCGACACCGCTCCGGCGCCCAGTCCGAGAACAACGATCACCACTGCGCCCGTGGACGCCCCGGACGAGATGCCGAGGACAAACGGGTCGGCGAGCGGATTGCGCAGCAAAGACTGCATGATCGTCCCGCACAGCGCCAGGCCGGCACCGCAGACGGCCGCGAGCAGTGTGCGCGGGAGGCGAAGCTCCCACACGATGCCGTCCTTGATCCTGCTCACCCCCGAATTGCCGAGACCGAGGTGATCGAGCACCACCGCGTATACGTCGCCTACGGACAGGTTGGCGGGTCCGATGGTGATGACGATGGCGATGGACACGGCCAGCACCACGAGACCGACCAACAGGAGGATCCCGAGCACCGGTCGGGAATCGGTCCGTGCCGGTCGGACTTCGCGGTGGGTGCTGACCGCGGTCAGCGCGACAGTCCCCACTGCTCGAGCGCGGCCGCGGTCTTCTCCGCACCGTCGATGGTGCGGATCGACGGGTTCAGATCGGCACCGTTGAGCACAATGTACCGCTTGTCGCGAACGGCGGTGAGCCGCTGGGTAACCGGGTTCGATTCGAGGAATGCGATCTTGCTGTCGAGGGCGTCGCCGTCGATGCTGCGCCGGCTGAGGTCGGCGAGCACGAGGGCGGTGGGGTCCCGGTCGAGGATGCTCTCCCAGCTGACCTGAGGCCATTCGTTGGTGGTGTCGGCGAATATGTTCTCGGCGCCAACAGAATTGGTGATGATGCCCGACGAACCGCAGCATCCGGCCATATAGGGAGTCTTGGTGTCGGCGAACCAGTACGCCAACGACACACCCGCGGCGTCCACCGATCCCGTTGCCGCCTCGAACCGTTGCTGCAGTTCGGCGATAAACGCCTCACCGCGGTCACGGACGTCGAAAATGGCTGCGAGGTCCCGGATCTCCTTGTAGACGGTGTCGATGCGCAGGGGGTCGGTGCGGGCACCGTCGGCATTCACGCTCGCGTCGGTCTTGCCGTCGCAGTCTGTGGGCGAGAGGTAGTTGGGCACACCGAGCTTGTCGAACTGGTCGCGGTCGGCGACGCCACCTTGTCCGAGTGTGCCACCGAAAGATGCTGAGACGAAGTCGGGTTCGGTGTCGAGGACCACCTCGAAGGACGGATTGTTGTCCGCCAGGCGCGGCACGCGGGAGTTGTCGTCGGCAAGGTTCTCACGAACAGGATCGGTCCAGGTGGCGGTGCCGACCATCCGATCTGCGAGCCCGAGCGAGAGCAGGATCTCGGTGGACCCCTGGTTCAGCGACACCGCGCGCTGCGGCGGTGCGTCGATGGTGACGGTATGACCGCAGTTCTCGATGGTCAGCGGAAAGGCGGACCCGTCTGAAATCGTCTCCGACACCGGTTCATCCATCGTCGACGAACATGCCGAGAGGAGCAGGGCCGAGGTGATCATAAGGGCGGTGGCACCAATGTGCCGCCAAGATGTGCGCATGAAGCGGTACTCCTACATCAGGGCCCAGTCGCGGAGCCGAGGAACTTCTAGACCGATCGGTGAGTAACCGGACTCCGACCCCATTCGAGGTCGTTACCGTTGCGCGTCAGTCCCGGATTCACACCGGGTTCCCTCGCTGATCGTGGCCGCATGGACGGCCTCGGCAACCATATACGGCAGTGACATGCCGGCCGTCAGGCACCTCCGCCGCGGGCCTGTCCACTCCTCGATCGGGCGGCCGTATCTCAGCTCGATCAATGGAAAGTGATGACAATTGGGAACACTTGTCTCCGAACCGGTTCGAAGCCTTCCGCATCGTCGGAGTCCACCGGGTCACCTGGTGGGGGCGTGCACAACCATGACCGGGCAGAAAGCGGTGTGGAGAATGGCCTGACTGACCGAGCCGAGGAGCAGTCCGCGAAACCCGCCGCGGCCGCGGCTTCCCACCACGATGAGTTGAGCGTCACGGGCTGTGTCGACGAGGTACGGCGCGGGGGCCTGGGCCGCGATGCGCGTTTCGACCGCAACGTCGGGATGGTCCTCGCGGTGGCCGGCCATCAGTACGCCGAGGCGCTCGGCGGCTTCATCGTGGACCTGCTGACTGACCTCGGGGTGTCCGTCGTTCCCGCCACTGGAGAATCCTGGATCGGCATGCACCACGATCAGCGAGGTGTTCAGTTCGTCGGCTTGGATGAAGGCGTGGGTCAATGCTGCTTGCGAGTTGGGAGAGCCGTCGACGCCTGCCACCACCGGGCCGGCTGTGGGAGGTCGACGGGGGACCACGACGACGGGGCAGTCGGCGTGGGCGGAGACGTCGGTGCTGACAGACCCGAGCAGCAGGCCGGTGACTCCGCCCATCCCCCGACTGCCGACCACCACCATGTGCGCTGAGCTGGAGATCTCGCGTAATACGAGCGCGGGTTTACCGTCGAACACCTGTCCCCCGACTGCGACGTCGGGATTGGCTGCTTTGACCGTACCGACAGCGATGTCCACGATGCGCTGGGCGTCGTCGTGGAGGGTGTCGATGATGTCTTGGGTCATCACCACGCCCGGCGCGTAGCCCGCCACGATGGTTCCGACCGCCGTGACGACCCGCAACGTCCGACCTTCACGTTCAGCGGCGGCAACAGCCCACGTCAGCGCGTTTTGCCCGTGCTCAGAGCCATCGACTGCCACTACTATTGGCGCGTTCACCGTAGCCATTGCCTGTCCCCTTTGCAGCTGAGATCGTCCAACATGTCCAGTCACTCCACGATCGCCGATCTGGTCGCCGGTTGCAGGCGAACCGCAAACCAAACATCGAAACGTGTCCAGCTCGCTCTGAGCCGATACGAGCGTTGTCCAACCGCTGGTCGACCAGCGGTCTCGAACAAGGACTGCCGCGCGCACGTGTCATGCCACTGATCCAGTGCGACGACGGGCCGATATCCGTTCTGCGCGTGGAGAAAACAGATGTCCGGTTCCTCCAGTAGCCTCGGACTCACCAGCTCATCAAGGGAGACAACACGTGATGTTTGCTCGCACTACGACCGGGACGATCTCGGGATTCATCGCGGGCGCCCTGCTCGTCAACACTGTCCCGCACACGGTCAAAGGAATAACCGGCCAGAGGTTTCCCACCCCGTTCGCGAAACCGCCGGGAGTCGGGCTGTCCTCCCCCATCGAGAATGTCGGATGGGGCGCGATCAACTTCGCTGTCGGCAGCGCGTTGCTGCGCCGGCGTCCCAGAACTGCCCGGGATGAGACCGCCGTAGTCGCAGGCGGAGTTGCGATGGCTTTCTTTCTTGCGCACTACTTCGGTGGCCTCAACCTCGGCAATGAAGAACCAGCCGACAGCATTGCGGTGTAGCCACCTCAAATGAGGCGATCGGACGCAGGCGCCGATCTACAGCGGCTCCCCCACCTAGGGTGGGGCGATGGACGGTCAAAACCCCCGGCCCATCAGGTTCGCCCCTGCACGCGTGTGGCTACGCAGACAAACGACCGGGGTTCGCAGGCGTCTCGTGCTCGTGGCATCGGTGCTCGTCGCGTTCGCGCTGGCCGTCGGCGCGGCTGCGATGCTGCTCATCTTGCGCCAAACGTTGCTGGAAGCCGCCGACCGGGCAACCGAAGCCAAGGCCCAAGAGGTGATAGCTGTCCTGCGCGGCAACACGGTGGATGATGTGGATCGCTCGTTGCCGGCGACTTCGGACGTGGTCGACCTGATCCAGATCGTCGACTCGAGCGGGCATGTACTGGCCACGAGCAAACCGGAGGATCCAGAATCTGCACTGCAGCCGTCTATTCCGCAACCGGGCGAGCAGAGATCATTCGGTGATGTCCGACTCGACGGCGGCAACACCGAGTACCGAGGCGTGGCTGTCGGCGTCTCGACCGCGCAAGGCGATGTCGGCGTGGAGGTCGCCGCGTCTGAAGGCCGCGCGAGGAAAGTCGTGGTCTTCGTCTTCGTTCTCCTGTGCGCGTTCTTCCCGTTTGTACTCGCGCTGGTGGTGTGGCTTGTGTATGTGTTGGTCGGCCGGACACTCAAGCCGGTCGAGAAGATCCGCCGCGAAGCCTCGCAAATCTCGACGACCGACCTCAGCGCTCGGATAACGGTCGACGAATCCGGAGACGAGATCGCCGCACTCGCCGACACGATGAATTCGATGATCGACCGCCTTGAAAACAGTTACTCGCGGCAGCTGCAGTTTGTGGGAGACGCCTCGCACGAGTTACGCAGCCCCCTGGTGACGTTGGTCGGCATCGTCGACCTGGCAATCAAGACCGGTGAGCCAATCGATGTTGCGACAGCGGATCAGATCCTCAAACCGGAGGTCACCCGCTTGCGCGATCTGGTCACCGACTTGTTATTCCTGGCCGGCGCTGACGAACAGGGTCTGCGACTGAAGAGCGTTGGCGTCGACCTCGATGAGGTGGTGGACGAAGGTGTCCGGCGAAGCGAACTGGCGCATGCCATCTCGATCCGGACAACCCTGGTGCCCGCGCGTGTGGCCGGTGACCCACAACGACTTTCGTCCATGCTTCGCAACGTCCTTGACAACGCCATTCGTTACGCGTCCACGCAGGTGGAGGTGCGGATGGTTGTCGACGAGCACCGGCGAACCGTGCGAGTCGAGATCTCCGACGATGGCCCCGGCATTCCAGATGAGCTAAGGGAACGGATCTTTGACCGGTTCGTGCGGCTCGACATGGACAGGGACCGCGGCGGCGGTACGGGCTTGGGCCTGGCGATCGTCCACGAAGTGGTGCGTGCTCACGGTGGACGCGTATACGTAACCGACCCGATGCTCGGAGGGGCAACAATCGTCATCGAACTCCCACTCGGCTCGCCACTCTAGCCACCATCGTCACGCAGACGGTATCCGACGCCTCGCACCGTTTCGATTGATGCACGACCGAACGGAAGGTCGATCCGTTTGCGGAGGTATCCGATATAGACCTCGATTATGTTCTCATCTCCGTGATAGTTGACGTCCCACACCGATCCCATGATCTGGGTCTTTGACACTGCGGTTCCCTTGTGGCGCAGCAGAAACTCCAGTACAGAAAATTCCTTGGGGGTGAGTTCGATCGTCGTAACCCCGCGTTGCACAACATGAGAGGCCGGGTCGACGGACAGGTCGCCTGCCGCGAGAACCGCGGGTCGTTCCGGCGACCCACGTCTGAGCAGCGCCCGCAACCGCGCATTGAGCACCACGAACGAAAACGGTTTGATCAAGTAGTCATCGGCGCCCAGATCGAACGCGTCAGCCTGGTCGTACTCACCATCTTTCGCGGTCAGCATGAGCACGGGGGTCCACACATCTTGTTCACGCAGAGCGCGAATCACCTGATATCCGTTCAATTTCGGCAACATGACGTCGAGGACAATCGCGGCGTATCCACGCGTCTGAGCCATGTGCAAACCGTCGAGACCGTTGTGCGCCACGTCCACAGCCCAACCATCAGCACGCAGACGACGCCGAATCGTCTCAGCGCCGTTGATGTCGTCCTCGACGACGAGCACTTTCATGCGGCCAACCGTACCCACCTCGCGCCGTACTCAGCGTTACTTCAGCACCCTCCGCCTAACGTCTGCCGCATGGACTCCATCAACGGCTTACCGCTCCACCCGCTGTTGGTGCATTTCGTGGTCGTTCTCCTTCCGCTGGCAGCGATCTGCGCGGCGCTCGGCGTGGTGTGGCCCGCCGCGCGACGAAAACTCGGGGTCATCACACCCGTGCTGGCCCTTGTCGCACTCGTCCTCGTACCGCTGACCACCAGCGCGGGCGAAGCGCTCGAGCAAAAGGTCCCGCCGAATTCGCTGATTGAGAAGCACGCCGAACTGGGAGATCAAGCACTGATATGGGCGGCGCCCTTATTCGTGTTCGCTGTCATCTGGTGGGCGCTGCACCTCGACTGGACAGTGTCGCGCCTCGAGAGGTTGCGAACACGCGCCCGCACCGGAATAACTCTGCTCGCCGGTTTCGCGTTGCTCATCTTCGCGATTGGTTCAATCGTGATGGTCTACCGGATCGGCGACAGTGGTGCACGGGCAGTGTGGCATGGGACGCGCTGATCCCTTATCGAGGGCGACGACGATCTGGGCCTCGTGACGGACGGGAGGAAGTCCCGCTGAACATTCATCACGGCCATGTCTGATCGCCGGATGGCCCGTCAAAGCCCGAGAATGCGAAAAAGTTGCACCTCCGGAGTTTGATTGGGTCCACATGTGGGCTCGAATGCCCGCGGCACACCATCGGAGGGCAAATCCCCGGTTTCGGCCCCAGCGCGTGACAATGACACATCCAGATGCAGTGCACGGATGCGCGAGCCTCGTCAGGTCACGCGGTCGATCGAGTTGAGGAAACGAGTATCAATGTGGAAGGCGAAAGCAACGGATTCGCCTGGTCCCCTCTCGGGACTTGCCGGACTACTCGACAGCAGCTGACCATCGGCAACCTGATTCGCCCACTGCGCTCTCAGCGCGGTGGGCGAATCATGTTGCGACAAAATCTGATCGTGGTTATCTATCGACCACTTCGAGTAGCTGCATCATGCCGTGGTCCTCGTGGAACAGGATGTGGCAGTGCATGACGAACTGGCCGGTGAAGTCCTCGAAACGGTGCCGGATGGTCAGGCTACCGAACGGCGGGAGCATTGCTGTGTCCCGGTAGTGCTGCTGGTCGACAGGCTCGTCATTGATCGCAATAACTTGAAAATCGTTGACGTGTATGTGAATTGGGTGAGGTTCGTACGTCCGATTGATGAAGTGCCACTCTTCGGTGTCACCAAGTGTCATGGTCTCGTTGACCACGTGGTGATCGAACGTGGTGCCGTTGATGAAATACATGAAGTGCTCGATGTCGCCGGTACCGCGCGGCTCCATCTCTTCGAAGACGAACTCGCGTCTGCGATCGATGACGGCGTCGCGAAGGTCGTCGAAGGGCAGCAGTGCAGTGGGAACGGGTTCGGGACTCTGCCGGTCACCTTGCGACACCAACGTGAGCAAGGGCATCGGGGCCGGAACCATCGATGAATAGAAGGGGCCGAACTCTTCCCAGCTCAGTGACTGCAGTTGGTATGTTCCCTCATCGGCTCCCCCGATGAGCACATCTGCCCGTCCCCCTGGGACCACCTCGATGACGTCCCGTGTCTCAACGGAGGTCAGTGCATCGCCATCGATGGCGATCACGTGCATGGGATGTCCGTCGAGCTGCAGTCGCAGGAACAAAGAACTCGCGTTGATGATTCGCCAACGCTGCACTTCCCCCGGCGCGATCTCGGTGGTCGGCTGGAACGTGCCGTTGACCAACGTCTGCTGCAGGTTGTTCGAGCTCTTGTCACCCGGAACCATCTGACCGTCGGCGATTTCAGTCTGACTCAGCACGAGAAGCCGCTCGGGTCTACCCGCGACGCCCGGAAGTTCGTCGAGCTCACCACGCACGATCAGGGCGCCGAACAAACCGCCGAAAACCTGTGTGTCACTGAGCGTGTGCTGATGCGAGTGATACCAGAACGTTCCGGCCGAGTGGTCCGACGGGAGATCATAGGCATAGTCAAACGTTTCGCCCGGCTCCACGGCCAGCAAGACATCGTCGCTCGGCTGTTTCGGCGAGACATGCCACCCATGGGTGTGCAGATTGGTCGGTTCGCCGATCTCATTGATCAAGGAGACCTCGATGCGATCGCCTGGACGCACATCCAGTGTCGGTCCCGGATAGGTGCCCTCATACGTGACCGCCTGAACCTTCCCACCGCCCAAGGCCACATCGGAATCCCGAACGCGCAGCTGAGTCCTCAGCGTACCGTTCTCACTCGCTCGGACATTCGGCTCGAACCAGGTCGCGCCGCCCGAGGCGGCATTGCCCGAGGCGCACGCAGTCAGCAACGGGGCCCCGAGTAGTGGCAGACCGATCAGTGCGGCGCTGCCGGTGAGAAACCGGCGTCGGCTGACCGAGCCGGCCTGGGACGTGGCATCAGCCATCGTTGGACTCCTTGGTGACGGTGACAGTGCGAGAGGCCGGCAGGATTCCCGGCGCTGTCCACTCGATATCGATGGTGCGCGAAGTCGTTCCGTCGCAGGCGAAGACGACTGCTGCTCCGATGCCGGTCGGTCCGCCCGCCGGAACCTGATATGGCAGGCTGTCCTGAATCCCGACCGGCAGTGCCTGACCGTCCAGAGACATCGTTACCTCCGTCGCCGACGGCGCACTCCAGCCGACCGTCACAACCACTCGGGCCGGTACATCCTTCAGACACACAAAGTTTGGCAAGACCGTGAAGTCGTTGACCGCCAGCACCCCACCAGGGTCGGTGGCTGGGACCGACGATGTCGCGGCCGGTGTGGTCCGGGTCGGAACCGGTTTCAACCCGTCGCGGCTTCCAGACCCGGAATCGGTGCATCCACTCACCATGAGTGTCAACGCCACGGCACTGAGCGCCACACCAACGCCTGACTTCCGAAGTTGGCCGATCGCACATTCACGAGACACTTGCAACCGACCACAGCGTCGAGCAGGTCATATCTACGTCCATTTCGGGTCTTGCGCGGGCCTGGATCTCCGCACACCGGGTTCAGTACAGCTACAAAGTGCGTATTTTTTGCAATTGCCTTGCGGCATTGCCATCGAGCACCGTCATGGTTGACCGGAGCGCAGAGCGTCGATCCGGCGAACGACCGCTGTGGCGCCGATCTGTGCTGCCTGCGCGCGAACCCGCGCCACCTGCTTCTGATCGAGAGCACCTTGGGCGGCATCGATTCGTAGTCCGAGATAGTTCGATTCGGCTTCCCATCCACCGAATCCACGGTCAGCATGGGCTTGTTGTGCATCAGCGACGTGGTAACCGGCCCGAGGGAGATCACCGAAACCCAGGGCCAGGTGCGCTAGATGGTGGTGCACCACGCCATAGAGGCTGGCCCATGTCAGGACCGTGCAGTCGGCATGATCTACGAGACGCTGATATAGCTGTTCACACAGCTCCGCCGCGGACAGGTCGGCTGCTGCCCTGGCGATGAGGGTCACCGTGGACAGCCACATGGGGTCGACCGGAATGCCGGCGATACGCTCTGGGGTGTACCACTCCAGGAGTTCGGCTGCGCCGTCGCGCTCACCGATGTCGAGGAGGGCAGCGGCCAACGCCGGTCGCAACGTGTGATTCGTATCGAAATGAGCACGCATCAGGGCGGATTGGTCCACCACTTCCTGCAGACTCCCTCGGAGTGTCCCCAGAGCCGTCAACGCCGGAAGCAGCCTGCCGTAATAGCCGGTATCGACCGGTGACGGCGGAATCGCGCGAATCTGAATCAGTTGCTCCTGCGCCTGGCCCAGACGACCGGCAGCCAGATCCACACCGAGTCGGCCATACTTGACCAGCCAATCCAGTTCGGGATCACCATCGATGTGCGCGTCGGTGATCGTGTCGAGAGCAGATCGAGCCCCGATCAGATCGCCCTCTTCGAGCCGGGCCCGCGACAGCCACACCACGGTGGTCACATCAGGCAACGCGCCGGCATGTGAATCGACCAAGCTGTTCAACTCGCGCAGAGCTGCGGTGGTCATGCTGTGGCTGTGCGGAATCCGCAATCCGATGAGCGCGGCAACGCATACGTTGGCGAGTAGCGGACCATCTCCGAGCCGGCGGGCGATGCCGGCCGCCTGCTCGAGCATTCTGTCGCGGTCAGATCGGCTGTCGTCCCACGCATGCTCGATAACCAGCTGGGACAACAGAGTTGCGAAGTCGGCAGAGGAATCTTGGCCGGTCTGGGCCATATCCGTGCAGATTGCATCGATGACGTCCACGCGTTCGTTGTCGACCTCGTAGCGCTGCACGAATTCGATCCCCCGTCGCCCACTGGCCAGCACTGCATCGACCTGGAGCGCACGATCACCCAGGCGGCGGGCCATCGCCACCGCTGCCAACGCGGCCGCGCGGGCGCCTGGATCGCGGAGCGCGCGGCGGGCACGTCCGATCCCGATCAGCATCCGACAATGGCGGTCACTGTCCTCACCGTCCGGGACTTGTTCCGCGGCATAGGTGTAGTGCGCCAGCGCATCCTCATAGGCCCCGAGGGCGAAAGCCTGGTCTCCGGCCTGCCGCGCGAACACAGCTGCGCGATGTCGGTCAGTGGTCAGTCCGCGGCTCAGATGGTAGGAAACACGCGCGTAGTCTTCAGGCTCGGTGTGAATCCCCCGTTGAGCCAACGCATGTCCAACGCGCGAATGCAGCGTTGCGCGCTTTCCCGGCGAGATGTCCGAGTACACCACTTCCTGAACCAATGGGTGCCGCAGCGCGACAGTGTCATCAATGGTGCCGGACAAGTACATTCCCCGACTACTGGCCAGCGCACGTTGCCTGGACTCGACGAGGGTCGCCAGGCGTGTGTGAAGGAGTTCGTCGAGTGCTTCAGAGAACTCAGCATCATCGACAATGGTGTCAGCGGCCAGGCGCAAGACTGAACGAGAAGCCGACATTCCGATCACCACGCACAACCGCAGCACATCTTGTGCGGCAGAACCCAGACCATGTTCGGCGCGACGCACGAACTCGACCACCGACGTCGGTAGCGTTGAGCTGTTGTTTGCCGGACCGGCGGCAAACAGCGAAGTCACGAACAAAGGATGCCCATTCGTACGCGCGTGCAATTCCGCCGGGTCCAAGTTTGATCCCAGGGTCGAGGCCAACTCCCGAACGTCGTCGACGGTGAACTCGCTCAATGCGATCCGGTGCACCCCACCTAACCGGGTAGCGGTATTGAGCGTCGTATTGAGATCCGGATCATCCAAAGCATGCGTGCGGGCGGTGAGTACAAAACACACGGGCCGAGTCGAACACGCCTGCAGCAGATAGCGAAGGAGCGAATGCGTTGCACTCGACGCCCAATGCAGATCATCGATGAAAAGGAGAGTTGGAACTGATCGTGTCGGAGCAGTGAGCCACTGGTGGACTGCAGTCACCATCTGTGACCGATCATCGCCGGCAGATTCCACTGGAGCGAGATCATCGAATCTGCGTGCCACATGCGGAATCAACCGCAAAATGTCAGAGCCATTCTCACTCAACCACCGCCGCGCCTGCGCAACTCCCATCGCGTCGAGTTCGCGGCCGGCAGCCTCCACGAACGGCTCGAATGCGATGATCGCGTCCTCGCTGCACCGACCGAAGAGAACGTCGTAGTGCATGGCTTGTGCGCGATCGATCGCTTCGGAAATGAGGGTGGTCTTGCCCAGTCCGGCATCACCGGTGACAACTACGCACTGGCCCACACCACCGGCGGCCTTTTCCCACGCGGAGGCGATGATGCCGAGTTCACGGTCGAGGCTCACCAGGACTTTGGAGCAGCCCCCACTGTCAGGACCGTCGAATGACTCTCCAGGCGCAGTTGTGACAGAAGCAGTCTCGGTCCTCAATGCTTCAAGAAACAGTTGTTCAGTCTCCGGAGAGGGATCGACGCCCAGTTCACGCGACAGGATATCCCGACACCGTGCCGCCACATCCAGGGCTTGTCCTCGATCACCGAGACGGAGGTAGCCGCGCATCGCGAGCCGGTACGCGCGCTCTCGTAGCGGATCAAGATTGATCAACAACTCCGCACACGACACGGAGCGATCCAATGCATCGAGTTCGTACGAGCTCTGGCCGTCGATATCCAAAGCCTGCAGACGAAGTTGCTCACACTCGGTTCTGACCGCATCCGCCCAGTCCCCCGTGACACCACGCAGCACCGGGCCGGCAAGGAGCCGATGTGCAGCCTGCGCGAGGTCTGCCCGCACCCAGTTGGTCTCATCGTCGCTGTGGCACACGGTCCGGATTGACTCCAGATCAACTCGGACCGATTCCGGAAGTACAAACTGGATATGACCACGACGCGATCGCATACAGTCGCCTGGCACATTCGCCGCTTCCAGAGTTGCACGCACCTTGGAAATCACCGTGCGTACCGTGGAGTTCCACGACTGTGGCCTGATATTCGGCCACAGGATCGACCCGATTTCGTCGAGCGGAATGTCACGTTGCCTGTTGACCGTCAAGTACGCGAGTGTCTCGGAACAGCGCGGACCTCCGATAATTTGGGGATCAACCACGCGGTCATCACATCGAACTGAGATCTCTCCGATCAGTTGAATGGTCACACGGTCCGACGCGGGCATAAGTACTATGTTTGCATAAGAAAACCAAATCGGAGCAAAAGACGGCCGCTTGAAAAGCGTGGAAACTTCTGCGGTGCAAGTTTTTTGCATATCCGCGCAATCAGCGATCCAACAATCTGCCTGCGATCACTTCGACGGTTTTCCGAACAGCTAAGACCTGCTCAGGCCGAGAACCCTCCTGAGGCGCATAGACCGCGGACAGACCCGTTGTTGCTATTTCTATGCAGTCGTTCCATAACGTCGGTCGCGAAAGCGCCGATGTTCGGTACTTCAGGAGTTGAGGGAGCATTTCATGTCAGTTCGCACGCTAATGCGCGGCGCGTCCGCGCTCGGCGTCGTCGCGGCACTCACGGCGGCGCTGACCGCGTGCGGAGGCGCGGAAGAAGTTGCCGCGCCGAATGATTCGGGAGCAGTCACCGCATCGAACGTTTCGGGCGCAGTCCCCGCGCCGAGCGTTCCCGTCCCGGCCAACCCGATATGGACCGGCACGACCAAACCCGACCCGGTACCCGAGGAGAACGCCGTCCTCAGCGTGCCCAAGGACATGTACCGCCACGAAAGTGCCCCCACCGAATGGTGGTGGCACATCGGCACGCTCCGCGCCGGCGACCGGACGTTCGGCTTCGAAATCAACGCCGCATCCTTTACCGGTCAGCACTTCGCGATGACTCAGGTCTCCCTCAGCGACGTCAAGAACGAGCGCCACTACCAGCGCACGCAGGTGTACGGGCCGACCCCCTTCGGCGCCTTCGACGTCGCGACCTGGGCAGAGGGCGATCCGAAAAAGGACTGGTACGCGAAGCTCGGTGATCCCGGCTGGGCGGTCGGCGGTTTCAGCGTGCCGGACGCGGGATCCGGATACAAGAAGGCCCCCGACGTGAAGATCGAGGGCGACGGATCCGGTGCCTCGGGCATCGCCATCCTCGATGCCGACGGCGGCGTCGGCCAGGTCGCCCTGCTGCAGCCGGGCACCGGCTACACGACCACGCCTACCGTGACTCTCACCGGCGGCGACGGCCAGGGTGCCACCGCGGTCGCCGTCCGCAACCACGTATCGATGACTGCACCTCAGGCAGACCCGAGCAAGAACATCGCTGTGCAGGCGCTACTCGTCGACGATAAGACCCTCGACGAGGTCGAATTCGATCTCACCTTCTCTCAGCAGGGGCGTCCGTTCTACGTCTGGGGCACAGGGATTGAGCCCAGTGCCACGACACAGGACATAACCAAGGACAACTACTACCTCTCGTACACCAGGCTCGCGGCATCGGGCACGATCACCGTCGACGGCGAGGAGTTCGCGGTCGAGGGCACCACCTGGATGGACCACGAGTACGGCAATTTCGGCGGCAACACGTCCGACACCCGCGTTCGCTGGCTACTGCAAGACATGCAACTCGACAATGGCTACACGATCTCGAACGCAGGCATCATCGCCGAGGGCTACAAACCGCAGATCGACGTCTCGGTAGATGCCTACGCGACCCTGCAGGATGCGGACGGCAACCTCTATTACGTGGCGAGCAAGGTGACGCCGGTCGGCGAGCTGTGGACAAGCCCGGACAGCGGGAACGGCTACGCCCAGCAGTTCCGCGTCGAGATCCCCTCCTTCGATGCAGACATCACCGTCACGACGCGACTCCAAGACCAGGAGTTCGCCGTGGGCAGCGCACCCGTCTACGAGGGCACTGCCGACCCGGTGGGCACGTTCCAGGGCAAGCCGGTCTCAGGTGACGCGTGGATCGAGCAGGCGTTCTGACACCAACGAGGCCGATTGCTCGGCTAATTCGGAGTAGCGCACATAACGCTGTCCGTGCTGCTGCGCTGTACGCAAGGTGAGACCTTTGTTACTGGCGGCGACGGTGCGTATTCCGCCGGTGCCTCCTACGTCTTTCAAAATAGGCGGTTGGCGACATCCACGGGTGTGGCGGCGTCGAGTGCCGCACGGAGCTTCCCCTTCGATACCGGCGCGGCCGGAGCGGTCATGAACTCTTCGACCGGCACAGTCGGATCGGCAAGGTAGACCTGTGTGTAACCGGCCGCTTCCGGCTCAAAACGCCACGTCTGCGAAACGGATCCCACATCGAGGGTGTCAAAACCCAGGCGGTCGATCAGACCCGCAGCGAGGGCGACCGCATCAGAATCAGCTCCGGCAATAGGAAGAGCGCTGCGGTCCGAAGCACCGGACGGACGCGCCAGCTGCGGAATGTGGTGCGCAAGAATGTTGTTGAACGCCTTCACCAAAAGAGCATCAGGCAGATGCTGCTGGTTCCACTGATATTGGTTGACCGTTCCCGAGTCGAGGTCGGCAATGCGGCCGTCCCGAGACGGATAGTAGTTTCCGGTGTCGAGTACCGTCTTCCCGCTCAACAACCCCTTGGGCAGCGCACTGTAGGCGTGGGCCGGGATACTGAGCAACACGACCTCCCCCGCGTCCGCGGCTTCCTCGATGGTGCCCGCTGCCGCGTGGGGTCCCAGTTCCTCAACCAAACCTGTAAGGCTCTCGGGCCCTCGCGAATTGGCGATCACAACGTTGATATCGGCGGCGACTGCCAACCGTGCGACTGCAGTGCCGATGTTTCCGCTACCGATGATTCCCAGTGTTGTCATGACGTGTTCTCTATTCTCTTGGAGGTCAGTGTGATACGCGCGCATCGCGCCCGTAGCGTGGTGCGGCCTTGAGGTTGTCCCGCAAGGTCGGACCGTCGTAGTCGAAGTGAAAGATCCCACGTTCCTGCAGGATCGGCACAACCCGATCAACAAACGCGTTCACGCCGTCGTGAAGACCGTCCACGGCGATCGAGAAGCCATCGCACGCACCGGCTTCAAACCATCCCTGCATGTGATCGGCGATATCCTCGGGCGTTCCGGCGACAACAGGGTGATAGTCGATCACGCCGTGCGCTATGACATCTCGCAGCGACCAGCCTTCTCGGACCACCTCGAGCGCCCGTTCCGATCGCGGATCGCCAGGGTTGGCCACGGCGGCGGCGAGCATGGCACCGGAGACCGGGCGATCAATATCGTCGTAGCTCAACCGAAGTCCCAACATTGCTCCCAAGTACCCGACACGCTGTTCGAGATCGATCGACTCATCCAGACGACGACGCCGCGCAAGTGCATGCTCCTTCGAATCGGCGACGGTCGGCATGAACCCGGCAAACATCTTCACATCGTCCGCCTCACGGCCGGCCGCGACCGCGGACGCACGCAGCGCTTGCCGTTGCGCACGCCCACTCTCGATGGTGTAAGGGTTGGCGTACACACCGTCCGCGTACATGCCGGCCAACTCGATCCCCTCCCGGCCGCCACCGGCCTGAAAGATCACCGGCTGCCCCTGCTCGGACGGCGGAATGGCCAGCGGGCCCCGCGCAGCCACGTACTTGCCCCGCAGGTTCACTGGACTCACCTTGTCGGGGTCGGCGTAAACACCGCCTTCGACATCACCGATGAACGCGTCCTTCTGCCAACTGCCCCACAAAGACTCGACGATCTGAATCACCTCGTGGGCCCGCTCGTACTTCTGTTGCCGCGGAGGAATAGCGGCACCGAAGTTGGCCGCCGCCTGGGGACTCGAGGTGGTGACCGCATTCCAACCCACGCGGCCGCGACTGATCACGTCGAGCGCCTTATATTGCCTGGCGAGGTTGAACGGTTCTGTGAACGTCGTCGAGCTCGTCGCCACCAATCCGATCCGTGAAGTCTCCCGTGCTATCGCCGTCATCACCACAATCGGATCGAGCACGTAGTTCAAAGGTTGCCGCGCAAGATCGATGTCCAAGGCCGGCGTATCGGCGAAAAACAGCAACTGAATCTTGCCGTTCTCTGCGCTTCGCGCGAAGCGGACGTAGGCGTCCATGTCGGTGTGGCTGTCCAAGTTCACATCTGGCAACCGCCAGGCCCCCGGTTCGCTGCCGTATCCGCCCACCAACTGCATGGCCAGCAGCATCTGCGGCTTATCCATCGTTCGACCTCGCTATCCGGAGAGGCTCTCCGCTGCGCTCGACGTTACGGATAGGTTCTCCGTTTAGCAAGCTCAGGTCGAATCACACCTCGCCTACGCGCTTACTGCCGCTAGTCTGCAGATCGGGCCCAGCCCGATCGCATCAGCGCCCGCAACGCCTCCGACGACGTCTCGTCCGCCATGGCGGCACCACTGACCCATGACATCGCGAGCACTGCGAGGAACAACTCGCGACCCCGCACCCCGCCGCGCGCCGCCCCATCACGTTGGGCCGCGTCGAGGAAGTGCTCAGTGGTGGTGACAAACCCTTCACAGGTGAGCGCCAACGGCGACGTCTCTTGAGTCAGCGCCTCGCGCAACGGATTCGGCAGGCCCTCGAACGCCGAGGACCACTGGGCTACCGCGTCGAGCCATTTTTGAAGAGCTGTGGCGGAATCCGATTCATCAGCCTCGATAGCGTCCCGACGAGCCGCCAACTCCTCGTCACGACTGCGAAGCAACTCAGCAAGCAACGCATCCCGAGATGGAAAGTGTCGATACAGGGTGCCCGCACCGACACCGGCGCGCTTGGCGATCTCGTTGATCGAGCCCGAGATCCCCTCCTCCGAGAACACCTCCTCCGCGACCGCCAGGATATGGGCGCGATTCCTCTCACCGTCGGCGCGCGGACGCCGTGGCACAGTCTTCACTTCAGCCATACCCGGCCTCCCTCCTTCGACGCTGAGAAGTTCCCGGCGTCGACCCCCAGCTTAAGCGGAGAAACTCTCCGGAGGCACCGGGCGTCAGGCGTAGAGCGCGACCGTTTGCGTCGCGGTCAGGACGAGGGCTTTGTCCGCGTCATAGACCGCCATCGTCTGGTACGAATAGCCGTTCGCTGCATAGTCACTCGATGATCTGATGAGGAACCATCCCGACGGGTCGGCGACGGTGTCGCTACAAAAATGCAGGGTCCAGGTCATGGTGCTGATGGGCGCCCACTCGACGAACGAGGTGGTGACCGCGGGAGCGAGGCAGTCTGCAAGCGCCACCACCGCAACATGAGGATCGACCCCGGTCGCGTCCAGATGGCGGGCCCAGGCAACAAACTCGGGCCGATCGACCCTCGACAGGGGTGTGGTTCCTCCGGCGCGCCGGATGTCAAAGTTTTCGACAAACGCCGGCCGCAGCGACGAAGCCTCGGCGAACGGCGGGCACTCATCGGGTCCGGGAACATCGGGCCGAGTGATGGACGAGTGATCGACAATGCTCGAACGTGGACGTGCGAACACCAACGTGGCCAGTGATGCAACCTCAGATTGGCTTGTACATTCCACCGCGATGCTTGTGGTCGAACGACCTTGTCGCACCATGTGAGTGGCCACTTGGACCGTGTCGACAGCCGGCGCGGTGAACGCGAACTGTGCCGATCGCAGCGGGGGAAGGTCCGGGCCGTGAGCCTGTCGGGCCGCCTCGACAGCCAAGGCTGCGGTGAGGCCTCCGAACGCCGTGCGGCCCTGGGTCCACGACTCGGGGACAACAAAATTTGTCCCCTCATCGAACGGATTGATGACCTCGGCCAACGTCGGCATGAATGTTCCTCCTGATGAATATCTGTGGTGCGAACGAAGATCTCGAGGGCTCGATCAGCGTCGCCGAGACATGATCGTTGTAGCACGAGCGTGCAACACCGTTCAGCGACAGTTGGGTACCACCGAGACCGAACTTGTCTTTGTACGACACTGCCCCCACACTGTGATTCGTGGCCGTCTTGACGCGAGGTTCGCTGATCTCCCGGGCAGATGAGCTCATCACCGAACTCGGCGGGGATGCCGACAGCCTTCTCCGGTCGCGGGGCATCGATCCGCTCGCGGTCGGCGACTTCGACCGGTATGTCCGCTACGAAGACGCCGCCGCGGTACTTGGCCACGCAGCTCGCGAATTCGACTGTCTCGACTTCGGATTGCGCCTCGGTGGCATGCAGAGCATCGCATCGCTGGGACCGCTGAGCGTCATCTTGCGCAATGCCGAGACAGTGGGCGAAGCGATCACGAACTTCTGCCGCTTCGTCGGAAACCTTGCGCCGGCCGACACCGCGCGGCTGACCACGTCGCCGGGATCGGCGATCTACTCGTACTCGACGATCCTCCACAACGACTTCGACCGGCGCCAGATGGTGGAAAAGAACCAGGCACTGGCCATGAACGCCATCAACGTCATGATCGGCGACAGAGTGGGGCCGATAAAGGTCACGTTCCAGCATGAGCGGCTCGCACCACTGGAGTCCTACTTCGATGTGTTTGGTTGCCCGGCCGAGTTCGGGCAGAGCCAGAACACCATCCACCTGTCGCCGGCGCATCTCACCCGTGCCATCGAGGATCGCGACGAAGCCGCACTCACACTTGCCCAGGAATACCTGGCCCGGGTCCATTCCGGCGTAGCACTGGCCGAGCATGTCCGCGACGTCACGCGGCGTTTACTCCTGGTCGGCGAGGCCGGCCTCAACCAGGTGGCCCGAGCGGTGTCGCTGCACGAGCGCACGCTGCAACGCGAACTTGCAACCGAAGACACCACCTTCGAAAAAATTCTCGACGAGGTTCGACGGGCGAGCGCCTGGGAGCTCGCCGCAACCGGCTTGCAGGCCTCACAGATCGCCTCGGCCCTGGGCTATGCCGAGCAGAGCAGCTTCACCCGTGCCTGCCGCCGCTGGTACGGCGAGTCGCCGCGAGCCCTGCTCAAACGCCGACGCGGCAGTCGCCCGGAGGATCCGATCCTCTAGGTTGGCGCGCCGCACTGACGCCTCCGTCGAACGAGCCACTGTCGTCAAATGGCAAATCAATGTCGCCTGAAGACAAGTTTAAACGCCACCCTCTTGCGACGCTTGTAGGCAACGTCACACAGAAGCTCAACTACGGGAGTTGACATGCCTACAGCCCCTGCGCCCGATTCAGGCGTCGCATTCGATCACGTCGACGTCCTCGTCGTCGGCGCCGGTCTGGCCGGGATCGGGATGGGATACAACCTCAAGCAGTCACAGCCCGGCCGAACCTTCGCTATTGTCGATGCGCGCGAATCGATCGGCGGCACGTGGGATCTGTTCCGCTACCCCGGGATTCGCTCTGATTCCGATCTGCAGGCATATGGATTCGGCTTCAAGCCGTGGCGCCGCGACAACTCGATCGCCGACGCCAACGAGATCCTCGACTACCTCCAGGAAACGGTCAGCGAAAACGATCTACAACGCCACATCCATCTCGGCTTCATGGTTGTCCAGGCGGACTTCTCGACACCCGAACAGCGTTGGGTGGTCACACTCGAGCGTGTCATCGACGGAGTCCGCCTCGACGTGACCGCGTCGATGTTGTTCTCGGCCGCCGGCTATTACGACGCCGATGAGGGTTTCACACCGGAGTTCGTGGGCCGTGAAGACTTCGAGGGTCAGATCATCCACCCGCAGCATTGGCCCGAGGACCTGGATTACTCGGGCAAGAAAGTCGTGGTCATCGGAAGTGGCGCCACCGCGGTCACACTTTTGCCGTCGATCGCAGAGAACGCCGAGCACGTCACAATGCTGCAGCGGTCCCCGTCGTACGTGATCCCCATCCCGCGCAAGGATCCGATCGCGAACACACTCCGACGGATCCTCCCCGAGAAAACTGCCTACTCGATCTCCCGCGAGATCAGCATTCGCAAAGGAAATCTCGTCTACAAGGGCAGCCGGAAATTCCCACGGCAGGCTCGGGCACTCGTCCGTAAGATCACGGCTGCCGCGCTCCCCGAGGGCTTCGACGTCGATACCCACTTCCATCCCGAATACGACCCGTGGGACCAGCGCATGTGCATGGTCCCCGACGGCGACCTGTTCAAAGCAATCGCGAAGGGCCGCGCCGCGGTGGTCACCGACAAGATCGTGCGGTTCACCGAATCCGGGATCGAACTCGAATCAGGTACGCGGCTCGACGCCGACATCATCGTCACCGCTACGGGGTTGAAGATGGTGCCCTTCGGAAAGATCGCATTCGCGGTCGACGGCCGGCCCATCGACCTACCCGACCAAGTGATCTACAAGACCGTAATGGTTAGCGATCTCCCGAACTTCGCGTTCACCGTCGGGTACGTCAACCATTCGTGGACTCTCAAGGCAGACCTCGTCGCACAGTGGTTCTGCCGACTTCTCGACCACATGAGCGAGTACGGCTACTCCAGCGTCGTACCCGTCGTCTCCGACAGCTCGATGCAGGTCAAGCGGTTCATCGAATTCGACGCGGGCTACATCAATCGGGCGATGCACCTGTTCCCCAAGCAGGGCGCCCACGGACCGTGGCGGGCTCCCCAGGACTTCAACCGCGACCGGATCGTCCTCGGTAAGGACCCGATCGACGACCCCGAGCTTCGCTTCACGTCGGCCGCTTCACCTGCCGCCGGTTTCGCGGACGCCACCATCGAACAATTGAAAGAAGCCATTCAGTGACCAACGCACCGACCACGCATGGGGCCCCCGCACTCATCGCCAACAATGCCACTCGGCCAGGTGAGCCAACGCGATTCGCCGACGCCACCGACGGCGTCAAGCTCGCGATCTACGAGTACGGCAAGAGCGATAGGCCCACGGCACTATTCGTCCATGGATTCCCCGACGACCACTCGGTCTGGGAACCGGCAATCGCTTTGGCGGCCGGCGACTTCCACGTCGTCACATACGACGTGCGCGGTACCGGAGCATCAGGCCAACCCGCCAAGCGGGACGGGTATGCGATGTCCCAACTGCGCGACGATCTCGCGACCGTCATCTCCCTGACGAGCCCCGACGCACCTGTCCATCTGATCGCCCACGACTGGGGATCGATCCAAAGCTGGTCCGCTGCAACTGATCCAGCTTTCGCCGAAAGACTCATGTCATTCACGTCCATCTCCGGGCCGAGCCTGGACATGGCCGGCGCCTGGTTGCGCCGTGGGCACCGTCATCCACGCGATTTCCTCCGTCAACTCGCCGACTCCTGGTACATCTTCGCGTTCCAACTGCCGTTCCTCCCCGAATTGCTGGTACGGCGCGGTGTCGTCGAGAAGTTGATCTCCCGATCCGAGAACATCGGCGTGCCGACCGACCGTCAGGTCCCGTCCGGACGCCGGTCCCGGCGCGACGCGATCAACGGAATCGAGTTGTACCGCGCCAATTTTCGCCACCTGCTCACACCACGACCCGCTCGAGCGGTCTGTCCGGTCCAGGTTCTCGCCCCGACCGACGACGCGCATGTCACCGTGCCCCTCGGACTCGAAGCACCAAAACCGTTCGTGGACAGCCTGCGTGTACGCGAAATCCCGGGCAACCACTGGGTAGTGGAGCAGAACCCCACCCTGATCACAGCCCTCGTCACTGAGTTCATCAGCACCGGCGTGAAGCATCAGAACGGAGATTCGAGATGGCCATGACACCGCAGCGCCACAGCGATCCCAGCAAGGTCGCACTGCACGCCCGCAACGTGAAATTCGATTGGGCCGGTTTGCCATTCGAGTGGATTCCGGGTGAGCGCTTCTCCTCGCACTACATCAACGTCCTTCATCTCTTACTCCCCGAGGGTGAGCGCTGGTTCGTGAAGGTGTTCAGCGAGATTCTGCCGATGATTCAGGACGACCAGCTACACGAGGACATCGTCGGGTTCATCGGCCAGGAAGGCGTCCACGCCGCCTCCCATCAGGGAGTGCAGGACTATTTCAACGCCAACGGTCTCGATGTCAGGCCGTACGTCGCGGAAATCGAGGACATGTTCCGCAAGGTGCTCGGGGATCGTGACCTCGAGGGCCAGGCCAGGGAAGAATGGCTGATCGAGCGTGCCGCATTGGTCGCCGGGGTCGAGCATCTCACTGCAGTACTGGGCAATTGGAGCCTCAACTCCCCCAAGCTCGATGCACTCAAATCGAACGAGACGATGCTGGACTTGCTCCGATGGCATGGGGCCGAGGAGGTCGAACATCGCACCGTCGCGTACGACGTCTACAAGCACATCGACGGCCGGTACTGGCGCCGGGTCCGCACCTATGCGGTGGGCGGAATCCTGCTGTTCTCTCTGTGGTGGCGCGGCGTCAAGTTCATGACGGCGAACGATCCCACGATCCCGGCCTCCGCCAAGCGACCCCGGGCCGGCATCGTCAAACTGATATGGGCCGAGGTCCGTCACATCGTTCCCGGAGTGGGTACCTTCGCGAAGGCATCCTGGAAGTACTTCCTGCCGACCTATCATCCGTCCCATGAGGGCTCGACATCGCAGGCCGTCGCCTATCTGGCGAAGTCGCCCGCGGCCATGCGTGCAGATGCTCTTGCGGACGCCCAGACATCATGAGAGCAATTGCACACCAACCGAATCGAGCCGGAAGGGGCGATCAGCCCGTTCACTACACGCCGGGAACCGATATCCCGGACGCGTTCGTCTTCCGATTCTTCGAGACGGTGACCGGGAAATGGTGGACCAAAGCCGCCCAGCGTTCGGCCCGTGGCCGTTCGCCGGTGGCCACCGTCGATCGTGAACTACATGTTCGAATTGCGCGCGTCAGCGAAGAGGCCAACGACGTCCGGACGCTGTGGTTCACCCGCACCGACGAACAACCGTTCCCAGCCTGGGATCCCGGCGCCCATGTCGACATCGTCCTACCCACCGGCCGGACGCGCCAGTACAGCCTCAACAGCGACCCCGACGATCTACGCACCTATCGCATCTCGGTCCGCCGCATTGACGAAACCCGCGGTGGTGGTGGAGGTTCGGCGGAGGTACACAGCCTTGAGGTCGGGCAGGAATTGACGTTGACGGGTCCGCGTAACGCGTTCCCGTTCATCAACTCTCCCCGCGGGTATGTCTTCGTCGCCGGCGGTATCGGGATCACGCCCATTCTGCCGATGCTGCGCGATGTGGCTCGTCGAGGCGACCAGTACGTCCTCATCTACACCGGCCGAAACCGAGCGTCGATGCCCTTTCTCGACGAGATCAGCCAGATCGTGGGCGACCACGACATCCACATCTGGCCCGACGACGAGTACGGCACACCCGACGCCGGCAAGATCATCGACCTCGCACCAACCGGTGCCGCGCTCTACACATGTGGGCCGGCACCAATGATCGACGCAATTCGCGCACAGATTCCGGACCCGCAGATCGACACACTGCATTACGAACGTTTCAGCCCACCACCAATTCTCGGCGGAGAGGCGTTCACGATCCGCCTCGCGAACACGGGCGTGGAGGTACAGGTCAAGTCCGACGAGTCCGCTCTGACGGCGATTCGGCGGACCAAGCCAGGACAGGCCTACTCCTGCCAACAAGGTTTCTGCGGAACGTGCAAGGTGCGGTTACTGGACGGCCAGGTGGAGCACCGAGACAATGTTCTGACCGACTACGAACGCGGCGACCACATGATCCTGTGCGTCTCTCGCGCCCAGGGCTCAATTTCCATCGATGCATAGGAGATAGACGCGATGAAGGCCGTTGTCTGCACGGAGGGCGAGCTCAGCGTTCGCGAGGTAAAGACACCCGAGCCAGGTCCGGGCCAAATCCTGATCAAAGTACTGCGGACCGGGATCTGCGGATCGGATCTGCACGCCACCAAGGACGCCTCCGAGTTGAATGCGTTGATGCTCGAATCGGGTTACACGACAGCGATCCTTCCGGACCAGGAAGTCATTCTCGGACATGAGTTCCTCGGCGAGGTGGTGTCGTACGGCCCGAAGACCCGGGGCCGTTGGGCTGCGGGTACGACGGTCACGGCACTGCCCATCTTGCACACCGAGGTCGGAATGCATCTGACGGGCTTCGACATTCACGCAGCGGGTGGCTATGCCGAATACACCCTCGTGGAGGAAGCGCTGACATTCCCCGTTCCCGACGGCGTCTCGCCCGACAAGGCCGCGTTCACCGAGCCGCTCACCGTCGCACGGCATGCGGTCCGTCGATCGGGAATCAGCAAGAAACGCCCCGCCGTCGTCATCGGCTGCGGTCCCATCGGCCTGGCGGTGATCCTGATGCTCAAGGCCGCAGGCGTCACGACGGTGATCGCCTCCGATCTCTCATCCGGCCGGCGGAAGCTCGCCACCCAGTGCGGTGCCGATGTGGTCGTCGACCCCAAGGTCCAAACGCCCTGGGATACCCTCACACTCAAGGATCCGGTGAACTCGACGCCGGAACTCCTCGCTTTCGCACTCAAGATGACCAAAGCCGTGCGCCGGATCCCATTCGCCTCAGTGGAGAAGATCTTCTTCGGCGCCGATCGACTCGGTCAATCCCCCAGCGGCCCAGTGGTGTTCGAATGTGCCGGCGTCCCCGGAATCATCGATCACATAGTCGCCAACGCACCGCTCCGGTCACTGGTGACAGTGGTCGGAATGTGCACCGAAGTCGACAAATTCCGCCCAGCTGTTGCCCTCAGCAAAGAGATCGATCTGCGCTTCGTCTTCGGTTACGACCCAGCAGAATTCAGCCAAACGCTGGGCATGATCGCCTCCGGCAAGGTCGACCCGTCGCCCCTGCACACGGCGACCGTTGGCCTCGACGGCGTCGCCCAGGCATTCAACGACCTCGGCGATCCCGAGCGCCACGCGAAAATCCTCATCGATCCGTCCCGGTGAGAGTGCAGCGCCCGGAGTAGATGGATTCACCGGGTTCGAGTAGTCGAGCACCGCACGAGGACGTTGTGGGTTGCCTTGATCCGATCAGCGTGTTGCGGCGGAAGCCCCTCGGAATCCTCACCAATTCACTTGCGCTGCTTAGCGACAGGTAGTTGCCCGCGCGCGGGAACACGACTAACGTTATTGGTAAATATGTATATCGGTACGTAAATACGAACAACGGAGAGCGTGTGCAGATCGGCTTTGCAGTCCCCAATGGTCCTGCTACTGCTAGTTATGCCGACCTCGGAAAATTTGTCACCGAGGGCGAAAGGATGGGATTCGACTACGCGACATTCAGCGACCACATCGTCATTCCAGACGTTGTAGAAGCGGAATACCCGTACAGCGCCAGCGGGGCCTTCCCCGAGCGCGCTCGAAACGGGCATCACGAACAATTGATCGAGATGGCCTACGCTGCGGGTTTGACCACCACTTTGCGACTGGCGACCTCGGTGATGGTCGTCCCATATCGACCGGTGGTGCCGACCGCGAAAATGTTGGCCACTTTAGACGTATTGTCGAACGGTCGCCTGATCCTAGGCGTCGGATCAGGGTGGATGAAGGAAGAGTTCGATTGTCTCCAAGTCCCTTTCAAGCCTCGGGGCCAGTTGACCGACGAGTATCTGGACGCATTCATCGAACTCTGGACGGCTGAACGTCCGAGCTACAAAGGTGATTTCGTAAGTATCGACGGGATCACAGTGAATCCCCAACCGATACAGAATCCGCATCCGCCGATCTGGGTGGGCGGGATGAGCGCACCGGCGCTACGCCGCGCAGCACGTGTCGGTGACGCGTGGTATCCGGTGATTGATGACCCCAAGCGTCCGCTCGACAGTCTCGATCGCTGCCGGGCAACCATCACCAAACTCGGTGATATGGCTGAAGCCGCCGGTAGGCAACGAGAGATGGTGAACCTGGCACTGCGGGTCACGGGCACGGGCGACAAAGTGCCCGCAGTCGCGCAAGACGGGGGTCGCCGTCTCTTTTCGGGAAGCGCCGCCGCTATCGCCGATGACCTCGCGGAACTATCCGACATCGGGGTGAGAGGGGCCGACTTCCGCTTCGACGAGGAAGCTGACCTTTCCAGCCCCAACGAAGTCCTCGACTCGATGGCTCGCTTTCAGCAGGACATTCTGTCTCGCTTGCGTGGTTAGCAGAGTCAGGGTCGACGCGGCCACGCGTTGACCGGCCATCAATGATGCTCTGACTCCCACAACAGAAACGGGCCTTCCCCAGTGTCTGCGGTCTATGACCGCAGTTCACTCGAGGAAGGCCCGAGTTGCGCTGTATGACTACAAACGGGGTTTCCAGAGCCCCCGGGTTGCCTCCAACGCGAGTTGGCCGGCGGCTGTAGGCGAGAGCTCACACATCGTGTTGAACAATCGCTTTGTCTCGGTCATGGCGTCGGGGGCAACGTCCGCCCATCGATAGGCCACCGCAAGTGCGGTCTCCAAAGTTCGCGCCGGTTCGACGATCTGGTTCACGAGTCCGTAGTTCTCTGCTTCCTTTGCGCTCAGCAGTCGTCCCGTGGTGAGAAGATCGAACGCGAGCTTGCGTCCGAGAACGGTGACCGCACTCGGCATCACCAAGCTGGGTACCACCGAATGCTGCAATTCAGGGAAACCAAGCCGAAGGTCAGTTGCCGCAACGACCATGTCGCAGGCCAAAGCAAGCCAGGCTCCGCCTCCCACTGCCGATCCGTTTACCGCGGCAACAGTGGGTGTAGGGCCACGTTGCAACTGCGCGGCAACGTCGGACATGAGTTTCGATCGCAGCATCACCGCATCGCGATCGGCTGCGTGCCCAGCGAACTCCTTCACATCGCCGCCAGCACAGAATGTCGACCCCTCGGCGGTCAGGACCACCGCGCGGACCGCCGGGTCGTCGCCGGCATCAGTCAGAGCTACATGGAGCACCTCGAGTAGTGCCGTCGTCAACGCATTGCGCTGGCGGGGGCGGTTGAGCCTCATGATTCGAACGACGCCGACAGCAGCGGCACGATCTTCGATGACCAGGCTGTCGGGGGAAGTAGGCGATGACGGTTTCACAACGTTCCTTCAGTCCGTCCGACGCCTGACACGGCGCGCATCAACTCTCTGACCGCTCGGGCGCGGCAGTCAAGGGCGCCTTGGGTTTTCCGACGAAACGCCACGGCAAACCGGTGGTCGGGTAATCACCCAACGTCTTGCTGTGGACCATCTGAAACAACTCAGTGTCGTACAAACGTCGGTCGACGGCGAACTCATGCGCCGTATAGTTCAACGCGGCTCGTAGCCCGGCCTGTTGCAGTCGGGCTTCCACTGTGGCGCCGGAGATGTCGGACAATGGCCCCTTAGGGAGATCGACCGCTTGTCCGCGTCGGGTCAGCTCCGGCAATGGTGTACCGACCACAGATTCGAACGTCGCGATGTCATCGTCGTCGACAAGCGTCACCGCAATGAAGCGTCCGGCCTCGGGGAGACGCAGGAAAATATCTCCTCCAACTGCCTCGGCCTTGTAGGTCTCATCCGGGATGGTCCCGATGAGGTCGAGAAGTTGCGTGGCCATCACCTCTGACATCGAGATATCGACCGAGACACTTCGTGCATGCTCAGAGGCCAACGACCACGCCAGGACCCAGTTGGTCACCGTCACACTGGCCAAGGGATCCGCCCACGGAGTGCCTACTCCAGACATCTCACCTCGCGCGTTCTGGGTGGCGGCGATAAGCCCGGAGAATGCGTGAATGGTGGTGCCATAGGCGCGGTATCCGGCCCAGTCGCCGGTCAGACCAAATCCACTTGAGGCCAGGTGCATCGTGCTTTTCGGAGTCCGTGCGATCGCCTCGGCATCGACGCCGACCTTGGTGGCCCGGTGCGGGCTGAGGTTGGTCATGACCACGTCGTACGGTTCAGCGTCGAGGCTGCTCCCCTCGCCCGAGACCTGGACGTCGACTATTGATTTACAGAAGTTGAGGTGGTTGTAGTAGCCACTTCGATTGAGGCCAGGTGTTCCCTTCGCAAAGGGTCCCCGCCGACGGTAGATGTCGAGGCGCTCCGGATCTTCGAGCTTCGTCACCGTCGCCCCCATTGCACCGAGCCATGCGGCTGCCAGCGGTACGGCGAGAACGTGTCCGGCGTCGAGGACTTTGAGCTCCGACAGTGCCGGCGGCCGGGAGTGGGAGTCGTCGCCTGCCCTTTGATAATTGCTCAGTCGCGCAGGGATACTCGCGAACCCCCGCCCCAACGGATCAAAGGTGCGGCCGGAAGTGCCTGCCCGGTCGATGAATTCCTCGACTGTGTTGACGATGGTGCACGGCACACCGGCTGCCTGCAGGATGCTCTGGCAGTCGCTCGTCGTGCGGGTCGACGCCCAGTCCGACATCGCCTGATCGACCTCATCCGAGTGCTCCCGAGCATTTTCCAACGTGGCAATCGAGTCCAAGACTGAACCGATCACATTGCGAAAGCCGGTCCACTGATGCTCTTCGAGAACGAGCACATACACCGACCCGTCAGCGCACTTGAAGAACCCCGTCGGCGCGCCGTAGCGCGCACTGCCCCCGGCATCAGGGCAATCGGCGAGAGCGTGGCCCATTTCCAGCGCCAAACCGGTCGCGATGATTGCTCCCTGCGCCGACAGATCGATATGAACCGGCATGCCGGTCCGGCGCGATTCATGTACGCCGTGCAGCGCCGCCATCGCGATCACATTGCCGACCAGCTTCAGCCCGATCGCTCCGGCAGGGACGGTCGGCGGATCGAGCTCACGCCCGGGGGTGTGACCAAGAATGCCACCGGCCGCCAAAATCGTGAGCTCAGAAGCAAACACGTCGGCGCGAGGATCGGTCAAACCATACGCACTTGCGGTCACCCAGACCGCTGCGTTGCGGTGCTCTACGAACTCGATGTACTCGATGACCGAACCTGACGGGATTCCGGCGACGGTTGGAGAGTTCTCGATCCGATCGATCAACACGACGTCGCTTGCCTCGAGGTCTGCACCCGAAGCCAATTCCCTGACGGCGGCGCCCATCTGGGCCAACGTACCGGCGGCCATGCGCAGAGCCGGCGTGTCACCGCTTGTCACCACTGTGAGACCCGCCAGCCATGTTGTGCGTGCCGACTCCTGCGCCTCGGTGTTCGTTGGGATGGTGGGTGCTTGCGTCATCACGCAATGTCCTTCCTTGAAGGCGTGGATTTCCCGGTATTGGCGTTGGGGAAAGTTGATGTCGGCGACTTTGCTCGTACACCTATCGCCGTATCGTGATCGGAATGGTCAGCGCTCTGACACCTTCCGCACGTGGTCGAAATATCGTATCACCGTACGTAATTGCGAACAATAGGTTGGTGTTGGTCTGCTGAAACCGCCCGTACCGAACACGACTTGAAGCGCCTTGGGGATCCCAGAGGATCACCAAGGCGCTGTGTCCAGCGATCGCGGGGGGCCTCAGGCGTCCCCGCGCGGATTATTAGCCGGACATCTTGCCGGGCAACCACAAAACGAGTTCGGGCCACACCACGAACAGGACAGCCACGCACAACATCGCGGCCGCGTACGGTACAGCGCCCCGGAAGACCTCGCCGGCTTTACGACCGGAGGTCCGTGCGACAACAAATACGTTGATGCCCAGAGGCGGTGTGATCAAACCGATCTCACCCATCAGAACCACAAAGATGCCGAACCAGATGGCGTCATAACCGAGTGCCTCGACCAACGGAAGCACAATTGGCACAGTAAGGGCGATGATCGCGATCTGGTCCATGAAGAAGCCGAGCACCAGGTACAGCAGTGTCAGCAGCAGCATGATGACGATGGCTGGCACAGCAAGGTCGCCGATCCAGTCGACCATGTCGTTCGCCGCTTTTGTCATCGTGAATGCGTAGCCGAAAACGTGCGCCGCGATGACGATTGCAAAAATCATCGAGCTTGACTTGACGGTTTCGATCACTGCGTCGATGAAGCCTTCAAGTGTCAGCTTGCGTCGTGCAATGACGAGCAGCAGGGCGGCGAGCGCGCCCAGTGCGGCGGATTCAGTCGGTGACGCGAGCCCGAAGAAGATCGCGCCGACGACGGCGACGAAGATGAGGATGATGGGCGATGCCTGAAAACTCTGTGTGACTTTCTCTTTCAGGCTCGATCTCTCACCACGCGGTAGGCGGGAAGGATCACGAAGCAGAGGAAGGAACATGGTGAGCAGCAAGGCAACAGCGATGATCAACCCCGGCACGATCCCGGCGATGATCATGTCGCCGATGCTCGCTTCTGCAGTCACGGCGTAGAACACCAGGATCACACTTGGTGGAATCATGCCCGCAAGGGTGCCCACCGAGGCCACCATGCCGGTCGCGGTGGTCGGTCGATATCCCTCGTCGATCATCCTGCCTGTTGTGGTCTTGGCCAGTGTTGCCGCTGCTGCGGTGGACGATCCGGACACGGCCGAGAAACCCACGCCGGCCATCGTCGAAGCAATTGCGGTTCCGCCTGGTGTTCGGCCGAAGACTGTTCGCCCCGCATCAAAGAGCGAATCCATCATTCCGGACATCAACATCAGATGCGCCATCAGGATGAAAAGCGGTATCGCCGTGAGGGAGAGCGACTGCACTGAGCTGATGGGGATCGCTTCCAGTACACCAGCGGTACCGCTCGCGGTCAGAAGCAATAGCAGGCCGACGATGCCGGCGGCCAGGATCGCGAAGGAGACCGGGACTCGAAGCAGAATGAGCCCGATGAGGATGACGATGAGTAGGAGTGCAATCACTTTGTAAACTCCGGCTTCGTGGAGGGACGGTCCAGGGAGACGTTCGCCGCCCCGGCCAGGTGCGCGTCACTCGAATTGCTTTCTGCACTGGCTATTTCACCCGAACTCGGCGCTCCTTCTGCACCGGCGACCTCTGCGATAATCGCATCGACCTCATCGCCTGGGTCGTAGTCGGTGGCCACTGTATTCCACGGGGCGCTGAGTTCACGCCACAGATCGATGGCGACCACGATCGCACCCAAACCCATCGACGTCGGGATGATCGCCCGGAAGATCCAGCTCGGAATGAGCAGTTCGGAAGACCCGGGCATAGGCCCTTCACCGGTTTGGAAAGAGAAGACCGTTGCCAAGAGACCGGTGTAGCCAACCGCCACCATTCCCAACAGGACGATCACATAGCCCATGAGAAGTAATGCTTTGCGGACCGGCGTCGACATCTTCTCGAACACGCTGACCACCGCTACGTGCGCGCCACTTCGGTAAGCGGTCACGATTCCGAAGAAGGCGGTCGTCGGCAGCAGGAACTGCTCGATGAAAGAGACCGCCCAGCCCAGGGGCGAATCAAACACTGCGCGTGTGAAGATCTCGACGAGAGTGATCACTGCGATCATGACGATCGCCACGCCTGAGATCAGACCGCAGCCCGCAGACACCGAGTTCTGAATGCGATCGAGTGTGGGATGTTCGTCGGTCATGTAGCCAAACGGTGTCCGCCGAGCGCTTCCCTGATGGAATGCGTGGACAATGGCGTCCTGCGTCATCGGTCAACCTTTCCCATTTCATCCCTCAAGTCAGACAGCGTTTGACCGGCAGGCAACCCCTGCGACTCGAGATCGTCGACCCACGATTCCCGCACGGGCGCAACAGCATCAACCCAGAGTTTCTTGGTCTGACCCTCGATGGGTACTAGCGTCACGCCTGCCTCACGCAGGGTGTTGTTCGCCTTCTTAGAATCTTCATCAACGGACTCGCACACGCTGGTCTGGGCGATGGCCGAAGCATCGAGCAACACTTGTTGCTGCTCCGTGGACAGCCGGTCCCAGACCTTGGGGCTGATGGCCATGATGGAGGTCGCTGCATTCAGGTTCGCGCCGACGGTCGCGTAGTCGAAGACGTCCTCAAGGCTGTAGGTCGGAATGCTGTACGGCTGACGGATCGAGCCGGCGACGATCTTTCTTGAGATTCCTTCGTACAGGTCCTGCATGGACATGGCCACACCTGCGGCACCCAGACCGTCTAGGACTCGGTCACCGATACCTCCCGGGCTTGCCATCAATTTGCCTTCGAGGTCCGAGGGTTGCTCAACTTTGAACCCGCTCGTAAACACCTCAGACCGCGGGAGGTTCACTGTCCACAGTCCCAACACGCCGCGCTCTTTGAGTTCTTGTTCGTACAGAATTCCACCGGGGCGCACCATCGGGAGCAGGCCCCGGGCGACTGTGCAAGGGCTCTCCGAGAATCCGGGCAGGTCACCGACAACCGACAACGGCAACTCATTCGACAGGTATCCAGGGATGATCGGTCCCAGATCGATACTGCCGTTGCGTAACAACGCGAGTAAATCCTTCTGCTTGCCGAGCTGCCCGCTGCCGAACTCGTTCAGCTCGAGTCCCACCGCGGGCCCGTGCGCGTTCACATAATCCAGGAAGGGCTTGACTCCGCCTCTCCCTACCGGATTCTTGGCCGAGTACGCATCGGCAAATACCAGCGTCACTGCACCGGACACTTCGTCGGGTCTGCTGGCGTTGCAGCCGGCTGTCAATGTGAGGGCGAGTGCCATGGCTACGGCTGCCCATCTTCTTCTACGCATTCGTAATATTCCTTTTGCCGTCATGTCGGGAGCGGCGATGGTCCCCAGTATGAGCAATGGACCATCAATGACTGTGCGAAGGTGCTGCGACCTGACACCGTTCTGAATTACGAACAGCAATTCGTAATAATGAACACGATAGGTGTGCCGCATCTCCCTGTCAACACAATTCGTGACCCAGATAACTTTGCGCGAGGCCCGCCCGGGTGGTGCGGCCGGAGGCCTTGATCGCACAGTGCGCCGGCAGCCCGCATGCATTTGCGATGGACGACGGACCAACGAACTGTATCGCCGAAGTTCTTGCTGCCGAATGGAATTCGCGCGGAACAAACAGACCGGGCCGGCACCGGGCCGGAGGAAGCGCTCGATCACGGGGTCGATCAGAATCGCGGTACGCACCCGCAGGACAAGGACTCGCGAGTGGACGCCACACAGCCCGCGGAGCACACATGGTCCAGTGCTCTCCCCCACCACTCTGGCGGGCGAGTGCACCTGACGCCAAAACAATTAGTACGAACGAGGCAGGCCAAGAACGTGATTCGCCACGTAGTTCATGACCATCTCCTGGCTGACCGGGGCGATGCGAAGGATGCGGGACTCTCGGAAGTAGCGTTCGACGTGGTATTCCCGGGCGTAACCCATACCGCCGTGGGTCTGAATGGCCTGATCGGCGGCCTTGAATGCGGCGTCGGCACACAACCACTTGGCCATGTTCGCTTCCTTGCCACACGACAATCCCTCGTCATATCGCCACGCTGCATTCCGAGCCATCAGCTCAGCGGCATCGAGTCGGGTCTGGCACTCCGCGAGGGGGAATGCGATGCCCTGGTTCTGTCCGATCGGGCGACCGAAGACGACCCGCTCCTTGGCGTACTGAGCTGCCCGTTCCATGGACGCCCGGCCGATGCCGAGCGCTTCGTGGGCCAGCAGGATGCGTTCGGGGTTCAGACCGTCGAGCAGATACTTGAAACCCTTACCCTCGTCTCCGACGCGCGCAGTGTCTGGCACGAAGTAGTCCTCGATCAGGACCTCGTAGGACGCGACCGCGTTGCGGCCCATCTTCGGAATGGGATTGAGGTGCACGAACTCCGGATCGATGTCGATGAGGAACAGTGTCATGCCGTCGGTGGAACGTTCGACCTCGTCACGCTTGGTGGTGCGCGCGATCAGAATCATCTTCGAAGAGTCACCGGCTTTGGTGATCCAGACCTTGCGACCATTGATCACATAGCCACCCTCGACACGCTTGGCGAATGTCGAGATGCGAGTGGTGTCGGTGCCGGCGTCCGGCTCCGTCACACCGAAGCAGACGTGCAGGGAACCGTCGGCTGCGCTGGGCAGGATCTCCTTCCGGAGTTCCTCACTGCCGTGCTTGACGATGGTGTTCAAGCCAAAGATGGTCAGATGCATGGTGCTACAGCCATTCATGCCCGCGCCGGAAGCCGCGATCTCCTCCAGGAGCAATGACGCTTCGAAGATGCCCTGCCCCCCGCCGCCGTACTCCTCGGGGATAGCAATTCCGAGCCAGCCGTTCTCGGCGAAGGCGTTGTAAAACTCCCAAGGGAACTCGGCGTTTTGGTCCTTCTCGGCCCAGTAGTCGTTCGAGAAGCTCCGAGCCAGGTCACGCGCAGCGGTCCGCAGATCTTTTTGGTCAGGTGTCAGTTCAAGATCCATCAGTGGCTTCTTTCTGCGATGTGGCGAGCATGGGTGAGGAGCGGACCGTCGATCATCTGATCGCCGATCCGAAAGACGCCGCCAGTGGTGGCGTCTGGGTGCGAGAGCACAGTGTTGGCCCATTCGAGCTGAGCTGCGCTGGGATGGAAGGTTTCTCGGATGTGGGTCACGTGGCTCGGGTGAATGCACGCTTTGGAGCGGAACCCGAGTTCTGCGGCCTCGTCCGATTCGCGGCGCAGGCCTTCGATGTCAGAGATGTCGATGTGAACTGCATCGATGGCTGCCTTGCCCGCTGCAGATGCGGCGAGGAGACAGTTGCTACGGACCTGTTCGACGAGCGGGCGATAGCGGCCGTCGGGCCCCCTGCTGGAGCGACCCCCGAGGTCGGCGAGCAGATCCTCGCCACCCCACATCATTCCAACGCAGTTCTCTGCCTGCACCAACTGCGACATGGACAGGGCGCCGGCAGCGGATTCGATCAGGACCACAACATCGAAGTCGGCCAATTGCGCCAAGTGCTCTGGGTTCGCCGCCTTCGGCAGCATGACTGTTCTGACCCCTGCCCGGCGCATGGTTACGACATCATCGGCGAACCATCTCGTGTCCGCACCGTTCACGCGCACGATGGCCCGCTCGGGAGCAGCGGCTGCCGTTACTGCAACCTCGGCTCGGGCGTCTGCCTTGCCGGCCGGACCAACGGCGTCCTCTAGATCGAGGATCACGGAATCAGCACGATCGAATGCTTTATCGAACCGTTCGGGTCGGTCACCCGGGCAGAAAAGCAGACTCGGACCGAGAACCGGCGAGCCGGTCACTGCACAACCGGCCGGCGATGCATCATCGCATTGCGTCGCGCTTCAGCAACGACTTCACCACGCTGATTGCGACCGATATGCAGGAAGGTCACGATGCCGACATCCGGGCGGGACTTCGAGTCTCGCTTCGCCACGACCGTGGTTTCGGCATACAGCGTGTCACCGGCGAACATCGGCTTCGGGAAGGAGATCTGTTCGAAACCCAGATTCGCGACCGTGGTCAGCTGCGTGAGCTGTCCTACGCTCAGGCCGATGAGAGTGGAAAGCGTGAACATGCTGTTCACGAGTCGCTCACCGAACTGCGTCTCCTGTGCCGCGTGCGCGTCGAGATGCAGACTCTGACCGTTCATCGTCATCGTCGAGAACAGCGTGTTGTCGTACGCCTCGACCGTTCGGCCGGGGCTGTGTTTATAGACGACGTCGGTCTCAAGATCCTCGAAGTACAGGCCACGCTGTGTGACAGCTCGCATCATCTATTCCTAAATACGTATGGATGTGTTTATATATGAACGAGTATCGAACGAGGGAGTCTCTGTGTCAAGCCTCGGATCGCATCCTCTGAGGCGCGCAGTCCCCAAGCGGGGCCGCTGATTTCGCCCTGAACCGAGGCAGATTGGCCGGTCGATGTCGGTTTCCTTGATACGATTGGCGTTCGCATACTTCAATGCAGCGGCGCGATACAGAACGCGCGCGAACAGCCGGAAAGAGGATTTGCATGGCGTCGACGACGAAGGCGGCCGAGTCGAGCCCTGCCGCCGAGCATCGCACCGTAAGCCGCGTGATGGGGATTCTGGAGGCAGTGGTCGCAGCCGAACCCGCGGGAGTTCGCCTCGGCGAATTCGCCAACGCGATCGACGCCCCGAAATCATCGATTCACGGGTTGACCAAGGGGTTGGTGGCCACCGGGTATTTGACGGAACGCGACGGGCGTTACTTTCGCGGCCCGGGCATCGCCAGTCTCCTCGGGGGCGCGCCGGGCGCCTCAGCGGCCTATCGTTATGAACTCGAACAACTCTCACAACGATTCGGTGAGACAGCGGTACTGTCATCGCTGGTCGGTGACGCCGTTGTACACCTCGACGCAGTCGAGGCAGCACAAATGGTGCGGGTATCGCCACTTCTGCACCAACGTCGGCCCCTGTGGCCCCTGAGCTACGGTAAATGCTTCCTCGCCTTCATGCCCCCGCAGCGCATGGAAGCCTATTTACGTCGCCAGGGCGCCGACGGTGAGAAATTGGAGTCCATGCGTGCCGAGATCGACGAGGTGCGTGAGTCTCGAATCGCCATCAACCGTGACGATGAATTGGTCGGCGTCGCAAGCCCCATTCTCTCGTCTGATGGCAGCGTGGTGCTGTCGATCGGAGTCACCGGCCCCGCGACTCGCATGGCAGGCAAGATGGACACGGTGACCGCCGCGGTTCGGAGTGTCGCCGAGTCACTGTCGTCCGGCGGACGTCACTGAGCACGTTCGAAGTCGACGACTTGACCGCCGGAGAGCGGCTCACCGGGTGAGCCGCTCTCAGCGCAGATCTACTCGCCGGTGAAATTGGGTTTACGCCGCTCGCGATAAGCTCTCACACCTTCGGCGAAGTCTTTTGTGCCGCGGAGTCGACCCTGTTCGCGACGCTCCTCCGCCAGTGCCGAGGGCAACGACTCGATCAACGACGCACGCATTGTTCGTCGAATCGATGCAATGGCGAGCGGACTGGAAATGGCGATCTCCGTGGCGAACTCGTGCGCCTGGGAAGATACCGCATCGGGTTCGACCAGCCGATCACACAGACCGAGGGTATACGCCTCTTGGCCGCCGATCCGCCTTCCCGTGTACAAGATCTCCGTCGCTCGCTGGTGGCCGACGATTCGCGGCAGCGTCACCGAAGTGGCGAATCCATTACTGACACCGATGCGAGCAAAGTTCGCCGCGAACGTCGCTCTCGGCGTGGCGATCCGAAAATCGGCCGACATGGCGAGGCCGAATCCACCACCGATCGCCGCACCGTCGATCGCTGCGACAACAGGCAAGGGCTGGGCGAAGATCCGCGGGACGATGCTGTCGTAGATATGGGGACCGGCCTTGTGAACCAGGGTGTCCGGCTGAAAGTTCATCCCGGCGCAGAAGTGCTTGGCCTTGCTCTCGAGGACAATCACTCGAGCACCAACGGTTGCGGCTTCTTCCATCGCAGAGGCCAGGCGGTCGAGCAACACCTTGTCGAAGAAGTTGTACGTCCCGTTCGCGAAACAGATTGTGGCGACGTGACTTTCGATGTCGTGCGAGAGCTCAATAACCTGCTCGGACAGTTCGAGGTTTGCAGTGTGATCAGTCATCGGTTGTCCTCCCGGGACGCAGCGTGCAGAGACAGAGCCAACTTTCGGCCGTCGGCGAGCCAAGAATCGATGCCGCCAGTCCAGCCTGGGAATCCGGCGATCCGTACCGACGCGGCGTCGGCATCCTCGGCGAAGGCGAGAACGCCGGCTTCGATCGCTACGCGACCTTCGGCGGCCATCCGGTCGAGTAGATCGCAGGCGAGTTCGACGTCGTCGTCGGTCGCGGGCTCCGGATGTTGCCCTACGATCTCTGAGTCCAGACCAGTCCAATACAACGCCCGGTCGATGGACGCACGCGCTTGACCGCTCGTCTCTGCATCGATCACCGCCTGGTCCAGAGCCTCTCCGATCCACTGGGAGAAGGGACGCTCCCCCAGCCCCACAAGCACTGGCACAACTCCGGTTCGTAAGAGTCCGGCTACGTAGGCGGACGCACCTTCAGTGCCGTCCCAGCTGACCTCGGCAAACCTTTGACCGTCGCCGACGTAGTCGGGTGCATGCCAGACAGTCGGCCGGTCGGCCTCGGGAACCCCGGCCGGATCGACGGGAGCAGAGGAGATTGCCTTGGCTCGCTTCCGCAAAGCATTCGTGGCGAAGAACTGTGCCTGGAGAGCATTCTTCGTCGCACCAGAGACCACCACCGAACCGAACTCCACGGACTCGGTATGCAGAGCCTCGAGGGTCGTTGCGGTCAATGCGCTGTTCGCAGCTCGGATGACAGCCCGTTCGACCGGCACCGCACGGGGGGCCGGCAAAGCCCGGGCTACCCCACGATCAGCGATCTCCGTACGAACGCGTCCGGATGGATGCGCCGCGATCCACGTCTGTGCGGACCGGACGGCTTCCTCGGTCGATTCGACGGCCTCGTCGATCAGTCCCATCTCGATGGCCTCGCCGAGCGAGTACTTGCGTCCGGGCAGAATCAGCTCGTCGAGCGCCCGATCGATCCCCAGTCGCTGGACGGTACGAACAATTCCGCCGGCACCGGGCATTAGGCCGAGCCTGGATTCCGGAAGGCCGACCGACACACGGCCATCGTCGATGGCGATCGAGTGGTGGCAGCACAGCGCCAACTCCAGACCTCCGCCGAGCGCCGGCCCGTTGATCACCGCGACGACCGGTATGGGCAGTGACTCGAGGCGCTTGGTCAAACCCTTACGCGAGTCGATGTCCGCAACGAAGTCGTCGAGGGTCTCGGGACCGGCGGCGAGCAATCGGTTCAGGTCACCACCGGCGAGGAATGACTTCTTCGCCGATCGCAGAATCACCCCCTTCACCGAGTCACTCTCGGCTTCGAGGCGGTCCACCGCGTCCGAAAGCGCTTGGATGTAAGCAACACTGACAGTGTTGACGGGTTGGTCCGGGTCGTCCAGCATCAGCGAGACAATACCCTCGCCGGACTGCTCCCATGTGATGACAGACTTCATCGGCTTCCTTACATCGCTTGCGACAACTCGAGATTCGGAGTGCTGAACGCCCACCGGTGGTGATTTCGCCGGTCAGGCTCAGGGGCGGGGTCCCATGCGGACGGCCCCGTCGAGACGGATGGTCTCGCCGTTGAGCATCGGGTTGTCGATGATCGCCTCAGCCATGTGCGCGAACTCCGGCGCCTGGCCAAGTCGGTTCGGGTGCGGTACCGGCGCGGCAAGCTGCTTCTTCACCTCGTCACCGAGACGATCGAGAATCGGGGTGTCGAAGATACCCGGCGCGATGGACGCCACACGGATCTGCTTCTTCGCCAGATCGCGTGCGCCGACGAGCGTCATCGCCACAATGCCGGCCTTGGACGCTGCGTACGGAAGCTGCCCGATCTGGCCTTCGAAGGCTGCGACCGATGCAGTCATGACCACCACACCACGATCGCCGTCGACGAGGCCGTTCTTCGCCATGGCACTGGCCGAGTAACGCAGGATGTTGAAGGTGCCCCGGATATTGGTCCGGATGACGCGGTCGAACAGTTCCGGATCGGCAGGGTTGTCGTCACGGTCGAGAATCCGCACGGTGCCACCGTGTCCGGCGCAATGCACCACAGCGCGCAACGGCCCGCGTGCGGCGGCCGCCGCAACCGCGGCGGCAACCTGCTCGTCATCGGTGACATCAGCAGGCTCAAAGTACACGTTGCTGCCGAGCTCCTCGGCCCGCTCGACACCCTTCGATGTCGGCAGGTCGAGAATGGTGACAGCACAGCCGCGCGCGGCGAGCCGCGTGGCTGTGGCCAGTCCGAGGCCGGATGCGCCACCGGTGACGATGACGGATGCTCCCGTGAGATTCAATGTCTTACCTTTCGTGGTTCGTGCAGAGCCTAGGTAGTTGCGTTGTACGTGTTGCCTTGCGGCTCAGAGTCGTTCGACGATGGTTGCGTTCGCCATGCCTCCGGCCTCGCACATCGTCTGAAGGCCGAATCGACCGCCGGTGGCCTCGAGGCTGCCGATAAGAGACGACATCAGACGCAGTCCCGAAGCACCGAGCGGATGCCCGAGTGCGATCGCGCCTCCATTGGCGTTGAGCTTCACCGGATCCATGTCGAACTCGGTCTGCCAGGCCAGCGGAACCGCGGCGAAGGCTTCGTTCAACTCGACGTAGTCGAGGTCGCCGATCTTCATGCCCGCACGGTTGAGCGCCTTGTGCGTGGCAGGGATCGGACCGGTCAGCATCAGTACCGGGTCGTCACCGGCGACGGCGGCGGTCACGAACCGAGCCCTCGGCCGCAGACCGAGCTTCTCGGCCATTTCGGAACTCATCAAGAGTGCGGCACCGGCGCCGTCGGTGATCTGCGAGGAGTTGCCTGCGGTCACCCGCCAGTCGAGGTCCGGATACTGCGAACGGGCTTCGTCGGTGCCGAACGCCGGCTTGAGCTTGGCCAATGACTCGAAGGAGGACTGCGGCCGAATGGTCTCATCCTTGTTCACGACCGTGCCGTCTGGGCAAACGATGGACGCGATCTGCGAATCGAAAACGCCTGTGTCGCTTGCTCGCTGCGCCCGCAGATGAGACTCGACGCTGAGGGCGTCCATCGCCTCACGCGACAGTCCGAACTTCTGCGCGACGAGCTCGGCGGCGATGCCCTGCGACGTCATACCAGGGAAACGTGCGGCGACGCCGGGGCCGGCTGGATCTGAGTTCTTGCGGTTCGTGCCCATCGGCACGTGACTCATCGATTCGATACCACCGGCAATCGCGATGTCATAGGCGCCGGCGACGATCCCTTGTACGGCAAAATCGATGGCCTGTTGGCCCGAGCCACATCGGCGTTCGATGGTTGCGGACGGCACCGAGACCGGCAGTCCGGCAGACAACCAGGCGTGCCGACCGGGAGTGCCCGATTGTTCTCCGACCTGGCCGACACAACCGACCAGCACGTCGTCGACGAGCGCTGGGTCGAAGTCGTTGCGGCCGACCAGCGCCGAGAAAACCTGCGCGAGGAGTTCAACGGGATGCAGTGGGGACAAGGCGCCTCCCGGCTTGCCTTTGCCCATGGGTGAACGCACGATGTCGACGAGCACGGCTTCTGGCATGTCAGAGTTCCTCTGTTTCTCGCTGTACCGCACATGACTGAGGGGCGGTTGGGGTTCGGAAGTTTCACCGGCGTCTTACATTCGTTATTTCGGACGCTTATCCGTATATGAGGATAGTACAGGCGCCTCCGTAGACCCGCAATGGCGATGAGACATCGCAATGGTCAACCCGAGAACCACCCCGACAAAGCCCTCCTACCAACACAACCGTTGACACTGCACAGCCGTACGAGATATCGTACGGCTGTTCGTATACACGTACGCACGATCGGACCCGTTCGCCCCCGCGGACCGGAAAACGCGATCGGTAGCGCAAAACGAGAGGCCGGGCGAAATGACGTCTGAAATCACCATGCAGCACGATCGACTGTTCGAGGAAAACCTGAGCGCCGCGCTGCAGGAAGCGAATGTCCCGACACTGCAGACGATGATCGTCCAGATGACCGGCGACTTGAGCTGGCTCGACGAGCCGTACCGCCCGACACGCTGCCAGGGGGTCGACGACAACGACACCGGTGGACTTGATCCTCAACTACAAGACAACATTCGGCAGGCAGCCTTTGAGGCGATCCTGGCTTGGCGTGCCGGCCGCGACATCGCCATCCCGGACATCTCCAACGAATTGCTATTGAAAGTCATGCGCGTATCTGTCGGCGAAGAGATTCCCGAGGATTACGCGCCCCTGATGGCCGCGAAGCTCGACTCGTATCTACATCCTGAGACGCAGACCCGCTCACTGGTTGACTTGGTGCCCAACGGATTTGAAGTTCTGGTCATCGGTGCCGGCATGTCCGGCATGGCGATGGCAGTCCGGTTGAAATCGGCCGGCGTCCCGTTCCGGATCATCGAAAAAGGTTCGGACGTCGGCGGTGTGTGGAATCAGCACCACTACCCCGGCTGTGGTGTCGACACACCGAGCCACCTGTACTCCTACTCATTCATGCAGGGCCGCTGGAACCGATATTTCGCATCACGTGACGAAGTCGTTGCGAACTACCGTCGAGTCGCTGAAGATTTCGGCCTTCTGCAGCACATCACCTTCAACACCGAGGTGATCGGCACCCACTACGACGAGGACGCCCACCTCTGGCGTTCACAACTACGCAATCCCGACGGCAGCGAGGATGAGATCACCACCAACCTGTTGGTCACGGCAGTCGGCGCCTTCGGCACACCCAAGTGGCCGAGCATCGAAGGCCTGAGCGACTTCAAGGGCGACTTGCTCCACACCGCAAAGTGGGATCCAACAGTCGAGCTCGATGGCAAAAGGGTCGGTGTCATCGGAAACGGCGCCAGCGCAATGCAACTCGTCCCGGCGATCGTAGATCGCGTGGAATCGTTGAAGGTGTATCAACGTTCACGCCAGTGGGCCGCACCCTTCCCGAAGTTCAAGAAGGAAATCCCGGCAGGCGCCAACTTCCTGTTCGCCGAAGTGCCGCTGTACGAGTGGTGGTACCGCCTGCGCCTGAGCTGGATCTTCGACAGCAAAACCTATGCGTCGCTACACGTTGACCCGGAATGGCCGCACCCGGAACGCTCACTCAACAAGATCAATGACGCTCATCGCCGCTTCTTCACCCGATACATCGAATCCGAACTCGGCGACCGCCAGGACCTTGCGGCGCGCGTCACCCCCGATTTCCCACCCAACGGCAAGCGGATGCTCCTCGACAACGGCTGGTTCCGCACACTGACCCGTGACAATGTCGAACTCGTCGACGTCCCGATCGAAAAGATTGACGAGACAGGCATCGTCAACAAGGACGGAACCCACCGCGAGCTCGATGTCATCGTCGCCGCCAGTGGATTCGACGTCGCACGGTTCCTCTCACCCGTCAACGTGTACGGCCGCAACGGTGTATCGGTGCGCGATGCCTGGGACGACGACAACCCGAAGGCGTACTACGGAACCGTCACACCGGACTTCCCCAACATGTTCATGCTGTTCGGACCAAATACCTCGCTGGGTCACGGCGGCAGCTTCATCTTCATCTCCGAGTGCCAGATCAACTACGTGATGAGCACTATCGAACAGATGTTGCGCGACAACAAGACCGAAGTGGAAGTACGGACAGATGTGTGTAACGCCTACAACGACCTGATGGACGAAAAGCACCAGAACATGATCTGGACCCACCAGGGGTTCTCGAGTTACTACCGCAACAACCGCGGTCGCGTGATCATGAACAGCCCGTGGAAAACGGTCGAGTTCTGGGAGTTCACAAAACAGGCAAATATGGAGGATTTCGTCACGGCAAAACGCGAAGACTCTTAGTCAGCAGACAACCTGACGGCACTCGTCCCCGCCTACCGGTGGGGACGAGTGCCGTTGTTGCTTCGAAGCACCGGGACCAAACAAGGGTCTTCGGCAGCGGCTGGTTTCGGCATGTTTAGGTATGAGTACATAACCGAGCAAGCCCGGCCGACCCCGAGGAGGAGAGCGTGACCGAAAGTCCGCCCGTCAAGCGCAGGGGCAGGGGACGGAGACCCTTCGCCGAGGTACACGCAGAGGTTCTCGACGCCGCCGGAAACGTTCTCATGGCCGAGGGTTTGGGCGGCTTCACAGTAGACAAGGTCGTCACCGCATCCGGTGTCAGTTCTGCCACGGTATACAAGTACTGGCCATCACGCGGAGCTCTCGCGTTGGACGGGTACCTCCACGTGGCCGGCGACTCAATGGCATTGCGCGATACCGGAAACGTCGAAGCCGACCTCAAATACATGCTCACTGCGTTCGTCAATACGGTGACCCGCAAACCCTTTGGACCGATATTCGCGCAATTGGTGGGCACTGCCCAAACAGATGCCGAACTTGCAGAGCAATTCGACCGCTTTTTCGGCCCGCGCCGATCCAACTTCTTCGCCATACTCGAGACTGCCACGGCCCGTGGTCAACTTCGGCCGGACACCGATGTAGGCGTGCTTGTGGATACAGTGTGGGGAGCCTGCTTTATGCGACTTCTGCTCCCCCACTTGACTCCCGGGCTGACCCCGCAATTCGTGGAAGAGGTGGTAGAACAGGCTCTCACCGGTGTCTTGGTGGAGCCTGTGACGAATCTTCGTAGGGCGATCGATCACCGGCCCGCATAACGCGACTCCTCGTGATCCGACCTTCTCTGGCCTGCCGCATCATCCCCAACCTACGATGGCGCGGCAGGCCGCGAAGCTACCCCTTTGAGGATCGCGTGCTGCTATAGCCTACTCGAATATTGCTGCAGATCAACGGTACTCAGCGCGATCAAAGACGCGAAGGTCATGCCCGGGCAGGATGACGTCGGCTTCCTTCGTCGACCGACGGATACTGGCGAAATAAGATTCGAGGTCAACGTGAATCGGGTTGGGCGTGAACTGGTCTCCGTTCAGATTCTGATGAAGCGGAAGGTTGTCGCCCGGGATCAGATATGTCTCGGTGCCAGAGACCAGTACGGACTGACTTCCGGGTGAGTGGCCCGGCGTATGCAAGATGTTCACACCAGGCGCGATCTCGAGATCCCCTTCGATGAGCGTCAGCTGCGCACGCATGAAGCCCGGAAGTGATGTACACATCCCATGTTCGACCTCGATCTCGTCGTAGGCGTGACGGTGCAGCGGCAACGGCGCGATCGCATACTGCAACTCACTCCGCTGGGCGAGCAGTGTCGCGTTCGGAAATCGATGGTTGTTGGCGCAGTGGTCCCAATGCAGGTGCGTGTTGACCACGACATCGATATCGTCGGCACCGACTCCGATGCCTTCCAGAGCTGCCACCGGATCCTGCTCAGCGGTTTGGCCAAGCGGATGATGGTGCAGAGCAGTCTCTTCCGGACACGCCACACCCGTGTCCACCAGAATGTGCTTATCTCCTGCGCGGACATAGAAAAAAGAGAATGTCAGATCGAGCGGCTCAGGGTCCGCCCCCATCAGCAATCTCGACAGTGTTCGCGCCGCCGTGCCGGCGCACAGCGGGACCACGCGTACATCGCTCATCGGAAACTCCTTGTTGACATCAGTCGGGATGGAGAGATCAGTCGTGCTCGGTGGATTCTCACAACGATGCGCTTCGCGCACCGGGAACGATTGCGACGTGGATCGCGCCGTCTGCAGAGTCCTCGAGCGTCCGTATCGCCTGTTCGGCGTCGGCGACGTCAAAGGAGTGCGTATGCATGTCTTCCATTGGATAGCGGCGACTTTCGAGCACAGCGATCGCTGGCTCGAACTCGGAGAAGGGGGTGGACAACACTCCCCGAATAACGAGCGCCTTGTGGATGATGTCATCGGGCATGATGCCGTCTACGGCACGTGGGCCCTTCAGCCCGACCAGAACAATCCGGCTGCCGCGTACCGCGATCTCGATTGCATGCCGTACCGAATCGGGCGCATTGGGCGTCGTGTCGATGATCACCTCAGCCCCGCCTCCGGTGAGTTCTCGCACCGCTTTGCTTACGTCCATGCCGGGCTCGACGATCAAGGTGTCATCTGCGCCGAGACGACGGGCCAATTCGAGTTTGTGGGCGTCTTTGGCCAGTCCGGTGACGACCACCTGCTTTGCGCCGGCTTCCTTGGCGCCGATCACGCAACACAGCCCGCGCACGCCCGCACCGAGGATGACCACGCGGTCGTCGGGGCCTGTTTCGGGAACAGTTTTCGCCCACGACATCCCCGATGCCAGCGGGTTGTACAACGCGGCGACACCGGCCGGCAGTGTCGGATCAATCTTGCGAACCACCGACAGGCGGTCCAGATACAGCATGTCGGCGTAGCCGCCCCACAAAGCAGGCGCGCGGTCGATACCGATGAAACCGTACGTTCCGCCCCGCTCAGCGCACTTTTCAGGTTGCCATGTCGCACACGCCTCACACTTACCGCACCCGAAGAACGGACGAACCGCCACTCGGTCCCCCGGCTCCACCCCCCACCTGCGGGAGGCTTCTTTGCCAATAGCAGCGATTACACCCACCGGCTCGTGCCCTGGAATGGACGGGAAGGGTGTGTGTCGGTCAGAGGCGGCCATCTCACCCCGGTATTGCTCGATGTCAGTGCCGCACAAGCCACATGCCTCGACTCGCAGAATCGCATCGTCGTCGCCCAACACGGGTAACGGAATGTTCTGCTGGACAATCTTGTTCGGCTCGATCAATACGGCGGCGCGGCTGGTGGATGGTAATGACATCGGACTCCTCATTCTACTATCACATTGAATCCAGTCCGGCCGGCCGCTGCTCCCGACCCAAAATGGTCGGCGAGCGGCGGCCGGCTGGACTGGTCATCTTTTCGATCTCACGTAGTCGCTAGTTGCTGCGAACTTCGACAGGCTTCCGGGCAGCGGCGGGCTCTCCGGACAACGTGCGATCGCGGGTCTCGGGCAATGCCAGGACTCCGGCAATGCTCGCCACCGAGAAGATCGACAACAACAGACCGATCGACCAACTGCCCCAGTTGCTCAACAGTGCTGTCGCGAAGATCGGGGTGAGTGCGCCGCCGACGATTGCTGCAAGGTTGTAGCTGGCACCCGCCCCGGTGTAGCGATGCTTGGTATCGAACAGCTCGGACAACAACGGACCCGCGGGTCCCCAGGTGAACCCGAGGATGGACGTCGTCAGCGCGAGCCCGACTCCAAACGCCCACATACCGCCGAGGTCGATGATTGGGAACAGAACGAGACCCAGTGCCGCCAGGGCTATGGTTCCACCCAGAATCGTTCGCTTGCGACCGATCCGGTCCGAGAGCATCCCGCCAGCCAATGTGGTTGCCGCATAGACCAATCCCGCGACAACACCCATACCGAGTACAGCCGGTCGGCTCAGGCCCGGACCGCTGGTACCGGTCGCGTAACTGGTCAGATAGGCCGTCGCCAGATAGAAACCACAGAACGTACCGACCAGGGCGAGCGCACCGATGATCACCTCGCGCCACTGTTCGCGAAACACGGAGACGAACGGAATCTGCTGCGGCTCGACTGACTCATTTCCGGAATGCAGATCTGCGGCTTGCTGCTCGGCGGCCGCCTTGAACACAGGCGTCTCGTCGAGTTTGAATCGCGCATAGAAGCCGACCCCGATCAGCAGGATGCTGAAGATGAACGGAATACGCCAGCCGTAGTCCAAGAACGCGCCGTCGCTGTCGCCCATGGCGAGAGAAGTGATGAGGAACGTCGCGCTCGCCAGCGAGAACGCCAGCGGTCCACCCATCTGCGGATAAGCGCCTGCCAATCCGCGCCGCGCCTTCGGTGAATACTCCGTGGCCAGGAGCACCGCTCCTGCCCACTCACCGCCCACAGCCAAGCCCTGCACGATTCGCAACAAGACAAGCAAGATCGGTGCAGCCACCCCAATCGTCGCCGGTGTCGGCAGCAAGCCAACAAGGACCGTGCACGATCCCATCATCGAGAGGGTGATGATGAGGGTCTTCTTACGTCCGATGCGGTCGCCGTAGTGACCGAAAATGAGGCCGCCAACAGGACGGGCAACAAATGCAACGCCCAGCGTGGCAAACGAAGCGAAGAGACTGGCCGTACCACCGAGCGCCGGAAAGAACACCTTCGGGAAGACCAAGGCAGCCGCGGTGCCGTAGATGATGAAGTCGTAAAACTCGAGCATGCTGCCGACCGTGCTGGCGACGACCACGCGCCGCATGGTCTTTCGCTCGGACGCTGTACTCACGGTTCCTCCGTTGGGTGTTGGATATTGGACGAGCGTCCATAGGATGGAAGCTGAGGGAAAACCTGCCGACTCGCGCGCCGACCGGAAATGAAGACAGTTCTTATTTAAGTACGGCTGTACGTTAATCCGTACACATCGCTTGTGTCAACAGTCACATCTTCCGGCGGCCGATGTGTTCGGCACGGCGCCAGCCCGATGGAGTCCAGCCCACAGAAAACCCCGGAATCCACTACTCGGGGACCGAGAGGCCATGGACCTCGGATACACGACCTTCTACGCTCTTGGGTACACGCAGTTTTCGCTCAACATCAGATTCCGCCGATTGCGGCGAAAGTCTCCACCAGCAAGACAGCACGATCACAATGCACCGGAGCACGCCATTACCGCAGATGAGCATCGGTCTCCACGCTCACCAGACTGCCCAACACGACGCTTTGTCCGAGTCGTACCACCGAGACGAGCCGCCGTTTTCGTTTGAACACTCGCCGTCGGCATTCCACAACTGGCGCCATAGCGCAAAACAACCTAAGCGTCCAAAGCGCTGATCCGAGTGACGTAGCAAGCTCAGAGCCGCCTGCAAACAGCTCATCCGGCTCAAGGGTCGACGTGATCAATGGCAATTCGGCGATAGTCACCGTCATCCCACACAAAGTGAATGATGTTCATATATACGAACAATTCGACGCTTGGGGATAGCCCAACACAGGGTTACATGAAACGGGCTTCCAGTCCACGACGAGTTCCTTACATGCTCGCCGACGCCACCTTCTGCAAGTCCGAATCGGTGCCCAGGCTGCCAGTCGAACATCATTGCGCCGGTTTCGTCCCCATAGATCCACCGGATAATTGCAGACTCGACGAGACCGTTCGCCTCACTGAAACGACCGCCGACCGACGGCGACCATCTCCCCAAGTCTGGCATGAGCGAGGAGCTGGCGGTCGTCTCCTGGGACAGGGATACACCCTTGACGGAACAGTGATTCACGTCATACCTTGTTCCTTAATCAATCGTTTGATTAATTAAGTCGGTGACGACGCGTCCAGAGGAGATCGGCCACCCCATGACAGATACTGAAACAGTTGTCGACCAGCAGACCCTGGTCGACCTGTACCGGACCGCTGTACGCATCCTCGCGTTCGACGAGACCTACCGGGCTTCCATGATGAGCGGGAAGTTCGGCGGAATGTACTACTCGCCGCGTGGACAAGAGTTCGCTGCCGCGTCAGTGGCGGCGCACCTTGCTCCGACCGACTACGTCGTGACGACGTACCGTGGCCTGCACGATCAGATTGCCAAAGGCATACCGCTGCGGGATCTTTGGGCAGAGTATCTCGGGCGCGCTGCGGGTACGTGCCGCGGCAAGGGCGGGCCCATGCATGTCACCTCCCCCAAGCATGGCCTGATGGTGACCACCGGGGTGGTTGGCTCGGGCCTGCCGATCGCCAACGGGCTGGCGTTGGCGGCGCAACTCAAGGGCACCGGTCAGGTGACGGTGGTCAACTTCGGCGACGGAGCGAGCAATATCGGCGCCTTCCATGAGGCACTCAACCTGGCGTCGCTGTGGAAACTTCCAGTGGTGTTCGTCTGCCAGAACAACAAGTGGGCCGAGTACACATCGCTTGAGGGTGGAACCACCGTCGTCAACATCGCCGATCGCGCAGTCGCCTATTCGATTCCGGGTGTCACGGTCGACGGCAACGATCCGGTGGCGCTGTACACCGCGGCCGGCGAAGCGATCGACCGTGCGCGACGAGGTGACGGACCCACCCTGCTCGAAGCCGTCACCTTCCGTCTGTGTGGACACTTCTTCGGTGACCAGAGCGAGTACATCCCGGCCGCTGAGCTCGCCGCTGCCGGTGCTGACGATCCGATCCCGATCTATCGGCAGCGTCTGATCGACGAATTCAGTGTTGCCGCAGCAGTTCTCGATGACATCGAGCAGCAGGCGACGGCCGAGGTCGAGGACGCCGCGGAATGGGCCTTTGATCAACCGCTACCCGACCCGTCGGAACTGACCACCGACGTCTATGCGCAGGAGACCAACTGATGAGCACCGCAACCGCAACTCGAACCATGATGATGCTCGAATCGATTCGCGACGCCCTGGATGTGGCACTCGACTTGGACCCGATGGTCTTTGAGTTGGGCGAGGACATCCAGGACCCCAAGGGGGGCGGCTTCGGTATTCACAAGGGCCTCGAGACCAAGTACGGTCCCGAACGGATCCGACGGACACCGATCAGTGAGCAGGCGATCATGGGCGCTGCTGTGGGTGCTGCGATTGCGGGTATGCGACCGGTCGCCGAGATCATGCTGATGAACTTCATCACGGTCGCCTCGGACCAATTGATCAACCATGCTGCAAAGCTGCGCTACATGTCCGGTGGTGTCACGCCGGTGCCGTTGACTGTGCGGACAACCACCGGTGCGGGTGCAGGCTTTGGTGCCCAGCACTCCGACATGCTCGAGAACCAGCTCATCCACACGCCAGGTTTGAAAGTTGTGGTGCCGTCGACGGCCGCGGACGCAAAGGGGCTGTTGCTCTCCTGCATCTTTGACGATGATCCGTGCGTCATGATCGAGATGAGCAGCCTGTACTTCTCCGTGCGGGACGAGGTGCCCGAAGGTGACTACCGGGTGCCGCTGGGCAAGGCTCGGGTGGCGCGTGCCGGTACCGACCTGTCGGTGATCACCTACGGGAAGCAGGTTGCGGACTGTCTGGCGCTCGCAGATCGGCTTGCGGCAGAGGGTATCTCCTTGGAGATCATCGACTTGCGATCGCTCCAGCCCCTTGACACCGAGACGATCTTCACGTCGGTGGCCAAGACCAAGCGGGCCGTTGTTGTGCATGAGGCGGTCACGCGGGGTGGATTCGGCGCCGAACTGAGCGCGCAGATCCATAGTGAACTGTTTGGTGAACTCGCCGGGCCCGTCGGTCGGGTCGGTGGCGCGAATACTCCAGTGCCCTATGCCTCCTCGCTGGAGCAGAACTTCTTGCCGACTCCACGCATCGAAGCCGCTGTCCGGGCCCTGCTCGGATAACACCAGACTCAAAGAAGGAATTTACCAAGTGTCACATGAAGTTCGGATACCCAAACTCGGCGTTTCGGTGGAAGAGGGCCAGATCGCTGAATGGCTGTGCAGCGACGGTGATGAGGTCGAGACAGGTCAGCCCATCTATGTACTGGGGACAGACAAGACCGAGGCCGAGGTCGAAAGTCCAGCGGCCGGACGCATCACCATCATCGGTGAGCCTGATATCGACTATCCGGTCGGAACTGTCGTCGCAACAATCGGTTGATTCCGATCGATCAATGAAAGGCATCCCGTGACAACTGATCTGACCTCTGGCCCGGAAGCTCAATCCTCCGGGTCGCCGACCGTGAAACCCTCTGCAAAGCCATATGTCTCGCGACATGACGTAGATACTTCGCAGGTTCCTTTCGGTGTTCGCGACGGAGTGCACGTGCCCGTCGAGCGGTACTACGACGAGGAGTTCGCAAAACTCGAATACAACAAGATGTGGCTGCACACGTGGCAGTTCGCATGCCGGGAGGAGGAAATCCCCGAACCCGGTGACTATATCGAGTACACAATCGTTGACCGGACTGTTGTTGTTGTGCGCCAGGCCGATCGCAGCATCAAGGTGCTCAACAACGTCTGCCCTCACCGCGCCACCCAACTCGTCCAGCCTTCCACCGTCGGCACCTTCGGTGGCAATCAGATTGTCTGCCCGTTCCATGGCTGGCGGTTCAACATCGACGGCTCGCAGTCGTATATCTACTGTCGTCAAGGATTTGTGGAGGAGTCGATCGATCCGGCCGTGATCAAGTTGGGTGAGGTCCGCTCAGGGCGTAGATACGGCTTCATCTGGATCAACTTCGACGACGATGCGCCGAGTCTCGACGATTTCTTCGGTACGTACGACACTCATCTTTCACCGATGGCGATGGATCGAATGCGCCTGCGGTGGTGGAAGTACACGATCGTGCCGGGGAACTGGAAGGTCGCAGCGGAGGCCTTCTTGGAGGCGTACCACGTGATGCAGGCGCATCCCGAGCTCACGCTCGGTGTGACGGGCGACGACTACGACGTCGACCGCATTCCCTACTTCCATCACGGTATGGGCCACGTCGATACCACCGCACCATTCGATCCGGAGGATCCCGGTGGTTATGAGATGGGACAGCCGCCAGTAGTTGGTATGGAACAGGGGCGCTACTTTGTCGATCAGAACCAGGTGCTCTTCGACGGGACCGATGGATTTGCCACGGCGCGCGACCAGTTCATAGCCGATCGGGTCCGCGACCTCCCCGATGATCAGGTGCTCTGGAAGTTCTTCGAGGAGCTGTACAAATACGCTGACGAGGCCGAGATTCCGCTCCCCGCACTGGATCCCAACTCCTCGACCTTCGGTTTCATTTTTCCGAACATGGCATTTCTGGGAATGACGGGCAACCTGTTGTTCTATCGGTTCCGTCCCAATGGCACGGACCCCAATTCGTCGATGTTCGAAGCGTTTGCGATGCAGATCCCGCGCAACGCGGACAAGGACATTGCTCCACCCGAGCGAGAGGGTCCGCTCGAGCCAGGCGACTGGCCTTTTGTTCTCCGCCAAGACATGGCCAATGTCTATCAGCAACAACGGGGCTACCGATCAGGTGCGATCAAGCACACAACGCTCTCGCCGCGGTATGAGCCGATGATCTTTTCGCTCCATACGCAAATCGATCGTCACATTGCCGGCAGCTGATCCATCGGGAGTCGACAGCTTCACCATGCGGGTGGAGCCTGCCGGCATAGACATTGAGGTGCGCCGGGGAGAGACCCTGATCCAAGCCGCCTGGCGCGCCGGGTATTACTGGCCCTCAGTGTGTTATGGGATGGGAACCTGTACGGCGTGCCGGTGCGAGGTCAGCGAGGGCATGCACCTGCTCTCAGAACGTACCGAAGTCGAGATCGAACTCGTTGCCGACCTCGGCCGCAGAGTGCGCCGTACGAACCCGCGGCGCGTTCGGATGGCCTGCCAGGCAATGCCATGCGGCGACATCGTTGTCCGAAAATCTGGGGTGAAGCCAGAGCCGCCAAACCGTGTTGAGGAGAGAGCGCATGCCGACAGTAGCGACTGAGTTCGATGTCATAGTTGTAGGCTTCGGAGCTGCCGGTGCCTGCGCAGCCATCGCCGCGGCCGAGGAGGGTGCCCGAGTTCTTGTTGTGGACCGCGCAATGGGTGGCGGTGCGTCGGCCGTCTCCGGTGGTGTTGTGTATGCGGGTGGCGGCACGCCCTATCAACAGGCGGCCGGCTATGACGATGACGCCGACAACATGTTCGACTACCTGCGGCAGGAGGTCCAAGGGGCGGTCAGTGACGACACCTTGAGACGGTTTTGCGATGACAGCGTGCATCAGCTGGCCTGGCTGGAATCCCACGGAGCTAAATTCGAAGGCTCGTTGTGCCCATACAAGACGACCTACCCGACAGACATGCACTACCTGTACTTCTCAGGCAACGAGAAGGCATATCCCTATCGACTGGACGCTAGACCCGCACCGCGTGGGCATCGCCAGGTGGCAACGGGCACCAAGTCAGGGCGCGACCTCTGGCGCGCGCTCCGCGATTCGGCACTGCGGCTCGGGGTGACGTTCCTGCCCCGCACCCGGGTTGATGATCTGGTGATCATTGACGGGGAGGTACGCGGCATACGTTGTCGCACTTGGATTGGCGACGATCGGTCCGCGCAGATAGTTCATCAGCGAGTGACCGCCATCGGTGCAAAACTGACCAACTGGGCTCCCCCGGTGGGACTTCCGATCACCGGTCTCGCCGAGAAGCTCTGGAAGAAGCGCGCGGTGCCTCGGACCTTCTCTGCGGACCGGGTGATACTCGCTGCCGGCGGATTTGTCTTCAACCCGGATATGTTGCAACGGCATGCACCCGCGTATCAACACATCCGCCCGCTCGGTACCAACGCCGACGACGGGTCCGGAATCAGCTTGGGCGTCGGTGCCGGTGGGGTCACAGATCGTCTCGATCGTGTCACTGCGTGGCGGTATTTCACGCCACCGTCGGCGTTGATCGAGGGGATCACGGTAGGTACCAGTGGCGAACGCATCGCCAATGAAGACCTCTATGGCGCGACGCACTCGGAAGTCTTGATTCACAAGTTCGGGGGCACAGGCTTCCTGGTGTTCGACGCCGCCACCTGGAAACGGGCCAAGTCGCAGTTCTTGTCCCAGACCGAATCGATCCTGCGTCTGCAGGTTGCCGCCATGTTGGTGTTCGATAGGCGAAAGGCCGCCACACTGCGCGATTTGGCAGACAAGGTGGGCATCTCCCCCGACGGACTCACAGCGTCGGTGGATGCCTACAACGCGGCGATCGCGTCCCGAAGCGAAGATCCAGGGCACAAGGCGTCCGAGTTATGCGCACCGATTGCCCGCGGGCCCTTCTATGCCATCGATATCTCGGTGCGCCCTTCCTTGACGTCACCTGTACCCGGACTGACTCTTGGTGGTCTGAAGGTAGACGGGGAGAGTGGGCAGGTCATGAAGGAAAACGGCACGAGGATTCAGGGTCTGTATGCGGCGGGCCGAAGCGCAACAGGTGTCTGCTCGAACAGCTATGTCAGCGGTCTGGCCTTGGCTGATTGTGTGTTCTCAGGGAAGCGGGCAGGCACCCACGCCGGACGGATGTCGCGGGCGCGTGGGGTCGCATGACAAACTCGAAGTGAACCCATCACCTAGTCAGGGGGCACTGTGTCAGCCACGCCACCGTTACTCGGTAGACCGATCGGCGCCAACGGTGAGGACACCCGGCGTCGGATTCTGGATGCGACCATGCAGTGTGTGGCAGAAGTGGGATACGCGAAGGCCACGATCCGGGAGATCGCCCGCAAAGCTCAGATGACCAGCGGCAGCCTGTACCACTATTTTCCCAACAAGACGGAACTGATCAACGCCACGTTCGACGAGGTCGCGCAGATGTCGATCCCACGGGTGGCTGACGCCGCGGAACATCATGTGGGCTACCACGACAGGTTGATGGCGGTGCTCGATGAGTGCGATCAGATGATGCGAGAGTATCCGCTCATCGCCGCGTTCGACCGCGCGATCCGAGTCGGTACCGCCCGTGATCTGGCGGAAAATCGCGACACACTTTTCTCAACGTTGAGCGGTGTCGTGGGTGGCATCATCGAGCAGGCCCAGCGTGAAGGTGCGCTCCGAGACGGAGTGAGTATCGAGAGTGCCTCCAATGCAATTTTCATTGTGCTCCGAGGTCTGACGGACTACGCCGCCACCTCGGAGCCGGAGGACTACCATGCGACCGTTGGTGCCTTGAAGTTGCTTCTCGGCGGCACGCTCTTCGACAACTAGCGAGCTATCTCATCCGATGTCGTGGGCACGGTAGAACTCGACCGCTTCACGGACCGAATCTTCGAAAGAAGTTGTCTTCCAGCCGAGTTCTCGTTCGGCCTTGCTGTGATCGAGCTCGGACATGTAGTTCCACATCCGGAATGCACGACTGACAAAAACGGGATCTCGACCGATCGCGCCGGCGATCAGTTGATTGACGGCAGCCGCGCCAAGCATGAGCTTGGTCGGTAATGTGAGCCACGGTGCTCGCCGTCCACCGGCGATCGTTGCGAGCGTGTGCAACTCTTTGGACGTCATGTATGTGTCGGAAATGATGTACCGCTCACCATTACGGCCGTGAGTCATGGCCAACACCATCGCTTCTGCGGCATCGTCGATGCTCACGACCTCATGTCGCAAGCCGGCAAAATAGAAGGGCGCCTTGCCTGCCGAGATCCTGGCCATGAGTCCGCCGTGCGGAGTTGGTTGCCAGTCGCGTGGGCCGTACGGGGTAGAAATGCACAGTGCCACTGCGGGTAAGCCCATGTTCTTCGCGTACTCCAACACCAGATTCTCGGCGTCCACCCGGCTTTGTGTATAGGGGCCACCGGCCTCGTACCAGTTGCAGGGATCATCCTCGTCGACCGCAGTACCGTCGGACCGAACCGCAAGTGTTGCAATCGTACTCATGAACACGAACTTCTCCAGATCAGCCTCGATCGCAACGTCGAGCACATTGCGCAGGCCCTCGACATTGGTTTTGAAGAGCGGCGTCGGATCTCGCAGCCAGGCCCGCGCGTCGACAACGCAGTAGAAGACAACATCGCAACCATTCATCGCATCGCGCAGCGCGTCGGCGTCCCACACATCACCGAAGCACTTCTCGACCTCGAGGTCCTCAATACCCTTCACAGAGCTGGTCTCACGTAGCATCACTCGCACGTCCTCACCACGAGCAACGAGCTTCCGGGTCACATTGGATCCCACAAAACCGCTCGCGCCGATCACCAATTTCTTTGCCATGTAACACCTTTGCATTTGTGTCGGCTTCTCGATGGGCACGGATGATCGCCTCAGGACCGAGCGCCTCCGGACCGGAAAATAATTAATTGATCACTTGATTGATTCATATGATGCGTGTCACACTGCCTCTGTGTCAAGGACAGTGCCAGGTGATTCTGGCCCCGATCGATAGCGAGCACGCACGTATGCGCAACCTTCCTACGGAATTGCCGGATCTCTACGTACAGCAGGGCTGGTGGACCGAGACGACCATCGGTGACACGCTGGCACAAGGCCTTTCGGGTGCGCCCAACGCCCCCTTTCGCGTCTATTCGGATTTTCGTCCCTTCAGCGGAACATTCGCCGATGTCGAGCACATCGCTCGCCGATTGGCGCAAGGGCTCCGGAAGAGAGGTGTAGGCCCCGGCGACGTTGTCGCGTTCAAACTTCCGAACTGGATGGAGGCTGCGGCAACCTTCTGGGCAGCATCGTTCTTGGGTGCGGTCTCGATTCCGGTTGTGCATTTCTATGGGCCGAAGGAAACCCGGCATATCATTGCGACGGCAAAGCCAAAGGTGTTCATCACCTTCGACGAGTTCGGGCCCTTACGGTTTCAAGCGGACCTGTACGTCGATGTCCCGATTGTCGGAGTGGTGGGCCGCGATTTCGACGACCTGCTCGACAGTGAGCCGCTGACCGAGAACCTCCCCGTTGCGGCGTCGGCGCCGGCCGTGATCGCCTTCACCTCGGGAACAACCAGTGATGCCAAGGGTGTCGTTCATACACATCAAACGCTCGGGTATGAAACCCGGCAGCTTGGGAACAGCTATCCGGTTGAGTTGGGGCAACAGCTCACCGCCTCACCGGTTGGTCATTTCATCGGGATGCTCAATGCGTTTTTGATCCCGGTTGTTCAGCAGACCGCCATCTACATCACCGACGCATGGAACCCGCAGCGCACCTTGGAGCTGATGCTCAGAGACAACCTGACTTTCGGTGGTGGCACGCCCTATTTCGTGATCAGCCTGCTCGATCATCCCGATTTCGTCCCGGAGCATCTCGAGTACATGAGGTATGCCGGGATGGGAGGCTCGACGGTGCCCGCGACAGTTGCCCAGCGACTCCACGATCAGGGTGTCATCACGTTCCGCTACTACGGCAGCACCGAGCATCCGTCGATCACCGGCTCGCATTACACGGACCCGGTGGACAAACGGCTCTTCACGGATGGGAAGGCGATGCCAGGTGTCGAACTCCGACTGTCGGACGACGGGGAGATCTTGAGTCGCGGACCAGATCTGTGCCTGGGCTACCTTGACGACGAGTTGACTGCCAAGGCATTCGATGAGGAGGGCTGGTACCACACCGGCGACATTGGCATCATCGACGCCGACGGCTACCTGAGCGTCACCGACCGCAAGGGCGACATCATCATTCGCGGCGGCGAGAACATCAGCGCGATCGAGGTGGAAGAGGTTCTGCTGAGGATTCCAGGGATCGCAGAAGCCGCCGCCGTATCAGCTCCTGACCCCCGACTGGGTGAACACACTGCCGCGGTGGTGCGACTCAAGCCAGGAAGCGCCCTGCCTACGATTGCTGAGCTTCGAGAGCACTTCGGCCATGCCGGCTTGGCGAAGCAGAAGTGGCCCGAAGAGATCCATCAGGTCGAGGACTTCCCACGAACCGCCACCGGCAAGGTTCAAAAGGCGCTGGTTCGAAAAATGGTTGCGTCCACTCACGCGGTTGACCACTGATGTCCGGACTCGCTCAGTCGAACTCCGTTGCCGTACAGCCAATCATCGCACTAGTGAAGGAAAAGACATGTTGAGATCGCATCGCTTGGTGGTCGCGCTGGTGGCGACCGCGGTTCTGGTGGCTGGGTGTGCTGACCGCGGCGGTGACACCGACGAAGGAAGCGGTGGAAGTACGGCCACAGCCGATGGTGCGACGAGCAACTTTGGCGACCTGTCGGATGTCTGCCAATCGGGCGACGCGAAAGGAGCTCCCACACAGGGCGTTACCGACACAGAGATCAAAGTCGGAGTGATGTCCGATGTGGGATTCAACAAGGTGTCGGAGTTCGACGACGCCGCCAAGGTCTTCACGTCGTGGTGCAATGACCTCGGCGGGATCAACGGTCGCAAACTGGTTGCCAATATCCACGACGCTGCCTTTATGAATGTTCGCCAGCAGATGACCATCGCGTGCCGTGAAGATTTTGCGTTGGTCGGCGGAAGTAGCGGACTGGATGCACTGGGTGTGAAAGAACGTCTGAGCTGTGTTCTACCGAGCTTTCCTGCCCAGGTGATCCAACCCCGGTCGGTGGGCGCGGACCTCGAGGTCAGCGCGTCGCCGAGCCGGGTTGCCGGTTACGATCCCTTCTTCGGTATCGGATACTGGCTGGTCAACGAGGCCTATCCGGATTCTGCTGATGCAGTGGGGATCATCGGTGCCGACACACCCTCGGTGAGGACCGCCGGGGCTCAATCGCAGGAGGCGTTGGAAGCGGCTGGGGCCACCGTTGTCTATAACGATGTCTACCCGGCGATGGGGATCTCGGATTGGACGCCCTACGCGCAGACCCTCAAGAGCAAAGGCGTCAAGGGACTCTACTTCTACGGTGAGCCCGCCCAGTGGGCAAAGTTGCAAACAATTCTCGTGGACATGGACTACAAGCTCGACTGGGTCAACCCCGGTAACAATGCCTACAACGAACCGTTTGTCGAAGCGCTCGGTACCTCGGCGGACGTGATACCGAACTACGTAGACCTCGGAGGCGTTGCGCCGCTGGAGAGTTCAGAGACGGTACCGGCGGTCAAAGAGCTGAACGCCCTGTACAAGAAGTACGCTCCGGACGCGGTGATCACTTTGCCTGCCATGCGCGCCATGTCTGCATGGCTGTTGTTTGCCAAGTCCGCCGCAAGCTGCGGTGACGATCTGACACGTACCTGTCTCTACAACGCCGCAATCAAGGAGACGGCGTGGACCGGCGGCGGCCTGACTGCCCCAGTCAACCTGACGCCCGGCGCCCCGCCGTCCCCATGCTTCAACGTCGAGGAAGCCACCACAAACGGATGGAAGGCTGCGGACTTCAATCCGGACGAGGGCCTATTCCGGTGCGATATCCCGGCCTTCAAATACACAACCGATTTCGGTAGCCCCATGACTCTTGCTGACGTCGGCAAGTCCATGAGCGACCTCAAATAGCAGTTCGGCGGTGGTGGCAGTGGCGCCACCACCGCCGGTGCTGCTCCAGGTGGAGACGGATCGGAGTCTGCTTCCGTCTTGCTATCCGCACCACCGAATCGGAAGATCCCGACCAGTGTTCGCCAGTGTCGCGACGTGCCCGAAACCGCTGCGCCCGTGCATAGTTGTTGGCGGTGTCTCTTGAAAAGGGGCTTCACTCAATCGGTCCGGAACCACACCGAGTGTTCCAGCCGAGCGCCAGAACACCACGGATATTCCGCGGGTTGACGATGAACACCACGTTGCCGAGAACTTGATCACCTGATCTGACCCGAATGCACTCGCAGAGTACATGCGAGACAGCGGCTTTCGGGACTCTGCGCGAACCACAGACGGAAACAATGCCAGCATCCACGCGCGTGGTGGAAGCGCGTTCATTCTCAGTACGTAAACAGAAGAAGATCAGGAGACCCACATGGGCAAGTTGAACGGGAAAGTCGCGATCCTCACCGGCTGTGCAAGTGGCCTCGGCCGACAAGAGGCTATTCGCTTCGCGGACGAGGGTGCAAAGATCGCTATTTGTGACATCCAGGAAGACAAACTCGAGGAAACACGAAAGCTCTGTGCCGAGAGAGGCGCTGAGGTGTTGGCATTTCCGTGCGACGTGCGATCGGTCGACAGCCTTTCGGCATTCGTCAATGCGACCGTGGAGCGCTTCGGAACTATCGACATCCTCGTGAACAACGTGCACTCCACGACGCTCAAACCGTTCCTCGAGCAGGACATCGCCGACCTCCAGCGCGAGGTCGAGATTTCGTTCTACTCCGGCTGGCACATGATGAAGCTCTGTTTTCAATACCTGAAAGACAAGCCGGGGGCGGGTGCCTCGATCATCAACTTTGGTTCACGCTGGGGAATGGAAAGCCCCGCGCTGGCGTCGACCTACTCCCCTGTCAAGGAAGCCGTCCGCGCGCTGACACGTGTGGTAGCGCGAGAATAGGGGGTCCACAACATTCGCGTCAACGCAGTGTGCCCAGGTGGATTCACCGACAATGCCAAGAACGATCTACACACGTTTCCCGCTGACGTGCAGGAATACGCGACAGCAGCCTTCAAGGACAACGTCTTCCACCGACTCGGCGATCCCTACGATGACGTAGCGCCGATCGTGGTCTTCCTGGCTTCCGACGACAGCCACTGGATGTCGGGGCAGACGGTGAACGCTGACGGCGGTGGTTGGATCACCGCCTGACAGAGATCGGACGTGCGCAGTCCTGCACCGAACACACCCCGTTGCGGGACTGCGCTTTCCACTCGGCCACTGCGGCGTGCGTTTGAGCAGCCAAAGCGATCACGGCCGTGAATCCCCTACAGCTGACGTGTGTGGTCTCAGCACATGAGCGATCTCAAGTAGCAGTTCGGCGGTGGCGGCATTGACGCCGCCACCGCCGGCGCTGCTCCAAGTGACTACGGATCGGAGCCTACCTCGAGTTGCGTTCTGCCTCAGTTCAACTCGTGTCGTCCTTCAGACCGTTGCCGACCGCCCCTCGCTCCGTTCTTTGTCCCAGATTCCTGCGGGCGCGCACGGCAAGCCCACATCCTTCAGGGTCAGAATGCCTGCCGGTGCGGCAGCGACGTTGAACGCAGCGCTGACGGCCGGCATGGCCGTCATCGTGTCCCACTCGTGGTTGCCCCAGTGCTCGGGCGCAATGAAGCGGATGCGGGTCTGGATTCCGGGTTCACCCTTGATGATCACCTTATAGTGGTCGTCGTCAAACACCCAGTCCCCGTTGAGCTTGGTGGTGAGATACCAGGCAACGTTGTTCTGCACGACCGTCTTTCCGTTCACCTTGCCATTCCACCCAGCACGGATCGCGGCGATGGTGTCCTTCTTCATCACCAGCCAGCCCAGATCGACGTCCTCAGACGCAGTCTGGTGCTCGATGAAGAACTCCATGTCATCGAGGTCATAGTCCAGCGCTAGTGCCATGCGCCCGACGGAATCGCGGAACGTGCTCAACCACATCTTCGCCATCTCCAACACCTCGTCGGACGCCTCCGGCAGCGAAAAGCCCAACGCCTGCCAGGTCTCGGCCGACTCGTAGACCGAGCAGTCCGCCGACTCGAAGACCGACACCTGCTGAACATCACGACAGACGGCGGTCATCGCCGTCACCATCGTGTTGATCCAGCCCGGGTTGACTCCGGAGATATAGAGCGAACTGTCGCCACGCTCGCACGCGGCGGCGAGCTTCTCCTGCGTCTCGCCGGCGATGCCACCGACGTTGAGGAACAGGTTGGTGCTGATCACGTCGAGTCCGCTCTCGAGCAGACGGACCACGTGGTCGAGGTCGGCCATGAATGGGTTGTAGAAAATGGTGTCGGCGCCCAATGCGATGAGCGCGTCGATGTCGGTGGTGGCGAGGACGCCGGTGTCAGGTCGTCCGCACAGTGGTCCGGCGTCGGAACCTGCTTTGTCGTCTGAATAGGCGTAGACACCGACCAGTTCGAGTCGCGGATCGTCGAGGATGCCTCGCAGACTGAGCTTTCCGACCTTGCCAGTCGTCCATTGAATTACGCGCAACTTGTCCATGAGTTCCTTCGGTTTGTCGCCTGTCGGATCGGGTCGGACGGTGAGGTGCATCCGTTCGGGTCAACAGTGTTGGTCCGGATTGGTCGAGCCGTCCGATGCTCGACAATTCTTTTCTGATTTTGTCGATGCCCCCTACTTGAGGAGGCTCCCTGCATCGACGGGGAGCGTGATGCCAGTAACAAAGCGGGCTTCATCGGAGGCGAGGAACAACACCGCGTTGCTGATGTCCACCGGTTCGACACACCCGATGGGCAATACATGCATCATCTGCGAAGCGGCCAGCATATCCTCGGGCCCCGGGTTTTCGAGGTCTGGCCGGAACAGCCGCATCGTGGGTTCGTTCATGAACATCGGCGTGTTCACGTTTGTCGGCGCAACTGAATTGACCCGGATCGAGTGTTCTCCGAGTTCCATCGCGAACGTACGCATGAGGCCGATAACACCATGTTTGGCGGCAATGTAGTGCCCGGTGTTGGGGTACGCCTTGAGGCCTCCGACCGAGCTTGTCAGGATGATCGATCCGCCGTGTCCTCCAGAAATAAGGTGCGGGACACCGGCTTTAACGGTCTTCCATACCCCCGCCAGGTTGACGTCGATCATCTCGGTCCAGTCGCTTTCGCTGGTCTTGTCCAGTGTCTCGCCACCATTGCCGATTCCGGCATTGGCCACGATGACATCCAGTCTGCCCAGTTGTTCGACTCCGAGATCGAGCGCGGACTTCAAGGCGTCGTAGTCACGTACGTCCACCTCGGCCGTGATCACTCGTCGATCTAGGCCTTTCACCAGGTCAGCGGTCTCAGCGAGATCCGCCGGTGTGGCCGCAGCAATGGGACTGTCGAGTGTGATCGGGCCGCAGACGTCGACGGCAATGATGTCGGCACCTTCCTGGGCCAACCGCACCGCATGGCTGCGGCCCTGTCCCCGGGCTGCTCCAGTGATGAAGGCAACTTTACCTTCCAAACGTCCGGTCATAATTCAACCTAACCTTTCAGTTTCGTCCGTATTAGTTGTGCAGAGCCCGGCGGGCTCGTGTTCGTACCGATTCGATATAGCGATCGGGATAGAGGCGTTGATAACGCACGCGACGTCAACCGATCTGGCAATGTCGGCTTATATTTGCGTGAAGACCGACTTCGTTTTCATGTAGGCTTCAATGCCTTCGCGACCGAACTCGTAGCCCCAACCGGATTGTTTATACCCTCCGAATGGCATGGCGTGATCAAAGACCAATTGACAGTTCAGAGTTACGGTGCCGGCATCGAGCCGTTTCGCGAGACGATGAGCTCGGCCGACGTCCTGTGTCCAGGCGGTGGCGGCCAGCCCGTAGGTTGTGTCATTGGCTAGGGCAATCACCTCGTCGTCGTCGTCGAACGGCATGATCGGCACGACGGGGCCGAAGATTTCCTCCTTGTAGAGCCTCATGTCGGGGCTGACATCGGTCAGCACGGTCGGGTGTACGAAGTAGCCGGTCCGATCGAGCCGGTGTCCGCCGGCAACGACTTCGACACCGTCGCGTTTGCCCTCGTCGATGAATCCCAGGACGCGAGCGAGCTGTTTTTGACTGATCAAGGGACCGATGTTGCTGCCGGCCTCTTGGGGTCCACCGAGTTTGAGGTTGTTCGCCACTGTGGCGATGCCTTCCACCACCTGGTCGTAGACGCCGCGTTGGACGAAGATGCGCGATCCGCACACACATCCTTGCCCGGAGTGCACGAAAATACCCATTGCCGCCATCATTATGGCTTTGTTCAGATCGGCGTCGTCATAGATCAAGACGGGCGACTTGCCGCCGAGTTCGAGTGTGACCTTCTTGAGATTTCCGCTAGCTGCCTGCACAATTTTCTTGCCGACTTCGGTGGACCCAGTGAAGGCAATCTTATCGACGTCCGGGTGTTCGGTCAGTGCCGCTCCGGTGGTGTGTCCGTGACCGTTTACCAGATTGACAACACCGTCGGGGACGCCGGCCTGAGCCAACAGCTTGACCAAGAGTAGCGCTGAAAGGGGGGTTTCTTCAGCTGGTTTGACGACAACGCTGCAGCCTGCAGCGAGTGCCGGTGCGAGTTTCGCGGCCGCGTTGAAGACGGGGCCATTCCAGGGGAATATCAGTGCAGCGACGCCGATGGGCTCTTTGAGGGTGTAGCCGTGCATGTTCGAATAGAAACCGGTGATTCCTCCGGTCATCTGGATGTCGTGAGAAATTCCGTTGAGCTTGGTGCACCACCCACCGTAGTAGCGGAAGAATTCCGCACTGGTACCCATAATCGACTGGGCTTGGGCAAGGGGCATACCAGTGTTGAGTGAGTCGATCTCGGCGAGTTCGGCTGCGTGCTCGTCAATCAAGTCAGCTGCACGCCAAAGGATTTTGGCGCGCTCGTTGCCCGGCAGTCCATGCCAGACACCAGAATCGAAGGAGGCCCGTGCGCGTGCAACGGCTTCGTCAACGGCCCGCGCCCCTCCATCGGCGAACTCGGTGATCTGCTCCTCGGTCACTGGGTTGATGACCGGAATCAGTTCACCAGAACCCGGAAGACCACGTACCTCATCCAGAATTGATTGCAGCTTCATTTTGTCCTTTCCTATTTCAGGGGGAATACGTGAGTGACCGGACATGCAGGAGTGAATGCGCTTGCTTGGCTATGCCGTCAGTTCACTCAGAAATTTCACGGTGCGCCTTCGAGACTCTTCCCGCTCGGTGCGGTCTTGTCCCACCTGCTTGACTATCTTCTCGACGGTGGAACCGTGTCCGGTCAGACCGATGCGCATCGTTATTGCCCATTCGGGAAAAGAGTGTCGTACTGCTGCATCAGCTTGTCGATATCGCCGTCAATCCCCAGTTCCAAAGTGTTGAATAGCGACGCGAGCAACCCGTAGGTACCGACGGTGAAGATCAGGTCGAGAAGCTGCTGACGGTCGAGCTCGGCTGCGAGTGTGTGCCAGGTGGAAGCGCTGATGGCACCATCGAGAATGAGTTCGTCCACGGCGCGGAGCATGGCCGCTTCGAGATCGCTCCAAAATGGTGCATCAGGTCCGTACGCGATACGGCCAACCTCTTCGTCCGTCAGCCCGGCATCGCGAGCAACGAACAAATGTTGGGCCCATTCGTAGGGGCTTTTGCGGACGGCAGCAACCCTCATGACAAGAAGTTCACGTTGACGCTCGGACAGAGTTGTTGCTCGGAGAATATGTCCGTTGAGCGTGAAGAAGGCGCGAGCGAGAGCGGGATGGTGCGCCATAGTGCCAAGCGCAAGAAGGGCTTTAGGCCGATCCTTGGTGGGCATCGGTTCATGGGTCGGTTGGGGCGGCACCATAGCTGTCAGTGCCCCACGCATTTCCGCAGGGAACTCTGAGGGGGTCAGTGGATCAATTCGTGCCATGTCAGACCATCGTCCTTCCGCCGTTGACACCACTGCTCGTTCAATCCGTCAGTGGCGCTTCGTTCCATAATTAGGCGATCGCCTAATTAGGCTCTGGTTGTATGCTTAGCAGCTGCGTGTTACTGGGTCAAGGGCTCGGGATGCGCGCCAGCACTACGGCGTGGGATAGGACAGGAACGAAATGAGCGCAACGAGCCGTGTCGGGCAACGCAATACCGGCACCCGCGAGAAGCTTCTCGACGCGACTATCGAGATCATTCTCGACGAGGGCTACGCGGCTGCCACGTCGCGCCGGGTCGCGGAGAAGGCCGAAGTTCAGCGCGCCATGGTCTACTACTACTTTCCGACAATGGACGACCTCTTCCTCGCAGTTCTGCGGCGCGGCTACCAGGCCAATCTGGAAGCACAACGCCAGGCACTCGCTTCCGATAGGCCTTTGCATGCACTGTGGGACATGACAGTCGACCCTCGTGGATCACGTTTGACCACAGAGTTCATGGCCCTGGGCGCCCATCGGGAGCAGATTCGCGAGGAACTGGCCGCCGGCGCAGAACAGTTTCGTGAGGCCCAGGTCGCGGCGCTAGAACACGTAGTTCGTGACCATGCCGAACACGCGGGATTGGATGCCGAAGTCGTCTCGGTTGTCATTGCCAGCATCGGCCGGACGATCGGCCTCGAAAACGGTCTCGGTATTACCACTGGCCATGAGCGAACCCTGAGGGTCGTAGCCGAATACCTCGACCGTTTCGACAAGCCTCGTCCAGACTGATCGGCTGGCGGTGGGTCTACTGCCGCCGCCGCGCGCATCTCGTGGGGAAACTGTCGTTGGGACAGTGGTTCGGTTCGCGCATGTCAGATGGTCCTTCCGCCGTTGACGGGGATCACTTGCCCGGTAACGTAACCCGCGTCTTCTCGTGCCAGGTAGGCGCATGCGGCCGCGATGTCTTCAGGCTTGCCGACCCTGCGCATCGGGGTGGTCGACTCAGCGGCCTCGATACCCGGACCGAGGAGTCCTTTCTCTTCGGTCCGACGCAGCATAGGGGTGTCGATGAAGCCCGGTGGCACCGTGTTCACCGTAATTCCCTTGGGGCCCAACTCTTTGGCAAGCGCCTTGGTGAATCCAACAACCCCGGCCTTGGCCGCCGAGTAATGCACCATCCATGGATTGCCGGTCTGCGCACTCGACGAGGAGATGTTGATGATCCGGCCCCATCCGGCATCGATCATGTCTGGCACGACGGCCTGGCAACAGTCGAAGGTTCCGGTCAAATTCACGGCAAGGAGTCGCTGCCAGCTTTCTGCGGATATCGTCAGAAAAGGCTCGAAGCCGTCCATGCCTGCAGAGTTCACCAGTATGGTCGGCGGCCCGATCTCGCGACGAACCTCTTCCACCGCTTCGTCGATCCGCGGCCGGTCCGTGACGTCGACGCCGAGTCCGATCGCACGATAGCCCGATCCCGTGATCTTCTCGGCGGCCTCGGAAGCCGCGTCGGCGTTACGGTCGAAGATCGCGACCGATGCGCCTTCCTCTGCCAAGCGTTCGGCGATCGCCAAGCCGATCCCGGACGCTCCGCCGGTAATGATCGCGGCACGCGGGACCGAGAATGCCGGTGACACCATTACGCCACCGCCTCATCGCCGACCAGCGTGGTGCGATGCATCAGGCGTCGTGACGTGGCCTCGTAGGGAATCGCTCGATGGAGAAGACCGGTGTTGTCCCAGATGACGAGATCACCTACTCGCCACTTGTGGCGAAGGACGAATTGCGGTTGCGTGGTCCAGTCGAGAATGCTGTCGAGGAACTCTCGACTGTCAACTGCGGTCATGCCGACCACTTGGCCGGCTGTCGCACCGATGAGCAGCGAGTGCCGCCCATCCCGATGGCTCCAGATCAGTGGATGCTCGCGAGAAGGAAGCCTGTCCCACATCTGTTTGTCTTTCTCCGAGGCGTCGGGGTACACCAACATCTGGGCGGCGGCCAGGCTGTGGACGACCCGGTAGCCGGCCAGTTCGGCCTTCTTCTGGTCACTCAAAGCGTCATAAGCGGCATAGGTATTCGCGAACTCGGTGTCCCCGCCTTCGTCGGCCACCTCCCGAGCGGTCAGCAGCGTGGCCTTCTGCGGTACATCATCTGTGAGCCCGTCGACATGCCAAAAGATGGTGCTGCGGCGCAGTTCGGCCAGCTTGCTCCTGGTCGGATCAAGCGTGACCGGGGAGACCTCCGGATGATTTGGGAGCCCGCCGACCTTGGCGACGACCACGTCCCCGAGCATCCGGCTGAAGGCCACGAGGTCGGGGTCACTGATGTTCGCGCCCCGAAAGACGACCACCCCGCGTTGCTTGAGCAGCCGCATGGCCGTGTCAGCCGTCTCGGCGGAGTTGAAAGCAGATCCCGACACCCCGGTTACCTCGACGCCGATCGATGGGGATATCTCACTGGTCTTCATTGGCATTCCTCCTTGTGTCCTGTGAACGGTAAACGCGCAGCAGCAATGTTGTCAATGACTACATCACCCCGCGGGTTGACAGTGTTCTCACATGGACCACGCCTACCATCAGGGAGACCTTCGCGCCGCGTTGCTCACTAAAGCGGAAGAGCGACTTAACATTTCAAAGATTGAGAGCCTTTCGCTGCGAGAAGGGCTCACTCAACGTGGCGGTGCGCACGCAGACAGGCCCGGTACGCGGGGGGTGCGCGGTAGGCACCCTGTCACGAGCGCAACCTCGCAGTCGAGAGGAGGCCATCAGTGGCCGGGGGTCCCGTGCGCCGCGCTCATGAGACGTTCGCTACCTTCAGATTCGCAACAAACCCGGAACCGTCTCGGTCGGGGACGTTTCGACGACGTCCGAGATACGACGGCATCGACCACGGCAGATCCCCGCCGGGTTCACAGCACGCTCTTCATCTGCTTGGCGACAAGGCGCATGGTCATGACCGGCGCCAGTCGGGTCAGCGCTCCCAACAGCTTCGCGTCGGCCCCCACCAACAGTCGAGCTTTACCCTTCTCGATGGCGTCGACGATTTCGCGAGCAGTCTGCTCCGGTGTTGTCGACCGAACCTTTCGGCTGCCCGCATCGATCATCGTCACACCCGAGTTTCCACTTATATCCGTACTGATATTGCCGGGAAAGACTGCCGTCACCGTGATATTCGAATCGATGAGCTCCTCATAGAGGCCCTCGGTGAACTGCTTCACTGCCGCCTTCGTTGCGCTGTAGAACGTCTGGCCCGCAAAGGCAACGAGAGCGGAAAGGCTTGAGATATTGATGATGGCGGCCTCAGGCCGCTTCCGCAGCTCCGGGAGGAACGCGAGAGTTGTGTGTACGGTTCCCCAGAAATTGACATCAACAATCCGACGGATCTCATGCCGCTCGAGTTCTGCCGACGGAACAAAACGATGAATGATCCCCGCGACGTTGAGGAGCCCGTCAACCTGACCGTGTTCCGCGATCACCTGCGCAGGTAGGTCGTCGACCACATCGGGATCACTGACATCGGCCACGTGTGTCGACACCCGTGCGCTGTCCGGACCAGACAGTTCCCGGGTCTGGTTCAATGCGGCCTGATCCCGGTCGATCAGAGCAACTCGAGCGCCCCGTGCGAGTAGTTCGAGTGCAACCTGACGGCCTATGCCATTTCCAGCTCCGGTCAGCGCAAACACCTTTCCGGCGATCCTCATCGTCCATTCCTCACTTTGTCAGCCGACATCCTGCTCGGATAATGCCGTTGGGCAGCGCCCAATTCCTCCTCATACGACCCCTTCCGACCTCTGGCAGTTCGAAAGCCGCGTGACGGTCGGCCACCATCACGCCCTGCCAGCATTCGCGCGTTCCGCCAAGGGCACCGAATCTGTCGTGTCGAGAACGACGTCAAGCCGTTGCATCAGCAGTCCACGGTCGGTGATACGCGCTGCGCCACAGGCGGTTCCGGTCGACAACGACAACGGCCTACCGTCGACGATCTTGGTGACAAAGATGTATGACGCGAACTCCACCACGTCACCGGAAAAACTCGTGACATGCACGTTGGAGCCACAATGCCGCAACGGATAGGGGCTATTGATTCGATGATTCTCCTGCCACACCATCACCGCGTCCGCACCGGCGATGTCGGCTCGCACGAACTCCTCGTATTCTGTTGCGCCACTATCGGTACGGGAGCTGAAAGTCGCGTCTTCTGACAGCATGCCACGCAGAATTTCAGGATCCCATTCGTCGTAGTGGTACCACCAGGCACCCACGAGTTGTGCTAGCTCGATCGCAACCGCGGAAACGCTACGCTCTTCGAGACCGGAAACCATGGGAACTCCTGGGACTGGCGGGAACCATCTGATTGGCTGATGCCACATGGTGTTCGAGCCGCCAGACCCTGACAACCCGGGGTGCCCATACAGCGGGAGATAGATCTTCTCGGGCACAGCCACTCCCGGTGAGAGGGAGTACCGCTGGCGCACAAGGGTGCGCATTGACCTACTTTGATGAAACACGCAACTAGGAGGCACCGTGGTAGATCCGACCCTCAAGCCAGTGAGATCCTCAACCGTGGCGACTTGGTCACACGAAGCGGACGTCGTGATCGCCGGTTTCGGGATAGCCGGAGTCGCAGCCGCGATCGAGGCCGCACGCGCCGGCGCTGACGTACTGGTCCTGGAACGACTCGGCGGCGGCGGCGGTGCCGCCGCCATGTCCGGTGGTTTCATCTACCTGGGCGGCGGCACACCGTTGCAGCGTGCGTTGGGTTTCGACGACACAGTTGAAAACATGAAGGCGTTCATGAAGAGTGCCTTGGGCCCAGGCGTCGATGAGTGCAAGGTCGACATCTACTGCGAGGAAAGCGTCGCCCACTACAACTGGTTGACTGATGCCGGGGTTGTCTTCGACGAATCGTTCTGGGGTGAGCCGGGTTGGGAGCCCCCTCACAGTGAAGGACTGATGTATTCCGGCGGTGAGAACGCTGCGCCGTTCAATGCCCTCATCCCACCGGCACCCCGCGGGCATCTTCCCCGAAAAGCGGTAGAGGGGGACCAGACCGGTGGTCACATGCTCATGAAACCGCTGATCGAGTGCGCACAAGCGCTCGGTGTCAGAACGGTATTCGATACTCGTGCGCAATCCCTCGTGATCGATGACGATGGACGCGTTACCGGTGTGGTGGCCCGCCAATACGGGGCCGACCTCACAATCCATGCCCGCCGCGGTGTGGTTCTGGCGACCGGAAGTTTCGCCTACAACGATGAGATGCTCAATGACCATGCACCGCGGATAGCAGGTAGACCGGCAGCATCGATCGAAAGCCATGACGGCCAGGCGATCCGAATGAGTCAGGCATTGGGTGCCGCCACCGCTCACATGGATGCAACCGAGGTTGCGATCTTCTGTGACCCTCAACTGATGGCACGTGGAATCCTCGTCAACTCACGCGGTCAGCGTTACGTCGCCGAGGACACCTACCCGGGTCGTATTGCGCAAGAAACCCTTCTCCGCCAGGGCGGTGATGCATTCCTCGTGATCGACGAGGCCTCCTTCGAGGAGGCCACGCAAACGGACTCGACCAGCGCGGTGATGCGGGGGACGCCGACATGGGTATGCGAGACCGTCGAAGAACTCGAAGGCGAGATGGGGTTTCCCACCGGCGGCCTGACCTCGACGATCGAGTTGTTCAATCGTCATGCGGCCACGTCGTCGGACCCGTTCTTCTCCAAAAAGAGTGAATGGGTCAAACCGCTGACAACGCCCATCGCCGCGTATGACCTGCGCGGCATGGTGGGTGGTTTCACCCTGGGTGGGCTCAAGACGACGGTTGATGCCGAGGTCCTCCACGTCAGCGGCGAACCAATACCCGGACTGTATGCCGCCGGACGCTGTACATCCGGAGTGTGTGCCGGCGGATACGCCAGTGGCGCGAGCTTGGGGGACGGTAGCTTCTTCGGTCGGCGGGCCGGCAAGACCGCTGCTGCACTGAAGGTCTGACGCAAGGCAGGCAACCTGAGCCCAACGACATCTAGGGCCATCCCGGAGCACGTCCGGGATGGTCCTTGTCGTACGGTCAGCTGCGCACTTCCAACGGCGCCTCCGCAGGGTAGGAACGGGGAGCCATCTTGTAGAAATCGGTGAGTTGAGCGATGAACGCTGTGTCCGTACTGGGCTCGCTCGGTTCGGGAACCGTGACACCCTTCGCTCGCAGGTCTGCGATGAGCATCCCGAAGGCCTTCTCCATCGTGAGGTCATCTGTGTGATCTTGGTAGCGTTTGACGTCCGCCAGATCATCGAAAAGCAATGCGGTGTAGTGCACGAGCGTTCTCATGTCGGCATTTTTCACGTGGCTGATCTCTGTATCGCCGTTGCGAATCGACCAATCGTCATCACCGACACTGTGCAGTGTCGACGACAGGTCCAAACCTGGTAGATCGCGCCGATCTCGGGGACCGCTGGATTCACGACGGTGGTACATGCGCGAATTGTCGGTCAGTATCGCTGTATTCCAGAACGGTGCGGCGAAGCGTTCTGGTGACCGGTCGGGCCCTTTGGGCCAGTAGGTGAATCCACCGTCGATGTCAGAGTTGTAAAAGTAAGTGATCACCTGCGCAGTCTTGACCTCCCAGGCGTCGAACAGCCCCGACTTGAACATCACCGCCAGCAGCCAGAGCGGTGCATTGTGCAATCCGATTCCGCGGAAGCTCCCGGTGTCGAAGTGGCCGGCATCGAAGCTATGCGACGGGCCGCACATGTTGAACAGAAGGTCGTGTGCCATCCCGTACTTGGCGCCGTGCAACTGTTTTGCCGTGTCCAGCAGCTTACGGCCGAAGTAGATGTCATTCAGTTCCGGATAGAGGACCACTCCGTCATTGCCGAGAAATCCACGGAAGATCGGCGCCACGAAATCGGACAACCGGGCATCTGGCCGACGGTTGTTGCCGCCCGACACGGCAAGATACTCCTCGGTGGACGCGAAGTGATGGGCGAGGATCAACCGCCAGGGTGCGTTGTCCCGAATGACCGACATGATGGTCGCAGTCTCGTCGGCTGTGTAAAAATTTTTGATCACCGACGGCGGCTCCACCGGGGTCATCGGGTGCCGTTCGAGCGTGGCTGTCATGGAGCGCTCCTCTTCTATCTCAGGCGAAACCCACCGTGCAGTGAGCGTGACTGGCATCACGGTAGATCGACCGCGGGGAACATCCTGGCCCACGTCCCACGCAGCGGGAGGCTGAACTGCGTTGGTTAACAAGACAGTTGGATTTCGATGTGCTCCCTGCACCTGTAACAGCATTCGCGGCCGGCAAACACAGCATTGCCGGATCGGTGAGTCCGAGAACTCACCGATCCGGCAATGGTTTGACGTCGCTCTATCCTGCGACCGTGGTGGCGGTCTCCCCCAGATAGGCGGCCTCGATCCGTCGAGGATAAGACCGGAGGGATTCGGCGGAATCATCCAGCACAATGCTGCCGTGCACCAGCACCGCGGCTCGGTCTGCTGCACGCAACGCCAGGTGTACGTGTTGCTCCACCAGCACCACCGCCATGTCGTCGTTTGTAGCGAAATCTCTTAATACCGAGAGGATTTCGTTGACGATTACCGGCGCCAGGCCCATGCTCAACTCGTCGATGAGCAGCACCTTCGGACGTTGGAGGATTGCGCGACCAATGGCCAGCATCTGTTGCTCGCCACCCGACAATCGCCCGGCATCGACCTTCAGACGCTTCTCCAGCGAGGGAAAATGCTCGATGACTTCGCGTATCCCGCCGGCCCGCCGGGAACGCTCGGGCACAGCCAACCGCAGGTTCTGTTCCGTGCTGAGACTTCGGAACAGCGCGCGGTCATCCGCCACGAGTACCAATCCGGACCGGACAGCGTCACGCGGGTTACCGCCACGGACGGCATGGTCGCCGACCAGAACCTCACCATCAAACCGCGGCAACAGGCCCGCGAGTGCCATCAACAACGTGGTTTTTCCGGCACCGTTCGGACCGAGCAGGCAGGTGATCTCTCCCGCCTTCACCGTCAGATCAACTCCGCGGACACACGGCCGCTGCTTGGAGTAGCCGGTGGTGAGCGCACGACATTCCAGTGCAATCATGACGATGTCTCCTGTGATGTGAGTACGGGACTCGTTGGCGCGAGTTTGTCGGCCACCACATCGGTGCCGATGTCCTCATCGGAGGGAACCCCCAGGTAGGCACGGAGCACTTCCGGATCTGTCCGGATCGCGCTCGGCGGCCCGTCAGCGATCACCCGACCGAGGTCCAAGACCACAACCCGATCGCAGATGGTGAGCACCAGGTCCATATCGTGGTCCACCAGCAGAATAGACGTACCCGCATCACGCGCCGCCCGCAATTTGTCACCGAGCCAACGGCTTTCATTGTTGTCCAGTCCGGCGGCCGGTTCATCGAGCAGTGCCACCACAGGTTCGGCGGCGAGAACCCGTGCCACAGATACCAATTGCCGCTGTCCCTGTGACAGCGATGCAACCTCGGCAGCGCCCAGTTCGGACAGCCCGAGAAGATGCAGCACTCTGTGGACCCGCTCCCCCGCGCCCAACGAAGATTGCGACCGCGTCGCACCCACAGTGACGTTTTCCGCCACCGTCAGGTCGTCATAGAGCTCGACGTCCTGGAAACTGCGCCCCAAACCGGCCCTGCTGCGAGCGTGCGGCGGTCTGCCCCCGAGGTCGATGTCTCCCAGACGCATGGAGCCCGTCGCCGGCGCGAACCCGGTGATTGCATCGATGAGGGTCGTCTTACCTGCACCATTGGGTCCGATCAGACCGACGATCTCGCCGCGACGAACCTCGAAGGAGACCTCCGATGCGGCGGTGACCGCACCGTAGCGCACGGTGACGTCATCGATCACCAGCAACGGTTCCCCGCCAACAGGCGCGGCTGCGGCCAGATCGGTGGTGCTGATCTCCTGTGCGACAACGTCTTCTGTCTTACGTCTTTTACCGAGCGTCGGCAGCGGAAGCCTTGGCAGGGTGCTCGCGATCCCGTCGGGATTGAGCATGACAGTGATGATGAGCAAGAGCCCACTGATCACCGCGTAATAGTCACCGATGTTCAGGAATCGATCGACGAACAGGTACAGAAGGCCGCCGGGTGCCATGATGCCGGCGAGTATTCCGCCGGTAATGGACGAAATTCCGGCGACGTACATAACCGCGAACAGGGTGATGCCGACGAACACCATGAATGGTTCAGGTGTGGCCAACGTCTGCTGGTAGCCCATCATCGCACCCGCGAGGCCGGCGATAAACGCACCGATCGCGAAGGCGATCAACTTGGTCCTTGAAACGTTGATCCCGGTGGCGGCGGCCGAACGCTCGTTGGCCCGGACGGCGAGCATATCGGTGCCCAGACTGCTGCGCCGCAACCAGGCGACGGCCAGTGCGACTGCGGTCAGCAGTGCCAGACACATCAACCCGAACGGGATGCGCGGGTAGTTCTCGCCCGCGCCGATCGCGAAGTCGATACCGAAAAGCTTTGGCGGATCGATGGGTGCGCCGTTCACTCCGCCATTGAGTGAGGGATTACGGAACCAGAACGCTTCGAGGAAGACCGCCAGCGCCAACGTGACGACGGTCAGCGGCAAACCTCGGACACGGAGTGCCGGAAGTCCGACCACCACGCCGATCACAGTCGCACATGCACCGGCGAGAATCGGGGCGATCGGGAAAGGCACACCTAGGTCGGACGTGAGGTTGCTGAGAGAGTATGCCGACGCTCCGGCGAGCGTGAGTTGTGCCAGTGAGACCTGGCCGGCGTATCCCGTCACCACGACCTGGGAGAGCCCCAAGATCCCGAAGATGATGCTGGTGATGACTGCTGCCCGCCAACTGCCCGAGGTCGCAAACAGTGCGATCACCGCCACCGCGAGGGCAGCCACGGTAGGGATGAGTAGGTGGTCGGGGCGCATTGCCCGACCCAGCGCTTGCCGTACAACGCTTCCTCGGTCCGGCAGCGGCCTTCCTTTGACCACCAGAAATCCGACGATCAGGATCAACGAGATCCCTTCGGAAACACCAGTTTTGGGCAACCAGTCGAGTGTCGCCTGGAGATTGGTCGCCTCTGCCTGGAGGGACCCGATCGCGATGCCCGCGATCACAGTCAACCAGATGGACGAGAAGTTCCCGACCAGTGTCGCCGCCAGCGCCGGGACGATGAACATCGAGTAGGCGACGGGATTCAGCGCGACAATCGGCGCGATCAGGATGCCGCCAAGGCCCGCGACGGCCGAAGACAATGCCCAGTTGCTGAAGGCAATCTTGTCCGGCGACAGTCCGGTCAGGTAGGCGCCCTTCTCTGATTCGGCTGCGGCCTCGGTCGAAACACCGAACCTGGTGTACCGGAACACGAGAGTGGCAATCACGGCCAGGGCAACGATTGCCAAGGCCAGCCAGATCCGATCGGTGGGGATGGTGCTATCGCCGATCGAAATCGTGTCGAGCGCAAAAATCGGTTCGACTGCCACCAATCCGGTTCCCGCCCGCTGCGCGATGAGCGCTTGGAGAACGATCATCAAGCCGATCGAAGCGACCGCCTTCGCCACGGTGGAGGCATTGCGCATCGGCCGGAAGATCGCTGCGTAGAACAAGATTCCCAGCGCTGCAGCGATCACCAGAGAGATCGCCATGGCCGGGGCCACCCCAAGAGGTCGACCGAAGTCGATCGTCTTGGGGAGCCCCGGTATCGGGACCATCAGCTCACCTGTGCGCAACAGCGCGTAGGTATAGGCGGTATACAGAGCAACCGCGCCGGTAGCGAAGTTGACGACCCCCGAACTCTTGAAGGTCATGACGAGCGCAAGGCCGATGGCGGCATATACGGCGCCGTTACCCAACCCGAGCGCCAGGTACGCAAGATGGTCAGTCATGATGTTCTCTCTCGCAAAAAGGATGTGTCGATTTAGCCGGTCACCGTGGGGTTGACCGGAACACCGTCATCGTTGATTTCACCCAGCAGCATCTGGTTGGAGCAGATCGAGGGCATTTGCGGGAATGCAGTTCCGTTGCAGGTGAAGGTGATTCCGCCGCCAGCGGGCATTTCGACGTTCTGCGCCGACTTGAGCGCCTCTTTGATGGTGGCGGCGGTGACGTCACCGGTGATGCCGTTCGTGGCGGCGATGACCGCCATCACGGTTTGGTAGCCGAGCGCTCCGGAGCCCGTGACTGACAGATCAGGTGCGTATTGGGTCAGGATCGAGCGGTACAGCACCGAATCCGGACGATCCGACAGGTAGTCGGTGGCGGTGATTCCCATATTGCCCTTGAGCGCGTCGATGCCGACGACCTTGATCACATCAGGCTCCAAGCAGGTGGGGAGCAGGACCTTCTTGACCGTTGGGTCCGACGTCTGGATGGCCTTGAGCACCGACGAACAGGTCGCGGCGTCGGCGACAATACTCACACCATCGGGCTTTTCGCTAAGACCGGCGGTGACGAGCGGGGTGGGATCGGGGACACCGAGCGCAATCGGGACAACATTCAGTCCGACGCCCGCAGCTTTGAAGATCGGATTACCCATCGCGCCGATGATTGCGCCCAGTCCTCCACCGTCACTGGCGAAGATGGTGAAACTCTTCATGCCTTGATCCTTGGCGGCGGCCGCCATGGCGGAGATCGTCCCAGGTAGACCCGCACCCAGTGCAGCGACGTCTGGCGACGTCAGTTCGGCTGCAGACACCCCATTCAACGTCACGTACGGGATTCCTGCGCCGGTGACGATCGGGACGATAGCCGGTCCCTGAGATGTGCCGCCGGACAACACGGCGGCGACCTTCTTCTCGACAAATTGATTGGCGCAGTTGGTCGCCGACGTCGGGTCCTCCTGTTGCTTGCACACCACCAATTCGACCTGGTGCCCGGCGAGGCCACCGCCGTTGTTGTTCACATACTCCACAGCAGCTTCGGCCGCCTGGCGCACCTCGGGCAGAGATACAACTGCACCGCCCTCCGTGGAGACGAATCCGATCTTCACCGCCGAGCCTTCGGCCGGGTTACTGGGCAACGACGTCGTCGACGCGGCGGCAACATTGCTCCCGCTCGCATCATCGCTGCTACAGGCCGTGGCACCGAGCGCTGCGATGGATAGCAACGCAACCGCGCCGGCGAAGGTTCGTCGTTGAAGATTTCGGTTTCCGAGTTTCATGACACAGGACTCCTTTGCAAATACCACCCGCATGATTGCGGCAGTCGCCGCAGCGGGTCGTTTCCCGTGATGCGCATCACGTGTAGATGGCAGCGGTCGATTATGAGCGGATGGCCTGCCGATGCACTCATAGGTGCTCCCGGTCACTGGGAGAACGGCTCCTACAGGATCCGGTTTCGCCCGGTATGACCCCGAAATCGCCTCGCGTAGCTGAAGATTTGGCCGACAGGTACCGGTTTGGGCCAACTATCGGCACGGAAGTAGGCATCCGAACCGCCGTCGACGAATATCACGCTCCCGCAGAGAAAATTCGCGGCATCCGACAACATGAACACCACCCAACGGGCCAGCTCCTTCGGCTCACCGAATCCACCGACTGGGATTGGAAAGCTGCGAATCGCTTTGGCTTCCGAAGGGGTTGCCAATTGGCGCTGGAGCAGGGGTGTGGCAATCGCCCCTGGCGCCAAGACGTTGAGTCTGATGCCGGCTCCAGCCCATTCCGGTGTGACCGCCGCGCGGCGCGCCCACCGACTCACCGCGGTTTTCGAGGCGGCGTACGCGATCGACGGTGCCGCCTTGCCGAAGATCGCCACGGCCCGTTCGGCACGGTCCAGATCTGAGACAAGCAGAGCCCGGATGGCGCGCCGCGGAACAGCCGGTGTTGTTGTCGTCGAATTGCTACCGAACACCACCACTTTCGCGGTCTGCGCACGGGCCAGGGCGTCGCGCCAGCCCTCCAGCAATTCCACGACCCCGAGATAATTCACCTCGTAGATGACTCGCGCGCGCCCCTTTCCCGGAGTCGGCCCGATCCCCGCCGCGAGAACGGCGCCGTCGAGTCGGCCATCGGCCACGGCCAGAACCCGCTCCACAGCCTCTTGCCTCCCGGCCGCGGTCGACAGGTCGACCCGGATCTCAGCTTCCCCGACATCGACCCCGATCACAGTGTGACCGTCGGCGCGGAGCTCATCGACCACCGCTTGTCCCATCCCTGAGGCCGAGCCGGTCACCACATACACACCCATTGCCACTCCCTGCATCGTGCGACAACTGAGGTCATCGACTTTTTGACAGACTAAGACAAAAATGTTGTCCTGGTCACATGCCAGGGCTGCGCCAGACCCGATCACCCCGCAACAGCAACAGGGGTCGACCGTCGGTGATCGACGCCGCCGTCATAGCGGAAAAAGCATTGAAGCTCTGGAGCGAGCGGGGGTACGCCAGTACGAGCTGGGCAGACCTGGCAGCCGTCACCGACATCAGCAGCAGAACCCTCTCACGTCATTTCGCCTCCAAAGCCGAAATCGCTTGGCTCGGTGTCGCTCCGGCCACCGAACGTCTCCGCGAGGCGCTGAACTCCGTTTCCCACTCACTACCGATCGGCGATGCCATTCGGACGTCGGTGGCCCACTCGGTGTCCCACCACCCCCGCATCCGGCGCATCGGAACCGATTGGCTTCGGCTCATCTCCGCCGAACCCGAGCTTGTTGCCATGGCACCCGCCGCATACAAACCGTGGATCGACGAGCTCACAGTCTTCATCCATCGCCGTATCCCTTCCGCTCAGGTTTCGACGTGCCGCGCCCTCGCCAACGCCTACCAGGCCGCGACGTTCTCAGCGCTGCTCGAGTGGACAAATGACGGCGCCGACGGCGATCCGGCCGATGCAGTCGACGCCATGCTCGGCTGGATGGATATCCGCATACCCACCACACCCCCGTCCAGGACGCGCTGATCAGGCGAGTTGTCGCCTACCACATTCCCCGAATCCTTTGCGCCACAGCCCAAGAAGAAGGAGTTCATTACATGACATCCATCGAGACACGCGCGGATCTGTCCGCGATTCCCGATCCGCTCATGCCGGCGAAACTCGGTCCGATCGAGTTACGAAATCGCATCATCAAATCCGCGACTTTTGAAGGGGTCACCACTGGTGCCCTCGTCACCGACGATCTGATCGACTTCCACGTCGCCGTCGGCAAAGGGGGCGTCGGAATGACCACCGTGGCATACCTTGCGGTGTCCCCGGAAGGCCGCACCGAGCGAGACCAAATTTATTGGCGCCCTGAAGCATTGAGCGGGCTACGTCGTTTGACCGACGCCGTGCATGCCACCGGCGCAAAGGTCTCCGCCCAGATCGGGCACGCAGGTCCGGTGGCAAATGCCCGCTCGAATGGTTCACCATCCCTGGCTCCGTCGACGCGCTTCAACTCATTGGCCATGGGCTTCGATCACGCCGCGACCGAAGACGACATCCGCAGGGTCATCGCAGACCATGGTCAGGCCACCCGTTACGCCCGTGACGTGGGTTTCGACGCCGTCGAGGTACATCTGGGCCACAACTATCTGGCGAGTTCGTTCCTCAGTCCAAAGATCAACAAACGCAAGGACTCCTGGGGTGGGTCGCTCGCGAACCGAGCCGAGTTCCCGCGACGCATTCTGGAGGCTGTTGCCGAGGCGGCTGACGGTGAAATCGCAGTCCTGGCAAAGATGAACATGGCCGATGGGGTTCCTGGAGGGTTATGGCTCGACGAGTCATTGCGTTTCGCCCGCATGATCGAAGAGGACGGGCATCTCGACGCCGTAGAACTGACGGGAGGTTCGTCACTTCTGAACATGATGTACCTGTTCCGCGGAGACGTGCCGTTGCAGGCGATGGCAGATACACAAAAGGGCATCTTCAAGCTCGGCGTAAAGGTGGTCGGCAGATCAGTTTTCAAGCACTACCCATACGAGCGGATGTACTTCCGCGAGTATGCACGGCAGTTCCGCGAACAGCTCGATCTCCCGATCGTCCTTCTAGGCGGAATCACCGACCTCGACGCCATCAATACCGCGATGAGCGACGGCTTCGAATTCGTGGCGATGGCACGGGCCTTGCTCCGCGAGCCCGATCTGATCAATCGTATTCAGAAGGACGCGACGACGCGCTCGCTATGCATCCATTGCAACTTGTGCGCGGCCAGCATCTTCACCGGGACCAATTGCCCACTCGCCGCCTCCTAGTGCCACAGGTCGCGATCATCGCCGTCGCCACAGCGGTGATCTGCTTCACAAAAGCGCGCCGCTATGGCATATTACTAATAGAAATAGCCATGTCAGTGACGTATATGAGCGAACAGGAGTGATGTTGTGACTGTCACCCAGGACTTGTCCGAGGAAAGCCAATCGGCTCCCACCGCCATCCTCGACCGGTTGTCGCTGGTACTCGACGCATTCGATGGCAGGGACAACCTGAGCCTCGTAGAGGTGGTGCTGCGCACCGGACTCCCCCGCTCGTCCGCTCACCGAATGCTCGATCGGCTCGTCCAGCTACGTTGGTTGCGACGCCAGGGGCGGGACTACAGCCTCGGCATCCGTTTGGTCGAACTGGGGTCACTGGCCGTGCACCAGGACCGTGTACATGCAGCGTCGGCGGAGCATCTGCAACAGCTTTACCGCACCACCGGGATGGTCGTGCATCTTGCCGTTCTCGACGGTGACGACGTGGTCTATCTCGAGAAGATCGGAGGCCGGCTGGCGGCTCAGGTCCCGACTCGAGTCGGCGGCCGACTTCCGGCCGCGCGCTCTGCCCTCGGCAAGGCATTGCTGGCGTACGGAGGTCGCAACGAACCCGGCGACGACTTGATCCGCGAACGCGGAATCGCCACCGAGCGCAGCGGCGCACTGACCGGCTTTGGTTGTATCGCTTCTCCGATCGGGCCGGTGGGCGAAGCAACCACTGCGGTGTCGATCTGTGGACCCATGCGCGCAATGGCTTTCGACAGCCGGATGATCACGCCGGTGCAACTCACCACGCACGCGATATGGCGCAGTATGTCTGTCGGCGTCCGGGTCACCCCGACCTTGCAGCGCCGAAATCTACTGCGTTCGCTCCCCACGGCGGCCAGCGTCCTGGCCGAGGACTGAATATCGACGTCGCTCGGCCGGCCGAAGTTCAGCGATCCGTGCCCTCGCCGTCTCCCTCGCCGACCGTGCGCCAAATCCCCGGTCGACGAGGGATTGGCATTCCATCGCCATCCAGATTTGCAGCGAGCCGGTATTTGGCAGCTGCCTCGTCGATATCATCCAAAAGTTCTTCAGCGAGCGCAATTTCGGCTTCGTAGTACCGCTTCGACCACCGCAGGCTCATCTCAGAAAATGCCCAGCCCGGCTCCGACTCCGAGTGTTCGGCGTGCAAATTTGCTCGCCGCGCCATGTCTTTGAGGTTCTCGATATGGACCGCGACAATATCTTTGAGCTGTTCGGGTTCATGAAGGTGCCCCATCCACAGCCGAAGCATCACATTGTGTTTGAGGACCGGCATCTCGACCTGCGCGTCGCGCGACCAGCTTCGCAAAGCGCTCAGGCCCGTCTCCGTGATCCCATAGACACGGCGGCCACGCACGCCCTCCTCATTCACCATCTGAGAACTGACCAAGTCGAGTTCTTCGAGCTTCTTCAGCTCTGCGTAGACCTGACTGACGGATGGGCTCCAGTAGAAGAACCCGATGCTCCAGTCTGCCCATTTCTTGAGGTCGTTGCCGGTGAGCTGCTCACCGAAGGACAGCATTCCCAGGACCGCCCAGCTGGTCGCGGGAAGGTTCGGAAATTGCTCGTCGCCCGACATAAACTCCGATCTTACAAGGGATTCCACGCAACGACGGCAATCACGTATCTCCCGGCCACTGGGAAAGCCGAACGACGATGGACGGCGTAAGCAATACCGTCTCTCTCATGAACGACCGAACCATCTACATCGTCGACCGCGTTGTGACCAGACCCGGGAGCACCAAAGACTTCATCGGCGCCTACCTCAACGAGTATGCACCAGGCGCAGTCGACCGCGGGATGACCCTCGACCGCGTGCTCGTGAGCCCACCGGTATGGATCGAGGACGAGGGCCACACCGTCACCGTGACCTGGACGGTGGCCGGACCGCAGGAGTGGTGGCGCGCAGCCGTCAACGGACGACACGATCCGGTTCCCTCCCAGTGGTGGAAAACGGTCGATCCCCTGATCTTCGAACGCACGCGTTCAATGGCAGCCGACGCAGACGACATCGAAGGGCTATGCGATGTATAAGATCACCCGCTTGATTCACGTTGTCGACCCGATGGACCAAGCCGCGGTGTCAGCTGTGGTCGAAAGTATCCAGGCCGCCGTGACTTCGATGCCGACCACAACCGCCTTGGTCTCGGCCACGCTTCCCGGTGTCCGCAACGGCGGTGACGTTTTGGTGCACCTGCAGTTCGACCACGAGCAGGCCTGGCAGTCGGTTCGCACCCGACTCGATGCAGTGACCGCCGGCCCACTGATCGACCACGTCGACGGAGTGGAGTACTCCGGTGGCGGTCACCAGAACAATCGGTCCGGCCGACGCGATTCGACCCGAACACCACGCGTCTACCGGTCTTTATTGCTCTGCGTCGACGACTCTGCATCGAAGCTCGCCTTGGAACGGTTCGAAGCTGCGACACTACGGATGCCCCTGCACATTCGTCAGATTCGTGCCTGGCAGCTCAGTCATGTCACCATCGCCGAGGGCAGCACCCTGTGGACGCACGTCTGGGAGCAGGAGTTCGAGCAGATCGAAGACCTGCTCGGCCCGTACATGTACCACCCCATCCACTGGGCACACGTAGACCCCTTCTTCGATCCGGAGAGCACCGACTACATCGTCAAACACCGTGTGTGTCACAGCTTTTGCGAGTCACCGGCGCCGCTCATCGAGGCGGCGCCGGCGCCGCTGTCAACGTTTCAGGAAAGCTGACACAACGTCTTCGAACGCCGCCTTCTGTTCGATCATCACCCAGTGCCCGCAATTCGGGAAGATGTGGATTTCTCCCTGCGGAAGAAGTCGCATCGGGAGCAGTGCCATGTCGACGGGGCTCACCCTGTCGTCCCGTCCCCAGGTGATCAAGGTCGGGACATCGAGACGGCCCAATCGTGCCCAATTCGGAGTGGTCTCCGTACTCCGCATTGCTTCAGCCATACGCGCCAGAGCAGCACGGCCGTACATTCGCCGCGAATTCTCCAGTGTTGCTGGATCGGTCGCCTGCTGCCACCGTTCCTCGATCAGCTCTGCAGTGACCAATGCCGGGTTGTAGACCATGGAGTGTAACCACGCGATGAGCAAGTCTTTGCTCGGCTCTTCGACGAATTCGCTGAGCCGCTTGATCCCCTCCCCGGGGGCCGGGCTGAAAATACCGGTGCCGGCGCCACCAATCGTGACCAGTCGCTCGACCCGCTCGGGCGCCTGCAGTGCGAAGTCGGTTGCCACAAACCCGCCCATCGAATTGCCGATGATCCGGACCCGATCGATACCGAGACCGTCGAGGAATGCGTTCACCGCCGCCTGGGCAGAAATCATCGGATGCGGTGCACCGAAATCGTCACTGACCCCGAACCCGGGGAACTCCAGGACGAGGGTGCGGAAATGCTGCGCGAACGTCGGTACGTTGGCGCCGAAATTTCGCCAGCCGGTAACCCCTGGGCCGGAACCGTGCAGCAGCAACAGAGGCGGCCCCTCACCGACCTCACGGTATCGCAGGATGCCGTTCTCGGTCTCCATCTCGAACAGCTCAGGGGCAGTAGATGTTTCATACGATGTACTCATAACCAGAGCGTGCCATCGCCGAACCGTCTCTGTACCAGAAGATCCCAATGAGTGGCCGGTGAGTTTCCCTGAGCCCGCCCACCGAGCCGAATCAGTGCAGGCGCGGGATACGCGTACCGGCCGGGAGTTCAACCGTTGACTCTGACAACGCAGCGTCGCGCACGGCTCGGTCGATCGTGCGTCGCAGTGCACCGCACGATCGATTGCGTTGGCCGATCTCATCGTTCGAATTGGCGATCTCGGGGCACAGGGACGCGTCCGAGGTCCACTGGATCGACGTGTGCACCGCACTGAACTTCTCCACCAGAAAACGGTGTCCGCATAGGTCACAATCGAGCGGTTGCATCGCCATCACCGATCACCGGCCAGACCTGTGCCCACGCGTTCATATTTACCCCTGAAGAAGACCAGCGGTGAATGATCCGCCGCGTGCAGGTGTCGAACCCTGGATACCACGATGGTGTGGTCGCCGGCGGGATACTCGGCTTCGGGTTCTGCCTCGATCCACGCCAGAGTGTCCGTGAGCACCGGCGCACCCGAGGGCGACGGTGTCCATTCGATGCCCTTGAACTTATCCGGGCCCCGAACAGCGAGTTGCCGGCAGATGCTCTCCTGATGTTCCGACAATATGTTGATCGTGTAGCGCCCGGCCGCTCGCACCCGCGGCCATGAGTTACTCGTGGCCGCCACACAGAACGCGACCAGCGGTGGATCGAGCGAGACGGACGTGAATGAATTGGCCGCCAGGCCAGTTGGCACGTTCCCCTCCGGGTCGATACCGGTGATCGCAACCACACCCGTCGCGAAATGCCCAAGCACACTGCGCATCACGTCAGGTGTCACGACCGGAATGGCCGCACCGATATGCATCGTCCCTTGATTGCCGGACCCGTTCGCAGTACATGTCATCTCGATGCTCCTCACTGTTCCTTCAACGTATCTGCCTGGCGTACAACAGTGATCGGACCACGTTCGGCGCCGGGCTCGGTGTCGCGCTTGGCGGAAGTGCTTCGATGGGGGTGAACGTGCGAGGATCACACCAGGACCCGTCCCCGTACCACCACTTCACCACTTGCGCTGCGGTGCGTAGTCGGGTCATGACGACGCGGCGGTTCGAGCTGCGATATATCCGTATACCAAACCCTGACCGATGGTCGCGCCGGCACCCGGATACGTCGTACCGAACGCGTTCGCCGCCGAGTTGCCGATCACGTATAGCCCGCTGATTGCACTACCGTCTTCGCGCAACGCCCGAGCGTTCGAGTCAGCCCTCACGCCACCACAGGTACCGAGGTCACTGAGGACCATCCGGACCGCGAAGAGAGGTCCCTGCAGTGGACGAAGGTTGGGGTTCGGAGTGACCGACGGATCGCCGTAGTAACGGTCGTAAGCACTTTCACCACGGTGGAACTCGTGATCCACCCCGGTCCTCGCGTCGGCGTTGACGGTCGTGATGGTTGCCGCCAACTCTGCCTCGGGCACCCCTATCGACCGGGCGAGCTCCGCAGGCGAGTCGGCGCGGTGCGCGATTCCATTGTCGTACCACGAGTTTGGCAACGGCTGCCGCGGGAAGATACCACCGGCGAATAGGTAGGAGTTGCGATACTTCTGATCAAAGATCAGCCACATGTCCTCAACCGGATCACCCATGTGTTCGCGCTCGAGCACGCGCTGACCGAACGACATGTAGTCCTTCGCCTCGTTGATGAAGCGACGCCCGGTCTGGTCGATGATCAACGATCCCGGCAGCGAACGCTCGGCCAACAATACGGCGGGTTCACTGCCCGGCAGGGCGGCCACTGCCGGGAACCACCACGCCTGGTCCATCAGTCCGATCGCAGCGCCGACCTCCTGTGCGATCCTGATGCCGTCGCCAGTGTTACTCGTGGCCCCCAGACTGGCGTGTGGCTGCAACCGTTCCGACTGGAACTTGTTGCGCATCTCCACATTGTGATCGAAACCGCCGGTGGCCAGGACGACTCCTCTACGCGCGACGACCTCGGTTTCGGTGCCATTTCGGTTGACAACGGCGCCGCTCACCCGGCCGTCGGCATCGACGATCAGTCGCAGCAACGCGGTATCGGTCCAGATCGGTATCTGCGCCCGGACCGCGCCCGCAAACAGCCCGGCGGCCAGAGCCTGACCACCCGCCATGTATTCCCGTTTGAGAGCCATCCCGCCGACGCCCAGTGCCAGAGCCTTGAGGGCTCGCGACAATCCCTGTCGAGGCCGACTCGCGATCAGGTTCAACCACTTGTAATCGGCTCCGGTGACGGGCATCGGCAGTGGCGCCTCCAGCAATCCCGGCCGCAACCGCGTTCGCTCGGCCCCCAGCACCGAGGCGTCAAACGGTTTGCACTCGCACGTCCGCCCCATCGCGGAACCACCGGGACGTTCGGGATGGTAGTCCGAATACCCCTTGGCCCACATAAATTTCATCGGCGTCATGCGCGAGAGCATCTCGACCGCGGCTCTGCCGTTCTCGAGAAAGGCGGTGCCGCGATCTGCCGGGGCCGAGTTCCCGACCACAGCTTTGATGTAGTCGGCGGCCACCACGCCGTCACCCGGTTGCTCCGCAGCGAGCAACGGATTGGTGGGTATCCAGAAGGCTCCACCCGACCGTGCTGTCGAACCACCGACGTATGGGGACTTCTCGACCACCAGTGCGGAAAGTCCTTCCTCGTGGGCGGTGAGGGCGGCCGCCAGGCCGGTTCCGGCGCCGACCACCAGCAAATCCACCTCATGGCGGGCCCGTGCCTTCAGATCTTCTGTTGAACTCATCAGGAAACTTCTTTCGGGAGAAGCACGCCCATGCGGTCGAGCATGGATCGTGGATCGGCGGGCGGCCGAAACTCGAGGAGTTGATCACCTCGGCGCTTCATGGCCGCCGCGCACAACTGGTCATCGGAGAAGATCCAGAAGTCGCCGCGGGCGATCTGCTCGATCATGTGCTCGGCAGCGAGCAACGCATCAAGCCCCTTCTCCACATTGTCGCGTTGCATCACTTCGAAAACCGCATTCGCGATCGGGTTCGTGGTGGGCGACTCTCGCTGCGCCGACAAGAATATTTCGCTCCGAATCGAGTGTGGCACCACAGCACTCACCTGAATGGGCGCATGCAGTATGGACAAATCCTGGTGAAGGCATTCGGTCATCGCCAGAACCGCATGCTTGCTGACGATGTACGGCGACTGCACCGCGACCGCATTGAGACCGCCGACCGACGACAGATTGGCGATACACGATGATGTGCCGACCTCGATCATCCGGGGCACAAAGGATCTGAGGCAGAAGAACATTCCGTCGACATTGGTCTGCATGAGACGCTGCCAGCGGGTCGGCTCGATCTCCCAGAGCAGTCCGGCCGACTCCACGCCGGCGTTGTTGATGAGCAACTCGACAGACCCATAGCGCGAGAACAAGTCTGAAGCCATCGTTTCCACGGCCACGGCGTCACCGACGTCGACACCAAATGACGATGCCTTTCCGCCTGTGCTCTCGATCTCGGCGGCGACCTGCGCCGCCCGATCGGCATTGAGATCGGCGATGACAACCGTCATCCCCAGTCCGGCCAGATGCCTGGCCAGGCCCTCCCCGATACCGGATGCCGCTCCGGTGACCACCGCGGTACCGGAAGAATAGCGTTCCTCTGCGAAAGTCATTTCACTCCTTGAAGTCTCGTCCGACCATCCCCACATGGCGATGTCGTTCGGAGGTGCGCCGTGGTGCACATCAGCGGCTACAGTCCTGTTGGTTTGATGTTCGGGTTGGACCAGGCAGGCGGTTCTCTGCGCGGGAGTTCGGTCCGGCCGTCGAGCGACATCACCGGGGTGTCGGTCGCCCACGGATAGTGGAGACTGAACGCGACCAGTCCGGTCCGTTCGGCAGCCGGAACGGTGCACATCTCCAGGACCGTCTGCGCCAAGTACTCGACCGGCTCGGTCTCATAACCCTCCGGCAGCAAGGTCTGCGCGCCCGGGGTCATGATGGCGGTCGATGGACCTACCGCGTTCACTGCGATTCCGTCATCGACCAACTCTGCGGCGAGCCCCTGTGTAAGCCTGTGCTGAGCGGCCTTTGCCGCCGCATAGACAACATCGCCGGACGTCTTGTTGTATTCGCGATACGGCCTGATCGGACTGAGTCCGGTGGACGATCCGATGTTGACGATCCAGCCGCCGCCCTGCTTCCGCATATGTGGGATGGCAATCTGGCTGAGACGAAAAGGTACCTTCAGGTAGTGCTCGATGGTGCGGTCGAAGGTGTCCATGGACATTTCGTCGATGGTCGAATAGTCGGCGAAGCCGGCGTTGTTGACCAGGATGTCGATGGCGCCGAAGGTGTCAACCACAGACTCGATGAGTTGGTCTCGCTGATCACCGTCTTCCAGATCTGCCGGAATCGCAACGGCCGTGCCCCCGAGATCTTCGATCGCCGTGATGGTCTCATCCAGTGAACCACCAAGGATGTGCCGCTCGCCGTTGCGCACGGACTCGGTGGGCGCCGACGATCGGGCCGTCACAACCACCGTCGCACCCTCCGCCGCCAGACGGGTGGCGATTCCGCGGCCAATACCGCGACTGCTACCGGTCACCAAAGCTGTTCGGCCCGTGAGTTTTTGTGTCATGAATCCCTCTGACCGGAACGTCGCGGAGTCCCCAGCAACGTCGTCATCATGTTCCACAGTTCAACGCGCGCCGCAGCGGTCAGCGAGAGGCTCGGGAATGTGAGGAAGCCGTGGAACAGTCCATCGAATCGGTGCGCCACGACCGGGACCCCGTCACCGGAAAGGCGTCGCGCATAGTTCTCTCCCGACGTGCAGGGCGGGTCCAGTTCGGCTGTGGCGACGATCGCCGGCGGCAATCCCGCCAGTGACGACGCCCGTGTCGGGACCACGTACGGACTGTGCGAGCCGTGCGGAGCATATTGCTGCCAGTACCACTGCATGGCGCTGGTGGTGTTGTAGTAGCCCTCCCCGTACTTCGCGTACGACTCGGTGGTGAAGTCGTCGTCGATGACCGGATAGATGAGCACCTGACCGGCGATCGGTGCGCCGCCGCGATCGCGGGTCGCCAGGCACACCGTCGCAGCCAGGTTGCCTCCGGCGCTGTCCCCTACAACGAAGAGCCGGTTCGGATCGCCCCCGAGATCCGCGGCATTCGCCGCGGCCCATTGCACCGCGGCGTACACGTCTTCCATCGCCGCAGGCCCGGGATGCTCAGGTGCCAGCCGGTAGTCGACCGCCACCACGATCGCTCCCACGGCCTCGGCCATGGATCGGCACAACTCGTCATGGCTGTCCAGGTCGCAGAAGACGAACCCACCCCCATGAGCGAACACGATGACCGGTTGGGCGATCTCGTCGCCAGAATGTGGAATATAGGCACGGAGCTCAAGTGCGCCGCCTGGCCCGGCGATCTCGAGTTCGCGCACCGATTTCATATCGGGTTGGCGTGTCAGCGGTGCCCGTCGGGACACGATGATCTTGCGTACCTCCACGGGAGAATATGCAGTGACGTCAGGAAACCCGGACTCCAACGCGGCGAGCATCGCTTCGACTTCCGGATGGAGGTCCGGTCTGCGTTTCGCCGCGCTCAACGCGTCGCCTCGTCTGCGGCGCCGGTGAGCACGAATCCCTTGTAGCCGGCGCCAGCGACCTCGTCGCAAATAGAGCCGTAGTTTCCGAAGCCACCGATATACGGCATGAACACTCTCGGCTTGCCGGCAATATTCGCGCCCATGTACCACGAATTCGCTTGCGGGAACAAGGTTCCCGCAGCCTTCGCGTTGCATTCAGCAACCCATCCGTCAACCGCCTGTTCGGACGCCTCGATGGTGGTGAGCTCGTGTTCTGCAAGATGCTTCAGGCATCCTGCCACCCAGTCGACGTGCTGCTCCGCACCCAGCACCATGTTGGCCAACACACTGGGGCTGCCTGGGCCGGTGAGAATGAACATGTTCGGAAAGCCGGCGGCGGTCAGGCCTAGATACGTGCGCGGACCGGCCGACCAGTCCTCTTGCAGGGTCTTGCCGCCACGACCACGAATATCGATGCGCGCCAACGCACCGGTCATCGCATCGAAACCGGTCGCGAAGACGAGCATGTCGAGGTCGTACATCGAGCTGGAGGTCCGAACACCGGTCTCGTTGATCTCCTCGATGGGCGTCCGACGCAGATTCACGAGTGTCACGTTGTCGCGGTTGAACGTCTCGAAATAACCGTCGTCGGTGACGATCCGCTTGGTACCGATCGGATGATCGTCGGGTATCAACTGATCCGCGATCTCCGGATCAGCGACCATGTCACGGATTTTCGCCTCGACATACTCACGTGCGGTGTCGTTGGCTGCCAGATTCGCCGTCTGGTCCGGGAACGCCTTGGCGAACAAGTATCCCCCGCGCTGCCACCACTCGTCGTAGATCCTCGTGCGTTCGGCCTCGTCGACCTCGAGCGCCCCTCGCGGATTGGCGTCGAATGGTGTTCCGCCACCGCTCGATCGGGACAATCGCCGACGCTCGGGGTAGGTGGCCTTGATCTCGTCGATCAACTCCTGCGTCAGCGGCCGATTACCGGCCGGGATCGAGTAGTTCGGACTTCTTTGGAAGACCACAACCTCATCGGCTTCCTGGGCTATCACCGGGATCGATTGGATGCCTGAAGAACCCGTGCCGATCACGCCCACTCGTTTGCCTTGGAAATCGACTTCGTGATGCGGCCACTCGCCTGTGTGATAGCACTCGCCGCCGAACGAATCGCGGCCCGGTATGTCGGGCAGATTTGTCGCTGACAACACTCCGGTCGCAAAAATACAGAAGCGGGTGGTCACCGTTGTTCCCGTATCCGTGGTGACCATCCAGAAGCGCCTGTCCTCGTCGTAGACGGCCGACATGACGCGGGTCAGAAAATCGTATGCTCCGCGCAGAGAATGCCGGTCGGCAACATGTTCGAGGTAGGCCAGAATCTCCGGTTGTGTCGCGAACCGTTCGGTCCACGTCCACTCTTGTTGGAGTTCGGCGTCGAACGAGTAGGAGTAGTCGATGCTTTCGACATCACAGCGCGCACCCGGGTAACGATTGTGGTACCAGGTACCACCCACTCCCTCTGCCGATTCGAAGCCGTGCACCCGCATACCGAGCTCACGTAGCTTGTAGACCGCGTACAAACCGGACAATCCGGCCCCGACTATGACAACGTCGTAATCGCTGTCCTGGGTAATCACACCGCTCACATCCTTGTTGGGATCTTCGATCGTTTGTGCAGAAGGTAGACAAAGTAATTCGCGTTGCAGAGGCAGCTCAGGAGCTGACGTCAACCCTCTGCGCCTCGACGTGGCCGCTTGCGGGTTCAGCGTCCGGGTTTCCGATGCCCGCGGCCTTCTGCGCGGCGGCGATCTCTTTGGCCCACAACCACTCGTGACCCCAATAGCTGTCTTTGGTGATTTCTTCAGCGGTGTAGTACGACTCGTCGACCAACATGCCCTCGGTGCCGTATTCGATATCCCAACCGCCCGGCACCCGGACATAGAAGGAGATCATCTTGTCGTTGGTGTGCCGCCCGAGCGTCGACGAGACCGGGAAATCATGCTTCACCACCTCGTCATAGGCGCGGCCGACCGCGTCGAGCGAGTCGACCTCGACCATCACGTGGATCACTCCCGGGTCTCGACCTTCCATCGCCGGCATCAGTGCGAGACTGTGGTGCCGCTGATTGACTCCCATGAACCGGATGCGCATCGGAGGATTGACTCCCACCGGGGACATTCGAAACGCGCCGCGGGACAAGAACCCCAGTGTTTCTGTATAGAACCGGAACGATTCGTCGAAGTTCGCCGTCGGCATCACCACGTGGCCGAGACCCTGGGCACCGGTGATGAACGTCTGCGAATATTTCGTCACAACTGGGCTGTGGTCGAGCACCGCTCCGTAGAAGAACTCGAGGGGAGTTCCACCCGGATCTGTCAGGCACAGGCCACCCTCTACGCGGCGCGCATCAGCCAAGTCTTGTGGCATCAAATGGTATTCGACACCGGCCTCGTCCAAAGTGGCTGCCAATCGTCGCAACGCCTGCCCGTCACGCACCTCCCATCCCACTGCCGTGACCCGGTCGACATCGCCTGGTTCGACCGTGAGCCGGGACGCCCGCTCGTCCATCCGGAAGTGCAGGGCGTCGGTTTCGACACCCGAACCCGGCGCGAAGCCGAGAACATCGAAAGCCAAAGTGCGCCAACGGTCGATGTCGGTCGCCTGGACCCGGACATAACCGAGTCCTCTGATCTCAGTCATCGGAGACTCCTTTCAAGAAAAAGTGTGGTGAACGGCCGGCCGAATTGGGATTCAGATCATCACCCGAAGAGGACCCGCAGGCACTTCGACATCCAGCGAGGCCATCGCAGCGGCATGATAGGGCGTGCTGCTGACATGGATCGCGTGATGCAGGCCGGCATGGGCGTCACGCCAAAACCGCTGCAGCGGATTGTCCATTCGAAGCGAGTTCCCGCCGGCATGGTCGAAGATCTCGTCCGCCGCACGGACAGCACGCCACGCCGCACGAACCTGATTACGCCTGATCTCGGCGCGCATCGGGAAGTCGATTTCCTTGCCCGCATCGACCAGGTCCCAGACCCGGTCGACGTTCGCCAGCACCTGTTGCCGTGCGGCATCGATCTCCGCAGCTGCCTCACCGAGCGAATGCAACACGTAGGGATCGTCTTTGATCACGTTGCCGGCCGCACCGACACGGTTGCGCTGGTACACGATTCCGGCAGCCAACACCCCTTCGCAGATACCGATGGTGGCTGACGTGATCCCCAGTGGAAACATCGTTGACCACGGCATCCGGTACAGGGTCTCGGTGGCTCCGTACTCCTTGGCCGCCGTTCCGTCGATCACCTTCCCTGCGTCCATCACCCGGTAGCTCGGAATGAATGCGTCTTTCACGATCACGTCCTTGCTGCCGGTCCCACGCAGTCCGACGACATCCCATGAGTCGGCCACGATCTCGTAATCGGTGCGAGGCAGGATGACGTGCAGACCCTGCGGGGGCATGATCGGAGCACCCTTCGCATCGCCCACCATGGCGCCGAGAAAGATCCAGTCGCAGTGGTCGGTGCCCGAAGAGAACTGCCAGCGGCCGTTCAGCACATAACCTCCATCAGCAGGTACTGCGACGCCTCCGGGCATGTACGGCGATGCCTGCCAGGTGTCACTGTTGTCGCCGAGCACCTCGTCTTGCACCTTCGGATCCGCAAACGCGAGCTGCCACGGATGAACACCGACGATTCCACCGACCCAACCGGCCGAGCCGTACAGGCTCGCCGTCCGCATCACCGCCTCGGCGAACTCCCGCGGATGCGCCTCGAATCCGTCGTACTTCTTGCGTTGCAACATGCGGATGATCCCTGCATGGCGCAGGCTCTTCGCCATATCGTCGGGCAACCGGCCAAGGGACTCCGCTTCGGCTCCGCCCGCACGCAATTCGTCGGCGATCGCTTCGATGTTGTCGAGCACTTCGTGGGTCATGATGACTCCTGAATCAAGATGGATGGAACCGCCGACCGGGCGGCCGGTATGTTGTCAGGCGTTGGTATTGGCCGCAGGTTCGGACTGGCTGGACACACTCTCACCGAAGGCCGTGCGGCCGGCGGCGAGATTCTCTTCCACCTCGGCCTGCCAACTGTTCACGGCACGCTCGGTGTCGATCTCGAACTCGAAGCGATTCACCATCTCTGGTGTGACGTCCTCGACGTCGACGTAAAACTGTTCGTACCAACGGCGGAGCTGGTAGACGGGCCCGTCCTCCTCCGACAACAGAGGGTTATCTATGCGGGACTTGGACTTCCAGATCTTGACATCCTGTTCGAATCCGATCGCGATCCCGTTGGCAACGGCGTTGGCAATGTCGTTGGCAGCCTCATCAGCCATCCCCTCCGCCTTCTTCACAATCACCCCGTACTGCAAGCGGAACGATGTGGGGGTGATCGGGTAGTGGCAATTGATCAGGTACATGCCGGGTTCGCCCGTGAGATCCCCATCAGCACCCCAAAGCTGATCTATCATGTAGGAGGGTCCGAAATATGTTGCATCCGAACGATTCTCGGAACCATAGTTGGTTGAATCACTCACTCCGACGGCATCGGCCCGAGGCATCGACCGCATGAACTGTGTCGCCGTGTGCCCTTCGAAGACGTTCTGGAAGTGGGTCGGAATGCCATAGTGCACGTAGAAGAAATGTGCCATGTCAACCACATTGTCGACGATTTCCCGGCAATGCGAACCCTCGACATCAACCGAGTTCCACACCCAATCCGTCCAACCGGGCTCGCCATACACCGCGATCTCGGGGATGGCCAGTTCCTCCGGCGGTTTGCCGCCCTGCGGATCGTTCCACACGAACAACTGCCCGCTGGCCTGCATGGTCGGCCAGGTCTTTGTGCGGGCAAGCGGGGGTACGCGACGCGCATACGGGATTGCCGCGCACTTTCCGTTGCCCTGCCATCGCCAGTCATGGAATGGACAGGCGATGGTGTTCCCCTTCACGATTCCCTCGGCCAGGTTGCCACCCATATGGGGGCAGTACGCGTTGAGCACGTTGAGTTTTCCGTCCTCGCCGGCAAACACCACGAGATCCGTTCCGAAGGCAGCGACCTTATGCGGCTTCCCATCATTGAAATCTCGGACGAGGCCCAGGCAGTGCCATCCGCGGGCAAACCGCGCGGGTGGGGCACCTTTGTCGATGACGCGTATCTCCTCGGCAATGTCGGGGCTGGAACTCACAGGTACCTCCTGAGTCGGGCATTGATTACGTGCCGGCGGTGCCGGCGCAGATCGGGATGACTTTCTGCGTCCTGGTGTGATCAGCTTCCCAAGCAACTGAGGGCCTGTGATGCACGTCTCCCGAAGAATGGGATGCCATGTGCTGCGAGCCGGCCCGACGTTTCAGGGATCGGGCGGGATTCCTACGCTGCGTCACCGAACATGTTCAGCAGCAGAATTTTTCGGGATCTCCGTACTCAATCATCGCGCGGGTGTGCCACGATCGGCAAGCAGCGAACAGTACGGCCACCAGCGCGGCGCCGCCCGGACGTCAGGCCTGACACGTTCCGTCCACCAATGCGGGTTCAGCTACGCGGCGGACACGGTACCGTGATCCCCATCACAGATGATTCAGCAGGTCAGGAGATCGAGTGAGCAGAATACGCACCGGCAGCGGTCCAGTGTCGGTTGTCGGACGAATCTCTTTGGTGTTGGAAACGTTCAACGGAGCCGGTCCACTGACACTGGCTCAGGTCACAGCACGGACCGGGCTCCCCCGCTCGTCCGTGCACCGTTTGCTCGAACAACTGACCGCCGAGAGCTGGTTGGCGCGTACGCCGGAGCAGACATACGAGTTCGGCGCCAAGGCCTACGAAATGGGTCAGGCTGCGCTCAACCAGAACCGGCTTCTGCAGCGTGCCCGGCCCCTGATGCACACCTTTGCTCAGCGCACCGGGTTCACCATCCAGCTCGCGGGCCCGGTCGGCGGAGAGACCATCTATCTCGCCAAGGTCAACGGCCGCGCCTCGGGCGCAACACCTTCGGCGGTTGGGCAGCGTATACCGATACACCTCACAGCCGCGGGCAAAGTGATGCTCGCGCACGCCGAAGGAGCCCAGCGAACCGCATTGTGGAGCGATCTACGCCTCAACGAGGACGGTAGCCCGATCGGTCGGACCAGCCAGAGCATCACCTCGCGTCGGCAACTCGACGACGAACTCGGTCTGATCCGTGATCGCGGTGCCGCCTTCGATCGCGGTGAAGCATTCCCGGGCATCGGGTGCGTGGGCGTCTCCATCGGACCGCCAGACCACATCTATGGCAACCTCGGTGGGCTCTCGGTCTGCGGCCCGGCGATGTCGTTGGATTACCGCAAACTGGTTGGGCCGCTTCGTATCGCCGCACGCGAGATCTGGGACAGTTGTGTGGCGGCGGACCTCGCCACGCACTGAGTCGAGACTTCTGTCCCGTCTGCGCGGTTCCCGGACGCGGCTGGCCCTACGGCACCACCGCGGTCCGGGCCTGCACTACTCTGACGTCGCGGAAGCGGCGTTGACTGCGCCGGCCATCACCGCAACGGCGCGGTATGCCATGACCATGCCCGTGCCGAGCGGTACCCCCGGGGCAGGATATGCCGCACCCGAGATGGACGCCGACGAGTTCCCCGCGGCGAACAGCCCTGCAACGGTCGAACCGTCCTCCCGCATCACTGCACCGTCACTGTTGATGACTGCGCCGCCTTTGGTGCCGAGATCGCCGAGCACCAGGCGCACCGCGTGGAAGCGCGAGCCGTCCAACGGCTGCAGACAGGGACCAGCCGAGTTGGCGCCCACAAAGAACTGACCGAATGGGTCCTCGCCGCGCCGGAAGTCCTCGTCGCGCCCGGCGCGGGCCTGACTGTTGAAACGATCGACCGCCGTGACCAGCGTGGCCGGGTCGAGACCCAGCTTCTCGGCGAGAGCACCGACGGTTGCGGCCGTGTGCCAAAGTCCGGCCTCCTCGAACGCCTCCCGCTCGGGCATCGGCATGCAGAGGGCGGGCAGGTCATCACCGAACCGGTCATCGAAGACGAGCCAAAATGCATCGCCATCACCCTGTGCCATCCGGCTACGCATCGCCCGGCCCATCTGGTCATACGGGAGCAGCTCGTTTGCGAACCGCTCACCCGTCGCGTCGACGATGATTCCCGCGCGCAGACCCAGCGTGAACGCGGCATGGCCGTTCGGGAACAATGTCGCCGGACACCACCAGGACTGGTCGAGGAAGGCCGTGGCCGCACCGACTTCCTGGATCATCCCGAGGGCGTCACCGCCACCGGTCGCAGGGTGCGAGGACGTCCAATCGGCCGTTGGCATCTGCTGGTACGTTGCGCGCAACGTCGCGGAGCGTTCAAAGCCGCCCGCTGCGAGGAGGACACCCGCCCGCGCACGGAACTGCTTCGGGCCGTCGCTTGTCTGTACCTGCACTCCGATCACTCGCTTCGCGTCATCCTGCACGAGGTGCTGCGCGGCGGTCTCGAGCCGCAGATCGGCGTTATCCGAGTTGTCCAAGGCCTGCACCATACGAGCGATCCAGGCCTGGCCCCCGTCCAGCACCGATCGGTCGACCTCGTCACCGAACTGGTCTTGCGCCACCGTCGGACGAATGTCTGCCAATCGGTCGCCCAATTCCAGTGCCGGGATCGACTTCGCAAAAATGCTGCGCCCGTTCATGCTGCGCCCGGGAGCATCGAAGTAATCGGGAAAAGGCCGGTGTTCCATGGGGATTCCGACCGAGCTCTCGAGGAACTCGACGACCTGCGGACCGGTCTCCACGAATGCGCGTTGTACCTCTGGTGCAGTGTGGTCACCGACCACTGAGCTGAAGTAGGTCAGTCCCTTCTCGATCGAATCATCGACACCATCGCGGGCCAGGACGTGATTCCCGGGCAGCCAAACGCTTCCCCCGGAATATGCCGAGGTCCCACCGAAGAGGTGGGTTTTCTCGATCACGCAGGTCGAAAGTCCACGAGCAACCGCCGCCAGAGCGCCTGCCAGGGCAGCTCCGCCCGAACCCACCACCACCACGTCGTACGACTTGTCCCAGTCCATCGTCAAATACTCCCTATCGCTGCGCTTCGTTGAGATCTGCGTGACCTTAAGCGCGGCAGCATGATTGCGACGTGGAGGTTCCCACTCAGTGGTCCTGGTCGGCTCGTGGTTTCTGAGTGAACTCGACCAGGTATCCGTCCGGGTCACGGACCATCGCGATCACCATTCCCCCGTATTCTTCCAACACTGTGACAGGCACTTCCACGGTGCCGCCGTGCGCCAAGGCGTGCGCAACCTGCGCCGCCGTGTCTGCAGTGTTGACGACCACTTTGACGAACATGTTGCCGTGATCGGCCTCGGCGATCGGTTGTCCTTCTCGGGCCGCCATCAGTTCCATCCCGGCTGCTCCAGCCCGGACGACCACGACCTCATACTCCGGGGTGCCGAACTCTGCTCCGCGTACGAAGCCGCACCCAGCCGTGTAGAAATCCAGCGAGCTCGCCAGGTCAGAAACCCGGATAGCGGTGAGTGACAATATATTCGGAACAAGATCAACGTTCGTGATCATCGGGTTTGTGACCCTCCGTTGAAGTCCAGCGTCTGGCCGGTCAGGCCGCCCGCCTCATTGGACGACAGATACGCGCAGAAAGCCCCTACTTCGATCGAGTCTCCCAGACGTCCGATCGGGATGGTGGCAAGGATGTTCTCGATCGCCTCCGCGGACATCTTCTCCTCCAGATTCTTCTGATGGCCGAGTGCCACGATGTTCGCGGTGACCCCGAACTGCCCGGCTTCGGCGGCGAGGTGCCGGATGAACCCCTCGATCCCACTCTTACCGGTGGCATACATCGACACATTGATGTTCTGCCCGGTGCGGGCGGAGCCCGAAGAGATCTGCACGATACGGCCCCATCCCGCATCGCACATCCCATCGATGACGCTCTTGATGCAGTTCATCGCACCGTAGATGTTGAGATCGATCGAAGGTGCCCACTGTTCCGGTGAGAGCTCCCGAAAAGGACTGTGGTTACGCCCCTCTGCGACGCCGGCGTTGTTCACCAGGATGCCGACGTGGCCACCCAGCGCTTTCTCGGCGCCGCGGACCGACTCGGTGACCGCGTCCAGGTCGGTCACGTCGAACGGGGCGGCGATCGCAGCGTTACCCTCTGCAATGATCTCCGCCACCACCTTCTCCGCCCGATCCGCATACAAGTCATTGACGATGACCGTGGCTCCTTGGCGCGCAAGTACTTTCGCGATTCCCTCGCCAACACTTTGCCCCGCACCAGACACCAACGCAATCTGACCTTCCAAGCTGAACACATGCACTCCTTGTCGCGGCCGCGAGCGGCTCGTCGTCACGAACGAATGTGCTCCAGTTCACTGGAGCGGCGCATAATTGTCAATCAATATTGGATTCTATTTTGTATCCAATCTGTTAGCGTGGCCGACATGACAACCGAGAAACCCGCGGTGGTCGCGGCTCCGATTCTCACCGCGGTCTCCGCCGGTGTCGCTCACCTCACCCTGAACAATCCGCGCCGCAAGAATGCGATCACGCTCGAGATGGCCGCGCTGATAGGCGAATTCTGCGATCAGGTGGAACGCGACACGGACATAGGTGCGGTGGTGGTGAGCGCTGCCGGAGAATACTTCTGCAGTGGCGCCGATACCCGTGATCTCGCGGCCTCCTCATCGGACCCCGCATCACCGGACGCGGTCGCGCGCACGTCTGCCGTCTACGGCGCGTTCGTGCGGGTCGGCAACCTGCCGGTACCGACAATTGCCCGGGTGACAGGAGGCGCCGTCGGAGCCGGCTTGAACCTGGCCATGGCCGCCGACCTGATGGTGATCACTCCTGATGCCGTTCTCGAAAGTGGTTTCCTGGCGCGCAGCATCCACCCTGGAGGCGGTCACCTCGCGTTGCTCGGGCGTGCGGTCGGTTGGTCCGAGACCGTCGCGATGGCCGCCTGCGGGCACTCCCTCACCGGCGAACAGGCCGTGCAACGCGGGTTGGCGCACGCGGCTGTTCCAGAGGATGAGATCGACTCCTACATCGGTGAACTGACCGGCCCGGCGGCTGCGGATCCTGAATTGACCCGACGCGTGATGACCAGTGCCCGACTGGAACTCGGCCCACCCGGAGTCAGCTGGTCGTCGGCACTCGAGATCGAGCGTGGCGTCCAGATGTGGTCGATGTCCCGCAAGGGTCAGAGCAATTGGTCTTCACGAGGACCCCGGCAGTCATGACCACGACACCAACAACGTCGACGGCCACCATCACCGATGCGGAGCTCGAAAATCTACGGCGCGACGTCCGGGCATTCCTCCGAGCAGAACTCGACTCTGGAACGTTCACTCCCACCACGGACAGTTGGATGACCGGATTCGACGCTGCCTTCAGTAAGCGCTTAGGGCAACACGGCTGGCTCGGCATGACCATCCCGGCCGTCCACGGAGGCCACGGTCGCAGTGCGCTCGAACGATTCGTAGTGACCGAAGAGCTGCTGGCCCACGGGGCCCCCGTTGCCGCGCACTGGATCGCCGATCGCCAGATGGCTCCGGGGATTCTGGCAAACGGCTCCGCGACGCAAAAAGAGCGTTACCTACCCGGTATCGCGCAGGGGCAGCTCTTCTTTGCCATCGGTATGAGCGAACCTGACGCGGGATCAGATCTGGCAGCCGTCCGGACACGGGCGACGGGTCATGCGGACGGTTCATGGTCGATCAGCGGGACCAAGGTCTGGACCACAGGTGCCCACCTCGCCCACGCAATGGTGCTGCTGGCGCGTAGTGATGGAGAAGCAGGAGACCGCCACGAAGGGCTATCTCAATTCGTCGTCGACCTACCAAACCCGGACATCGAGATCCGTCCACTCCAAAGTATCGATGGCGCTGCACATTTCAACGAGGTCATCTTTCACGATGCCCAAGTTGGATCCGATGCGCTACTCGGCAGGCGCGGCGGCGGGTGGCAGCAGGTGATGAGCGAACTCGCTTTTGAGCGTTCGGGTCCCGAACGCTACCTGTCCACGATGCCGCTCCTGCGGTCGTGGTCAGAACTCCTGCGTCGAGACGGCGCGACAGACGAACAACGGGTGACACTGGGCACTCTGACCGCGCGTGCTTGGGCGCTGCGCCGCATGTCCCTGGCGGTGGCCGCCGAGTTGGCTGCCGGCGGCAAGCCCGACATGCTGGCCGCGATGGTCAAGGATCTCGGCTCCACCTTCGAAGGCGACCTCGTCGAGGCCATCCGGTCATCGGGTGCGCCAACCGCCATGCGTGAGGGCGGCACCCCATTCGCCCATCTTCTGGCGACCAGCGTCCTGCACACACCAGCTTTCACCTTACGTGGAGGCACCAACGAGATCCTGCGGGGTATCGTCGCCCGAGGACTGGGGGTCCGATGACCGAGTTGACGGCCGAATTGGTCTCTGCGGCAAACGCAATGGTGGATCGTCTCGGTAGTGACACCCGTTCACCCGGACGGGTGGACATCGCGCTCTGGGCAGCACTGACCGATGCGGGTTTCACCGGTATCGGCATACCCGAAGAGTCCGGCGGGAGCGGCGGTGATCTGGCCGACGCCCTGGCAGTGCTCTCGACGATAACCGAAAAGGGTGCGCTGACACCATATCTGGAGCACACCATCCTTGCGTCCTGGTTGGCAGCTACAGCCGGTCACCAACTCACGGCGGGTACCGCGACTGTGGCGGTGGCAGGCGATCGTTGTCTCGCCAGCGAGTCCGATACCGGAGTTGTACTCGATGGTGTCGTCACCGACGTCGTCCACGTCGGGGCGGCCGACACCCTCGTCCTGCTCCTCACCGGCAAGGGAGCAGGCGACCGCCCCTCCGTAGCCGTCATTGATCTGTCGAATGACCGCCTCACCGTGGCGCCCGGCACGGACCTGCTCGGAGCTTCGGTGGGTACGGTCACCTTCGCCGCGACCCCCACGCTGTTTCATGCGCCGTCACCGATCGATCGTGCGGAGTTCGATCAGCGAGCTGCGCTCGCCTATGCTGTCGCGCTGGGTGCGGTGACGCGTGCAATCCGCGACGAAACATGCCGCTACGCAACCGAACGCACACAGTTCGGACGACCATTGGCCAAGTTCCAAGCCATCCAACAGCGACTGGCAGGCTTGGCCGCTCTCACCGCCTTCGTCGACACCGCAACCGCGTCAGCGGTCGAGACAAAGGGATCCGGCAACGCCTCGATGGCGATCGCCGTCGCCAAGCTCGTCACATCATCGTCAGCCCGCGAGGTTGCCGCGGCCGGCCACCAGATCCATGGCGCGATCGGATTCACCTCCGAGCATCGCCTGGGTAGGTTCACGACGTCCCTGTGGACGTGGCGTGATCGACATGGTTCTGAACGCCGATGGGCGGAATACATTGCAGCACAGGTTCTCGACAATCAGGTCGACCTGTGGGATGCGGTGGTTGGCCTGGAATCGACCACAGAGGAGAAGCCGCAGTGAAGGCCACCACGAAGATGTCAGGCAACACCGAGACTGCTGTCGAATGCCCCGCGGTCTGCGGCAGATCCGCCTGGCGGACCGCAGATTCGCATGAGGACAACGGTGTCCTCAGTGGCGTCCGCGTATTGGACCTGAGCCGGGTCCTGGCCGGCCCCTACACCGCGCAAACGCTTGCCGACCACGGCGCCGAGGTGATCAAAGTCGAAGCGCCGACCGGTGACGAGACACGCGGATGGGGGCCACCTTTCGTGGAGTCGAACACCAGCAGCGCCTACTACGCAAGCCTCAACCACAGCAAGGAGAACATCTGCGTCGACCTGAGCACCGACGAGGGTCGCGAACTGCTCGGCCATCTGCTCGCCGGCGCCGATGTCATCGTGGAAAACTTCAAGGCCGGCACCATGGCCCGGTGGGGATTCGACTACGAAACTGTGCTCGCCCAGGCGAACCCGGCGCTGATCTACTGTCGGATCACCGGTTTCGGCGTCGACGGACCGATGGGTGGGCTACCCGGATATGACGCCGTACTCCAGTCGTTCGGTGGCCTGATGAGTGTCAACGGTTACGCCGACAGTGGTCCGCTCCGAGTCGGAGTACCGATCGTCGATATTGTCGCCGCAAACTTGGCGGTGAGCGGAATTCTGCTCGCAATGCTCGAACGTCAGCGCAGCGGGCTCGGTCAACTCGTCGATATGACATTGCTCGACTCGGTCATCTCACTTTTGCATCCACATGCAGCGAACTGGGCCGAGAGCGGAAAAATCCCGCAGCGCACCGGGGACTTCCATCCCACTGTGGTGCCCTACCAGGTCTTTCGCGCAAAGGACGGGGATTTCTTCGTGAGCGCGGCCAACAACCGCCAGTTCCAAGCCTTGACCGAGGTGCTCGGAATCCCCGAACTGGCAACCGATCCCCGATTCCGGAACAACGGCCAACGGCACGCCAACCGGGAGGCCCTCGTGGAGCTGTTGGCTGCGCGAATCGCCCGCCACGACCGTAGCGAGCTGGCGTCCCGATTGGAGGTTGCGGGGGTCGCGGCCAGCCCCGTCAACACCGTCGACGAGGCACTACGGTCACCTCAGGTGACGCATCGAGGCCTGTTCGTCGACACCGAGGAATTCCGGGGCGTGGGCGTTCCGATCTCGCTGAGCAGGTCACCACATCGTTCTCCTCGGCCGGCGAGACCTCTCGGCGCAGACACCGATGACATCCTCACCGCGATGGGTTACACCCCGGACCATCTCGCCGAGCTCCGATCGGCGGGTATCTTCGGATGATCGCGCACAACCCTCACCGACCGGAGACGTTCTGTTGTATCGATTGACACCGCCAACCCGTCATGCCTGAGCGAAAAGAAGTCACTCGGGCCGCACAGCGTGTGGTCGACGCCCTCGAGAAGTTGATCGTCACCGGCGAATTGCTGCCCGGCCAACCGATCCGTCAGGAGGAGATGGCCGAGCGCCTCGGTGTCAGCCGCCTCCCGATTCGCGAAGCACTGCGTCAACTCAGCGCAGAAGGCCTTGTGCAGCATGTCCATAACGTCGGATATACGGTCGCGAGGCTGCAGCAGACCGATTTTGATCAGATCTACCTCATGCGAGCGGCTCTCGAACGCGAGGTCATCGCGACCATCGGACAACTCGACGACGCCACGCTCACCCATATCCGTACGCAAGGCGACAAGGTCACCGAGGCCGCCGATCGAGGCGACATCTTGGATATGCGCCTACAGAATCAGGCATTTCATTTCACAATTTTCGAGCAGTCACCGCTCAATCTCGTCATCGCCGAGTTGCGCAGACTGTGGACGATGGCCATGCCGTATCACGCTGCCTACCTTTACGATCCCGAGGTTCGGCGTCGCGTGGTGGCCGAGCACGACGAGATGATCGAGGCGCTGGCAAAGCACGACAACAAGCGACTCATCGAGCTGATGAACGAACATCGCCGAGGCGGCGAGGCCAGCACCGGGAACATGCTCCGGGCGACCGGGTCCACACCCACCGGCTCAGCCCGGCCCGAACTCTGAACAGGACCCCCATGAGCGCGCACACCACCGATTTGCCGAACACCGACGACCCGGATCAAGGCGTTTGGGATCCCGACGTCGCGGCGATCGTCCGCCGCATGCGTGAGGCAGGGTCGCGGCCGATGCACGTCGTGGGCGTCGTCGCCGCCCGGCAAACACTGGAATCCATCGTCAGACCGCCAGGACCGTCGATGCGAACAGTCGACAACGCCACCATCGATGGGCCCCACGGCCTATTGCCGGTCCGGGTCTATCACCCCTGGTCGGCCCCGCAGACGCACGCTCCGGCACTGGTCTGGTACCACGGCGGAGGCATGATCATGGGATCGCTCGACTCATTCGACCGGCTCGCCCGCGAGGTCGCCGACGCGACCGCGGCAGTGCTGGTGAATGTTGACTACCGGCTCGCGCCCGAGCATACGTATCCGGTGGCCAACGACGAAGCCTATGCCGCCTTGGCCTGGTTGCACGACACATCGAAACAATGGGGTGTCGACGCGCGCCGCATCGGTGTCGGCGGCGACAGCGCCGGCGGCGGACTCGCCGCCGCGACCGCGCTACGCAGCCGGGACGCGGGAGGGTCAGACGTCTTTCAGCAGGTACTGTTCTACCCCGGTGTCGAACGGCGCACCGATCGCCCCTCCATGCACCAATTCGGTGACAGTCCCTTTCTCAGCGCCCAGGACATCGATTGGATGAAGAACCTGTACCTCGGCGACAATCCGGCCGAGGACGACTGCTACGGAGTTCCGGCAACGGCTACATCCCTGGCGGGACTGCCCCAGGCAGTCATCGCGGTGGGCCACGCCGATCCACTGCGCGATGGGGTCGAGGACTACGGTCACCGCCTACGCGAAGCGAACGTGCCGACCGCCCTACTGCGCTACCCGGGCGTCGGTCACGGTTTCGCGATGCAGACTGCGAACGTCGCGCGTGCCCGACACGCTGTGAGCGAGGTCGGCGCGATCGTCGCCGCCCGTTTTCGGCAGCTCAGTGCACCGGACGTTGCCTAGCTGTTCGCGGCGGTCAAGAGCTTCTTCAGCGGTATCGTGCTGTCTGCCAGCACTTCCCGCGTCGGGTGGTGTCCCCGGCTCAACGCCGAGCGCAGGGCGACAAAATCGGCGGGCGCGTTCACACACTCAGCTCCGGTCATCGAGTCGCCGGTGAAATACAAGGTGACCAATCGTCGCGGCTTCGCCGGGTCTGTACGGGTGACCACCGAGGTGTGCCCCATCGCAGTGCCCACCATCTGGATCTTCCAGTCCCCCTGATCAGACCAGAACCACGGTGCCGGTCGGGGGTGCCCGGCGGCGGCGAGCACCGTCATCGCCGCTGCGTGGGCCTGCTCGATCGCATTGTCCACCGACTCCAGCCGGGTCCGGGTTCCGTCGGAGGAAATCTGCATCGTGCAGTCCCCGATCGCCAGGGTCGAACCGTCGGAGGTCAGACATCGCTCGTCGACGACAATGCCGTTGTCGCAGACCAGGCCGAGTTGAGTGGCGAGTTCAGTGCGCGGTACGGCACCGATTCCGACGAGTACCGTGGACGCCGGAAGTTCAGTGCCGTCGGACAAGCGCACCGCATGGATGCCGTCTGGCCCGGTCAAGATCTCGGTGGGTTGGGCGCCGAGTAACACCTGAACGCCCATGTCGCGGTGCGCTTGACGCATGAACTCGGCGGTCCCGGCGCCAACCGCACGTCCCATCAAGCGAGGGCCCACCTCCGCGACGGTCACATCGGCCCCGAGAGCTTGCATCGTCGCGGCGACCTCGAGTCCGACGAAGCCACCACCGATAACCACCAGCGGTCCAGCCGGAATACGCGCGGCCAGGTGGCGGGCGTCATCGAGGTCTCGAAGAACGACAACATCCGGATGATCGGCGCCGGTCAGCGCCAGCCGACGTGCACCGGCACCCGTGGCGAGTACGAGACGGCCGAACCTGCGTTCGGTCGCTCTTCCGTCCGCGTACCGCATAGCAAGCATCACCCCACCGCTGCGGGTGCGAGTTATGCGATGCACCCGGCAGGAGGTGATGAGCTCAATATTGTTGTCCGCGTAGTAATCCGCACTACGCAGGACAATGCTCTCCTCGGTGGCCTCGCCTTTCAACCAGGACTTCGACAGCGGTGGGCGCTGGTAAGGCAGGTGAGACTCCTGCGACACCAGCGTGATCGCTCCGTCGTGGCCGCCGGCTCGAAGACGGTCGGCGAAATGCACTGCTGCGTGTGACGCACCCACCACCACAACATCATTCGCAGAGAAACCCTCACCAGGATGTGTGTCGGGCACGCTCTCAGACCTGCTCGTCGGGAATCGTCACGTGGATATCGATGCCATCGCGAAGCTCGAGCTGGCACGACAGCCGTGATGTGTCCTCGCGATCGGCCGCGGTGCACTCGAGCATGTCTTCCTCGTCTTCGCCGGGTCCCCCGAAATATTGTTGATCGTCGGCTGCGAGATACACGTGACAGGTGGCGCAGGACAGTGTGCCACCGCATTGGCCGACAATGCCACGCACGCCATTTCGGACTGCTGTCGACATCACCGAGTCACCCACCACGCCGTCGATGACCCGCTCCGAGCCATCAGGCTCGACGTAAAACACTTTGGGCATCAGCTCTCCTACCAGGTCACCGGCATGTCGGTGATCGGAAGGGTCAGGTTGTCCTGATCGATGACCGCATCACCGGAGAGCTCGAGACCCGGCAGACGTTTGAACAGTTCTGCCAACCCCACCTGCATCTCCATACGCGCCAGCGGCGCGCCCAGGCAATGATGCAGCCCGTAGCTCAGGGTCAGGTGCGGGTTGTGGCTGCGCTGGATGTCGAACTTCTCGTCATGCTCGAACGAGATGCCGTCGTGGTTGACCGCGGCCGGGTCGACCAGAACCGCTTCACCTTTCGCGATCACCATGCCGTCGATCTCGACGTCCTCGGTGGCGACGAACGGCACGAGACCACCTCCACCGGTGACCGTCTCACCCAACGCCATGCGTCCGTGACGAAGGACTTCCTCGACCGCTGTCGGCGCGACACCGTCCGGATCTTCCAGGAAAATCGCCAACTGGTCGGGATTGCGCAGCAAGGAAAGCGCTCCGGCGCAGATGAAGTTGGCCGTGTTGTCGAATCCCGCGATGATGAGGATCAGCGCGATCGGCAAGATCTCGCCGTCGGTGAGGCTGTCGTCCTTGTCCCGAGCGTTGGCGAGGTCGCTCAAGAGATCCTCACGGGGCTCGCTCCGGCGCTCGTCGATCAATGCCATCATGTACACGACCAACTCGGTCATGTTCGCGGTGACCTCTTCTTCGGGCATATTCGCCGTCGCGAGGGTCGACGAACTCCACTTCTGAAATTTTGCCCGATCCTCCGGCGGCACCCCGAGCAGATTGCAAATCATCTGGATGGGAAGCGCCACTGCATAATCCGCGACGAGATTGGCTGCTGCACCCTTGGCGACCATCTCGTCGATCAGTTGATTTGCGAACTCGACGGCCGAGTCGCGCATCGCCTTCACACGCTTGGGTGAGATCGCCCGCTGGACGAGCTTGCGCAATTTGGTGTGGTGCGGAGGATCCTCGAATTGGATGGTGCTCTTCAGAAAGTCGGGGAATTCCACGAAGTACGGGATCTGACGTTCGCCGGTCCGGAACGGTTCGCGCACAAAGCGGGGGTCACTGAGCATCTTTCGGGCGGCATTGTTGCGGTGAAGCACCCAGACGTCACCTCCGATGGGCATGGTCATCTTGGTCATCGGCCGATCGGCTGCAATCGCACGGTACCGATCGACCGCGTCATCTGGGGTGACCGGTCCGAATGGATATTCAGTCTGTGGGGCGGTGGCTTCCGTTGTGCTCATGGGTGACTCCGATCAGGCTGGTAAATGAATCAGGACACCGGCAACTGCGCCGGAATGACGATTTGGGGCACGGCGTCGGGAGTGATGGCCATGATCTGGTCGATCCTCTCGGCAACCGTCTCGACCGTCAGTCCGGGTTCGTGAATGCCCACGGTGTTCAGCAGCGCAAGACGATTGACGGTTCCTCCGGCCACATTGAAGACCTCCCCGGTCACCTCGCACGATGCGTGGGCGAGATAAGCCGCCACCGGTGCAACGTGTTCCGGCAGCAGAGCCGTCCGCATGTACTCCATGATCTCCGGTGACAACGTGTCAGCGGAGGCCTCGGCCATACGGGTGCCTGCGCCGGGTGCGATCGCATTCACCCGGATGCCCGCTTCGTATCCCTCGATCGCCAGGTTGCGGGTCAATCCGAACACGGCGCCCTTGGATCCGCCGTAGTGGGCCATTCCCGGGTTGCCCAACATCGCCTGCGAGATCGTGTTGATCACCCGCCCTGACCCAGAGGCCTCCAGATACGGCCAGGCTGCGCGGCACACGCGCAGCGTCCCGAAGTAGTGAACGTCGAGGTGCCGCTGGTACTCCGCGTCGGGGACGTCCCGAAAGGCTGCGGTGCGTACGATTCCGGCATTGTTGATGACCGCGTCGAGATGCCCGAACGACGAGATCGCGGTCTGCACGAGTTCAGATGCGCCCTCATCGGACGAGACGTCGCCCGTACACCCCACTGCGCTGCCGCCGGCCGCGATGATCTCGGCGACCACCTCAGCTGCCGGATCGTCACCATCGGTACCCGAACCATCGGTGCGGGCACCCAAATCTCCGACCACCACCGATGCACCGCGTGATGCCAGCAGTAGTGCGTGCGCTCGGCCGATGCCCCGGCCCGCTCCGGTGACGATCACGACTCTCTGCGCAAAGTCCAATGTTTCCATGCTGATTTCCCTTGACTTTCTGCCGTTGGATGTTGAATTCAGGGGCGGGTGTCGCCGCCGCGATTCCTGACGTCGGCCACCCAGATGGATCCTTGCGCTTCACGTGCAGACTTCTCGAAGTCGAAGACCTCGACCCCCACGGTCATGTACAGCGTGCTGCGGTCGGGTCCACCCAGGAGGCATGCCGACGCAACACCCTCAGCGAGGGGCAACTCGATTGCATCGGTGATGCCATCCTCGGTGAAACGAACGACGTGACCACTACCCGGCATGGCCGCCCACACCCCACCCTCGTCGTCGAGTCCGATTCCGTCCGGGAGGAACGGGCAGGAGGCGAAATCTCTTGCATTTCCAAGAGTTCCATCAGGTGATCGGTCTATCACGGTGATCTTGTTGGCCATCACCTCCGCGGTGTACAGCTTCGTGCCGTCTGCGCTCAGGGCAATCCCGTTGGCACACATGAGCGGCCCCACACCGGCCGGCGTTGTCGCCGAACCATCCGGCTCCACGACTATCAGCGGTGAGGCCACCGGCTCATCGCCCTTGAAGAGGTCGAATCCGAGTTGGGTGATGTAGGCGCGGCCGTCGACGTCCACCACCATGTCGTTGGTGGCCGCGAGTGACAACTCCGAGACATCTGCATAGACAGACAGATCATCAGGTGCGCCACCTCCATGGACCAGAACGAGCTTCTCGTGCATCGAGTTCACGATGAGCCTGCCATCGGGGAGCCATCCGAAACCACCGAGAACAATTGGTACAGCGGTGTTTGCGGCGCGACCGTTGGCGTCGATTACCACCGTCGCCCGCCCATCGGCATCGAGCTTCTTGATTGTGCCGGTGTACATATCCGTGAACCAGAAGGTGTTGCTATGCCACCGTGGGCATTCGGGCCAGGAGTACCCGCTCGAGATCTTCCGAGGCTCAAACAGGCGTGCCTTGGCATCTGCGATGGCGGCAGCAACGGTTTCGCCGACAGCATTGGTCATGGTGAAAGACCTTTCGAGGAAAACGGGACCCGAAGGACCCGGACGGGGCATCAACGTTGATCACCTACACACCAACAGTTTTCGCCGTTGATCGACACTCGCCGTGAGACGGTTTCAACTTGGGCGCCCACTTCTTCGTGAAGTGGGTCACACTCGCTTCACGGATGACCATAAGCGCAGCTGTGAGGTGTGAAACCACGTCATCCCATTCAATGGAAGCCAACCACCTGCCCCACACTGCCTCGAACCGTCGCGCCGGTGTGGGTGGTCAGACTCGGTCGTGGAGGGTGCGCCGCAGGAAGTCCACCGTCCGATCAAACAACTTCGCGGCAGGTTCCAAGGTCGTCAGCATGGTCGCGAAACCATGCATCATTCCGTCGTACCGCACCAATTGAACCTGCACGCCGGCGGCCTTGAGGCGTCGAGCATGGTATTCCGTTGCGTCTCTGGTCGCGTCGATCTCCGCGGTCGCCACAAGTGTCGGCGGAAGACCGGACAAATCAGTAGCGCAGGCAGGACTGACGTAGGGGTTCCTGCGATCCTCTGCCAGGGGCACATATTGATCCCAGAACCATTCACAGTCCTCTGGACTGAGCAGACTCGTCGAAAGGTCCGGGTTGGATATCCTGGTCTCGGCAGTTCCGTAGAAACAGATCTGCGCATGCGGCAGAGATCTGTTCTCATCCTTTAGCTGCTGCCCCAGCGCCAGCGTGAGTGTGCCCCCGGCACTTTCGCCGGCGATCGCGATCGACTTGACGCGATCACAGAGTTCGGCGGGACTGGTCTGGACCCATTCCCAGACTGCGCGGACATCCTCGATCGCGGCCGGATACGGGTGTTCCGGTGCCAACCGGTAATCGACCGAAACGACCACCACGTTTGCAGCATTGCACAGCCGACGCAGATACTCGTCGTTCTGGTCGAGGCCTCCGATCACGAATCCCCCGCTGTGCATCCACTGCACAACAGGCAGTTCGGCCTCAGACGACGGTCGATATACCCGGACGGGCACACCGCCGCTCGCGCTGGGTATACGGAGGTCAAAGCGCTCATGGATCGTTGTCGAGGGCACAACGGCGCCGACGTCCAGCGCTGTGCGCAAGGCTGCCACCGACATGGCGCTCATTCCACCGGGAAACCGCGTCGCGGCCGCATCGACGATCTGCTGGGCTTCAGGCGACAATGGCATGGCTCGCTCCGATTCTGTCGACGAGGACGCTTTCCATGTTTCACCGGATACCTGTGAAGCATGACAACTCACAGAGGAGTAGCGGTCCAATCGATCCCGTCCAGCGGGAGATGGATTCCCCGGCGAACCGACGAACCAGTACAACTGGGCAGTAACGCGACCCTCCCAGGGTCGTGCACCTCTTACCTCGGCCCGCTTCGTGCGGTGTGCCGAGTCAGCTGTTCAGCTCGCGATTTCAGACCCGATTCGTCGCGGTGATCAATCGAAAGGACCCTGATGACAACGATTCCCAGCGAGGTCTCCACATCCGCGGAGATCACCCACGATGCGCTGATGTCTGCAATCGATGAAGCCGAGCCCGCCCCGCTGTTGATGTCGATGGTGCACGTAACCGGCGATCTGTCGTTGCTCGATGAGTTCGAGGACAAACTGGCGAAGGCGCAGACGGCGCTAAGGGAAGAAGCAACCCGATCGCAGGCCCAACACGGTACGGGTGCGGGGCCCGCGGCGTTGGCCCCTGGACAGTTTCCGGCCGAGGTCGTCGACGAGATACGTGCGCGCGCCAGGCAAGTACTCACCACAGACCTGTCAGCGACGCTCGGAGTCCCCGACTCCGAGCTGTTCGCGCGGATGGCGTCTTTGTGCACGGCCGGCCCGGTGGATGACGAGTTCATCCCCCTCTTGATGGAACAGGCAGGTTTCGAGCTGGACCGCCGTCATGTGCCCGTCACCAAAATACCTCCCAATGACTTCGACGTCATCGTCTTCGGCGCCGGGATGGTTGGGCTGAATGCGGCGATCAAACTCAGCGAAGCCGGATTCGGCTACACCGTATTCGAAGCCCGCGACGACATCGGCGGCACGTGGTCACGGAATATCTATCCCGGCGCCGCGGTCGACACCCCCAGCCACTACTACTCATACTCATTCGAACTGAATCCGGACTGGACCCGCTACTACCCCGCGGGTCCGGAGTACCTCGACTACATGCACGCGGTCGCCGAAAAGTACGACCTGTATCCGAACATCCGCCTGTCGACCCGAGTGCTCTCGGCGCAGTGGGGTGAATCGGACCAGCGATGGACGGTCGTCACCCAGTCGGCCAACGCTGAACCCAAGACGCATACGGCTGCCGCCATCGTTACCGCCTTGGGCGTTCTCAACTCCCCCAACATTCCGGATATCCCAGGGCTCACTGAGTTCGACGGCACCGTCATCCATACCGCGGAGTGGGATCCAGAGCTCGACCTCAAGGGCAAAAACGTCGTGGTAATCGGCACGGGTTGCACTGCAGTGCAAGTGATTCCGAACATCGTCGACGACGTTGCTCAATTAACTGCCGTCGTCCGCAGTCCCCATTGGATAGTGCCGGAAAAGACCGTCATCAACGAGGTGCCACCGGCCGAGAGGTGGGCTATGCGCCATCTCCCGTTCTTTCAGAACTGGTTTCGACTAAGGGCTTACTGGTTCGTTTCGGACAATCTGTACATGAATGCGCGGATCGATCCGGAGTGGGCCGCGACTCACCTATCGGTGTCACCCAAGAACGACCTGGTCATGCAGGTCTCTCTCGCGTATCTCGAACAGTCGTTCCCGGATCGACCAGACCTGCGTGAGAAACTGACGCCGGACATCCGGCCCTATTCCAAGAGGATTGTCAAGGACCCTGGATTCCTGGAAGCTCTGAAGAGAAACAATGTTTCGTTGCACCGCACGTCTCCGCGCCAAGTACACCGAGACGGTATGACGCTCAGCAATGGTGAGTTCATAGCCGCAGATGTCATCATCCTTGCCACCGGATTCAAGGTGGAGTACGCCTCGTACATCGACATCACCGGCCGTCATGGAGAACGGTTGGCCGACAGGTGGAAAGACGGCGACGATCCCCGTGCCTATATGGGCATTCAGATCGACGGATTTCCCAACTTGTTCGTGACCGCAGGACCAAACGCAGCACCGAATCACGGTGCAGGCCATAACATCACCAGTGAAGAGCACGTCCACTACATCGTCGAATGTCTGCAGTATCTGGTTGAAAACGGCTATTCAGCAATGGACGTCAAACCGGAAGCGCTTGCGGAGTACAACCATCGAGTCGACGAAGCGCTGGACAAGACGGTGTGGGCACATCCGGGCAAAGACGCGACCGGCTACTACCGAAACAGCCTGGGCCGTCCCATTGTCCCGTGTCCGTGGCGTCTCGTGGACTACTGGACGATGCTTCGGGAACCGCACCCGGAGGACTTGCAGTTCACTCGCCGCACATCGAAATAATAGGAACATTCAGATTGTGAAAGGAGCACGAAGTGAACAGGTTAGAAGGAAAAGTCGCGATTGTCACCGGTGGCGCACAGGGCATGGGGGCGGCCACAGTCCGGGTGATGATCGAACAGGGTGCCCAGGTCGTCATCGCCGATGTTGCCGAAGATGCGGGTCGAACTCTCGCCGCCGAGATGGGTGATGCAGCGTCGTACTGCAGCTTGGACGTCAGCAACGAATCCGACTGGCAAAGGACACTTTCGCACACTCTGCGTTCGCACGGCAAGGTAAATGTTCTGGTCAACAACGCCGGAATCCAATATTTTGTCGGCGTCGAAGACGTTGTTCCCGAACAGATTCTGCGATTGTTCTCGATCAACATCATGGGTTCGATGTTGGGGGTGAAGACTGTCGCCTCCACCATGAGGGAATCCGGTTCAGGTGTCGTCGTCAATATTTCGTCGCTGGACGGTTTGCGAGGCACCAACGGGATGAGTCCTTATGTGGCCAGCAAATGGGCGGTTCGCGGTCTGACGAAAGCGCAGGCCCTGGAGTTGGGACCGGTGATCCGAGTGGTCTCCGTGCACCCTGGCGGAATCAACACACCGATGGGTAACCCGACCGGCGAAACCGGAGACACGCTCAACGCCGCTTACGCCCGGGTTCCGTTGCGCCGCATCGGCGAACCGCCAGAGGTGGCACGCGTAACCGCTTTTGTCGCGAGCGATGAAGCAAGCTACATGAGCGGCGCCGAAATCGCAGTCGACGGCGGTTGGACCGCCGGACACTATCATGCCGGCCTACCCGGCGGTCCGGAGCTCTGAAGCCAGCTCTGACAATCGACCGGTCGAAAGTCGACATAGCGAGTGAAGAATCGGCCGCTGACAGCGGCAAGCCCTCACCGAACATCTTGTCCGGCGAGGGCTGGCCATCCTTCAACTGGCAGCAACGGCACCGTCGCTACCGTCCACTGCCGCGCGTTGACCGTCGGTAGCCAACTTCTGACGGCTTTCGCTCGCCGTATTTCCGGACACCGAAGGTCTCGACCATGGATCGGTCGAGGTCGACCAGACGTATCGGAGTGGACCGCGCATAACCGGCGACTGCCACTCTCGTCGCGAGTTGCAATGGCCGCGAGGGGTGGGGTAAGTCGTGGATGTCGCGAAGATTCGGTGGACAGAAGGCTGAGATGATCCGGTCCGCATGCTTCCGCAGGTACCCGGGCAGAACTCGGTCCCCGAAGGCGTCGATGAGAGATCTCGCGACAGCGCGACCTTCACTACTCGGTGCGAACTCGCGCTGCTCGTAAGACGATGCCCAACTTTGGAGTTCGTCCCGCGTCCCGGGCACGCCGTGGAGTCCTTGCAGCTCGGCCACCGACCGCCAGAAGTGCCACTGCGCCTCCAATTCTGTTGAAGTGAAGGGCGAATGCGCGAGGTCGGAGGTGATCCGGTGGGGATCGAGAGCAAGGGTCGAGAGCGTGTAGAGCGAGTCGTCGTTGCGGATCGGGAAATGTGCGTGAATCTGGTTGAGGCGTTCGATCCACGCTCGTCCGGTCGGGGAAGTCGGTCCGTGATCGAGCAGTTGCCCGAAGAACAGCAGGGTGTCGTCGTTGCGTTGGGCCGGGAACTGCATGATGTCCCCACCTCCGCGGCGGTGCAGAATTCGGGCCATGGTCGGCACCGCAACCTGTTTCATGAATGCAACGGTGAACAGGGCGTAGGTCAGCGCGGGATTGCCGTGCAAGGTCACCAGTGACAGCCGAGCGATTTCATCAGCATCGGCGACCGGATCCAACCCTTCGATCTGCCGAGACACGAGGTAGCCGGGGCGCAGTGTCATGAGATCGGCTCCACTCGGACGACGGTGCGTCCCTCGACGTCTAGATCTATTCGGGCGCAGCCGTTGTGGTCTGCATCGACTGTCGCTTCGAGCGATCCCGGCACCGTATACCGGCGGTGCGGCTGGAGTTGATCGACCACCAGCGTTGTGCGAGTGCCGCCATTGCCGGGATAGAGAACAAGGTCCAGTGCCCGGCCGTCGGTGACGGCGCGGGCGACGAGAACGTCCGGGTAGGCTGCGCTGGCGAGACGGGGGCCCGAGAGCCAATGGGCGGGTAGGCCCGCGCCGATCAAGTCGCGATTGGCCGACGGCCGCGCGAACCGTGAGAGCAGCGAGTACAGGTTGCCCTGCGTGGACAATCCTTCATACCGTGCGACGCCGGCGTGGCGTTCGACGTGTTCCTTCTCGTCGACGTACGCGAATGCGGTGTCTGCGATCTCGGTATCTCCCATCTCGCGCGCTGTCAGCGAGAGAAAGGTCTGGGCGAACGAGTCACTACCGAACGAGTAGTTGCCGACATCGCATCGGTTGGCCGCGGTCCGAGGGAGGAGAAAACGCTCCCCGTCGAACTCCAACGAATCCCGTTTCGTCAGCCACCACGCCCGATGGGCCTGATCGGGCAGAAAGGCGTTCATCCAGTAGGTAGTTGGAAGGCTGACGCCTTCGCTGGCCCAGATGTTCCACGACAGCCCCAGGCTCTCGTTACGAACACCGATGAGTTTGCCGTCCGGGCGCGCGAACTCGTCTTCATACGCGCGCGCGATCGCCTCGTCGAGGTCGGCATGAAAGCTCGTACCGTGTAGTCGGTCATGGGCGATGAGGGTATTCACCCCAAAGGTGTTGCAGACGGGGTAGATCCAGCGGGGTTCGCAGGAGAACAGTGTGTACGCCGACCGGTGCATATTGCGGTGGATGGACTCGGCGAGGTCGTGAAAGTCGTGCCGATACTGCTGTCCGTCGGACCAGGTGTAGGTCAACCCTCCTGGACGGGAGAACCTGCTGTCGCCGAAACTCTCGTACATCCCGACTGCGGCGCCCTGCCACCCGGTCAGCATCACGTTGTCGTTGTTGTTGACCGGATCTCTACCTAGAGACAGTCGTCCCCAGGCATTTTCCAGCGCCCAGTAGCCCCACACCCGCTTGTCCCCCATTTTCAGGATCGACCTCTCCTGCGCTTCGGCCAGATACCCGGAGAACGCCGGGGTCCGCGTGTAGCGGTACATCGACAGCGCATAGCCCAAGATGCTGAGCTGATAACGGAGAGCCGCCTCACGGAACTGGTCGCGGCGATCAAAACCGGCGAACTCCGACAACGGTTGCAACGCAAGGTCGAGCGCAAAGCGGAGATGCGCCAGGTCGTCCGCCGAGGCTTCACCGACTGGCGGTTCGGGAGACGACGGCACCGCGGTTTGAAAATACGTGACATCTGCCAGTTCGGTGTTCAGAGACCGCGCGATCGCCACCTGATGGCGGTGACGCAGGACGTGCACACCGAACGCAACCACCACCACACCCGGAACCAGGCCGGCGGTGATAGCGATCCAGGTGACCGACATATGGGCATGAGAATGAGTGACAGCCGCTTCGAGCAGGAACGCCAGCCATACGATGATCGGGGCGATGACCGCACCAATCATCCACCACACCAGAACAGCGAGCCCGAATGCGGCCAATGCCATCGCCGCGTGCGCGACATGACCCGATGCCAGGTGACCGCCGCCCGGGAACAGCAACCCCATGGCCGCGACGCCGGCCACATGGTTGCCCATGGCAGCGACCAGTAAGCCGCCAGTCCACAGAAGGGCGTACACCGCAGCAACTCTGCGGAACTTGCCACGGGTCACCGGCGAGAGCAGCGGCCGCGACGGCGGCAACAGACGCGCCGGAACCCACCGACCGGGCCGCAAAACCGGCGTCGCGCTCATCGTTGCACCACCGCCGACACCGGCAGCTCCGGTGTGACGACCCGCCGTGCGGCCGGCGGCATCGCGGCAGCCTGCGAGACCTCCCGCCCCGCCCACGAACCGGCTACGAGGAAGACTTTGCGCAGACCAACCATCAGCAGCAGCAAGATCGTGCAGCACAGCATCCGGACTCCATTCTGAAACCGTGTCGTTCCGGTTTCACTTAGAGTAGATCGCACACTGTTTCTTCGTCAACGTGTGGACCTGCACCTGGAACAGTCGACCGCCCGCAATGGCACTATGAGCAGGTGACGCCAACGACCGAGCCCGCTGGGCGGCCCTACGGTGGACAAAGCGCCACAGAGCGACGCCTATCGCGCCGACACCGGCTGACCGAGGCCGTCCTCGACCTCAACTACGAGAGTGGCATCGAATCGTTGAGTGTGGGGGCGATCTGCGAGCGTGCATCGGTCTCCAAACGGCACCTCTACCTGAGCTTCTCCAATCTCGACGACCTCACCGGCGAAACCCTGACCGACGTGCTCGCGCAGGTGGCCGACCGCATCGCCGCAGCATCCGCGGAACTCGACAGGGACGCACCGAGAGCCCGACTGATCGAAGTCGCCGTCGATGAAATCCTCACCGCATTCGACGATCCACGGGTCGCACGTCTGTATCTCGAGGCCCCCGGCAACCGCGGGCTCCGCGCAGCACGAGATCACGCGGTGGCCCGTTTCGTCACCCAGCTGCTGACCCTGCTCGCAGGCAACCGGGCCGACGATCCGCGAGCTCAACTCATCGCCCGCGTGCTGGTCGGAGGTACCACCGAGGGGGTAGCGCTCTGGCTGCGCGGCGACGTGAAGCTCGAACGTGCCGAGCTGGTGGCCACACTCGTCACCCTCGGCATCGACGCAGTCGACCGCATTCTCGAACTGAACCCGCAACCTGACGAGCTTGCCTGAGTCGCTGTCGACCGCTCGCCGGGCGAGAGCCCGGCGAACGCCGTGGGCTCAATCGGGTCGCGATTGACCGAGTAGCACTGCGTCAATTGGATTTAGCGCAGGCAATGCTTCCAACGTTTACGGACCACGAACTAAAGACGCACCGCCGCAAGCTTGGCGACGCCGGTATCAACGAAATCGGCGTCCAACGCGCGTTCGGAACATCAGCCTCTACGACATCGGACGTCTGAAGCACCCTGTTCGACCCGGGATCTCGACGCCGTCGCCGCGGAATCGACGTCGCCCTTTTGTCACCACCAACTGGCAAACGAGCCACATATACGAAGACGAGCCAACATGTATGTGGCTCGTCTTCGTATATGTGGCTCGTTTGGGATCTTTGTGGAGCTAAGGGGAATCGAACCCCTGACCTTCTCGATGCGAACGAGACGCGCTACCAACTGCGCTATAGCCCCTTCGTTGCCCTTGCGAGCAACTTGAACAGGTTAACACTGGGTCGTTACTGGCCCACAACCCGACGGTACGAATGGTCGCGGTCGATGTCTTCGAGGCGCGAAGCGGGCACGTAGCGGGGCAGGTGATCGAAGATCGGGTCTTCGTCGTCGATCTCCAGAACAATCGCTCCGGGCCGGCGCAGGCGTGCCGGGATGTCGGCGCGGGGGTCGACTTCTGGGTGGGCGCGACGCTGTTCTTCCTCACGCCGGGCACGGGCCAGACGACGCATCCGCTGCTGGTAAATCCGTTGCTCGTTGCGTACTGCGCGACGCAGGAAGGACATGTAGCCGACGAGCCCGGCGACCAACAGGCCTGCCGCGACCCAGCCGGCAGTTCCGACCATGACGCCCGCGAGCATGCTGACCAGAGCCAAGGCACCCAGCAGGGCCATCACACGCTGACGGAACCGATAGCGCTTGTCGCTGCGTTCACGATCGGCTTCTGGGTCGAAGCCGCCGCGGCGGGCTCGGCGGGCCGAATTGTCTTCGGCCACTTCCTCGTCGGCGTCGTCTTCTTCGTGGTCGTCGTATTCGGCGTCGTCCTCGAACTCTTCGTCATCGACATCGTCGTACTCAGCTTCTTCGAGGTCAGCCTCGTCGAGCTCGCTGTCTTCGAGTTCAGCTTCTTCGGAGTCGTCGTCGACCTCGGCCTCGATGTCGTCTTCGACCTCGGCGACGGAGTCGTCCGCACCGGCTTCGGCGGTCTCGATGTCATCAGCCTCGTCGACAACCTCAGCGTCAACCGCTGCCTCATCGTCGGCTTCGGCCTCGATGTCAGTATCGGCTTCGTCCTCGACTTCGGCATCAACAACATCAGCGGCGGAATCGACCTCGACGGCAACCTTTTTCATCACCGGGGTCTTCTCGACCTCAGGTGCCTCGACGTCAACGTCCTCGTCAACCTCGGCCACATCAACGTCGGCTTCTTTGACCGCCGTGGCGGTTCCACCCTTCGCGACAACCTTGCGGTATTCGCGAACCGGCGGTTCCCATTCGGCGTCGTGCGGGTGCCGGCCAGAGGCCATGCGTCGTTTGGTCTTCGCAATGGTCCGGCCACCGCGGTGGAGCACGCGCGTTGCCAGCGCTGCATCAGATGTCTTGCGCACGGTCGGCCGCGATTTCACGACCATCGGCACCAAAACAAACAGCCAGATCGCCACCAGACACACCCACAACAGCGAGTTCGGCATGGGCAGCTCCTTCCCTTCGGCAACCTCGCTCGACCAGTCAGTCGAGTGCGCGTTCGTCACACCAGTAACAAGCGCTCCAAGCCAGGCTATGGCCATAGCCTGTTCAAGCAGCGAAGACGCGCCGACAACCCTTCGATTTGTCGAGACTGAGCACAGGGCGTGCAGCGCCTGGGTCAGCTCGTGTTAACCATCGTTCAAATTCAGTCGATTAGGACGGGCCGAGTCCATTAACGTCGGCGGTAGACCGAATCGATCGAAGGTGGAGGGTATGCCAAAGCTTGTGTACTACATCGGGATTTCGATCGACGGCTATATCGCCGGACCCAACGACGAGGTGGACTTCTATCCGATCTCCGACGACTACATGCAGTGGATGCTCGACGAGTTCGGAGACGCTCTGCCAGGGCATGTACGTGCGCAGGCAGGCATCGCTGACAGACCACTGACCAGATTCGGCAGCATCATCATGGGTCGTCGCACCTACGATCCGGCGTTGGCCCAGAACATCACGAGCCCGTATCCACACCTCGACCAATACGTGGTGTCGCGGGAGCTACGCGTGGACGATCCGGCGATCACGGTGATCCGTGGCGATCCCGCCGACACTGTCGACATGCTCAAACACGAGGGCTCCGACTTGGACATCTACCTGGCCGGTGGCGGAAATCTCGCAGGCCAGTTACTCCCCCAGATCGACGTGCTGGTGGTCAAGACGTACCCCGTGGTCACCGGTGCAGGCCGGCCCGCGTTCGACACCAGGTTCAACCCGACCCAATTCGCCCTCGAAGACGTCCAGACCTTCTCAGGTGGCCACATCGTGTCGACCTACAGCCAGGAAACATCCAACTTCCTCGACTGACCAGAGCATTACTCCGGCGACGCTCAGCGCGTTGCGCGACCTTGGCGCACAAGCGTTTCGACGGCACCGCCGGGCAGTTCTTCGATGGTCAGCGCCAAGAGAATATGGTCGCGCCACGACCCGTTGACATCCATATAGCGCTTGAGCAACCCCTCGTCGCGGAACCCCACTTTGTGAAGCACCGAGAGCGACGCGGCATTGTCGGGCTGAACGGTCGCTTCGAGCCGGTGCATTCCCGCGGTCGAGAAACAATGGTCGACGCCAAGGGCCAGCGCGCCCGTGGCCACGCCCCGACCGGTGACCGCAGCATCGACCCAATAGCCGATCCAGGCGTTGCGCAGCGCACCGCGCTGAATGTTGCCCACCGTGAGTTGTCCGCAATATTCGCCGTTGAGCTCGATGACCATCGGCAGCATGTTCCCGGCTCTTGCTTCGGCCCGGAGCACAGAGTGCAATCCGGGCCACGCCGCCGGGTTGTGCCTTGCCGACCACAATCCGGTGCCGGTGGGTTCCCACGGCATCAGCGAATTTTGATTCTCGATCCGCAACCGACTCCACGCCCGCGCGTCACGCAGACGGACTGGCCGGACCGTGACGGTGCCACCCGCAACGCCGATCGGACCCAACTTTGCCGGCCACCCTCGCCGCGACGTATCCCCTCTGGTCCAGGACCGCACAGTTGCAGTCCTATCCGCGCTGAGCCAGGAAAGCCACATCAACCTCGTCGCCGGGCCGCAACTCCACATCCTCGGGTTCGATGATCACCAAACAATTCGCCTCGGCCAGCCCGGCCAGCAGATGCGAGCCGCCATCGGGTGCGGAAATCACCTGCGCGAGGTACTCACCGGTCTGTTCGTCGCGCATCAGCTGCCCTCGCAGATATCCGCGGCGACCTTCGACCGACGTGATCGCACCCACGGTCCGCGCGCGCACCACCCGCCGCATCGGCTGACGCTTGCCCATCGCGATCCGGATCAGCGGCCGCACCATGACCTCGAAGGCCACCAACGCGCTGACCGGATTCGCCGGGAGCAGGAACGTCGGGACCTCGTCCCGTCCGAGTTGTCCGAAACCCTGGACCGACGCCGGGTACATCGCGATTCTGGTGATCTCGAGTTCGCCGAGTTCGGCAAGGGCTTCCCTGATCGTTTCCGAGGCAGCGCCGCCGACCGGACCGGTGATGACGACGATCTCGGACCGAATCAGTTGTCCTTCAACGATTTCGCGCAGCTGCGTCGGTTCGCTGTCGGCGATGCCGACCCGGTTCACGTCCGCACCGGCATCGCGCGCGGCCGCCGCGATCGCATAGCTGTTGACGTCATAGACCTGTCCGCCGCCTGCGGTGCGATCGATGTCGACCAGTTCGCCACCGATCGAGATCACCGACAACCGGGGCCGGGGGTGAACCAGAACCCGCTCGCATCCGACCGCGGCGAGCAATCCCACCTGGGCCGGACCGATGATCGTCCCGGCCCGCACAGCCACATCACCGGGCTGCACGTCAGCGCCCTCATGACGGACGTACTGGCCGCTGCGCACCGCGTGACCGACACGCACCTTCGGGAGACCGCCGTCGGTCCAACGACGCGGGACCACAGCGTCCGCGAGGGTCGGCAGCGGCGCGCCCGTTTCCACTCGGACCGCCTGCCGCGGTTGCAGCCGTGTCGGCGTACGCGAACCCGCCTTGAGCTCCCCGACCACCGGCAGGACCACGATCACGTGGTCCCCCGGCGACTCGGAGTCGTCGCCGGCGATACTGCCGGCTTCGGCGACATCGACACTGCGCACCGCGTAGCCGTCGATGGCCGACTGATCAAAACCGGGAAGCGGCCGATCGGCCGTCACATCCTCGGCACAGAGAAGACCTTGCGATTCGGAGATCGCCACCCGCACCGGCCGAGGTGCCACCGCTGCAGCGGTCACCCGACTCAGCTGATCCTCCACCGAACGCACCGATCATCTCCTCTCACCCCGCCCTGACCACGTGAGCCGTACGGCACGGGGAGTCTGCACACGCAAGACATGACGTTAGCGGGTTTCGACGGCCGAATCGGTTCACCGGCCCGGCAGTTCGGGCGCGTTGTCGAAAATTCTCAGGCGGACCTTAGAGACCAAGGCGCTGAACGAGCCACTCCCGAAGTTCGGGACCGTAGTCGTCGCGGTCGAGGGCTAGATCAACCGAAGCCTTCAGGTAACCGCCCGGGTTACCGAGATCGTGACGGGTGCCGCGGTGCACGACCACGTGGACCGGGTGGCCCTCTTCGATCAGCAGTGCGATCGCGTCGGTCAGCTGCAATTCGCCGCCCGCACCCGGCTTGATGCGACGGAGGGCATCGAAGATGGCGCGGTCGAGGATGTACCGACCGGCAGCCGCGTAGTTCGATGGCGCATCTTCGGCCTTCGGCTTCTCGACCATGCCCTTGAGCTTCATGACATTCGGATTGATGGCGTCGGGCAGTTCCTCGACATCGAAGACGCCGTAGGCGCTGAGTTTGTCGGTGGGGACCTCGATCGCGCACAGCACGGTGCCGCCACGCCGCGCGCGGGTCCGCGCCATCACTTCGAGCACACCGGAGGGCATCACGAGGTCGTCGGGCAGCAGGACCGCGACTGCATCCTCATCGTCGTCGAGTTGTGCTTCGACGCAGCCGACCGCGTGGCCGAGGCCGAGGGGCTTTTCCTGGATCACCGAGGCGACCTCCAGCAACGACGGCGCGTTGCGGACCTTCGCCAGCATCTTGTCTTTGCCGCGCGACTCCAGAGTGTGCTCGAGAACGAGGTCCTCGACGAAGTGGGCAACGACCCCGTCCTTGCCGGGCGAGGTGATGATCAGCAGGCGTTCGGCGCCTGCAGCCTTGGCCTCTTCGGCCACGAGCTCGATACCCGGGGTATCAACGACCGGCAGAAGCTCTTTCGGGACCGTTTTGGTCGCGGGCAGAAAGCGTGTTCCCAAACCGGCGGCAGGAACTATTGCGGTCCTCGGAATAGGGGGTGTTCCGGGAACCGATTCGTATTCCATCTCGTCAGTCGGACTCATCTTCGCATCAATCATTTTCCACCCTACTTTGCTTAATAACGGCATCCAGGGATAAACCTATCGGCAGAACGCTTCGGATGAGAGGCTGCACCCATCAATTTTACGAAGATTACTTTGCGAAAACACCTACAGCGGGCACGCGAGAATATGTCACCGCAGGTTAAACGGGCGGCAGACGCCCGACTTGTGACATGGATCGCCCATCTAGAGGACACCGACCAGCTGGCCGGCGAAAAAGCCACCACGATTGCCGCCTACGTTCCGGTCGGCACTGAGCCCGGATCCGTCGCCATGCTCGACGCTCTGCGCGAGCGCGGCCACCGGGTCGTGCTCCCCGTTGTCAGTCCCGGTCCGCCGGCACCTCTGGGCTGGTCGAACTACGACGGACCCGACTCATTGACAACCGGTCGCTTCGGCCTGTTGGAACCGGCAGGGGCTACCTTGCCGAGCGAGGTCATCGACACCGCCCACCTGGTGCTGGTCCCGGCGTTGGCCGTGGACCGCAGCGGTGTCCGCCTCGGTCGAGGCGCGGGCTACTACGACCGAACGATCCCGTCGGTCGACACAAAACGCCTGGTGGCCGTCGTATATGACGATGAGCTTCTCGACGAGATCCCCGCAGACGATCTGGACGTGCCGATGGGTTGGAGCCTGACGCCGTCGGGCGGTTTTCGCCGCCTCGGAACAACCTGACCCTGGCACTCGTTAACCTAGAGTGCCAACTGCGCTGTAGAATCCACAAAGTTCTCGGCTAAATACTTCCGGAGGTCCTCGGTGCCCACTTATTCGTATGCTTGTACACAGTGCGATAACCGCTTCGACATCGTGCAGTCGTTCAGCGACGATTCGCTGACCGAATGCCCACAATGTGCCGGTAAGCTGCGCAAACTGTTCAACAGCGTCGGTATCGTCTTCAAGGGCAGCGGCTTCTATCGCAACGACAGCCGGTCGACGTCGACCAGCAGCGAAGCGAGCTCCAGCGACTCCTCGAGCAAGAAGGAATCGACCTCGTCGTCGACTTCTTCATCGTCGAGCGACTCGAGCAGCAGCTCATCGACCAGCTCTTCGACCCCCAGCACCCCGGCCGCAACAGCCTCCTGACACCGGCGTTTATCCACAGTGGCGGCGTCTGCCCACAGTTCAGTCGGGCAGGCGCGCACTTATCGGATTTGGCCACCCTGGTGACCTAGCGTTCGGCCATGCCCGACCGCAACCCACTGCAACCCACCGCGCTCGACCGTTTGAGGCATGCACTTCGCCCGGGCTGGACGCGCGCGCTTCTGCTCCGACGGATCTGCGCCGCGGCGTTGGTGGTGATCGCGATCGTCGCGGCCCTGAGCGCCCAGCGCGACAAAGAGCTGCAGTCGGTTGTCGTCGCCGCCCGCGAGATCGCACCCGGAATCCATCTGACCTCCGCCGACCTGGAAGTTCGCAGAGTCGACGCAGCCGCGATCCCCGTCGGCGCGATCACCGACCTCTCGCACCTGGTCGAACAAACGGTCACCGGCCCTGTTCATCCCGGTGAGATATTCACCGATACCCGCGTGCTGTCCAGTCGCCTGCCTGCCGCCCTGTTGGGCCGCGACGATGCCCGCCTGGTCCCGGTCACCTTGTCCGACTCATCCATCGTGGACCTTCTACGCGAGGGCGACGTGGTGGACGTCCTGAGCATCGACGAGTCCAACGATGGCGAAGCACCTTCAACTTCAACCGTTCTGGTGAAGAACGCCGTGGTGGCGCTTGTATTCACACCCGGCACAGCGCGATCCGGCCGAGATACCCGACCGACAATTTTGGCCATGCCCGAGCGGGATGCGCACCGTGTCGCCGTCGCAACGCTCGCTGCGCCGATCACCGTGGTCTTTCACTGAATCCGCATGTTCCATCCACGATCTGGGTCGATAGATGGTTAAGATCGAAAAATGCACCCGAGCATATGCGCGTTTTCCCAGGTGGGAAGGTCCACGACATGTTAAAGGGTTTTAAAGACTTCCTCATGCGGGGAAACGTCGTTGACCTGGCCACCGCCGTTGTTGTCGGTACAGCATTCACCGCCATTGTGACTGCGTTCACCACCAACATCATTGAACCTCTGATCAATTCACTCGGAGGGACAGATGCGGCACAGGGCCTCGGCTTCACCATTCGCGACGGCAACTCCGAGACATTTGTAGATATCGGCGGATTGATAACCGCAATCATCAACTTCGTGATCATTGCCGCAATTGTGTACTTCGTCATTGTGATGCCGTACGAAAAATTGAAGGCGTTTGCCGCCAAGGACGGCGACGACGCGGTCGCTTTGTCCGAATCCGAATTGCTCACCGAGATCCGCGACATTCTGCAAGGCAAAGATGCGTCGGAGGAGAAGGCCAAGATCGCTGCGGCCAAGAGCACACAGACCGACAAGGACGACGCCTACATCGAGCGGGCCCACGAGGGCCACGCATCGCAGCCCCTGGTGGGAGCGGCCGGAGCTGCCGGTGGCCTCAGCGCATCAGAGGCAGGCACCCAGCAGTTCTCGGCCCAGCCCGAACAGGCCCGTCGCCCGCCGTCATATTCGCAGAACCCCCCGCCGGGCTACCAACCACCGGCAGGCCCACCGCCCGCGAATGATCCGCTGAGCGGTCCCCCACCGGGCTACCAACCGCCGGCAGGCCCACCTCCCGGCTACAACCCGAACCAGCCGCCACAGCGTCCGGGACCACCCCAGTACGGGCCACCCGATTACGGTTCACAGAACCCCGGCTACCGACCCGATCCGCTGACCGGTCCTCCCCCCGGCTACGGGCCGCCACCGGAGCGCCCCGAAGACGGCCCCGGACGCCACAGCCAGTAACCCATCGACAACATCACGACTGTGCCCCGGCCCCGGCCGGGGCACAGTCAGTTCTGCCTCAATCCGGACAACAGGTCATCGTGCGACCGGACAAACCTGGTCGCACGACACCTTCGAGGTTAAGGCTTGACGCCTCCGGTCAAAGGACTCAGGAGGGCAGCGCCGATGTGCCACGCCACCTCGGTCCGCGCCTGGACGACTTCTTCAACTACGACCCAGGGGTTTTCGAACATATACGCGAAGGTCTCGTTACGCCCCTCCCAGTCAACTTTCGCGGCTTCGTTGAACGTGTAGGACCACGTATTGACCGCGACTCCGGTCAGATACAGCACTGGACTTCCGCGTTTTGCACCGAACTGGGCGAGTTGATCACCAGCGAAGCTCGTCGTGGAGAACGCAGCATCCACATAGGCTCCGCGGTCGACTGCACTGAGTATCCCCATCCACTGCAATGTTGCAGACAGAGCGCCGACGCCGGCTAAGGCGGCAAGGTCACTGTTGATGCCGACTAGTTTTTCAAAGCGTTCACCTTCGAAGACCCCATTCAGCTCTGTGATCGTCTGGTTAGACGAAGGATAGGTGCGAATCGGCGGGGTCACAACAATTGGCGTGGCCGTTGAAAACGACGCTGTATCAAATACCAGCACATTACCCTGGTGGCCCGTCACATAGATGTACTTGCCGTCTGGAGTTATCACGGCGCTGCCATTCGGCAGGTTCGAGTCCTTCGCGGCAATGACATAGGTGCCGATCACACTGTTGTCAGCAGTATCAATCACGGTGACCACTTGATCGGTGCTGAAGTCGGTAAGGGATGCGAAGACGTAGAGGCGGCTGCCGTCAGGACTCACCACCAGGTCGCTGATTTGGCCACCCTCATACGTGACGGGCACCGCGACTACTGAATTCGTGTCGGTATCAATCACCGAGACAACCGTATCGTTGGCACTCGCGGTGTAGAGGTATCGCCCGTCGGGGCTCATCACCAGATGATTCATCGCACCCGTACCCGCCACCGGCGGACCGAAGTACACCGGCACAGTTGAGATCACTTCACCACTGGATGCATCGACGACCGAGACCGCCCCTAGATCGATTGGCTGACCATCGACGTAGGTACGACCTTGGGTCGGCACGTATAGCCGGGTGCCATCGGGACTGATCGCCACTTCTCCAAAAACCGTTGTAGATCCGTCGATTTCAAAGCGATCGATCACAGTATTGGATGCAGTATCGACTACCGTCACCCATTGCAATTCATTTGCGATGTTGCCGTCAAGATCAGTGGCCTGACCCACGACATAAGCACGGCTGCCGTCGGGACTGAAAACAATGCCGGAAACATCTCCATCGATGGCAATCGAGTCCGGTAGGACTGAGTTTGTCGACGTGTCAATGATGTAGACGACGCGCTCGACACCCGATATTCCGGTCACGTAGACCCGCTTACCGTCGGGGCTGACAACCACCCCGTTCTCAACCGCCGATCCACCGCCCTGAATGTGAACGACCGTATTCGTTGTGGTGTCGATAACCCACAACCGACTGTCCTGCATGCTTCCGACGTATATGCGGGTCCCGTCCGGGCTGACAGCGATGGGATAACTGGAATTGAAGGCGGGGAGATCGATGATCTGTGGGTCGATCACCGTTCCTTCGCTGCTGGTCACTTCATCGGCAACCGCAGCGGACATCAATGGCGTACCTGCGGTCTCAGAGCCCAAGAACTGCAGCTCTTCGAGGTGGAAATCAGCGACTGCTGTGGCAGTCGAAACGTCGGGAAGCCGGTGCCGGCCAACGTATTCGGTACCCGATTCAGCGCCCGGAACTACTGAGGTCTCCTGTTGGAACTCAACGACATCGCCGACTTCATCTTCAACTTCTTTGGCCGGTGCCGCGTCGGAACTGGAGGCCGGTGTATCCGTCGTCGCCGGAGCGGCCGAGAGTTGGGTGTCGACCACCGGCACCTCTGGTCCATTCGCCGGCATCGAAGCAAGTCTCTCAGCATCAACTGCCGAGCCGGACGACTCAACGACGGCGACCGTCGACGGCGCCTCATCCGGGGTATCCGCCGAGGCGGCACCGTTACCTATCGCGCACGCCCCTGCAACCGCGATTCCACCGCCCGCGAGTTTCGCCGCCACCATCCATCGTTTCGATGACTTCATCGTGCCCCTTCGAATTGGCCGACCTCAACTAGGCGCGCGCTCTCGCCGCAAAAATTCCAGCCGTCGTCAGATTCTTAATCTGAGTGCGCAAACTAACCTGTTCCGGACGATTTCCGAATCTGAACGTACCAGTGCCGCAATAGATCTCGCGTCACCTGATCGTATGGAAGAGGGTCAATCGGCCAACAATGCACCCCGAGACAAGCGTTCACGCGTTAACAAATCGATCGACGAGAACTCAGTCGGTTTCTGTCGCAAACCCCGGGCGAGAATGAAATCTGGCGCACAACAAAAGCCGGGACACCTTGTGGCGTCCCGGCTTTCGTTGATATTCAGTTGTCGAGCAGGCTTGCTATCAGCCGATGCTGAACGGCTTGCCCCACAGGGTAACGATGCCGGTGGTCGATTCGGTCTCGACGGTCACCTTCACGTAGGCCTTGGCCTCAGCAAATCCGGCGCAGCTGGGAATTCCGATGGTCTCCTGGCTATAAACCAGACCACCTGATGCACCTTCGAATTCGAAGCCGCTGCCGTTGCTCTCATCGAAGAATGGGTACGACTTGGCTTCACCGGGCGCAAGCGTGAAACCTGCGTCGCCCTTGCCTTCGTCAGGTGCAACGTTGAAAGATCCACCCGGGGTCTCCGGGAAAGCTCCACCAATGCCACCCTTGGCCCCAGCGGAGGCACCGAACTGGAGCTGGCAGCCAACAAGGTAACCAGCTTCAATGGTGCCGCCTTCGGCACCACCGGAGACGTTGACGGCAATCTTGCCGTCCATCCATACGTTGCGACTGGTCGGGACAGCAGCCATCGACGGGGTGTAACTGACATTCTCGCCGAACAGGCTGACCGTCACCGAGGTGCCGTCGTCGAGGGTCTGGGTGGTTTTGCCACCGGGAAGCGGTCCGGCAGCAGCGGCGCCGACGCCCATCGAGGCGAGCGCCACAGCGGAGACACCGGCGATACCGGCGGCCGCCGCGATACGACGCGAAGTTGTGTTCTTCATAATTCCCCTTACGGAAATATCAATCTGCTTGCGGCAGATAAAGTGTTTCAAGACTTGGGCGGGATTATCTGCCGACGATCAGTTGAGGCTGAACGGCTGGCCGTAGAGGGTCGACTTCACAACGAAGTCACCGCTGGTGACGACGGTCGAGAAGGCGCGTGCCTGGGCGTATCCACCGCACTGCTGCACATCGATGCTCTGGTTCTTGTACTGGATCGACGCGTCAGTTCCGTCGAAGTCCTTGCTGCCCAGCGACACGAAAACAGCCTGGCCCGGATTCAGCGGGATCGACAACGAACCTGAGACACCACCGGACAACGCTAGAACGTTCAGGTTAGCCCCGAGACCGCCCGAGAATCCGGTGATGTCGACCTGGCAGCCCACGATGTAGCCGGTGGTCAGCGTTCCTGCTGAGCCGCCCGAGTAGACCTTGACCTTGCCGTTGACCTCTGCGGCGCGGCCTGCGCCGTTGTTGGCCACCGACGGAACCGGGTAAGCGCTCTCGCCGGTGCGCTCGATCTTGATCACGGTGCCATCGATGCCTTCAGTGACCTTGCTGCCCGAAGCCAGCGGGCCTGCGGCGGCGTTTCCGGCGCCCATGCTGGCCAAGCCGATGGCAGCAACCGCGGTAATGGCTCCAGCGCCGACAACGCGGCGTAGACCGAACATGCTGAACTTGCTCATTCGTTCCCTCTCACAGGATTGCTGTGTAATCCAGACTCAACCAAATCGCGAGCCTGAAGTGACCTGACGGTTGGTCGGAATAATCCACGGGATGCGTTAACGGGCGGAGAGCCCAACGTTTCCCAGAAGTTAATTCCAGCCGTACGTTTCAGTCCTTCCACGAACACCCTCGGGGGCGCATCGCGGGACACTTCCAGCCCCCGCACTGGTACTGGACGTATCGAGCGGAACGTTAGTGCGCTGGGCGAATGCAAGCAACAGTTAGCAGTGAGCGTGTCCTAAACACCGGGATACGCTGGCGTACATTTCCAGTTGTCAATACTGGATGGAATTTAGTTACCAATCCGTTAAACCGCTGGACCGGGCTGTGATTAAAACGCTATTCACTCGTGATGTGGCGGCCGATTCGCGATAAACCACTCGTCAGACCGCCTATCCACACCACTGTGATCTTCATCACACCCGCCGTTGGGGCGCTCGTCTCGGGTGGTCGCAGGTAGTTCGTCGCCGAAGATTCTGTCCAACTCCGCACGCGACAATTTGCGTTTGCCTACCGATTTATCCGACACGACAACCTGATTCAGAAGTCAGAGATCGACGCGATGAGATGTTTGGCCATCGGCGTGATGGTGGCCATTCCGTCGCGTACGGCGGCCCGCGAGTTGGCGAGATTGACAACGATCGTCTGCCCGGAGATGCCTGCCAATCCGCGCGACAAACCGGCGTCCATCGCGCCCGCCGCCAAACCCGAACTACGCAAGGCCTCTTCAATACCCGGCAACTTGCGATCGAGCAGATCTGCGGTCGCCTCCGGAGCCACATCACGTCCACCGACACCGACTGCGCCGACGGAGATCACCAAGTCGACGCCACCGATCACCGCGGTGTTGAGCGCGTTGCGAATCTCGACCTCGTCAGATTCGACGGCCACGACGGCGTCCACATGAAAACCCGCCTCTTCGAGCAATTCCCCGACCAGCGGCCCGATCAGAGCTTGATCTTCGCCGTGCGCGGCGCGATCGTCGACGATGACCACCAGAGCCCGTCCCAGATCCTCTTCGGCCAGATTCAACGACCTCATCTGAATTCCTTCCGCCTCGATCACTCCTGCCTGGGCGGCAAGCCGAGCAGCCGCGGCATCTGCCGCAACCACATCTGCCTCGCCGATACCCAGGTCGGAGATGTCACTACCTCCGAGTGGAACTCTATCGGTCGGGATGACCGACACCGATTGCAGTCGTCCGCCCACCGCAGTGTCGGTTGATTTCGAATCGCTGATTGACAGGTCAGGGAATTTCACGATGCTATCTGCCTCCGGTATTCAGGGTGTCAAGGGTTACGTCGACTGTTTTGCTCTGCCCGTTCACCTCATAGGTGATTTTGACCTTGTCGCCGGGTGCGTACGACCGAACCGCAGCGATCAGAGCGTCGCCCGAGGTGATCACCCGATCGTCGACCTTGGTGACCAGCGCCCCGTTCGGGATGCCGGCATCGGCAGCCGCGCCGCCTGGCTGCACCTCACTGATCAACGCACCGGGCTCATCGGCCGACGGCGAACCCGAACGCACCGACACGCCCAGGCCCGCCTGGGTGGCCTTGCCTGTCTTCTCGAGTTCGTTGGCGACCCGGATCGCCTGGTCTACGGGAATCGCGAACCCGAGGCCGATGCTGCCACCGGTCTCGCCCTCGGAAAGGCTGGCGATGGCCGTATTGATACCGATCAGTGCCCCGTTCGCATTCACCAGCGCACCGCCGGAATTGCCCGGGTTGATTGCGGCGTCGGTCTGGATCGCATCCATCACCGATGCCTGACCGCTCTCTGCGCCCTGTGTCGACACCGGCCGATTCAAGGCACTGATGATGCCTGTGGTCACCGTGCCATCCAGACCCAGCGGTGCACCGATCGCGATGACTTCCTGGCCGACGGCCAAGTTGTCCGACGTGCCGATCTGAATTGGGGTGAGCCCGGTCTTGTCGACCTTGATCACCGCGATGTCGGAGATGGTGTCGGCCCCGATAATCGTTGCGCTGGCAGTACTTTGGTCATTGAAGACCACTATCACCTGAGGGTTGGAACCGGCACCGGACACCACATGGTTATTGGTCATGATCGTGCCGTCCGCGGTGAGCACCACACCGGAGCCCGAACCTGCCGATTGGCTGCCGATCACCTTGATGGACACCACCGACGGGAGCACCTTCTGCGCCACCGCCTGTACGGATCCTTCCGGAGCGGCTACCGGTTGCGTGTTGTCTCGATCGCCGCCGAGAACGCCTTCGCTGCTGGAAGAGCTCGACGAGTCATCGGCGATGTTCGCACCGACAACGCCACCAACACCGCCGGCGACCAGTGCCACCGCAACTGCTGCGATGGCGATCCCGGTCTTGAATCCACCCGACCGTCCGGCCGGCCGAGATGCCGGTGCCAACCCCGGCGGGTAGGACTGTGGGCCAACCGATTGAGCGTCACTGTGACCGGCGAACTGGCCGGTCGGGTTGCTTGCTGCATATCCGGGATTGGGCTCGTGTTGCCCGGGGTGTGCACCCGATGAGTACGGATCTGGTTGCGCGCCATAGGGATTGCCGGGAGGCGGCCCGTAACCCGAAGGCTGCTGCGCAGATCGGGGATCAAACGACGTGGTGCGGCCATAGGGATCGTTGCCGGGACCGTTGCCGCCCTGCCCCCATCCCGCCGGTCCGGTGGGACCACCGGCGTCTGGTTGATTCGGGAATCCGCCACCCTCAGGGGTGTTGGATCCGCGTTCGTTGTCGTCGTTGCCGCCCATGTCCCACGCTTGCTTTCTGCCACGCGCACCGCTGCGCTCGGTTGCCGCCCAAGATCCGGCACTGATACATACCCTGCTACGTCGGCCTGAGATGTCGCTGAGACCCCGCTGTTGGTTTGCCCCTCAATTCTCGCACTCGTTCGGGTCGGCATTGAGCAGTTCGGCCCCTCGAATGACGGTGAGCGGGGATGAAGCAAGACACGCCTGCGCGTGGTGCCGCGGGGGGATGTCTACTGCTGAACGACGCGCGGAGCGATCTCGGCTGCGGTCGGTGAACCGGGCAGGGTGATGGTCAGCAGGGCGCCGCCGGCCTCGGATTGCCCGGCGACCACAGTGCCACCGTGCCGGACCACCACCTGACGGACGATCGCCAGACCGAGCCCCGAACCAGGCATCGACCGGGCCGCGGTCGACCGGTAGAAGCGTTCGAAGATCAGCTGCCGGTCTTCCGGCGGAATGCCTGGTCCGGCGTCGGCGACGGTCAATTCAGCACGGTTGGGCTCGACCTGGACCAGTTTCACCACCACCGGGCATCCGGGTGGACTCCACTTTGCCGCGTTGTCGAGGACGTTGAGTACCGCACGCGAGAGGCCCGCGCTCTCCCCGAACACGAACCACGGGCTGACATGGACATCAAAGTCCACATCGCTGCGGCGCCGACGCACCCGTTCCAGGCAACGATCGATCACCTCCGCCAGGTCGATCTCCTCATGGACCACCTCGGGGGCGTCCTCGCGGGCGAGATCGACGAGGTCGCCGACCAATGTGGAGAGCTCCTCGATCTGCGCCATCAGGTCGGCGCGCAACTCGGCCATGTCCGAGTCGGGAACGGCACGGGCACCGGGCTCGGACGACGCGATCAGCAGTTCGAGGTTGGTCCGCAGCGATGTCAGCGGCGTCCGCAGCTCGTGGCCGGCATCGGCGACCAACCGGGACTGCCGGTCGCGCGATTCGGCCAATGCGCGCAGCATCAGGTTGAAACTCTCGGTGAGTCTTGCCAACTCGTCGTTGCCGATCACCGGTATCGGTGTCAGATCGTCGGTTCTGGCCACCCGTTCGGCGGCGCGCGTCAACCGCGCCACCGGCCGCAAACCCGCTCTGGCGACGGTTGTTCCGGCCACCGCCGCCAGGATGATGCCGCAGGCACCGATCACCCCGAGCACCCAGGCCAGCCGCCCGAGCACCTCGTCGGTGTCCCCGAGGCTCTGCGAGATGATCAGGGTGTTGCCGTCCACGAGCTTGCGCGCGAGCACCCGTTGGTTGTTCGAGGTACGCAACGACGACTCGGATTCGCCATCGACGACCTCTTGCTCGGCATCGCCGTAGGGCACACTCCCGATCTGGAAGCCCCGGCCGCCGGGCATGACCAACGCCACGGACATGTCGGTGGAGTACACCGTGCCTGCCACCAGGGACTCCGGCGAATCGTCGAGGACGCCGATGCGGGCCAACTCGGTCATCCCGTTGGCCCGGTTGGTCAGCTGGGAATCGACATCGGCGTACATCGCCCGGTACACCACCGCGAAAGCGGCAGCAGCCATGACGGCCACCGCGATACCGACCACGGTCGCGGCCAGGATGGTGATGCGCCACCGCAGAGAGATGGTGCGGGTCAGCGGCATCGGCTTACGCATCTGCCTCGGCAATTCATTGGCCGGGACGAGATTCATCGGACGTTGCGGTGTGATCGGCTCGGTCGGGGTCGACTGCCGATGATAAAGGCTCACGGTTTACAGCTCACGATCTACGGCGGGGTCTCCCGCAGGACGTAACCGACGCCCCGCACGGTGTGGATGAGTCTGATCTCGCCCTCGGCTTCGGTCTTACGACGCAGGTAGCCCACGTAGACCTCGAGCGCGTTACCCGACGTCGGAAAGTCGTAGCCCCACACCTCTTCCAGGATGCGACTACGGGTCAGAACACGCCGCGGGTTGGCCATCAGCATCTCCAGAAGCGCAAACTCGGTGCGCGTCAGGCTGATCGGCCGCTCGTTGCGGGTGACGTCCCGAGTGACCGGGTCCATCGTGAGGTCTTCGAAGGTCATGGCCTCCGAGTCGGGCGGGGCTTCGGTTGTCGCGCGACGCATCAACGCCCGCAGTCGCGCCAGGAGTTCTTCGAGGGCAAACGGCTTGGGCAGATAGTCGTCGGCACCGGCATCGAGGCCCGCCACGCGCTCGGACACGGAGTCGCGTGCTGTGAGGACCAGGATCGGCAGATCGTCGCCGGTGCTGCGGAGTCGACGGCAGACCTCCAACCCGTCCAGCCGCGGCATCATCACATCGAGCACCACCGCATCGGGCCGTTCGCTGCTGATTTTCTCCAGAGCTTCCACACCGTCTCCGGCAGTGACCACCGTGTACCCGTTGAACGTCAGGGACCGGCGCAGAGATTCGCGAACGGCGCGATCGTCGTCCACAACAAGAATGCGCATGACAACAGTCTTACGTGACCTGCTGAGAGAGCGCTGAGTAATCCCCCCGGCGCGCCACGGTTTCATCGTCTCGGGTAGGCCTTGCGACATATCCGGGCGCGAGCCCGACACCGGGTCAGGACTGCCGCCGCGGGGCCGTCGGAAGATGCCAATTGAACTGCAGACTCGCCATTCGCAACGCGGCCGCCACGACTGCGCCGCCGACCAGGCCCGTCCACTCCGGCCAATCGAGCCCGATGACGATCACCACCACCAGGGCCCCGCACATCGCCGGTACCGCGTAGAGGTCGGTCGGGCGCAGCAGCAACGGCACCTCATTGGCGAGGACGTCGCGGAGGACGCCACCCCCGACCGCAGTGGTGATACCGATCAGGACTGCGGCCATCGCACTCGCGTCGTGGTCGAGGGCAAAAGATGCGCCGGTGACCGCGAACACGGCCATGCCGATCGCGTCGAGGACCAGGATCGCCCTGAACAACTTGTTGAAAGCCGGATGGAAAAAATATGTGACCAGGCCGGAGATCAACGCGATGGTCAGATTGGGCCAGTGCTGCACGGATGTGGGCGGCGTAATGCCGAGCAAAAGGTCGCGGACGATGCCGCCACCGACCCCGGTGGCAGCCCCCATCGACAAGATCCCGAACAGGTCGAAGTCTTTTCGGATGCCGACCAGCGCACCCGAGCATGCGAATACCGCGATGCCCGCGTAGTTCAGTACGTCCTGCAACACCGCAGGCCTTTCCCGCCTCGGGGTCCGGGCACAACAAAAGGCTGACCGTCAGTTCGACGGCCAGCCTGAAGTGTTGAGCCTTGGGGCTAGATCAGCGACGATCGAGATCGACGAGGCCCAGCTTCACAGCTTTGACCAGGCGACGGGGCACGCGATGAGCGACGCCACCAACCTTGACCTCTTGCAAGACCGGGTTGTCGGCCTTCCACTGCGAGCGGCGGCTACGAGTATTCGACCGCGACATCCGGCGCTTCGGTACAGCCATGATTCAGCCCTTCATTTCTTCGTATACGTATTGGGGTTTGTGCGTGTCCGTTTACCATTTCTGGCGCTCGGACTTCTGCACTCGTCCTGCGGTGCCTGGTACCCGATGCGCACCCTGTGGAGAATGGGTGCGAGTCGGAGCTGACATCGACAACCTCTAGAGGGTACCGGTTACCCCCCTCCCAAGCCAAAGCGAGTCCCAATACAGGGTCGGACCAGGAACATCGCGTCCGTCGACGGGAACTTTCCACTTGCAGAAGTGGAAAGTTATTCCTAAGCTTTCCGGTATGGAAAGTGACGACGCGCGTGAACTCCTGAGAGTCGCCGAACGCGCCGAAGCCGCGCCCTATGTCGACTACCCACCGACACCGTGGTGGTACTACCCCTCAGTCGGCGGCTGGGCGGCGGCGATGATCGGGGTCTTCGGCTGGTTGCACGAACACAAGGCCCTGTTCTTCGGAGCACTTGCCACGCTGATCGTTGTCGAATTCGTGTTCCTCGGTTGGATGAGCAGACGGCACGGCGCCCTTCCCATGCCAGGCAAGGGCACGCCGCCTGCCGAAATCCGGGTGGAATGGAATCGCTACTTCCTGGCCCTGCCGATTGTTGCCGGACTGATCGCCCTGGCGTGGTGGCTCGTCGGCCTTGTGCCGGCAGCGGTGGTCGCCTTTGTGGTCATCACCTGCGGGCTGATGATCTACGAACGGCGCTACGCCAGGGCAGCGGCGGCGGTTCGGGTGCGGCTCGCATGATCGATGGCCTCGACCCGGTGATCCATGCCCCGAAACGTCTTGCCGCCATGGCGATTCTGGCCAACAGCACCACTGCGTCGTTCAAATTTCTCAAGGAACACCTGGACCTCACCGACTCGGACCTGTCGAAGCAGATGTCGGCCCTCGAGTCGGCCGGTTACCTCACGCCGTCCAAAGCCGGCCACGGCCGGGGCAGCAGCACCACTTACCGGATCACCACGTCCGGCAAACGTGCCTATCTCGCCCACAGAACTGCACTACAGATCTTGCTCGACGGCGCCCCCGACCCCCGATGATGTGCTGTTTTGGCGAGAGAAAGTCCAGGTCGGCTCCGCCAAAACAGCACATCATCCACTACGGTGAGCGGGTGAGCGATCTGACACCCACCGGAGATTCCGAACCTGCCATCGATCTGAGCAACGTCCGAGCCGGCGACGCAGACCGACGCCTGGCGCGCGACATCCTCTCGTTGGCGATGACCCGAGGACACCTGAGTCCGGCTGAGTACGAGGAACGAGCCGACAAGGCGATCGCGGCAAAGACCTTCGGTGAACTCGACGCTCTCACCGACGATCTACCGACCAATCAGCTCAGGCCGCCGACGGCGCCGACCACCGCGCCCACCACTCATCCCGTCGACGTCGAGGTGACCCTCAACCGGATCGCCGTCATGAGCGGCTCCGAGCTCAAAGGTCGGGCGGCGGTCGGTGAGCACCTGAACGCCTTTGCTCTCATGGGTGGTGTCGAGATCGACCTGCGCGACGCAGTGTTCACCTCTCCAACACTGACGATCCGTGCCACCGCCATCATGGGCGGCATAGAAATCGTCGTCCCGCACGATGCCACCGTCCGGATCAACGGCATCGGAATCATGGGCGGCTTCGGCGGCGACCACGACGACGCCGAAGGACCCGGATCCCCTGGCGCGCCGATCATCACCATCAGCGGGCTCGCGCTCCTGGGCGGTGTCGGTGTGGCTCGCCGCCCGCGGCCCGGCCAGAGCCCGCCGTCGCTGAAGAAGGACTGACAGACCGCGCTGCTCAGACTGCGGTCGATTCCTTTTCCTGGTCGACTCCGTCGGCGCTGCCGGGTTTGGGAGTACCCGCTTTCGACGGCCACCAGAAGTACTTGCCGAGCAGAATCGACAGCGCGGGCACCAGGACCGGGGCCATCACGAGCGACGCCAACAGGACACCGACGGCCACACCGACGCCGAGTTCTTGCAAATTGTTCAACCCGGTCAGGGCCAGCGAGGCGAACGTCAACGCCAGCACCGTGCCTGCTGCGACCACGGTCGGAGCATCGTTGGCGATCGCGATCTTCGCCGCCTCCCGCGGTGAGTACCCGTTCTTGAACTCCTCGCGCAGCCTTGCCGCGATCAGGATGTTGTAGTCGGTGCCTATCGCAACGACGAACAGGTACAACACAATCGGCGTCGAGAAGTCAATGCCTTCGAGGCCCGCACCTTTCAGGAACACCAGGACCAGCGCGCCGAGGGTCGCCGCGAAGGTCAGGCCCACACATACCAGCAAACCCAAAGGTGCCGGGACCGAGAGCAACAGCAGTCCGAGGATCACCGCAACGATCGCAAACGCCACCGGGAACACATGTTTGGTGTCTGAATCCAGCTGTGCCCGTACATCGACCAGCATCGAGGTCTGGCCACCGACAAACACCTGCGCGTCGGTGATCGCCGCGTGGGCGGCATCTCGGACCGGCCCCTCGACCAGATCCAATGACGCGGTGGAATAGGGATCGTCACCGAGGACGACGTTCACCATCGCCGCGGTTCCGTCCTGGCTGAAGCGCGGCTGGCCGACCGACGCGACTCCGTCGACGGCACCCACCGCCGAGATCATCGCCGACAACTGATCCTGCGGCACCGGTCCGGGTGCCTTCACCAGGATCTGGGTGGGGCTGAGCGCGCCAGAGGGGAACGATTCGGCCATGGTGTTGAACGTCTGCTGTGACGCTGTGTCCGAGGGCAATTCCTCGAGCGTGTTGTACGTCGCCTTGTATCCGGTGGCGAAGACGGCCAGCGTCGCCAACGCGACGATCACCATCGCGACCACCGCCGCAGGTCGGCGTGCAACCAGCGAACCGACGGCACCGAAAGCGGACTGTTCCGAATCCCTGCCGGGGCCCAGCGGCCAGAACAAGTGGTCACCCAGAATCGCGAACAAGGCCGGAACGAGCGTCAGCGCGGTCAGCAACATCGCTGCCACGCCGATGATCAAGCCCGGCGCCAAGGTCGTCAGCGACCCCAACTTCGCGAGGAACAGGGCAGCGAAGGCGCCGATCACCGTCAATGCCGACGACGCGACCACCTTTCCGACCACCGACGCCGAGGTGATGAGACCTGTCATCGTCTCGGCACCGCGACGCAACTCTTCCCGGTAGCGGAACAGTAGGAAGACAACATAATCGGTGCCAACACCGAACAGCACCACCACCAGGATCGCATCCAGGGAGGTGCTCACCTCGAAGTCGAAGAGGTCGGCGGCCAGGGCGGTCAGGCCCTGCGCCGCGCGGTAGACCAATCCGATGATGATCACCGGGAGGATCGCGACGATCGGGCTGCGGAAGACCAGGCCGAGCAACACGACGATCACTCCGATGGTGGCGATCGTGATGATCTTCTCCGCACCGTCATAAGCGGTATTGGTGTCGACGAGGATGGCCGCGTTACCGGTCAGACCCGACGTCAGGCCGGTTCCCTCGAGTTGCGCTTCGGCGGTCGAACGCACTTCCGGGACAGCATCGTTGACGGCTTCATCGCCGGGCTGTCCGGCGAATGTGACCTGAAGCGCCATGGCCTTGCCGTCCTCGGACAGCGACTGCGACGACGCATTGACGCCCGTGACACCGGCTATCGCGTCGGATTGCAGTGTCGCGGCAAGGCCCGTGACCGTCTGCTGGTCGTCGGATGACAGTGGTGCGCCGTCGTCTCGGGTGACCACCAGCGAACCCGACGCTCCGGACGAACCAGGGAAGGAAGAGTTCGCGATGTCTTGGGCCTGAACCGATTCGAAGGATCCTGGAAGAAAGGTTTGCTGGTTGCCGTTGGTGTAACTCTCCAAACTCGGCGACAGCACGATGATGGCGACCACTGCGACCAGCCAGCCGGCCACCACCCGCCAAGGATGAGTGACCACGTAGCGGGCGATAAACGCGAACATTCTCGAATCCTCCTGAAGTACCGACCGCGAAGCTGCGAAGCCCATCTGAACAAGGATCACCTCGCGAACGCATGGCGAATACCCAGGGCGACAGCAGCTTACCGATCCGGCAGGCCGTGACGACATCCTTTTGTGCTCGGGCGCAGCAGAATCGACCCCCGCCCAATGCCTGGCGTGATCGACCCACTCACGGCAGGACTTTCACACCATATCTTCGATCGACTGCCCATTTCAGCCCGTGAGCAGGGGTGTTCGGCGATCAAGGACAACCGCCGCCGCGTCGTGCACACACCACCGAATCGCCGGCACGACAAAGAGGCCGGGCGAACGCACTACTGCAGTCGCAGTATGTGCGGAATGGTCGATGTGAAGTAGCCCCACCGACCGAGACACGGTGGCGAAAGCCGCAATCTGCCCTTGGGCCAGGCATTTTCTGCGTGCACGCCTCCGAGCGCCGACGAGCCCGGGCTGCCCGAGCACCGCCGGAGCCGGCCCAGGTGTCCGTTTCCGGGCGCTAAGGTTGGCCCCTGTTCGATCTGTGCCGGCATGTCCGCACGGGATCCTGTGATGAGGTGGTCCGGTTTGTCTCGCAATACCTTTCGTTCGCTGACGATTGTCTTCAGTTGTTTTCTACTGGTTTTTGCCGGTTCGGCGTCGGTCACGGCCGCGCCCACGCCCGCGGCAGGCGACACACTGAACGGCGAGGTGCGATCGGCGGCCGGCGACGCCAACTGGAATGTCACGGCCTGGATCTCGGGCGTTGAAGGACAACGCGCACCTGCACAAGTGGGGACCGCCGTCAGTGGCGCCGATGGCCGCTTCTCGATGAGCGTCGGTGAACAGCCACCGAACGGCTCGGTCCTCTATCTGCTGGCCCGTCCCGCCAAGGCCGGCAACGGCACCGCGCCCACCCTCGCCTCTGTCGCAGGCGTCGGATCATCACCGTTTGTGGTGCTGAGCGAACGAACCACAGTCGCAACCGGATATGCGATGGCGCAGTTCATCGACAACACTGGGATCAACGGAACAGATCCGGGTATCTCCAACTCCGCCGCGATGATCACGAACCTGGTCGATCCGGCGACCGGACAACTCGGCCGGGTGTTGACCGGCTCCCCCAACGGATCTCAAACGTCCACACTCGCCACCTTCAACAGCCTCACCGACATGCACGCCGCATGCTCGATCGACCACGGGCGTTGTGCCGAACTCATCTCCGAGTCCGCGGTTGCCGGTTCGGCACGCCCCGCCGACACCCTGCGGGCGTTCTCCCAGATCGCCCGGAGCCCTTCGGATTCCGTACTGCCCCTGTTCGCCCTCTCCAAATACGTGACCTCGCCGAACACGCCGGTCCTGACTCTTCCCCCGGTGGCATGGACACTTGCCCTGCGGTTCGACGGCGGCGGCGGATTACTCTCCGGCCCAGGGAACTTCGCGATCGACCATCTCGGCAACATCTGGGTCGACAACAACTATCAGTTCAACGCGGACCCGCAAGCCCCGGTCTGTGGCAGCGACCTGCTGTTCAAGTTCGGACCCACCGGCCAGCTCGTCGACGGAGCCCCGTTCACCGGTGGTGGCCTGAGCGGTGCCGGCTTCGGGATCGACCTCGACAACAGCGGCAATGTCTGGGTCAGCAACTACGGCTTCGCCGCACCCGAACCCGGGTGCGCCACCGAGGATCAGCCGCCGCACAATTCGCTGTCGAAGTTCACCCCGGACGGAACAGCGCTGTCCCCGAACGACACCGGATTCACCCAGGGTGGCGTGACCTGGCCGCAGGGCATGGAGGTCTCCGCCAATGACGATGTGTGGGTGACCAACTGCGCCGACAACAGCGTCACCGTGTACCGCGGCGGCAATCCGGATCAGGCAGAGAACTTCAATGGCTTGGGGCTCGATCAGCCATTCGACATCGTCGACAACGGCACGAACATCTTTGTCTCCGGCATCGTCAGCGACAACATCGCGATTCTGGGCAGCGACGGCAAGCCGCGTGCCAACTCTCCGGTCAGCGGACCGCATCTGGACCATCCGATGGGCCTGGCCACCGACAACGCAGGCAATGTGTGGATTGCGAACTCCGGTGTGATCACACTCCCCTGCCCCGACCGGCCCACCGGAACCGGTGGCAGCGGTTCGGTCGCCGCACTCGGACCAGACGGCCAGATACTCGTCGGTCCACTGCAGGGTGGGGGCGTCACGGTGCCCTGGGGTCTGACCACCGACGGCGATGGAAACGTGTGGGTTGCCAACTTCGCAGGCAAGCGGATCTCGAGCTTCTGCGGTGTCGACACCTCGACCTGTCCGCCCGGATCATCGACCGGCGACGCACTCTCACCGGACGGCCTCGGCTACTTCTTCGACGGTCTCGAACGCAGCACCGGGATCGCGGTGGATCAGTCGGGCAACGTCTGGGTGACCAACAACTGGAAAGAAGTTCCGTTGGAGGCCAACCCGGGTGGCGAACACATCGTCGTCTACCTGGGGATGGCTGCGCCGGTCTCGATTCCCGCGCCACGCTGATCATCGGCCTCTCCGGTGGGGGTTTCGGTGCGCTCGGTGATCGCACTGTCGTCGTCGGCCGCGATCGGTAGCTCCACCAGCACCTGAAAAGCCGAGGATCCCCGGATCGACCGCAGCGTCCCGCCAACCACGTTGGCGCGCTCGGTCATCCCGATCAGTCCGTACCCGGGTGAAGCCGAATCACTGGTGGCCGGTGCACGGTTGACCACTTCGATCAGCAAGGTGTCCACGCCGTAGCGCAGACGCAACCGCACCGATTCACCGTTGGCATGCTTTGCGGCGTTGGTAAGTGATTCTTGAACAATCCGGTACGCGGTCAGGTCGGTGCCCGGCGCCAACGATCGCGCACGACCCTGACGGGTGAGGTCGATGGTCATCCCGCCGCTGCGGAAGTCCGCGAGCAGGTCGTCGAGGTCGGCCATCCCCGGCACCGGGTGCAGTGCCGGCTCGTCGGCTCCCTCCCGCAGCATTCCGACGGTGGCCTTGATGTCCTTCAGTGCCGTCTCGGTGGTCTGATGGACATGTGTCAGGGCAGTTTTGGCCAGTTCCGGATCGACCGACAGCAGGTGCACCGCTGTACCGATCTGCATGTTCAGTGACGTCAGATGATGTGCCGCCACATCGTGCAGGTCGCGCGCGATGCGGACGCGTTCTTCGATCACCCTGGTGTGCGCCTCGGCGTCGCGCATCAGTTCGGCCGCCGTCGCCCGATACTCCACCGCCGCAACGTAACGCCGCCGCATCCGGCTCAGGACTCCGAACAGGAACCCGATGCCGATCCAGCCCACCGCGCCGATCCGCTCCACCTCCATCCACGACGACGTCGTAAACAGTGACACCACCAGCACCACACCGCATGGCACCATCAGCGCGACAATCGTCACCGCTGCCGATCGCGTGGCGGCGATCGCGGCACCGCACACGGTGATCGGTATCTCGACAGCAGGATTGAACACACCACCAAAAGCCAAGTACGCCGCGGCGACCACCGTGGTCCCACATAACGCGAGCCACTGACGGTCGGTTCGCCAGTAGACGAACACGCTGCCCGCGGCGGCGAACAGCACACCGATGAGCGAGGCGTCCCCGCCCCGGCCCGCGCGTTGGTCGTACGGCAATGCCCACACCACAAACGCAAATACCAACAGACACACGACGACTCGCGCCACGCGAGGATGACCGCTGCGAAAACGATCCCACCGCTCGACTACATCCACGCGCGAACGATACCTCGCACAGTCCACGGATCCTCCGGATCGGCGACGGGGGCAATCGAATTGATGCACAAAACTAACGATCGCGCTAACTTGAAGGCGTGAAATCCAATGGGCTCCCGGCAATTGACGGTGAGCGCCCAATGCCGATCCGCGTCGTCGTCGCCGACGATCAGGCGCTGTTCCGCAGTACCCTCACCCTGTTGATCAACAGCGAAGCCGGACTGCAGGTGGTGGCCGAGGCCTCGGACGGCGCAGAGGCGGTGCGAGCGGCCCGAAATCACATCCCCGACGTCATCGTCATGGACATCCGGATGCCCGGTATCGACGGTCTGCAGGCCACCAAGGCGATCGTCGACGACCCCCGCCTGCGCGAGTGCCGCATCCTCATCCTCACCACGTTTGAGCAGGACGCGTACGTGATGCTCGCGCTCCGAGCGGGCGCCAGCGGATTCGTCGGCAAAGACCTGGCGCCGGCCGCACTGCTCGCCGCGATCCGAACCGTCGCGCGCGGGGACGCCCTGCTGTCACCGTCGGCCACGAAATTGCTGATCTCCCAGTTCCTCTCACACCCGACCGTCGGCAGCGGTCGCGGCGCGTTCGACGTGCTCACGCCCCGAGAACGGGAAGTGGTGATACTGGTGGCGACCGGACTGTCGAACAGTGAACTCGCCGGACAACTCGGGATCAGCACCCTGACCGCGAAGACCCACGTCAACCGCGCCATGACCAAACTCGGGGTACGCGATCGCGCGCAGTTGGTGATCGCCGCGTATCAGGAGGGCATGGTCCGGCCCGGTCGCCTGGGCTAACGGTTGTTCCGGCGTCGCTTTCCGCCGAGGTAGTCACCGACCACGGCAGCACCGAGACCGTCGAGGTCGGGCGCCACCACGCGGCCCGACACCCTGCGCGCCATCTGATCCACGAAGTGGACCAGCCCGGGGTCGTCGCCGAGCCGGAAGAAGCTGACCTGAGCACCCATCCGCCCGACATTGTCGAGTTCGCGGACGGTGGCACCGAGCGTCGCCGGATGCGGCGGGTAGTAGAAGAACGGCTCGCCGCCGGGCAACAGATGCGCGGTCGGCTCACCATCGGTGACGATCAGTACCACCGGCTGGGCATTGGGGTGGCGACGAAAGTGCCGCTGTGCGAGCAGGAGCGCGTGATGAAGATTCGTACCCTGTTGGCGCATACCGTCCAGGCCGATGAGTTCGCTCATCTCCAGGGTCCGGGCGTAGTGACCGAACGAGATCAGTTGCAGTTCATCGCTGCGGAACCGGGTGGAGATCAGATGGTTGAGCGCCATCGCCGTCCGCTTCATCGGCGTCCAGCGATTCTCGAGCCACATCGAGAACGACGTGTCCACGAGCAGCGCTACCGCGGCCTGACTGCGGGCTTCGGTTTCGGCGACCTCGACATCGCGGACGTCGATCCGCACACCGTCGCGGATCATCGCGTTGCCTGCATGCCGTTTGTCGCGGTCCTCGGTCATGGTGCGCAACACCGCATTGGACACCGTGCGGGTGACGTCCCAGGGTTCGGTGTCGCCGAACTCCCATTCCCGCGACGACCCTGTCGGCTCGCCGGCCAATCCGGCGCGGCGGGTCTGCCGGTCACCGTGGCGTCCCGAGAGTTGTTCGGCCACATCCCGGAAGATGGACTGCCCCAGTTGTCGCATCGCCTTGGGTGAGAGCTTGAGCTGACCGTCACTGCCGCGTTCGAGGAGTCCCTCCTCTTTGAGGGCCTTTTCGAGTTCGGCCAGTGTTCGGGCGTCGACCGCCGCGTCTTCCCCGAGCTGGCGGGCCAGCGCATCGAGGTCGACGTCATCGAGTTGTGCACCCGAATACTGTTGTGAGAGTTGGTCCGACAAGGACTCGAGTTCAGCGAGATCCTGGAGGGCACCGGCACCTTCACCCATGCCCATCCCCTGCTGGCCTTCGAAACTCTGGCCCTCGTCCCAGCCCATACCCGGACGAGCCTGCCGCAGTTGGGAATCCATCTGCGAGAGCTGACCCATCAGATCCGGTGAACCGAAAGCCTGCTGCGACAACTGGTCGAGCTCGGCCCGCTGTTCGGGCGACAACGAGTTGTAGAACTGCTGCGCAGCTGCGCTGCGGGCCGCCAGCGAATCGATCAGCTCTTCGGTGTTGCTCGGGTTCTCGGGAAAGAAGTCCCCGTGGTTGTCCATGAACTCATCGAATTGCTCGGTGGTGTCCTCGCCACGGTTGTGCGCGGCGAGGAGCTCATTGAGGTCCTTGAGCATGTCCGTGATGCGCTGCCGGTCTTCCTCGGTCGCGCCTTCGAGGGCTTCTTTCATCCCCGCAAAACGCTGATCGAGTAACTCCCGGCCCAGCAGATCTTTTATCTTGTCGTACTTCTCCTTCGCCTCCGGACTGCGCCAGTTGTACTCGGACAGATCCTGGACCGCCTGCGCGGTCGACGGGGGAAGGTTCTCGATCTGCATCTCGGCGAACCGGGCGTCGTCGTCGAGGGCCCGCGCGAGTTGCTTGCGCTCGTCGAGCACGGCCTCGTCGAGCAGCTTGCGGATCTCTTCGAAGGTCCCGTTCAGGTTGCGGGACTTGAGGATCTGCTCGCGACGCTTGTTGGCCATCTCCCGCAGTTCATCGAGTCCCCGCATGTTGTTGCTTCCGCGGCGCAGGAACTCCCGCATCGCGGACTGTGGGGATCCACCGGCCATCACGTCGTCGCCGATGGCGTCGAGCGCTTCGCGCAGGTCCACCGGTGGTGCCAACGGATCTGGACCACCGGTGTACCGCAGATAGCGTGAGCGGTGAAAATTATTGCGGGGCATGTCGAATTCTCTCGGTTCAGCCGTACACGGTCTGGCCGGTGCCGTCGGCTTCTTTGCCGATCCGCCGGGCCAGGAACAGACCCTCGAGCGCCAACTCGAGGGCACTGGCACGTTCTCCGTCGTCGATGACATCGAGTCGCTCGGCGATCTTGTTCACCACCGGCTCGGTGCCTTCCGGCATCGACGTCAGCAGATCGTTGGCAGAGACCCGGTCACCGGTCACCACCGGTTCACTGGCCTCGAGTGCGGTGACCAGCGTCGCCAGATCGACACCACCGAGGTGCTCGCGAACCGTGTCTGCGGTCGACTTACGCAGGAGATGCTCGAGGATCTCGATCTCACGGCCTTCTTCACCCGATTCGAACTCGACCTTGCCCCGGAGCACCTCGATCACCGACGAGAGGTCGACAACGCGTGCCACCGCAAGGTCCTCACCGAGCACCGCGGCCCGGTGCAGTGCCGCGGCGGCAACGGTTTCGGCGCCTGCGATGGCAAAGCGGGCCGAGACGCCCGATCGCTGATCGATCGCCGGGTTGTCGCGGACGTACCGGGTGAACCGCGCGATGATCTCGATGAGGAAGGTCGGCACGGTCGCCGTCAGGTCGGCTTCCTGCTCGATGACCGCGATCTCGTCCTCGAGTTCGATCGGATAGTGGGTACGGATCTCCGCACCGAAACGGTCTTTGAGGGGCGAGATGATCCGGCCGCGGTTGGTGTAGTCCTCGGGGTTGGCGCTGGCCATCAACACCACGTCGAGCGGCAACCGGAGGCTGTAGCCGCGGACCTGGATGTCGCGCTCCTCCATCACGTTGAGCATGGAGACCTGGATGCGTTCGGCGAGGTCGGGCAGCTCGTTGATCGCGATGATGCCGCGGTGCGCCCGCGGGATGAGCCCGAAGTGGATGGTCTCCGGATCCCCGAGGCTCCGTCCCTCGGCGACCTTCATCGGATCGACATCGCCAACCAGGTCACCCACCGAGGTGTCCGGGGTGGCGAGCTTCTCGGAGTAACGCTCGCTGCGGTGCCGCCAGCCGATCGGCAGGTCGTCGAGCAGGTTCGCGGCTTTGCGGATCGATGCCGGGGTGATCGGTTCGAACGGGTGCTCGTCGAGTTCCGAACCCTCGATGACCGGGGTCCACTCGTCGAGCAGGCCGACTATCGTCCGCAGCAAACGGGTCTTGCCTTGTCCACGTTCACCCAGCATCACCACGTCATGCCCGGCGAGCAGGGCCCGCTCGAGATGCGGGATCACGGTGGTCTCGAAACCCAGGATCCCGGGCCACGGGTCGACGCCTGACCGCAGTGCGGTCAGCAGGTTGTTGCGGATCTCGTCCTTCACGCTTCGCTGCACATGACCCGAGGCACGAAGCTCGCCGAGGGTCCGTGGAGAAGGGTGTGCCGAGCGGATTGTCGTCGTGTGGGGTGTGCTCACCTCTTCTACGCTACGAGGCCGCGCCCGGAAGTGCACTTGTTACGCCCGCAGAGGAACTCCTGGCGCCTTCTCAAAGCCCTCTCGAGTTACCCTTCCGCGACGCGCCCGACCGAGCCCGATTGCCGCCTGCGGCCAGCGATTCGACAAACTGAGGAGATGACAAGCACCACATCGTCTCAAGCGCAGGCATCGGGATCCGAGCCGGCAGTCCCCACCGGGGCACTCGACGGGATCCGGGTCCTGGAGCTGGGTTCGCTCATCGCCGGCCCTTTTGGTGCCCGTCTGCTGGGTGATCTCGGGGCGGACGTGATCAAGATCGAGGCGCCGAACTCCCCGGACCCGCTGCGCGGTTGGGGCCAGGCCGAACGCGACGGACACCACTTCCTGTGGACCGTCTACGCCCGCAACAAGCGAGCCATAACGCTGAACCTGCGCAGCGAACGCGGCCGCGAGATCTTTCTCGAGCTGGTGGAGCAGGCCGACATGATCGTCGAGAACTTTCGTCCCGGCACCCTCGAAAAACTCGACATCGGCTACGACGTACTCCGCGAACGCAATCGGGGCATCATCCTCGTCCGCGTGTCGGGATACGGACAGACCGGACCCGATGCAGGCCGCGCGGGATACGCCTCGGTTGCCGAAGCCGAAAGCGGTCTACGGCACCTCAACGGCTATCCCGACCAGCCGCCGCCACGCATCGCACTGTCGCTCGGGGACACGCTCGCCGGGATGTTCGCCGTGCACGGAGCGCTCGCCGCGCTCTACCGCCGCACCGTCACCGGCGAAGGTCAGATCGTGGACGTGGCGCTGAACGAGGCCTGCCTCGCGGTCCAGGAATCAACCATCCCCGACTACGACCAGGGCGGTGTGGTCCGCGGACCATCCGGCACCCGGCTCGCGGGCATCGCACCGTCGAACATCTACCCCACCGGTGACGGCAGCATGGTTGTCATCGGCGCCAATCAGGACACCGTCTTCCGACGCCTCTGCGCGGCGATGGGCAAACCCGAATTGGCGACCGATCCCCGATTTGCCGATCACGGGGCCCGCGGAGCGAACCAGGACGAGATCGACGAGATCATCGCCAAGTGGACCGCAGAGCAGCCCAAAGACCATCTCATCGCGCTGCTCAAAGAGGCCGGGGTGGTTGTCGGGCCGATCAACACCGTCGCCGAGGTGGTCACCGATCCCCAACTGCTGGCCCGGGACATGATCACCCCGCACTTCGACGAACGGATCGGCGAAGACGTCCTCGGTCCGGGCATCGTCCCCAAATTGACGGGCACCCCGGGCCGGATCCGCAATGCGGGGCCGTCTGTCCCCGGTCGTCACAACACCGAGGTCTTGAGTGAACTCCTGCACCTCGACGACGCGGCGATCAAGGCGTTGAAAGACGACGGCGTCCTCTGACCCACCCACTGTCAAGCAGACGCTCCGGATTTACGAGGACGCTCCACATATTTGTGGAGCGTCCTCGTATATCTGGAGCGTTTGGGGAAGTTCGGAAGCCGATCAGCGATAGGCCAACCAGATCGCCAGCCCAAAACCGGCGAATGCGATGGCAATTCGCAGCGGTGTCGCCGGGATCCGGGCCACCACCGGTGGTCCGACCCAGCCGCCTGCCAGGCATCCGACACCCATCGCGGCGGCGGCACCCCAGTCGATGGATCCGAAGAACACGAACACCAGGGCGGCAACGGCATTCGATGCGGCCAGCAACACCGACTTGAACAGCGTTGCCTGCCATATCGTCTGCGTCGTGGCGATGAGTGAGACGGCCAGGAAGATGATCCCGGCGCCGGCACCGAAATAGCCGCCATAGATGGCGATCACGAACACCGCGACGGGCAGAATCCCGGGAATGTCTCGATGGCCGGACATCCGGCGAATCATCGGCTGGCACAACACCGCAAGGGCCGCGACCGCCACCAGGTACGGGACCACGGTCTCGAACGTGCTCGCCGACGTCAGCAACAGGACCACCGCGCCGACAAGACCACCGGCACCGGCACAGCCCAGCAACGCCAGCAGGCGTCGGTCGAACGAGATGGATGCCCGCGCCGACGTCGCACTGCCGATACCGACCGGGATCAGGGCCACCGTATTGGTGACATTGGCGGTAATCGGTGGCAACCCCGCCAGCAACAGGGCCGGATAACTGACGAGGGATGCAAGTCCGGTCACGTAACCAACCACACCGGCAAGGAAGCCGGCGGCAATCAAGAACGCCAGTTCCGCCACCGCCGCAACCTACCTCACTGCCCCTCACTCCCGCTCCCCCGCAAACGCTCCGGAAATACGAAGACGCTCCACATATTTGTGGAGCGTCTTCGTATAGATGGAGCGTTTGCGGGTGGGGCTAGTGGGCGAAGTGCCGGGCCCCGGTCAGATAGAGGGTGATGCCTGCCTCGTTGGCGGCCGCGATCACCTCGTTGTCACGAATCGAACCACCGGGCTGCACAACAGCTTTCACGCCACCGTCGATGAGCACCTGCAGTCCGTCCGGGAACGGGAAGAACGCATCGGAGGCACCGACACTGCCACGAGCTCGGTCACCGGCACGCGTCACCGCGAGGTGCGCGGAGTCGACGCGATTGACCTGACCCATACCGACACCGACCGACGCCCGATCGGACGCCAGCAGGATCGCGTTGGACTTCACCGAGCGGCAGGCCCGCCAAGCAAACTCGAGGTCGGCCAGGGTTGCCGCATCGGCAGCTTCGCCTGCCGCCAACTGCCAGTTCTCCGGCGAGTCACCCTCGGCGTCGAGGATGTCGCGGTGCTGAACCAGCACCCCACCGCTCACCGGCTTCAGTTCGACGGCATCGCGGCGCGGGGGCTGCGCAAGCAACACCCGGACGTTCTTCTTGCGGGTCAGAACCGAAAGAGCACCATCTTCGAATCCCGGGGCGACGACGACCTCGGTGAAGATCTCCGCGATCTGCTCGGCCATCTGCAGGCTCACCGGCCGGTTCGCGGCGATCACTCCGCCGTACGCACTGACCGGATCGCACGCGTGCGCCTTGCGGTGCGCCTCTGCGACGTCGTCCGACGTGGCGATGCCACAGGGGTTGGCGTGCTTGATGATCGCCACCGCAGGGTCGGTGAAGTCATAGGCGGCGCGCCAGGCGGCGTCGGCGTCGGTGTAGTTGTTGTAGCTCATCTCCTTGCCGTGCAGCTGCTCGGCTTGGGCCAGGCCCGGGGCCTCGGTGCTGCTGACATACAGCGCGGCCGGCTGATGCGGGTTCTCGCCGTAGCGCAACACCGACGAGCGCTCCCAGCTCTTGCCCGCCCAGACGGGGAACTCGCTGTCGGGCTCGGGCGCGACGACGCGACCCATCCACTCCGCGACCGCGATGTCGTAGTCGGCGGTGTGGCGGAATGCCTTCGCGGCCAGCGACTTACGCTCGGAAAGCGTGAATCCCCCGGCCTCGACCGCAGCCAGGACGTCTGCGTAGTCGGTGGGGTCGACCACCACGCCGACGGACGGATGATTCTTGGCGGCACCGCGCACCATCGACGGTCCGCCGATATCGATCTGTTCGACGCACTCGTCAGGGGTCGCACCCGAAGCCACCGTCTCGGTGAACGGGTAGAGGTTCACGATGACCAGCTCGAACGCGGCGATGCCGAGTTCGGCGAGCTTCTCGACGTGCGCGTCCTTGCGGGTGTCGGCCAGGATGCCGGCGTGCACCACCGGGTGCAGGGTCTTGACCCGACCTTCCAGGCACTCCGGGAAGCCGGTCAGTTCGGAGACCTCGATGACCGGGACACCGGCCTCGGCGATCTTCTTGGCCGTCGAACCGGTCGACACGATCTCGACGCCGCCGGCATGCAGGCCCTTGGCCAGTTCGGTCAGCCCGGATTTGTCGTACACGCTGACCAACGCCCGACGGAAGGGCTTGCGCTGCAGGTCATTACTCACGGAATGTGGGCCTTTCGTCCTTCGATGACAACACCTTTGGTGGCAATCGAACGAACCACCGCTACAAGCAGCACCCGTTCGACCATCTTGATTCGTTCATGCAACGTGATTTCGTCGTCACTGGACTGCACGGCGACCGGGGCCTGCGCGAGAATCGGGCCGGTGTCCACGCCGCTGTCGACCAGGTGAATGGTCGAGCCGGTCACCTTGACACCGTGGGCCAGTGCATCGGCCACCGCGTGCGCGCCGGGGAACGACGGCAGCAACGCGGGGTGGGCATTGATGATGCGGCCACCGAAACGGGCGATGAACTCCGGCCCCAGGATCTTCATGAATCCCGCGGCCACCACCAGGTCGGGGTTGAACGCGGCGACGGTGTCGGCGAGCTTGCGATCCCATTCGGAGCGGTCGCTCGTCATCGGGACGATCGCAGTGTCCACGCCGCGTCGTCGCGCCGCCTGCTCGGCCGCACACTCACGGTCGGTCACCATCGCGACAACGTTGCCCGGATAGTCGTCGTCCTCGGCTGCGTCGAGCAATGCCGAAGCCAGCGAACCCGCGCCCGACGCGAGGATGACAACGGACACCGGGGTGACTGACGGCATGGCGTCCAGTGTGGAACTCCTCGAACTCTGGTTTGAACGGAAATCTACGACGACGCGGGCCCCTCATCGAGTGGTCCGCAGATGCCTCGTCTCGCGCTGTCGAGCCTAATCGCTGCTGTTTCAGCGAGGCCGTCGGGTACCGAACTCGTCGGTCGAGACCAATTCCTCGCCGCCGACGGCGTCGATCATCCCGGAGTCGGCATCATCCCAGTCGGTCTCGGTGACCCAATCGTCGACATCCCAGCCGTCGATCGCCGGGGCGACGTCGATCAGGACACCGGCGTCTGAATCGAGGATCGGGATCTCGGCCGGTTCGCGATACTCGATCTCCAGCTCTGCCGGGACCGCCTCTGCGGCTTCATCCAGGTCGTCGAACTCGTCGAGGTCCCGCGGGGCATAGTCGTCGTAGATCAGGTTCATGGCCCGCGCGCGAGCCCGCCGGGTCGACGGCAGCGCGCTGTGGATCAGGGCCATGACCGAACCGACAACGGCAATCCAGCCGAATGCGAAGACCCCCACCACCGGCAGGTTGACGCCGACCTCACCGAGCACACCGAGCTTTCCACCGGACACAGCCGAGGCCGCCACGATCGCCAAGGACGTCAGACCCGCGGCCACCACTACGGTGCGGATGTTGCGCAGCAGCGACAGATCCACGCACAGTCGGGCGACGATCAGCGACACCATCGCCGCGCCGGCAAGCAAGATCAGACCCCACCGGCCACCACCGCCGTCGGGAAGCACCGCCAGGATCGGCAGCGGCGGCACCTGTCCGCCGACCGAACCGAAGAGGTCGACGGTCGCGCCGCCGACCTGCACGGGCGCCCCGACCAACGCGGCCGCCGAACCGATCACCACGTTGGGCAGGTAGAGCAGCGAGAGCAAGAACAATCCGAGGACACCGGCCACACCATTGCTTGCCGACAGCAGCTCACCGGCGACGGACCAGTTGATGATCAGCCGGAAGGCGACAACCAATGCGCCCAGCGTGAACATCGCGATCACCGCGATAAAGCCACAGCGCAGACCCTTGAGTACCCAGTCGGCCACGCCGGTCCGCACCACAATCGTCGGCCACCACTTGTAGGCAACACCGCCGAGCGCGCCCACGGCCTGGACCGCGAACGTGCAGACGAAGGCCAGCAGCGCATTCGGGCTCTGCAAGGTCATCACCGTCGATGCATCCATCACCACGGCCAGCGACAGCACCGTGGCGAGCAGTGGTCCGCCAACGGCGGCGAGGATCACGGCCGCGACCTCGGAGTGCGGACGGTCGATGTCGGTCGCCCGGGCGGTGGACCGTCCCACCACGAACATCATCAGCAACGTGGGTGCCAGGGGCATCACACCGACGGTCACGTCGCCGACGGTCATGGGTACCTGATGAATTGCGAACCACATCGACGCCACCGTCGCGGGCAGACTCCCGAGGCCGTCCCCCACGCTCAGCAGGGTGACGATCGTGACCAGGATCAGAAGCGCCAGAGTGGCAGCTGTGGTCCCGAAGGCAAGCCGGACCAGCGCCCGGGTCGAATCCGCGGCACCAACCTCATCGGCGCGGCGCGAGCGGCGTATCTCGCGCAGACGCGCGGCGAGGTTTTCCGCTGTAGAACTGACCACTTGACCAGGGTGTCATTCGCATCGCGTACCGATGGTCAGGCGCGCCGAAGATATGCAGTTTACGAATTGATGAATTGACACACCTGGATAAAAAAACACACCGAACAGTTGTGACCTCAGGCCATAACTGTCCGGTGTGTACTTCGGTACGGGAATTGTTTCCGCACCCGATTCAGCAGGTTTCTAGCGCTCCGGTGACTTGAACTGAGTTGTCGGATCGCCGCCCTGGCTCGGGCGGTCCTCGGAGCTCGAAGCTCCCGGCACCTGATACGAGGTTGCCCCCGGATGTGCACCGGATGACGGAGCACTCGGCTGCGCGGACGAGGGGCTACTCGGCTGCGGTGTGGCAGATGGGTTCGCGGTCGGAACAGCCGTCGTCGCATCCGAACTGCCGGACTTGCTCTGCCCGCCCGTGTCTGCGGCGGACGGAGCATTCTGGCCGTAACCGGTCTGCGCGTATGGATTGCTCTGCGCGGCCTGGTGGCTACCGGAGCTCGATGCGCTCTGGCCGGACGATGCCTGGCCGTAGCCTGCGCCGTACCCGCTCGCCTGTCCGTATCCGCCACTCTGTCCGTAGCTCGGAGCCGATTCTGCTGCGGCCTGCTGCGAGCCGGTCGATCTGGACGATGTGGTCGCCGAGGCATCCGCCGATGCGGTCTTGATGATTCCGGCTTCGACCAGCAACCATGCCACCGCGACGGCAGCCTGGATGATGCCGAAGACGATCACCAGGATGAATCCGATGCCTGCGTCGCCCTCACCCTTGGTGAGGAACTGGAACAGGATCAGCAGTCCGCCGATCACCGAGAGGCCGGCAACCACACCGCTGAACTTTGTCTCCTGCTTGAGGAGCAACGTCGACAGTGCGACCAGGCCGGCGGCACCGAGGATGGTCAGCGCCGTCGCCTCCCACTGGAACATGTGGTTGTTCTCGAGGCCCTCCATGTCGATCACCGGGGCAAAGCCGAGGAAGAAGTTGATCAGACCGAGGGCGCCGAGCGCGTAAACCAGGTACGTCCCGATTGCGGCGGGCAGACCTTGCCGCGCCGCCGGCTGTGAGTAGCCCTGCTGGCCATAGCCATAGCCCTGCTGGCCATAGCCCTGCTGTCCGGCAGGTTGCTGCCCGGCAGGCTGCTGGCCGTATCCCTGCGGGGGCTGCTGGCCGTAACCCTGTTGCCCGGCAGGCTGCTGGCCGTATCCCTGCGGGGGCTGCTGGCCGTAACCCTGTTGCCCGGCAGGCTGTTGTCCGTATCCCTGGGTCGGCTGCTGGCCGTAACCCTGGCCGTATTGCGGCGCTCCGGCTTCGGGTTGTCCCGCGCCGGGGTACTGGGAGCCTTGGTACGGCTGCTGCGAGCCGTAGCCGGACCCCCCGGGTTGATAGCTCATTTTCCACTCCTGCGTTTGAGGACTTGGGTGTCGCGCCCCACGCTAGTACATCCGTCTGGGCCGACGGCGGCCGATTTGGTCGGGTTGTCCTACTTACAACCTACGGTCAGCGCCTGAACAGGTCGAACACTCTGATCGTCAGACCACAGGTCGGCACCCGAGGTCGGCGTATTTGCCACTTTGATCACCATATTTGATACCGGCCACCGTGGGCCGAACTCGCCGATTTCAGTCTGCGGATCCCGCCCGGACCGCTACACGCGCGCGCGGCCGAATCCGCCAGGCATGGAAGTGAAATGAATCGACCGGACCGTGAGAAACGTCGAATTGGACGCTGTGACCCAATTCAAAACAACCCGGCCACAATTTGTTTGAGTCCACGAAGAATATTCGGTCTCGCAGGCTGCGAATCGAATTACTGCCCAGAAACTTCCACGATCCGTACCGTCAGCTATCGAGGATCTCCAGTGCCTGCGCTCGCATCTGGACCTTGCGGACCTTGCCGGTCACGGTCATCGGGAACTCGTCGACCAAATGCACGTATTTGGGGATCTTGTGGCGGGCGATCTTGCCGTCCGCAAACGCATTGAGGTCGTCGACGGTGAAAGTGCCTGCACCGTCGCGCAATTGAATCCACGCCATCAGTTCCTCGCCGTACTTCTCATCGGGTACGCCGATCACCTGTGCATCGAGGATGTCCGGGTGCGTATACAGGAACTCTTCGATCTCACGCGGATAGATGTTCTCTCCCCCGCGGATCACCATGTCCTTGATGCGGCCGGTGATCTGGACGTAGCCGTGGCTGTCCATGACCGCCAGATCGCCGGTGTGCATCCAACCGTCGGCGTCGAGCACGTCAGCAGTCTTGTCCGGCTGGTTCCAGTACCCGATCATCACGCTGTACCCGCGGGTACAGAACTCGCCGGTCTCACCGCGGGCGACGATGTCACCGGTCACCGGGTCGATGATCTTGATCTCCAGGTGTGGTCCGACCCGTCCCACGGTGCCGACCCGTCGCTCGAACGTGTCGTCGGTGCGCGTCTGGGTCGACACCGGCGCGGTCTCGGTCATGCCATAACAAATCGACACCTCCGCCATGTGCATCTTGTCGATGACCTGCCGCATCACCTCGGCCGGACACGGTGATCCGGCCATGATGCCGGTCCGCAGCGAACTGAGGTCGTAGCTGTCGAAATCGGCCAGTGCCAGCTCGGCGATGAACATCGTCGGCACACCGTAGAGACTCGTACACTTCTCGGCTGCAACAGCTTTCAGCGACAATGACGGGTCGAAGCCCGGCGCCGGGATGACCATCGCGGCACCGTGGGTCGTGGCCGCGAGGTTACCCATCACCATGCCGAAGCAGTGATAAAACGGCACCGGGATACAGATGCGGTCCGCTTCGGTGTAGCCGCACAGCTCGCCGACCAGGTAGCCGTTGTTGAGGATGTTCCGGTGGGACAGTGTGGCGCCCTTGGGCTTCCCCGTGGTTCCCGATGTGTACTGGATGTTGATTGCGTCATCCTGACTCAGCGACGCGGCAATCTTGTCCAGGGCGGCGAGCTCGGATTCGGTTGGCGTGGCCAACAACTCATCCCACGCAGGGCTGTCGAGCAACACCACCGATTGCAATGCGTCGCAGTTGCCTAGAGCGGCGGAAAGCATGCCTGCGTAATCAGCACCGCGGAACTCACGGGCAGCGATGACCATGCGGGTACCGGATTGGGCCAGCGCGAACTCGATCTCGGTTTGCCGGTATGCCGGATTGAGGTTCACCAGGATGACGCCGAGTTCCGCAGCGGCGTATTGGGTCAGCACCCATTCGGCACAGTTCGGAGCCCACAGTCCCAGGCGATCACCGGGCCCCAACCCACTGCGCGACAGCCCGGCGGCAAGTGCACGAACCTGCTGCCGGAGTTCTTCATACGTCCACCGGCGACCCGTCGGAACGTCAACCAGGGCTTCGCTGTCGGGGAATCGCTCCGCGGTATCACGAAGCGATTCGCCGATGGTCAGCGTCAGCAGCGGTGGTTCTTCTTCACCTTTGGCGTACGAGCGCGGCACGCTTTCGGCACCCCTCGTAGACGAGCGGTCAGACATCGTTGTCTCCTCACCGGTCACACCTGGTCAAGCTGTTGCTGGATCAACCCTTCGCATGATGGCCTCGGCCTGTCCGAGCAGTGGCGAATCGATCATCTGACCGCCCACCCGAAAGACACCGCCGACATTGTCTGCAGCGGCCGCGAGCACTTCGCGTGCCCACTTGACCTCGCCATCGGTGGGGCGATATGCCGCCCGCACGATGTCGACCTGGGACGGATGGATACATGCCGTCGCCTCGTAGCCCAGATTCACCGCGTCGAGGGCTTCCAACTGCAAACCTTCGGTGTCGGCGATCTCGATGTGTACCGAGTCGATGGCAAAACGTCCGTGACTGGCACAGGCCAACCGGACCATGCCGCGAACCTGGCGGGCCACGTCGCGGTACCGGCCGGCGTTTTCCTCGGCGGCGGTGAACCGGCTCGACCGGCCACCCATCGCGGCGATCAGATCTTCGGCACCCCACATCAGTCCGATGCAGTTGGGCGCCGCGGCGATCTGATCCGCCTGGGTGGCCCCGAGCGGGGTCTCCACCAGCGCAACCACCTGGTATCCGATCGCCAGCAACTGGTCCGCGCTTTCGGCTTTCGCCAGCATCACGACGCGATAGTCGGTCTGTGCCAGCGCCTTGAGATCCTTGAGATGATCGCCGGTGCCGGCCGGATTGATCCGGACCATGGTGATGTTGGGGTCGATCGGGTTGTTGATCAACGCCTCGCGCGCATCGTCGCGGGCTTCGGGACGGACCGCATCCTCGAGATCGATGATCACCGCGTCGGCACGTTCGGCAGCCTTGGCGTATCGCTCCGGCCGATCAGCCGGGACGAACAAAATCGCCGGCCCCGGTGGACTCCAGTTCGTCACCGATTTCCCTCCTGTGCGTTCTACCTCAATGGTCACGGGTTCTTCCGAACCAATGTCGATCGCTGTGCAAGAGCAACTATGTCACCATGCTGATTCTTTCCTATATGACGCAGGGACACCACGCCTTCACCGGGCCTTGATTTGCTTTCCCTCTTCCCGGTGCAGACGGTTTCCGCGTACAGCGTGTCGCCACCGAAGAGCGGCTTGGGGAAGGCGATCTCCGAAAAACCGAGGTTGGCCACCAAGGTGCCCTGGGTCAGCTGACTCACCGACAGTCCCACGATGGTGGACAACGTGAACATCGAATTGATCAGGCGCTGACCACCGAATCCCGGCTGCTCTGCGGCGAACGCCGCGTCGAGGTGCAGGGCCTGGGTGTTCATCGTCAGCGTTGTGAACAGCACGTTGTCGGCCTCGGTGACCGTCCGGCCGGGACGGTGTTCGTAGACGGTGTCGATCTCGAACTCTTCGAAGTACAGACCGCGCTGCGTGACGCGTTTCGGTTCCCCACCGGAGTTGGTGTTCATTTCACTGCCCGACGTGGTGCTCATGCGAACCCCAGCTCACGTGCGATCAGCATCAACTGGACCTCGGTGGTGCCCTCACCGATCTCGAGGATCTTCGAGTCGCGGTAGTGGCGTGCCACGGGGTACTCGTTCATGAATCCGTAGCCACCGTGAATCTGGGTTGCCATGCGGGCATTGTCCATCGCCGCCTCGCTGGACACGAGCTTGGCGATCGCGGCTTCCTTCTTGAAAGGCTTGCCTGCCAGCATCTTCGATGCAGCGTGGTAGTAGGCCGTGCGTGCCGTGTGGGCCCGCGCCTCCATCCGCGCAATCGAGAACGACACCGATTGGTAGTCGCCGATGGGGCGGCCGAACGATTGGCGCTCCTTGGCGTACTTCACGCTCTCGTCCACACACCCCTGAGCAACACCGGTCGCCAGCGCGGCGATCGCAATCCGTCCCTCATCGAGGATCGACAGGAAGTTGGCGTAACCCCGACCGCGTTCGCCGAGGAGGTTCTCCGCGGGCACCCGCGCGTCGTCGAAGCTCAGCGGGTGCGTGTCAGAGGCATTCCAGCCAACCTTGTTGTACGCCGGTTCAGCGGTGAATCCCGGTGTGCCACTGGGCACGATGATGGTCGAGAGCTCCTTGCGGGGACGGCCGTCAGCGCCGGGCGAACGAGTACCGGTGACAGCGGTGACCGTGACCAGCGAGGTGATGTCGGTGCCGGAGTTGGTGATGAACTGCTTGGAGCCGTTGATCACCCACTGATCGCCGTCTTCCTTGGCGGTGGTGGCGGTGGCCCCGGCATCAGAACCGGCGCCGGGTTCGGTGAGACCGAATCCGGCCAACTTCTTTCCGGCGGTCAGGTCGGGCAGCCAGGTCTGCTTCTGCTCCTCGTTGCCGAACCGGTAGATCGGCATCGCACCCAGGCCGACGCCTGCCTCGAGGGTGATGGCAACGGACTGATCGACTTTGCCGAGTTCTTCCAGTGCCAGTGCCAGGGCGAAGTAGTCGCCGCCCATGCCGCCGTACTCTTCCGGGAACGGCAGACCGAACAGGCCCATCTCCCCCATCTGCCGAACCACGTCGTACGGAAAGCTGTGCTCGGCATCATGTTTGGCCGATACCGGTGCAACCACCTGCTGCGCAAAATCGGCAACGGTTTTGCGGAGTTCGTCGTATTCCGCGGTCAAGTCGTCGGTGACGGTCATTCGGGTGTTCCTTCCGGGTTGTCTGTCGCTGTGTGATCGATCACGACCGCCAGCGCTTGGCCGGCGGTGACTTTGTCACCGACCTTCACATTGACGGTGAGATCGCCGCCGCGCGGAGCGGTCAGGGTGTGTTCCATCTTCATTGCTTCGACCACCAGTACCGGCGCACCGGCCTCGACCGCTTCGCCACCGGGATTGAGCACCGCCACAACCGTTCCCGGCATCGGACTGGTGATCTCACTGAGGGCTTCGTCATCGGCCGACGAACGCAGGAGATGGGCCGTCGCGACCTCCCAGATGCCATCGGGACCGCTGATCCAATACTTCTGGTGGTTCTCGTGGCCCAACTCGGCGTCCGGATCGGATTCGGCGATGAGCCAGCGGGCACCGTCACCGTCAACCGTGAGTCGCTCGCCGTGCAGCGCCGCCGACGCCTTCCAGTCCCCGATCTCCACGTGCGCATCGGTCTCCGGTCCGGTCACTGACACGGTGACTTTCTCGTCGCCGACCTGCAGGCGCGTCCGGGTGGCAGCGGCGCCGCCGATCCGCCAGCCGACCTCAGAGGTCCACGGCGTGCCCGCATGTCGCGCGCGGCGGGTCCGGTGCAGGCCGACGAGGGCCAACGCTTCGGCCGGGACGGCGGGGGGCGTGTAGTCGACGATGAGACGATCGAGCAGTTCGGTGTCGAGGTCACCATCGCGAACCCGGGGTTCATCGAGCACAAACCGACAGAAATCGATATTGGTGCGCAACCCGAGGACGTGGGTGTCGGCCAGTGCGGCGCCCAGTCGTTCGATGGCATCAGCGCGATCTTCGCCGTGGACGATGACCTTCGCCAGCATGGGGTCGTAATCGCTGCCGACGACCCCACCGGTGACGATGCCGGAGTCGACCCGGATTCCAGGTCCGCTCGGCTCGTCGACCAACAGCAGTTGCCCGCCGGTCGGCAGGAATCCGGCTGCCGGATCCTCCGCGTAGACGCGCGCCTCGATGGCATGACCGGTCATGGTCACGTCGTCCTGACCGAAGTCCAGCTTTTCGCCTGCGGCAACCCGTAGCTGCCATTCGACCAGATCGATGCCGGTGACCAACTCGGTGACCGGATGTTCCACCTGCAGACGGGTGTTCATCTCCATGAAGAAGAACTCGTCGGGGCGATGCGCCGAGACGATGAACTCCACCGTTCCGGCACCGGTGTAGCCGACCGATCGAGCGGCGTCGCAGGCCGACGCGCCGATCCGGGCCCGCGTTGCGGGATCCAGCAGCGCGGACGGGGCCTCTTCGATGACCTTCTGATGCCGTCGCTGCAGCGAACACTCACGTTCCCCGAGGTGCACGACGTTGCCGTGCGTATCGGCGAGGACCTGCACCTCGATGTGGCGCGGGGTGTCGACGAACCGCTCCAGGAACAGGGTGTCGTCGCCGAATGCGGCTCCGGCCTCACGACGGGCGGTGTTCAATGCGGCCGGAAGTCCGGCCGCATCCTCGACCCGATGCATACCCTTGCCGCCACCGCCTGCGCTCGGCTTGATCAGTACCGGGAACCCGATATCAGATGCTGCCGCGATCAATTCATCGTCGGTCAGACCCGGTCGAGAGATGCCCGGAACCACCGGGACGTCGCGCTCCGCGACCGCCGCGCGGGCAGCTATCTTGTCACCCATGACCTCGATGGCCTGGGTCGGCGGGCCGAGGAACAGGATCGAGGCTTCTTGCAGTGCTCGCGCGAAAGCTGCGTTCTCCGAGAGGAATCCGTACCCGGGGTGCACCGCATCGGCGCCAACACGCTTGGCCGCGTCGATCACCTTGCCGATATCGAGGTAGCTCGCCGTGGCCGCCGCGGGTCCGATGTGCACGGCCTCGTCGGCAAGGCGTACGTGCAGCGAATCGGCATCAGCATCGGAATACACTGCAACGCTGCGGATTCCCTGCGCCCGCAGGGTACGGATGACCCGGCAGGCGATCTCGCCCCGGTTGGCGATGAGAACTTTTTTGATTGTCTTGGTTGCCATGGAGGTGCCTCTCACATCCGGAAGACGCCGTAGGACACCGGCGCCAACGGCGCGCGGCGTGCGGAAGCCAGCGCCAGCCCGAGCACGGTGCGGGTGTCGGCCGGGTCGATGACACCGTCGTCCCACAACCGAGCGGTCGAGTAGTAAGCGCCGGACTGATTCTCGAACTGTTCCCGGATCGGAGCCTTGAAGGCTTCCTCGTCGGCGGGGTCCCACTGCTCGCCACCGCGTTCGATCTGGTTGCGGCGCACCGTTCCCAGAGTGTCGGCGGCCTGCGGCCCACCCATCACCGAGATCCTGGCATTCGGCCACATCCACAGGAAGCGAGGCGAATACGCCCGGCCACACATCGAGTAGTTGCCTGCTCCGAACGAGCCGCCGATGATCACGGTGAACTTGGGCACCCGGGCACAGGCCACCGCGGTGACCATCTTGGCACCGTTCTTGGCGATACCACCCTGCTCGTATTCCCGTCCGACCATGAAGCCGGTGATGTTCTGCAGGAACACGAGCGGGATCTTGCGCTTGTCGCACAGCTCGATGAAATGTGCGCCCTTGAGGGCACTTTCACTGAACAGCACGCCATTGTTGGCGATGATCCCGACCGGATGTCCATGGATGTGGGCAAACGCCGTCACCAGCGTGGTGCCGTATCCGGCCTTGAACTCGTTGTATTCGCCGCCGTCGACAACTGTTTCGATCACGCCGCGCACGTCGTAGGGGGTGCGGGCATCCGTCGGAACGATGTCGTAGAGGTCCGTCTGCGAAACTTTCGGTTCCCGCACCGGCTGCACCTCCCACTGCGGCGCCTCCTGCGGACCGAGGGTCGACACGATGCGACGAACCCGCTCGAGAGCGTCTTCGTCGTTGTCGGCGAGGTGGTCGGTCACGCCCGACACCGTCGAGTGCATGAGACCGCCACCGAGATCTTCGGCGGTGACGTCTTCACCGGTGGCCGCCTTCACCAGCGGCGGACCGGCCAGGAAGATGGTGCCCTGATCACGCACGATCACCGTCTCGTCACTCATCGCAGGCACATACGCACCACCGGCGGTCGAGGAGCCCAGGACCGCCGAGATCTGCGCGATGCCCGCGGCGCTCATGTTGGCCTGGTTGTAGAAGATCCGACCGAAGTGGTCGCGGTCTGGGAACACCTCGTCCTGCTCCAGCAGCATCGCGCCGCCCGAATCCACCAGGTAGATGCAGGGCAGCCGATTGGCGGCCGCGATCTCCTGCGCGCGCAGGTGCTTCTTGACCGTCACCGGGTAGTAGGTGCCGCCCGATACGGTGGCATCGTTCGCGATGATCAGGCATTCCCGCCCGGCCACCCTGCCGATACCGGCGATCACGCCGGAAGCAGGCGCCTTGCCGCCGTACATGTCCTCGGCCGCCAGCGGAGCGATCTCGAGAAACGGGCTGCCGGCGTCGAGCAACGTGTCGATCCGGTCGCGGGGCAGCAACTTGCCCCGGGACAGGTGACGCTCGCGGGCCTTGTCACCGCCGCCACGTGCGACGCGACTGAGCCGTTCTCGCAGCTCGGTGACGTTTTTTTCGTGCGCCTGCCGCCACTGGCCTGCGACTGCGGTTGTGGACACCTGCGCCCACCTTTCAGTTAGGAGCGATTAACTGAATTGGACGTTACGCGCCTTCCGGTCCAATTGTCACGTGTTTCCGAACGGCGATGTCGCGGTTGCCCACATCGGCCGTCGCCGAGCGATGCCCGTGTCGGCCTCGACGCGAGTCGGCATATGTGGGCGCGGTCACAGGCTGCAGTACGATCGGCTTACCGAATTGCACGTCCTCGTCCCACCACCCCCGGGGCGATTACAAACGAAATAGAGAGCCGGGTAAACAGCCATGACCCTCGTCCAGCACCACCGCAGCGACGGCGATCACGATCGCGATCCACTCGACGGCAACGGCGCCCGAGACGGAGCTCGACCCGACACCGGTGTTGAGTCCTTTTCGCTCGATGACCGCTATACCCGGGAGACCGGGACCGTCTATCTCACCGGCATCCAGGCCTTGGTCCGCATGGTCCGTGACCGCGCCCGCCTCGATCGCCGCCAGAACCTGAACACCTCGTCGTTCATCTCCGGATACGAAGGTTCACCGCTGGCCGGATACGACCTCGAGATCGCCCGCCGTGCGAAGTACCTCGACCCGTTCGACATCGTCCACCGCCCCGGTCTGAACGAAGACCTCGCCGCGACCTCGGTGATGGGTTCGCAGGTGGCGGCGCAGGTCGGCACACTGGCCGCCGGTACAGATGGCATCCCCCGGGACGGTGTCGTTGGCTACTGGTACGGCAAGGCGCCAGGACTCGACCGGGCCACCGACGCACTGCGCCACGCCAACATCATCGGCACCCACCCTGTCGGCGGTGCCGTGGCTCTCGTCGGCGACGACCCCGGCGCCAAGAGCTCCACGATCCCCTGCGCGTCCGAGATGGCGCTTGCCGACCTCTACATGCCGATCCTCTACCCCGCCGATTCCCAGGACATCCTCGATCTCGGAGTCCACGCCGCCATCATGTCGCGGGTCTCCGGACTGTGGACGTCGTTCAAGATCTCCGCACATGTGGCCGACGGCGCCTGCACGGCCGATGTCCATCCCGATCGCATCCTGCCCGTCTACGGCGACCTCGGCACCAGCCCCCACGTACCGAGCGGAAAACTGTTGGGCGCCAACCTGATGGAGCTCGAACAGAATCAGCTGACGATCCGGTTGCCACGGGCGGTCGAGTACGCCCGCATCAACCGGCTCAACCGGATCGCGGCACGCAGCACCGATGACCGGATCGGCATCGTCGCCGCCGGAAAAACCTATATGGACGTCCGGGAAGCGTTGCGGCTCATCGGCATCACCGACGACGACTTGCCGCGCCTGGGGATCCGCATCCTGAAGATGGGTATGGTCTATCCGTTCGAGCGCGAGATCATGGACGAGTTCGTCTCCGGACTCGACGAAGTGATCGTCGTCGAGGAGAAGCGTGACTTCATCGAAACGATGATGCGCGACATCCTCTTCCGGCGGCCGAATGTCCCCGCAATCGTCGGCAAGACACATGAAGACGGTTCCACCCTGTTCTCCCGATTCGGCGAACTCGACATCGATTCGGTCACCCGCGGACTCGCCGGCCGCCTCGCCCATCACCACCGGATCCCGGCGGCGCAGAACTGGCTCGACACCAAGGGCCGCAGTCGAGGACGGATCGAGATCCCCCTCGCGGTCCGCACCCCGTATTTCTGTTCGGGATGCCCCCACAACAGCTCAACCAAGGTGGCCGACGGGACCCTTGTCGGCGCTGGAATCGGCTGTCATGCAATGGTTCTCTTGATGGATCCGAGCCAGGTCGGTGACATCGCCGGCGTCACCCAGATGGGTGGTGAAGGCGCGCAGTGGCTGGGTATGGCGCCGTTCGTCGAACAGCAACATTTTGTGCAGAACATCGGCGACGGCACGTTCATGCATTCGGGTTCGCTCGCGCTGCGATCGGCCGTTGCCTCCGGCGCCGACATCACCTACAAATTGCTGTTCAACGGCACGGTCGCCATGACCGGCGGCCAAGATCCGGTTGGTCAGATGACACTGCCCCAGATCGTGAATCTGCTGCAGGCCGAACGGGTCAGCCGGATCATCGTCACGTCCGACGATCCCATCCGGACCCGGGCCCTGCACCTACCTGCCGGGGTCGAGGTACGGCCACGCGACGAGATGATGGCCGTCCAGCAAGAGCTGGCCACCACCACCGGTGTCACCGTCCTCATCCACGATCAGGCCTGTGCCGCGGAACAGCGCCGTAAGCGCAAGCGCGGCAAGGCTGCCACACCCACGCAGCGCGTGATGATCAACGAACGCATCTGCGAGGGCTGCGGCGACTGCGGCGAGAAGTCGAACTGCCTGTCGGTGCACCCCGTCGACACCGAGTTCGGACGCAAGACCCGGATCGATCAGAGTTCCTGCAACTTCGATTTCTCATGCCTGCAGGGCGACTGCCCCTCCTTCGTCACGGTCACCCCCTCCGACAAGGAGAAGATCCGCCACACCGTTGCCGACATCGGCGACGACTCACTGCCCGAACCGGTGTCGTCCAAATCCATCGACAACGGATTCACGTTGCGGGTCACCGGCATCGGCGGCACCGGTGTCGTGACGGTTTCCCAGGTGATCGCCACGGCCGCTGTCCTCGACGGTCATGTCGCAAGGACCGTCGACATGACCGGCCTGGCACAAAAGGGTGGTGCGGTCGTCAGCGACGTCAAGGTCAGCGCGGGTGTGGTCGAGCAGGCAGCCAAGGTCGCCACCGGCGACTGCGACATGTACCTGTCCTGCGACGGTCTGGTTGGCGTCGATCCCGCGAATCTCAAGGTCGCCTCCCCCGAGAAGACCACCGCCGTGGTGTCGACCACCAAGATCCCCACCGGAGCCATGGTCATCGACACCTCTGTCTCTTATCCCGACCACACCGCGATCGCGGACTCGATCGGCCACTCGGTGGCCCGCGCCATCTACCTCGACCCCGGCGCGTTGACACTCGACCTGTTCGGCGACGAGCAATACGCCAACATGCTGATGGTCGGTGCCGCTTACCAATCCGGTGCGATGCCGATCTCGGCCGATTCGATCGAACGTGCGGTTGAGCTGAACGGCGTTGCGGTAGAGCGCAATGTGCAGGCGTTCCGGCGTGGACGTCAAGTGGTTGCCGATCGCGCCGCGGTGTCTGCGGCCATCGCCGCCACCCATCCGGCCCCGCCACCGAAGCAGCCGAGCAACGACGCGGTGCGGTTGACCGCCGAGTTGACCACGGTGCGACCCGGTGTCCGGCAGCGTGTTCAGCATCGTGCCGACGAGCTGGTCGCGTACCAAAATCTCTCCTACGCAACCGAATACACCTCGTTTGTCACCCACGTTGCCCAACGCGGCGACATCGACGACCTGACCGACGCGGTGGCACGCAATCTGTTCAAACTCATGGCATACAAGGACGAATACGAGGTTGCGCGACTCACCCGCGATGCCGCCTTTGCCGCCGAGGTCGCTGATCAGTTCGGCGACGACGCCAAGGTTGCGGTTCGACTGCATCCACCGACGTTGCGGGCGATGGGCATGAAGAACAAGATCGCCCTCGGCCGCCGGGCAGCACCGGCTCTGGCCGCGTTGGCCAAGGCAAAGCGGCTGCGCGGCACCCGGTTCGATCCATTCGCCCGAGCCGCGGTCCGCACGACCGAACGCGCTCTGATCGGCGAATACCGCGACGTGGTCGAGCGGGTACTGACCGGACTGGCCGACGGGACAATCACCCCGGACCGCCGGCATGATGCGGTCGCGCTTGCCGAGTTGCCGGACATGATCCGCGGCTACGAGGACATCAAGCTGGCCAACGTCGACCGCTATCGCGAGGCCGTCGCTGTCCAGACCGCCGCCCTCGGCATCTGACCCTAGCCCCGTCGCTGCCCCACCTCCCAAATTCGCGCCACTTACTCACGAACGCGCCGGTTGCAACCGGCGCACACGCAGGCAAGCGGCGCGAATTTCGGGAGGGAACTGTGGGAGCTCGTCAGGGGCGTGCGGCGGTCAGTGCCGCGCGCGCCATCTGCGCCAACAATTTCTGCTGGCGGGCGATCTCGAGCTCAGGCAACCGCGGGGAGGAGTTGATCAGGCCGAAGGCCGCGTGGACTCGCGTTCGGCCCTCCTGCCGCGGGATCGACGGGTCGACCCGGACGAGAACGTCGGTCCACAATTCGACGTATTGGCGCTGCAGTCGCCGAACCTCACGACTGGCCTCCGGTGTCAGGGACGACAGGTCGCGATCCTGCACGCGAATGAGCTCCGGTTCGGTGGTCGCGAAATCCACGTGGAACTCGATGAGCCGCTCCAGCGCGTCGACGTCGTCGGTCGATGCGGCCACCACCGCCTGCCCGCCTGCATGCAGGCGTTGCGAAATGGTGATGAGCATTTCTGCCAGCACGGCGTCCTTACCGGAGAAATGCCGGTACATCGCCGGACCACTGACGCCGACCGCGGCGCCGATGTCTTCCAGTCGCACACCGGCAAAACCCCGTTCGGCCATCAGTCGGGCTGCCGCAGCAAGCAGTTCACGCCGACGCGCGGCCTTCGCCAGACCACGACGGGTCACCGGGGCAGGCGACGGGGAACCCTCCGTCGCAGATGTCCCCTCGGTTGCAAATGTCATGGTCTGTTGAGAGTACCGAGGTACACCCCCGTCACTCCAACAAATCGGTCGGTTCCACAGACTTCACGTGACGGTTGCGGCATCGGTGAGCCCACGCCATCTCACCAGGCGTAGATGACCCGGCTTCGCAGGACCATGTCCTGAACCGACCGGCGGCGGCGGTCAACTACCACCCAGGCCAATCCGATCGGAAAGAACGCACAGAACGCTGCCCGCAGCAACGCGCGGGCCGGGCCGAGTCGACTTCCGTTGCGACTGACCACTTCCAAACCCATCGCCACCGATCCGACGGTCCGCCCCGATACCGTCCAGCACGCGGTCAGATAGATCAGCACCACCGAATACGAAACGACACCCGAGGCCAGAATGTTCGGGTTCGGTGCGCTGAACGATCCGGTGGTGAACAGCAAGTCCAGCAGCAAGATGAAGAGATACATCGCTCCGAGAATCACAATGACAACCAGCACGTCGATCGCGGCTGCCGTGCCCCGGCTGACGATCCCTGCCAGCCGGGTGTCGAGTGCGTCCTTGTTGGTGTGGTGCGGCTGGTGTGTCGCATCGGTCATGACTGACCGGCCGGTGGCTCGTGGGACCCGCGCCGGTGCACATCGACAACGATTTCGCTGACCGCGGTGGTCGCTTCGACCTCGCCGTTGACCACTCGCCCACCGTTGTGGGGAGTCGGCTTGCGGCCCAGCAGTTTTCCGAAGACACCGGCAACGACGTCGTCGGCCCGGGCTCCTTGGACGCGGACGTCATCGAGAACACCGTTGGTCAGGGTGGTGGTCGAATCCCGGACGATCGCCTCCAGGTCGACGCCATCGATGACCTCGTTGGCGATTCCGATCAGGTCGACACGACCGAGTATGGCGTCGATATCGATCCGCGCCGCGATCATATCGATGTCGACGCCGCCCACCGCACGATTGAGATCCACCGTCTCGATCACCGAATCGATGTCGACCCGGCCCAGAATCGCGTCGATATCGATCCGCGCGGCAATGCCGTCCAAGTCGATCTCGGTGGCGATCTTGTCGAGGTCAACGTGATTGAGGACGAGTTCGGTCAGATCGACTTCGTCGACGAGTGCGGTGATCACCTCGCGGATGACGACTTTGAGCGCGGCCCGGGTCAGTTCGATCGTAGAGTCGATGAGCTGCTCACCCAACGCGGCAGCCGCCGCCGCTCCGCGCTCGAGCAACGGGCCGGTTACCGGAATGCGGATGGCCACACCATAGAGTCCACGAACTCCACTCACGACGCTCGACGCTGTCGTCGCACCAGTGACCATTGGTCTACCGCTCTCTTCGCCGCTGTCAAAGCCGGTGCCTTGTACCCCCTACCGCTCATAGAACGATACTCGACCTCGGTGTTCTGGCGGCAGAACCGGGTGACCCGCGACTACTACGCCCCTTTGAGGACCAGCAGCGTCGCAGCCGAGTCCTCCACGGCGACAAGCTTGTGCGTCACACCCGCAGCCACCTGGACCGCCGATCCTGGCGAGAGTTGCACGCGCTCACCGCCCACCGAGAACTCGATCAAACCGCGCTGACCGATCACCAGGATTTCCATCGTCGATCGATGATCGTCGATCACCTGGCCGGCCCGCAGCGACAGGTGCACCACATTTGCCCCGGCGAGCTTTGCCACGACGTCGATCTTCGGCCGGCCGGTACCAGAGTCGACCACCTCGTCGAGACCGGTGAACACCGTGAATTCGACTGTCGGCCCTGGGTTTTCTGCCGGAACATCGGTCATGGATCAGCCTTCCGCGGGGGGGGTGTAGCAGTAATTCGACACTACGTGTCATGCACCGCGGGGGCCAGGACCAACGCAAATGTCGATGGCGTCGACCCGGAAAACCCGGGTCGACGCCATCGACGTTGTCAGCGCAGTGCGCTGTTACAGATTCTTGTAGATCTCGCGAGCGAGCGCCGCGGTCGCGGACGGCGTCTTGCCGACCTTGACTCCGGCGGCTTCGAGCGCATCCTGCTTGGCCTGCGCGGTGCCCGAGCTACCCGACACGATGGCGCCTGCGTGGCCCATGGTCTTGCCCTCGGGAGCGGTGAAGCCTGCCACGTAACCGACAACCGGCTTCGTGACGTTGGCCTTGATGTAATCGGCTGCACGCTCTTCGGCGTCGCCACCGATCTCACCGATCATCACGATGATCTTGGTGTCGGGGTCCGCCTCGAACGCCGCGATGGCGTCGATGTGGGTGGTTCCGATGACCGGGTCGCCGCCGATGCCGATGGCGGTCGAGAAGCCGATCTCACGCAGCTCGAACATCATCTGGTAGGTCAACGTGCCCGACTTCGACACGAGGCCGATCGGGCCCGAGCCTGCGATGTTGGCCGGGGTGATGCCGACCAGCGACTCACCCGGGGTGATGATGCCGGGGCAGTTCGGTCCGATGATCCGGGTCTTCTTGCCCTTGGACTCGTTGTAGGCCCACGCATACGCGCTGTCCTGCACCGGGATGCCCTCGGTGATGACGACGAGCAGACCGATCTCGGCGTCGATGGCCTCGATGATCGCGTCCTTGGCGAACTTCGGCGGCACGAAAGCGATCGACACGTCGGCGCCGGTCTTCTCGATGGCCTCGGCCACGGTGCCGAACACGGGCAGCTCCACGCCGCCGTCATGGCTGACGGTGGTGCCTGCCTTGCGGGCGTTGACGCCACCGACGACCTGGGTGCCGGCCTTGAGCATCAGCGCGGTGTGCTTGGTTCCCTCGCCGCCGGTGATGCCCTGGACGATGACCTTGGAATCTTTGTTCAGAAAAATCGACATTGGTCTACAGCTCCTACTTGCTCGCCAGTTCGGCGGCCTTGTCGGCAGCCTCATCCATGGTTGCGACGACCGTCACCAGCGGGTGGTTGGCCTCGGCGAGGATGCGACGACCCTCTTCGACGTTGTTTCCGTCCAGGCGCACGACGAGCGGCTTGTTGGCCTCGTCACCCAGGGTCTTCAGTGCGCCGACGATGCCATTGGCAACCGCGTCACACGCGGTGATGCCGCCGAAGACGTTGACGAACACGCTCTTGACCTGCGGGTCGTTCAGGATGACGTCCAGACCGGCAGCCATGACCGCAGCCGAGGCGCCGCCACCGATGTCCAGGAAGTTGGCAGGCTTGACGCCCTTGTGCTTCTCGCCTGCGTAGGCGACGACGTCCAGGGTCGACATGACCAGACCGGCACCGTTACCGATGATTCCGACCTGACCGTCGAGCTTGACGTAGTTGAGGTCGTTTTCCTTGGCCTTGAGCTCAAGCGGGTCGGTGGCGTCTTTGTCTTCGAACGCCTCGTGACCGGGCTGACGGAATGCGGCGTTCTCGTCGAGCGTGACCTTGCCGTCGAGGGCGAGGATCTCATCGTTCGGCGTACGCACGAGGGGGTTGACCTCGACCAGGAGTGCGTCTTCGTTGATGAAGACCTCCCAGAGCTTCTGGATCGTGACGGCCGCGGCGTCGAGCACCTCGGCGGGCAGCTTGCCGGCTTCGGCGATCTCGCGGGCGAACGCGAGGTCGACACCCTTGACGGCGTCGACGGGGATCTTGGCCAGTGCGTCAGGGTTCTCTTCGGCGGTGACCTCGATCTCGACGCCACCCTCGACCGAGCACATGGCCAGGTAGGTGCGGTTGGTGCGGTCGAGCAGGAAGGAGATGTAGTACTCCTCGGCGATGTCACTCGCCTCTGCGACCAGCAACTTCTTGACAACATGGCCCTTGATGTCGAGGCCGAGGATGGCCTCCGCATTTGCAACTGCGGCGTCGACGTCAGCGGAGTACTTCACGCCGCCCGCCTTACCGCGGCCGCCGACCTTCACCTGCGCCTTGACCATCACGGGCTTGCCGATTTCTTCGGCGATTTCACGTGCGCCTGCAACCGTGTCGGTAACACGTCCTGCCGAGGTCGGCACCCCGTGCTTGGCGAAGAGTTCCTTCGCCTGGTATTCGAAGAGATCCATTCAGCTCACCATCTCGTAGGTTTGTCCGCAGTTGGTGCCTGCGAACCATCGATGACTCTAACGCCGCGCGAAACGCCGTCGGCCATTGCTACCGCCGCTTGTGCCTCAGATCACTTACTGATTGTTCACTCGGGGAATCATTTGCAGGATTCGTCTGCGACCAGCGACGAGGCATATCGAGAAAGCGTACGCAATTACGTGATCCAGGTCACATTCGGGGCCTCAAATCCGTGAGCGGTTGCGGCCGTTGCAATCGTTTCGTTACCGTCGCTAGGTCAGAAGGTCACGGATTTGTCACAGTAAATTATTCGTGCAGTTCGGTGGAACTACCTCGACTGCTTCTGTACACGCTAGGAAGGCTCAATCAGTTGGACGCTCGTGAAACGAAACCCGGAGGCGGCGCAGGTAAGCGCGCTTCGGCCGGAACTCTAGACGAGCAGCGCCCTGATGCCTTACGTGACGAAGAGATCACCAGCATCATCCCGATCGACGACTTCGGTCTCGAGCAGTATGCAGACGGACCTCTCAGCCAATGGCGTAACGATTCGGCCACGGATACCCGTGCAAGCCACCGCTCCACCGGTACTCGTCGTTTCGATCGCGACGCCTACGACCAGCCTCGGCCGGCCGAGGTCACGCAAGACATCGTTGTCGCCGAGATCGAGTTCGACGAAATCCTCCACGAACATCCCTTTGAGGTCCGTGGCGCTGAATTCGACGACTTCGCCCCGCAAGACGATGCTCCCGAATGGTCTCCACAAAGACAACGTTCCCCCGGGCGCAGTGGCGGTAAACACCGCATCACCGCCCCGCCGCAGGCACTGAAGGGCCGCGCCGCACTTCTTGCGGTCGCCGCCGGTGCCGCAGTGGCCGCAGCAACGGGATCGTTTGCACAGCAATCCGACGAGGCCACACCCACGACGGCCGCGAAGACCGCCACGCCGACTCCCGCAGCAATGGTCAGTACCGGTAGCGGCCCAGCAGCCGCAATGGCTACTGCACCGATACCGGTCAACATGGACACCTTTACGGCCCAGCTCGCGACCGGCCAGCAGATCGCCGACGAGAAAGTCGCCGCAGAAATCGCAGCGCGCCGTCCGACGATCGTCTCCCCCATCGATCTCGGGACCTACGACTTCACCTCGGCATACGCCAGCCGCTGGGGAACATTCCATGGCGGTATCGACATGGCAGCCCCGCTTGGTACGCCCATCCACGCCGTCACCGACGGTGTTGTGATCGCGGCAGGCCCGGCTTCCGGATACGGGCACTGGGTCCAGATCCAGGCACCTGACGGCACCGTCACGATGTACGGCCACATGTCATCGAGCGGCGTGCACGTTCAAAAGGGCCAGACCGTGACCGCGGGCGACGTCATCGCCGAGGTCGGCAACGAAGGCTTCTCCACCGGACCCCACCTCCACTTCGAGGTCTGGAAGAACGGCACCACCAAGACTGACCCGACGCCGTGGCTCGCCTCACACGGTGTGCAGCTCTCCGGCTACGCCAGCTGACCCGAACATCTTGTTCCCGCGGGCTTTTCAGCCCGCGCCGGCACTGCGAGACCTGAAGACAACAGGAAAGCCTGCATCGATCTGATGCAGGCTTTTCCTGTCGGCGACTCAGAGCTTTTCTACCGGTAGCCCGCCGAACGACATCAGCGTGATCTGGCCGGCGCTGCCGAAGTCGAACTTGACCCGTTCGGTCGGACCGGCGCCTTCCTTGGCAACCACTTTGCCCATCCCGTATTTGGCATGGGTGACCCGATCCCCCACCTCCACGTGGACCTGCTTGTTACGACCACGGGTGGGTGAGCCGAACGACTCTCGACGCCGCGAACCGGACCCGGCCGAACCGCCGAAGCGCTCGTCACCGAAGCCGCGGCCGTTGTCGCCGTAGTCGCGGGTGCCATCGCTCAACCCGCGCCCCATGCCGCGCTTGGGTTCAGTCCGTCGCCACTCGATGAGATGTTGTGGAATCTCTTGCAGGAAGCGCGATTCCGGGTTCTGCATCGGAGTGCCCCAGGCCGAGCGAACCATCGCCCGGCTCAGATACAGCCGCTTGCGCGCACGCGTGATGCCCACGTACGCCAGCCGGCGTTCCTCCGACAACTCGGCCGGATCGCCGAGGGACCGCATGTGCGGGAACTGCCCGTCCTCCCAGCCGGTCACGAACACCACCGGGAACTCCAGGCCCTTTGCCGTGTGCAGGGTCATCAGCGTGACGACACCATCTTCGTTGTCGGGCACCTGGTCGGCATCTGCCACCAAGGCCACCCGTTCCAAAAACGCGGCCAGAGAACCGGGTTCGGGCTCACCCGGATCCGGCTCGAGATCTGGGTCCTCGGGCTCGGGCGACAGGACTCCGTCGGCGGCCTCACCGATCTGCGTTTCCGGTATCTGCGTCGCCACCGCTTCTGCGGCCTCGGCACTGAATTCCCTTGCCACCGAGATCAATTCGTTGATGTTGTCGAGGCGGGCACCGTCTTGCGGATCCGATGAACCCTCGAGTTCGTAGCGGTAACCGGTACGTTCGACGATCGCATCCACCAGCTCGCCGATGTCGCCGGCTTCGCTGCCGGCATCCAGCTCGACGATGTCAGCGGCATCGGATCCGCCCTCACCGAAGTTCGACAGGAAGTCTTTGCGCAACCCTTCGATGAGTTCGACGAAAGCCGAGATCTGTTTGACCGCACGGGTTCCCAGTAGCGGGACCTTGCCCTCGGAACCGTCGATCAGCGCCTGGTAGAAGCTGATCCCGGTATTCTCCGAGTGGACCGCGACGCAGGCCTCGGCGCGATCGCCGATCCCCCGGCGCGGGGTGTTCAGGATGCGGCGCAAACTCACCGTGTCATCCGGGTTGGCGACCGTTCGCAGGTACCCGACGATGTCGCGGACCTCTTTGCGTTCGTAGAAGCGGACCCCGCCGACAACCTTGTACGGGATGCCCAGACGGATGAACACCTCTTCCAGCGCACGCGAGGCGGTGTTGGTGCGGTAGAACGCGGCGATCTGCGAGTAGTTGAATTCCCCGGAATCGGTCAGAGCGTCGATCTCGCGGGCGATGAACTGTGCCTCGTCATGCTCGTTGTCGGCAACGTATCCGACGATGAGTTCACCGTCACCGGAGTCTGTCCAGAGCTTCTTCTCGCGGCGGCCGACGTTGCGTGAGATGACCGCGTTGGCGGCCGACAAGATCGTCTGGGTGGAACGGTAATTCTGTTCCAGGAGAATCGTTTCGGTGTTCGGGAAGTCACGCTCGAATTGCTCGATATTGCGGATCGTCGCGCCCCGGAAGGCGTAGATCGACTGGTCGGCATCACCGACCACACACAGTTCTGCGGGCGTCACGTTGCCGATGGCGCCGGTACCGACCAACTCGCGGACGAGAACGTACTGCGCGTGGTTGGTGTCCTGGTACTCGTCCACCAGAACATGCCGGAACCGACGCCGGTAGTACTCGGCGACCTCTGGGAAGGCCTGCAACAAACCCACGGTCTCGCCGATCAGGTCGTCGAAGTCGAAGGCGTTCGCGGAGCGCAATCGCTGCTGATACTGCCGATAGATCTGAGCAATCGTCTTCGATGCGGGCTCGCTGCCCTCTTCGGCGGCGGCCATCGCCGCATCGGGATCGACGAGTTCGTTCTTGAAGTTGGAGATCGAGATGCCGACCCCGCGCGGACTGAACTTCTTCGGATCCAGATCCAGGTCGCGCACGATCATGCCCAGCAACCGGCGTGAGTCATCGGCGTCGTAAATGGAGAAGTTCGAGTTCATCCCGCTCAGCAGCGCCGCCTGGGCCCGCAGGATGCGGACACACGTCGAGTGGAACGTACTGACCCACATGCGTTGCCCTCGCGGGCCCACCAGGTCGACGACCCGCTCCCGCATCTCGGCGGCCGCCTTGTTGGTGAAGGTGATCGCGAGGATCTGACCTGGACTGACCTCACGTTCGGCGAGCAGGTAGGCGATCCGCCTGGTGAGCACGGCGGTCTTACCCGAACCCGCGCCTGCAACGATCAGCAGCGGCGAACCGGCGTGCAGTACCGCTGCCCGCTGCTGCGTGTTCAGCCCGTCGAGCAATTCTTGGGCACGCCGTGATTCGGCGCGGGTGCCCTCGTGCAGGTTTCCAGTGGCCATGCCCGGCAGCGACGGGTGGGGAGCAGCGCTTTTCATCGTGCCCCAAAGTTACCCGCTCACACCGACACCTCACGACTCCGCCGGTCCTGGCAAGCGTTCGGTAACATCATCGCCACTCGAGCTCGGATCACGTTGGTACGCATGCGCCACGTGAGCCACTCGGTGGCCGATGCGGGGTGGGACCCGCACCACACCGGGGGATGCAGCCGGACAAAACGAATGGGTGGGGGGCACCACGTTGAAGAGCAATGCAATCCCGAAGGTCGCGTTGGGTATTGCCGTGGTGGCGCTGATCGCGGTCGTCGTGGCCATGTTCATCCCGCGCGCCGCCGACGGGGCCGCGGTGGCACCCTCGGCGATCCTGGCCCAGAAGCAGCTCGGGGCGGTCGCTCTGGAGTTCGCGAATCAGCGCGGCGCCACGTACTCGGGCACCGTCACCTCCGGCACCGACAAGATCAACCTCGACGATGTCGAGGTGACCGCAGGCGGTGACCTGCGCGGCACGATCAAGGTCGGTGGCGAAACCGCCGACATCATCGGCGTGAACGGTCAGACGTACGCGAAGGGTTCGGCCAGCTTCTGGAAGAGCCATCTGGAAAAGCCCAAGATGAACTACGAGGCCGTCGCCAGCGATTGGGCTGCCCTGGACCCGGCAACATTCCCCGACCTGGGTCGCCTCCTGGCCCCGTCCGCACTCGGCCTGGCACTGTCCAACGACAACGCTTCGCTGGACATGACCGAACGGGGACAGGCCACCGGCCTGGTCGGAACCCCTGACGGGCGCTTCACACCGGGAACACTTCCGGACATCGTCATCGAAGAGGACGACACGATCGTAGCCGGTGGCAGCCTGCGCACCACGACTGTCGCCGAAACCAACACCCTCTCGACCGTTGCCGGCCCACTGGATCAACCGGGTGGCTCGGTCATCGAGGTCGATCTGTCCGTCGAACCCCTCGGCGCCGACGAGATCGGCCGGATCTACGACGCGATCGATGAGCAGGCCGCGACTCTCACCCACATCCCGGCGCCGTATCTGAACCCGAACTTCGACGCCAGTGGATTCCGCCTCGCGGTGTTCCCGGCCCCGTGCACCCCGCCGGTCTGTGAGTACATCGTCACGTACGTCGCCACGACCCCCGGGACGAGCGCGCCGGGGTCCATCACCATCGTCGGCGACATGACCCTGACCCTCAACGACCGGCCGGTGGGCGGCACCTGCACCCGCACGGTTGTCATCCCCCTGAACGGCCGGGGCGAAACCCGCTGCCCCTTCACGGTCGGATCCGGCGAGGACGGCACCCTCAAGGGTGACGTCGCATATGTCTTCACCGTGTACCTCGATCAAGACGCCACAGTCCTGACCCGCGCGCTCGCCGGCAACGAACAGGTGTCCACCGCCGAGCCGACCGGAGTCTGGAGCCGAGACGGATTCAAGGGCACTCTCGAGAGCCGGGACTACAACCAGCAGATCACCGGCATCAACTCCACCAACACTTATGTCGTCGGCGGGCAGGCATTCGACGGCCGCGCTCCCGACGGCACGTTGCTCACAACGTTCGGTCCGGGCTACTCGGACAACATCGGCAGCGATGGCGCGCTGAGCAGCAGCTGGGAAGGCACCGAGGCCATGATCGCGGCCGCGCAGGCCCAGACCGATGCCGCGCAGGACACCCCGGTCCGGTGGGTCTTCGCCGAATCCGATGCCGCCGCAGCCACCGAGAAGACGCTGGAGAAGGCGGGGGTCAGCGGTATCGAGGTGGTCACCGTACCGGCGGTGTGATTCGAGACAGGTCAGGGCACCCGCACGAGTTCACCGACACGTCCCTGCGCGATGTGCAGTCCCAGCCCCGGCGTCAGGGGCCGCACCCGGAGCTGGTCTCCACCTCCGTGTAGCTGGAGGTAGACCGTGTTCAGTCCCGCTTTGACCGGTGCGGTCACCGGATCTCCATCGGCGAGGCCCACTTCGATCTCCCCGTCGGAGGTCGCGCAGTACGGCAGCGCAACCTTCCACGACCAGACCAGGAGCGGTCCGTCGAGTTGCAGGTCGGTGGGACCGTTCACCTCCGGATCGGCACAATCCCCGAGACCGGCTCGGATGCCGCGAATGGGAGTGATGTCGGCGGGCGCCAATCGCCCGGAGTCGTCGAGCACTTGCAATTTGTCCGTCGGCGCATCGAATTCCGGACGGTCCGACAGGCTGCCGAAGACCTTGCTGACCATGTTGTACGGCTTGACCAGCGGCAGCAGGACCAGGATCGGAACCTGATGGTCGAACATCGGGGTATCCCGCGTCTGCGCCAGCGACGTACGCGCATTGGCGAGGTAGTCGCCGGTCGGATCGGTATCCCATTCCTTCGAGAACTGCTGTGTGGCGAGCACCGAACTGACGATGAACGCGCCGGTCGCCACCACTGCGGTCGGGCGCAACCACCGCCGATGGCTGAGCTCGACGTCACGTCTGCGGACCGGTGCCACCAGCGTCAACGCCATTGCAATGGTGATGAACAGTGCACTGTCGGGCAGGTAACGCAGCGTCTGGGCCAGCTCGACGGTGGTGTGGTCACCGGTCCGGTTCCAGATGATGGGTATCTGCAGCACGACCACGTAGCCGACCACGGCGGCGAGTATCCATCCGACATGGCGGCGGGTGTACAGGGCGTAACCGGCAGCCCCCAACACCAGCAGCCAGCCGACGACGGTCAGCGGCCAACCGACCGTGCCGAACGGCGGACTCGGCAGCCAGCGTTCCCAGTCCCACGGCCCGCCGAGCAGTCCGGGGATGAGCCCTCCATTGACCGATCGCCAGGCGATCCGCAACGTCTGGTCGAGAGAGTGACCCTCGGCGTCCACCGGCACCACGATCAGATACAACGCCAGCCACCCAGCGGTGATCGCGCACAGCCCAATCCACAATTCCCGTGCCGATGTCCAGGCCGTACGCACCGCCTGCCGCACGGTGGCACCGCGGCCGGACATCAGGCACCACAGCACCGCCACAACCATGGCCGCCGGCACGATGAGGAGGGACTTCTCGAAGAACGCCAGCCCGATCACAAACGCCACCAGCGCCCGGCCGATCACCATCCGCCGATTCGCGACCCCACCGCGACACAGGTGCACCACCTCGGTCACGACAACTGCCATCGCGATCTGCATCGGCAGCGCATTCAAGCCCGCCGACCACCACGTATATGCCGGCACGGTCAGCGGTGTGAAGAGGTAGAACGCCAGCGGAACCAGCATCGCCGGACGCGTCCGTCCCACGATCGCGTTCAACATCCTGAGCACTGCCAGCGAGGCCGCCAACTGCAGAACCACGAGCGTGACCGCCGGGACCACCCAGTTCAACGGCGCGAGGTCGGTACTCAGACCTGCGACCAGAAATGCTCCCGGCATCAGATGTCCATCGTGGCCGTACATGAGGTAATCCCACGAGAATGTCGAGAGCTCGGAGGCCCGGCCGATGAGGATCAGGTCGTCCCAGTAGAAGTCGCCGGTAACCAGCGCGATCCGCACCACGAGTTGAACGAGGATCAGCGCCGACGCAATCCACAGCACCATCGCACCCCGAGATGTCGCGCTCACCGCAGAGCCCGGCTGTGACGGTACGGGGCGGGGGCGTGGCGGAGACGAAGCCGAAGGCGGAGCTCGACCAGTCCATCTCAGGGCCGCTGTGGACAGATGCACAACGACCACTCTTACCAGCGTCACCACCCTGCGTGGCACACTTGGGCCCGTGACTGCTGACCAGCCGATCGACCTGTCCGGCCTAGATCTTGGGTCTGACGTGGTAGATCTCCCCGAGGACATTGATGACCTGCGCCGCGAAATCGATCGCGTCGACGCGATAATCCTCGCCGCGATCAAACGCCGGACCGCGGTGTCCAAGCGCATCGGACAGAGCCGGATGGCATCCGGTGGCACCCGCCTCGTGCACAGCCGTGAGATGAAGGTGCTCGACCGGTTCAGCGAACTCGGCCAAGAAGGCCACACCCTGGCCATGCTGCTGCTGCGTCTGGGCCGCGGACCCCTCGGTCGCTAGAGCGGGCCGCACATTCGGCCCACGCCGAGCGTAAGTGTGGTCTCGGACGGTGCGTTGCCTGCAGGATTGGTCGACTCGAGGGACATGGATCTGCTCGCCGTGAGGAGATCCGAAGCCCGATACAGGAGTGGTGAATGGCCGAGAATGTTCTGCTGATCCATTGGCATGATCTGGGTCGGCACCTGGCCTGTTACGGGGCGGACGGCGTCGACAGTCCGACGATGGACACGCTGGCCGCAGACGGGATCCGTTTCAGCAACGCCCACGCCACCGCACCGCTGTGCTCGCCTGCCCGCGGTTCACTGTTCACCGGGCGGTATCCCCATTCGAACGGTTTGACCGGTCTGGCACACCACGGTTTCGAATACCACGACGATGTCCGGACACTCCCCCAGATCCTGGGCGAGAACGGCTGGTACAGCGCGCTTTTCGGGATGCAACACGAGTCGAGCGATCCGGGGCGTCTGGGCTTCGACGAATTCGACATCTCCGATTCGGAGTGCGACCACGTCGTGGAACAGTCACAGGAGTGGTTACGCACCTTCGGCGCCGCCGCGCAGCGCAGGCAGCAGCCGTTCTTGTTGACGGCCGGGTTCTTCGAGACCCATCGACCCTATCCGGCCGAAGACTATGTGCACGCCGACCCGAAAAGTGTTGTTGTCCCGGCATTTCTGCCCGACGCCCGTCCCGTCCGTGAGGATCTCGCCGGGCTGCTCGGTTCGATCACCAAGGCCGACGCCGCGGTCGGGCGGCTCCTGTCCACGCTCGCCGAACTCGACCTCGACCGCACCACCTGGGTCGTGTTCATCACCGACCACGGACTGGCCTTTCCGCGCGCCAAATCGACGCTGTATTCCGAGGGCACCGGGGTCGCGCTGATCGTGCGGCCACCCACCGACCGCAACATCACACCGTTTGTCTATGACGACCTCTTCAGCGGTGTCGACCTCACCCCGACCGTGCTGGATCTGCTGGGTGTCGAAATCCCTGAAGCGGTGGAAGGCTTTTCACACGCCGAGACGATCACCGGCACCGCCTGCGCCACGGTGCGCGACGAGGTCTTCACGGAGAAGAGCTACCACGACAACTTCGATCCGATCCGGGCGATCCGCACCGATCGGTACAGCTACATCGAGAACTACGCCGATCGTCCGGCTCTGAGTCTGCCGCTGGACATCCGCGACAGCCCGTCGGCCAGGGCTTTGGACGGTTCCCAGGATCTGCCGCGGGCGCCGCATGAGTTGTACGACCTGCTGACCGATCCACTCGAGTTGAACAATCTGGTCGACGACCCCCGTCTCGCGGACGTGGTGACCGACCTTCAGGCGCGACTGCACCGGTGGCGCGCCGACACCGGCGACGTGTTGCCCTCGGAAGCCGACGGCAACAAGATCGCCCTCGATTTCATGGCCCGCTACCGTCGCCAGCTCGACAAGATCGACGGGGAAAACGCGGAGCGGTCACTTCCGTCTCGGCGCCCCCGGGCCAGCCAGCGCGAACTCCGTGGCGAGCCGACCCACCGCTGACCGGCGCGGGCGCGCCAGAGGCCCCCTCAGTCCGAGACCACCAGCTCGCCCCTTGGCAGTAGCAGGCCCACGGCGATGGCCGCGATGAGCACCGCAACCGAGCCTGCGATCAGCGCGATCTGCAGACCGCTGACGAATGCAGTATCCGCCTGCGCGGCGACCTGACCACCGGCATGGGCCGCTCCGGCGAAGGACTCCTTTGCCTTGTCCACCACGCCGGACGGCAGTCCGGGCAGCTCGAGATGATTGCGGTAGCCCTGCGTCAGCAGGCTGCCGAGTACGGCGATACCGAGTGCTCCACCGACTTCGCGGGACAGATCGTTCATCGCCGACGCCACACCCTGCTGCGCCGCGGGAAGCGCGCCGGTGATCGCACTCGTCGCGGGAGTCATGGCGGTCCCCATCCCGATCCCCAGCGGGATGAGTCCGACGAGCATCAACCAATACGAGGTGCCGACGCCCAGCTGCGACAAGACGAACAGTCCGGCGGAGACCAGGACCAGTCCGGCAACACACACCCGGCGGGTCCCGAACCTCTCGACGAGCTTCGGGGACACCCGGGCCGAAGGCATCATCACCGCCGCCATCGGGAGCATCGAAATCGCGGACATCAACGCCGACCCACCCCGCACGATCTGCAGATACTGCAGCACCACGAAGATGAACCCGAAGAACACGAAGAACTGCATGAAGATCGACAGGCTGCCTGCGCTCAGTCCGCGATGGAGGAAGACCCGGGGATCGAGCATCGGCGCTTTCTGACGCAGTTCGAATCCGATGAACAGGGCCAGGATCACCAGACCACCGACGATGCCGGTCAATGTGCGCGCCGAAAGCCAGCCTGCCTCGGGAGCTTCGATGATCGAGTACACCAGCACCACGAGGCCGGCGATCGACAACAACGCACCACCGATGTCGAGGCGAGGGGCATCAGCGTCGGCCGACTCGGGCACAACGCGCCATGCCGCTATGAGCGCGACGGCTGCCAGTGCCACGTTGAGTCCGAAAACTGAACGCCACGACCAGAATTCGAGCAGCACACCTGAACACAACAGGCCCAGGATGGCGCTGCCTCCGGCCACGCCTGCCCAGATTCCGACGGCCTGCGTTCGCTTGTCGGCGGGGAAGGTTCCGGTGATGGTCGACAGTGTCGCCGGCATGACCAGTGCCGCGCCCAATCCCAGGATTCCGCGGAGCACGATCAGCTCCGATGCCGAGGTGGCGGTCATCGCGACCACCGATCCGATCCCGAAGATCGCCAGTCCGGCGATGAGGGTTTTGCGTCTGCCGTAGCGGTCCCCTATTGCCCCGGCCAGCAGGAGGAACGAGGCGAAGATCAGCGAGTAGGCGTCGATGATCCAGGACAGCTGTGTCTGACCGGCGTGCGTCGCTCGGGCGATGTCCGGGAGGGCGACGTTGAGCGAAGACATGGCGGCAACGACCGCCGCCAGGGCGATACACACCACGATCATGATGGCGCGCGTGTTGATCGGTTTCTGCGTGGTGCGGGGTGTGGTTGTCATGGCTTCGGATCTTTCGGAGGATGTCCGGTCAGAACGTTTTTTTGAGTCACGTTCAAATGATTTGGAATGCTACTCCAAAGAATGACATATACTGTCTACGTGGGCAAGAGCGAAACAGAATCAAAAAGCCGGAGGACCAGCAGGCAGCGAGAGGCCGGCGCCGCCACCCGAGCCGAGACCCGCCGACGCGTGCTGACCGCGGCTATCGAGGTATTCACCGAAAGTGGTTATGCCGCTGCGACTGTGGCGAAAATTGCCGAACGCGCTGACGTATCGGTTCAGAGTCTCTACTCGTCATGGGGCAGCAAACGCGGTCTGTTGCGCGGAATGATGGAGTCACAGGTGATCGGCCACCATCCCGGCTCGGTCAACCCCGACGACATGCCGCTGGCCATCCTGGGGACCTTCGATCCGATCGCGGCTGCGCCCCGCGAACTGATCGCGCACATGACCCACCAGTTCCGGTTGCTCGCCGAACGTGCCGCCGTCGGCTTCAAGACCTATGCGCAGGCAGCTGCGGTCGATCCCGAGGCCGCCGACGACTGGCAATCGCTGATGGAGATCCGTCGCATGAGCATCCGCAACCTCCTCGCCAATCTCGACCCGGCTGCGCTGCGGCCCGGGCTGACACCCGCGGCCGCCGCCGACACGGCGTGGGTCATCGCGAGCCCTCAGACACATCAGCAACTGGTCGACACGGCCGGATTCACCTACGACGAGTTCGAGAACTGGATCCGGGTGACCCTCACCCGGGCCATGTTGCCCGACGAGTCCTGACCGGACTGCCAAGAAAGCGACTTTCGTCGACGAGGGCCAGTACGACCACGACTACGACGGTTGTGTCGACGAATACGCCTCCGACACCGACTACGACGGCTTCTACGAGCGGTGTCCGGCGATCTGGCGTCGTGCCGGATTTTCGTCAGGCTGCTCATCGTCTCCTCACAGACGCCTGCCAGGTTGGGAGACGACAGTGGAGTTCAGACGAACTCCGAGACGGGCGAGGTGCACCATGCCGGACAACGCCACCATCAGCGGGCTCGGGACCGACATCGTCGTGTCGGTGGCCGACCCAGGGCTGCTCGACCTCGCCGTCGAACACACCGCCGCGGTCGCCGCCCGCCTCGATGCCACCGTCAACCGCGACTGTGGATCAGCCGAAATCGAAGCGGTGGATCTGGCGAACGGCCAACCCGTACTGGTCTCGTCTCTGCTCGATCAGTTGATCATCGAGGCGCTCTATTTCGCCGATCTCACCGAAGACGCATCCGGTGTTGTCCGCTGCCCGGACACCGATCCGCCGATTCCTGCGTGGCATCGGGTTCAGCTCGGCCGTGGAACGGTGATCGTTCCGGCAGGCGGTCGACTCGAATTGATGACAACGGCTCGCGCATTCCTCGCCGATCGGGCCGGCCGGCTGCTCACCGACACCTTCGGCGGCCCGGTGACGATCCAGGTCGGCCCGGTGATCGCCTCCGCGGGCGCCGCGCTCGCGCAGGTGAGAGCCGCGGACCTGCTCGCAGCCATCGATCCGCGTCAGGTGACCACGGCATTCGACTGTGTCAGCGTGGCTGCGGACAGCGCTGCACTGGCGTTCACCGCGGCGGTCATGGCTCACCGTCATCCCGACGATGCGACCGGATGGCTCCACGATCACGTCCGGGCAGCCAAACTCGAGAGCCTTCGACACACGGTCACGACGGTGGGCGCGTGGCCGGTCGCCGATCACGCGCTGGTGGCCTGACCGCCTCGATCCGCGGTCAGGGGTCCATCTGCGGACGTGCCCACCGTTCGAAAACCGGCGTTGCCCATCGACGAGACCGGCGTGTTGTGTGAGCGGGCCGAGTTCCGGTAGCGGTTGCAGTAGGAGTCGTGGCACAGGTAGGAACCGCCCCGCAGCACTCGCGACCGGCCCCGCTGTGGCCCTGGCGGATCGTGGCGGTCCGCGCTGCGGTAGTACCGGGGGTCAAAGAGGTCCGCGCACCACTCCCAGACGTTGCCCGCCATCTGCCACAGCCCGAACCCGTTGGGCACGTAGCTGCGTACCGGCGCCGTCCCGAGGTATCCGTCTTCCACGGTGTTGTGGGCGGGAAAATCCCCTTGCCAGATATTGCACAACCAACTGCCGTCTGCCGCCATCAAGTCATCACCCCAGGGATATCGGGCTCCGGCCAGGCCACCACGGGCCGCGTACTCCCACTGCGCCTCGGTGGGCAGCCGACGGCCCGACCACTGGCAATATGCCTGCGCATCAAGCCAACTGATGTGGACCGCGGGATGGTCGTCCACACCGTCCACATTCGATGGCCGCCCGAACGGTTGTCGCCAGCTCGCACCCGCCACGGCGAGCCACCATGGCGCGCCTGGATATTGCTCGATCACGTCGCTTCCTTCGGCGATCAGCAGGTGGAACACCGCGGAGAAACCCTGCTGTTCGGCGACTGTCAGATAGCCGGTCTCGGCCGCGAATTCCGCAAAGTCCGCAGTGGTGACCGGATGTGCGTCCATGGCGAACGCACTGACCGACACCTCGTGTAACGGCAGCTCGCCGTCGGCGGCAAACCCATCACCGGTGTGGTCGCCCATCACGAAACTGCCTGCTGCGATCGCCACCTGCGGAACACGATGAATACCCGTGGTCGCGATCGTCGGTGTCGCATTGTCGTCACCCGATTCGGAGGCAGGTGTGCAGCACGTCATGGAACTCGATGCTAGGCCGCTTGATCAAGTCGGCGTGCTCGCTGCCACCCGAGATGGACAGTCTGACTAGGCTGATGGTCGAGGTACGGCAGTGAAGAAGCACATTCGCACCACCGATGAAGGGGCTGTCACGATGACCAGCGTTCCGACTGAGCCAAGCCGAAAGTTCGATTTGACCGGGTCACAGCCCTGGCAAGAACTGTCTGCGCATCAGCCACATGTGTACGCGATGCATCTGCGGGAGATCTTCGCCGTCGACCCCACGCGCGGAACCGATCTCACCGTCGACGTCGGAGATCTCCACATCGACTACTCCAAGCATCGGGTGCTGCGCGAAACCCTGGACCTGTTGCTGGATCTGGCCCGCCAGACCGGGGTCACCGAGAAGCGCGACGCGATGTTCTGGGGCGAACACATCAACACCTCGGAGGACCGCCCGGTCTTGCACACCGCACTGCGACTCCCCCGCGACGCGACCCTGAAGGTCGACGGTCAAGACGTGGTGGCCGACGTCCACGCGGTCTTGGACGCGATGGGCGTTTTCACCGACAAGCTGCGGTCCGGTGAATGGAAGGGCCACACCGGAAAGTCGATCAAAACCGTGGTGAACATCGGTATCGGCGGCTCCGACCTCGGTCCGGTGATGGTCTACAAAGCACTGCGCCACTACGTCGACACCGACATCCGCTGCAAGTTCGTCTCCAACGTCGACCCCGCCGACCTGGTGGCCGCACTCGATGGGCTCGACGCCGAGACAACGCTGTTCATCATCGCGTCCAAGACGTTCAGCACCCTCGAGACGCTCACCAACGCCTCCGCGGCGCGGGCCTGGCTCCTCGAGAAGTTGGGTGCCGGACCCGACGCCGTCGCCAAACACTTTGTCGCGGTGAGTACCAACGCCGAGAAGGTCTCCGAGTTCGGGATCGACACCTCCAACATGTTCGGCTTCTGGGACTGGGTGGGCGGCCGCTACTCGGTGGATTCGGCCATCGGCCTGTCGGTGATGGCGGCGATCGGCAAAGAATCCTTCGCCGAGTTCCTCCACGGATTCAACATCGTCGATCACCACTTCCTCACCGCGCCACTGCATCAGAATGCTCCGGTGCTCCTGGGCCTGATCGGGTTGTGGTACTCCAACTTCTGGGACACCGCGTCGCGCGCTGTCCTGCCATACTCGAACGACCTGGCGCGGTTCCCCGCCTATCTGCAGCAGTTGACGATGGAGTCGAACGGCAAGTCGGTCGACATCGAGGGCCACCACGTCTCCACCGAAACCGGTGAGATCTTCTGGGGCGAGCCAGGAACCAACGGGCAGCACGCCTTCTATCAAATGCTGCACCAGGGCACCCGGATGATCCCGGCCGACTTCATCGGTTTTGCCGAGCCCACAGATGATCTACCCGCGAGCTACGAAGCGGAAGGCGGAGCCGGCTCATCGACCCTCGGTACCGGCAGTATGCATGACTTGTTGATGAGCAACTTCTTTGCGCAGACCAAGGTGCTGGCGTTCGGCAAGACCGCGGACGAGGTGGCGGTGGAGGGCGTCGACCCACATGTGGTCGCGCACAAGGTGATGCCGGGCAACCGTCCGTCGACGTCGATCCTGGCACCCAAGCTCACCCCGTCGGTTGTCGGGCAATTGATCGCACTGTACGAACACCAGGTCTTTGTCGAGGGCGCGATCTGGGGCATCAACAGCTTCGACCAATGGGGCGTCGAACTGGGTAAAACCCAGGCCTCCGAGTTACTGAAGGTGATAACCGAAGCCGATTCGCCACAGGCTCAGGATGATTCGTCCACCGACTCGCTGCTGCGCTGGTATCGGACTCATCGCGGCCGACAGGCATGAAGCGCAGGGGAAGGCCCGTCGGTACCGCCCGTACACAACGGGCGGGCGCCAGGAGCGAGCGACTCGGTGTACAGAGCGAGCGACTCGGCGTCTCAGATGACATCTTCTGGCGAACCCATCAGGGCATGGGCCTTCCCCTCTACATGCAAGGGCTCTGGCGATTCGACACAGTTGTGACCGCCGCCGATCTCGAACCGTCCCATCGCGCCTTGGCGATGGGACCGCTTACCCGCAGGGTGGTCCGCCCTCGGATCTGGCCTGCCCGCAACGTCTTTGTGTCCGATGCACACGTGGCACCGATCTACGACGAGCCACGGTCACTGGCTCCGGGAACCATCACCGCCTGGGCTGACGAACGCAGCAACACCCACCTCGACATCGGCGCGGGTCCGGTGTGGGAGTTGTCGGTGGCCCGGCTCGATGCGGGCGGCAGCGTGGTCTCGCTGGTCTGCTCGCATGTTGTTGCCGACGCCCGGGCACTGTTGACGGCCGCCGGGATGGCTGCAGATGAAAAGGCCACGGCAGGAGAGCTTCCCGAGTTGGCCCACTCCCCCTCACCCACGCTCGCCGATGACCTCCGGGACGCGGCGTCGCAGCTTCGAATTGTTGTCGGCGGGGTCGCGCGGAGTCTATGGAAAGGTTGCCGCGATCGCGCGCATCGCGCCGAACTGTTCGCTGCGGCCAAACGCTCTCCGGCTGGACCTCCCAAAGCCTCCGGATCGCCGCAGTGGCGGGAACCGACCGCCATCTTCTCGGTGGACGCCGAGGCCTGGACTGCTGCTGCCGCAGCGCATGGCGGAACATCGAACACTCTGTTCACGTCTTTGATCGGTGAACTCGTACTGCAGATCCGGGGTTCCGGGCCCATCGAACTCTCACTTCCGGTTGCCCAGGGCGGCACCGAGGCAAACTCTTTGACCACCGCCGCGATCGGAATCACCTCGATCGACGAATGTCAGGATCTGCCGTTGCTGCGTCGGCGCGCACGAACCGGCTATGCCGCGGCGGGCGATGGCTCCGGGCTGGGACCGCCTGCAGGCATGCCTGCCGAACTCTTGCAGGTCATCGGACACCGCGCCGCGCACGCCCTCGTCCCCGACCCGGGTTCGCGAGATGGCCTGGCTTCCAACCTCGGTGAACTCGACGGCATCTTGTCGATGCTCGCCGGTCATCGTGGTCGGGTGATCGCTGCCCGCTCCGTGCATCCGAGGCTCTCTTCCCAGGCCACACAGATGACGCGAACCTCCGTTGCCGGTTGGGCTGCGTCGTCCGGCGGGGTGATGACCATCGCGTTGGCAACCCCGGACCCCGCAGTTGCAACCAGTGAAGATCTACATGAACTGATCAACAAAGCTCTCGGACACTGGGAACTGTCCGCCACCCATTGGTAGCCGACCACGGCTTTTGCGTCGCAGCGGTGGACAGATGACACAAAGTACGTACGGTCGAGAGAATGACTGCCCAACCCCTGAGCACTCTGGCGAGCTCGACCACTGCGTTCGAATGGACTGAGACGAACCGTCTTTGGCTCATCGAGAACCCGATCCGGATAGCGATCTATATCGCTGTCGGACTGGTGGCCCGGTACGTGGTGCACCGGGTGATCAATCGGGCCACGCGCCGCCCACCGGCGGATTCGGGCAATGCTCGCGCACAGCCGGCACTGTTGCGACACCTACGGGAACGGACACCCAGGTCGCTGCGCGACCCCACGGTGGCCCAGCGCCGTCAGCAGCGCGCCGAGACCATCGGGTCGGTCCTGAAGTCGACGGCCTCGATCCTGATCCTGGTCTGGGTGGTGCTGACCTGCCTGAGCGTTCTGCAGGTCAACATCGCGCCGTTCCTGGCCTCTGCCGGTCTGGTCGGCCTCGCCATCGGTTTCGGCGCCCAGAACTTGGTGAAAGACTTCGCCTCTGGCGTGTTCATGCTGCTCGAAGACCAATACGGCGTCGGTGACATCGTCGACCTCGGCGAGGCGATCGGTGAGGTCGAATCGGTCGGTCTGCGGGTCACGACGATTCGTGACGTCGACGGAACGCTTTGGTACGTCCGCAACGGCGAGATCATCCGCGTGGGCAACATGAGTCAGGACTACGCCGTCGCACGGATCGAGATCCCGGTGGCGCACAACGTCGATCTGGAACGCGCGCAAGAAGTCGCCCTCGAAGCCGCGCGGCAGGTGGTGGCCGACGCCGCTGTCGCCGACGATGTCCTCGGTCCTCCCGAAATGCTGGGCGTTCAAGATATCTCGGCCGACATGGTCACCCTGCGCATCCTGCTCAAGACCCGGCCGAATGCCCAGTGGGCGCTGCAGCGACGAATCCGCAAGGAGATCCTGGCAGCCTACGAGGCCAACAACATTCGGCTGCCCTACCCCAGTGGCAGGGACTTCGGTCCCTCCGCGATGGCGAGCGGCGGGCAGCAGTCCGGTGAATAGCCCTCAGTTCCAGCGGGCCTCGTCGTACAGCTCGTCCGGGATCGGATCGCCGGGTTCGACGCCGAGCACTTCGAGACGGCCCATGATCACGGCGGCCAGCGCCACATGGGTCACGATGTCGCGAGGTTCACTGACGCGCACATCCGGCGCACCCCCGATGAACTCGAGTTCGAGCGTGGGCGCGCAGGTTCCCATCGGAAGCTCCTTGTGCCCGGTCTCGGCGAGCCAGGCCTCGAATCCCGCGCCGTCAACGGCTTCGACGATGTCACCGTTGTCGACGGCCGCCATCACCTCCGACAACGTCGCCAGTTCTCCGCTCTCGCCGGTCGACGGATCAAAGCCGAACACCTGCTGCGGATCAACGCCGGGTTCGTCGTCGAGGGTGAAGTACAGAACGCCGCGCCAATCACCGGCGTAGCAGGTGATGTCCTCACGCCCGAAGATGTCGGACAGCAGATCACTCATCCGGACCTGCATGTCATATCCGTACAGCTGGAACGCACCGCGTCCGTGGACCTCACCATCATCTTTTGCCATGCGTGCCAGCCTACTTCTTCTGCGACAGCGTTCAGATCACAAACGCCCGCCATCACGCACTGACCGACTGCTCCTCGATCAGCGCCGCGACCACCGAATCCGTCGCGGCCCGGTCACCGACGGTGATCCGCACGCCTCGCAGTGCACCGGGAGCCGCACACACCTTCGTCGCGACACCACCGCACTGCAGGTCGGCGGCCAGTTCCTGCGGTCGGTCCGATGGCACGAACACATGGTTCGCCTGGCTCGGCAGACTCGTGATCCCGATATCGTTCAGGTTCGCCTGCAATCGGATTCGTTCCTCGCGGACGGACCGGACCCGTTGCCGGAGCGCATCGGTGGCGGCCAACGCCGCGGGCACGGCAAGTGCGGCCGCGGACCCGACGGCGAACGGCACTTCGAAACGGCGCACTTTCGTGATGAGCTGCGCACTGCCGACCGCATAGCCGACCCGCAGTGCAGCCAGTCCGTGTGCTTTGGAAAAGGTGCGCAGCACGATGACATTCGGATGGTGGAGTAGCAGTAGGTGCAGATCCGGCCTGTAGTCGGCGAACTCGAAGTAGGCCTGATCGAGAATCACCACAACATGTTTCGGCACCCGACGCAGGAAGGCGTGCAGGGCGGGTTCGTCGATGACCGATCCGGTGGGGTTGTGGGGTGAGCACAGCACCACCACCTGGGTGTGTGGGCCGATCGCTGCCGCCATGGCCCGCAGGTCTGTGCCGCCATCGGCACGCAGTGGTACCGCGTCGACATGCACCCCGGCCAGGTCAGCCAGGATCGGATAACCGTCAAAGGTTGGTGTCGCGGACACCATCCGCCCTCCTGGTGGGCAAAATGCCTGCAACACTTGGTAAGCCAGGCCGGTGGCGCCGGCTCCGATGCTGACCCAGTCGCCGGGAACCCCGAGATGGTCCGCGACCTGCGAGCGCAGGGTGTCCGGGATGAACTCGGGATATCGGTTGGCGCTGCTGACGAACTCGTGCAGGGCTGCCGCCACGCTTGGCAGGGGTGGATACGGACTTTCGTTGAGGTTCAGCGGGATCAGCGCGGTCATCGCCCACCCCATCGGATCGCTGTGGCGCCCGCGTAGTCGCCTGCGTGGGCAAATGCTGCCATCAGCACGATGTCGCCGGGCTGGATCCGGCCGTCTGCGATCGCGGTGTCCAGGGTCAGCGGCACGCCGACACCGAACAGGTTGCCGCACTCCTCGAACGTGTCCGGATGACGTTCCGCAGGCAGTTCCAGGGCATCACGCCAGTTGCGCAGGAAGATCCGGTTGGGCTGATTGGTGATGAACCAGTCGATGTCCTTGGTCGCGACACCGATCTTGTCGGCAACATCGTAGGCGACCTCCGGAACCAGCCGATTGCCGCGTGCCAGTACTTTGGCGATCTTGGTCTCGGTGAATCCGATATGAACCTGACCCGGGCCCGCCTCCCAATACTTGCGTTGCGGATAGGCCACCGACGTCATGTCGCCTGCGTACTCGCCGTACGAGCGACAGGTGGTGGCCAAGATCGGAGAGGCATCGCTCATCTCCAGGAGCGCCACACTCGAACCGTCACCGGGTATCGACGCCTGCGGTTTGCCGCGTACCTGATCCTGCACGAATACCTGGCCTGCGCTGTTCTGGGCATTTGCTATCAACGCTTTTCGGGCACCCGAGGCGATCATCAGTTGTTGTGCCATCTTCATCATGTGCATGAATGATGCGCATCCGCCGTTGTGGACGTCGATCACCCATTCCGGTTTGATGCCGAGTCGGTGCGAGACCTCACCGCCACACCCCACCACCGGCAGTTCCGGTAGCTGACTGTGCGTGATGAGGATGTCGACGTCATCTAGGACCTCGGAGCCGTGCCGGTCCAGCAGGCCGGCCATCGCGCGTTCGATCATCTCGGCCGAGGTCTCATCCGGAGCCGCGTGATGCCGGTACGCCGGTGCCCGGAACATGAGATTGTCGGCCAGATCATCCGATTCGGCATACTGCGCGAAATAAGCTGCCGGGACGCGGTTCTCGGGCAGGTAGCTGGCAACGTCGACCAGGGAGATCGTCGGAGAATTCATCGGCTCATCCATTCTGGCTTGATCGGCAGTCCGTGATGGCTGCGGTATTCGGCAATTGCTTTGAGGTTGTCCATCTCGAGCTGGTGTCCGGCGGAGAACATGTCCCAGAAGTCGCCCACCCAGACCGGACGCTCCGGTGGGGCCGTCTCCGGATAAGGGTTGTTCTCGTAGAACGGGTGTCTGCAGTTGTTCCACAACACCACCGACCCCGGTTTGTTCAGCACCACCTGCGCGTCGACCACCCGCATCAGATAGATCATCCACAGGTGTTCTCCCTGGTCCCAGGCACAGTGATAGTCGACGGTCATGGCGTCGGCGTGGGAGACCGTGCGGGTGAAGCACTTGGTGTTGTCACCGAGGCGGTCCTTCGAGACCCACAGTCCCGGTTCGTCGGTGGGAGTGAATCCACGCAGACTGTAAGTCCACTCCTCCAGCGATCTGGTATCGGAGAGCCAGTCGAACAGCTCGCGTGGGGGTGCATCGACATAGGCCTGAACCGGGCAGAACTCACCGAACACCTGATCATGCGGGTACACCGACCTGAGCATGTCCAGGATGATCGGGGTGGCCTTCTTCCGGTCGTGGGTCTCGATTCGGTGCAGGCCCGGAAGGTTATCGGCACTGTGTCCGAGGTCTTCGAGCGCGGGCAGGGTGACGGTCATCGGTGCTCCTCGAGTGTTGTACGGGCGGCAAGAAATGGGGCAAAAGGTGGGAGTTCGTCCGGATCGGTCTGCACCACAAGACAATGCGGACCGTCTCCGTCGAATGCGACGTCGGCGGCGGCAACCAGATCGGTGCGCGACCGGGCGCCACTGACGTTCAGTGAGGGGAACATCATCGAGAGTCCGGCCTCGAAATCGGCAGGCCGAAACCGGTTGACGCTCGGGGTACCCGGGAAGAACAGCTGTTCGCGGGTCACACACATGCCGTGTGCATTGTTGTTGAACAGGACAACGGTCAGCGGCAACTGATGTTCGATGGCGGTGTGGATCTCCATGCCGTGCATGAGAAATGCTCCGTCCCCGGCCAAAACCACCGAACGACGACCGGTGACCATCGCGGCACCGATCGCCGCGCCGAAGGCGTATCCCATACCGCCCATACCCAGCGCGACCACAAACCGTCCGCCGCGACCGACCGGCAGGTGATGGATCGCCGCCGCACCGACGTTACCCGCGTCAGCAAAGATGTTGGCGCCGGCCGGAATCCGGTCTCCGATGGTCTGGATCACCTGTATGGACGTCAGCATTGGCCCGGCTCCGGGGAACACGCGCGCCGGGGTCGGCAAGGCCTCGATGCCCGGCACGATTTTTCTCACTCTGCCATGCGCGGTATCGATGTTCTTGGAGATGACCTGTACCGCCCACCGCAGATCTGTGATCCGGACGTGGGTGTCCACGTCGATGGTCGGCGATTCGGCGCCGAGGTGGATGACGATGGTGTCGCCGGTGTCCAGGCCGGCGCGGTCGGTCAGGCTCAACCGGCTTCCCAACACGAGCAGGACAGCAGATTTTGCGACCGCAGACGCCGCCGACGGGTGTCCCATCACGCCGGTCAGACCGACCGTCGGCACACCTGACCCCAGGACGTCGCGGGCACCGGGCGTGGCGGCAAGGACTCCCTCCGTCGCTGTGACCAGGTCGGCCAGATCGTCTCCGATCTGTTGCCGAGATGCTTCCTCACCAGCCAGGACAGTCACGGCGCCGCGCGCATCGGACAGTGTCGCGGCAACCTCTTCCAGCTCCGCGATCGGGGCAACAGTGCGGTCGCGAACACATCGAAGCCTCGGACGATCGACGACCAGTGCGCTCTGAACATCCTTCGGGATGATCAGTGCGACCGGAAGATTGGCCGCGAGTGTTTCTTCGGCCGAGTTCAGAGCGGCATGGATCTGCTGCGGCGCATCGATTTTCAGGCACAATCCGGTCACGCCGGAGAAGATCGCCCTGGCGTCGATGGTGTCCGGCGGACTGAGCATGTCCTGGAATCCGCCGTGGCCTTCCAACACCGTGGGGGCCGAGCCGATCAGCGCCAGCACCGGCACCCGACTGTCGTATGATTCCGCCAGCGCGGCAACCACATTCATTGCCCCGCCGCCGGAGGTGGTCATCACCACCGCGGGTTTCCCGGTGATCCGCGCAGCACCGTCGGCCATCGTTCCCGCCGAGAATTCGTGTTTTGCCACAACGGGTTTCATGTCCGAATCGGCCAGTGCCGCCGCATAGAGGTCTTCGATGTTGGCACCGTGTACGCCGAATATCTGATCAACACCGAGGGCACCTAGCCTTCGGATGATCACGTCGGCAACCGTTGCCTTCGTGGGCTTGAGATCTGTCATGAATGCAACCCTGCGCCCGTCGGCCTGAAAGGCTCCTGAAAGCGCCCTCTGGTATCTACCGAACGACGGACATACTCTTGGAACAACCCGCAGCAACAGTTCGGAGGCCGAGCCGATGGCCAGGACATGCAGTGTCCGCGCGATGTTCCGCCGCAATCAGGGCGTGCGAGTGCGCTCCACGATTGTGGCGACTTGCATCGTTGCGATCGCGATGTTCGTCGGCGCAGTGATCATGTTGTACATGTTGCAGCGGTACCAGGATCGCGAGATGTACGAGTCCACCGGAACCCGGTCGTATGACATCGCACATCAGATCAGCGAGGGCGGCCTGCCCTCTGTGGATCCCGACCTCCTCTCCGCCACAACAGGTATCGACATCATTCAGGTTGTCGACCAGAACGGTGCCGTGGTGGCGAGCAGCCCAGGTGCCACCCAGGAACCGATCTCGACGGTGACCCCGGGAGGGTGGAACACCCAGCGGATCGACAACGTCGATATACCCGGCCGTTCCGGCACCTACTGCGGGCAGGTCACCGGCGCCCGGTTTGACGGGATCAACTACAGCGTCATCACGGTCGTCTCCACACAGGCATATGCGTCGGCATTACTGAGTACCGCGGCCATCCTGGCCGTCGAGTTCCCGATCGTGATCCTGATCGCGGGAGCGGCCATCTATTTCTTCGTCGGGCGCGCCCTGGCCCCGGTCGCCCGCATCACGAAGCAGGTATCGGCGATCACCAGTTCCGATCTGAGTCGCCGCGTCCCGGTCCCCTCCACCGACGACGAGGTGACCACACTGGCGGTCACCATGAACACCATGCTCGATCGGCTCGAAAAGAGCCGGGCCAGCCAGCTCGAGTTCGTCGGGGACGCCTCGCACGAATTGCGGTCGCCGCTGACCACCCTGGTCGGCATCCTCGATCTGGCCGACGACACCGATTCATCGATCGATGTCGAGACCGTGCGAACCATCCTGTTGCCCGAAGCCCAGCGGATGAACAGCATGGTCGCCGACCTGCTGCTGCTCGCCCGCGCCGACGAACGCGGCATCCCGCTCACCGTCGACGAAGTGGACCTCGACGACATCGTCGGCTCCGAGGTTCAGCGGCTCCGGTCGCTTGGTCTGGCGAAGGTGATCGCCGACGTCAAGCCGATCCGGGTCATCGGAGACTCGGACAAACTGCAGCGGGCGATCCGCAATCTCACCGACAACGCAGCCCATTACGCGACGTCGACGATCACCATCAGGATGAGGAAGAACACCGACCTCTCCACCGCGACCATCGAGGTCATCGACGACGGACCCGGCGTCCCGGAAGCGGGCCGGAACAAGATCTTCGACCGGTTCTACCGGCACGACGTCGACCGTGGCCGACATCGTTCGGGTTCGGGTCTGGGACTACCGATCGCGATGGAGATCGCCCGTGCACACGGCGGAACCATCACCGTCAGCGATGCCCCGGGAGGCGGCGCATGCTTCACGATGACCATAAGAACCGAAACAACCGTGCCGCAGACGGACGAACCCGCCCACCGCGACAGCCGACCCGACGCACTAGTCGTCGGCCAGACAGTAACCGGCACCCCGGATCGTCTGAATTGAGTTGGCACCGAATGGGATATCTATCCGTTTTCGGAGATATCGGATATACACCTCGACGATATTCACATCGCCGTCATAGTTCTCATCCCAGATCGCTTGCATGATCTCGGTTTTGGTGACCACCCGGCCCTTGTTACGAATCAAGAACTCGAGCACCGAGTACTCTCGGGGCGTCAATTTGATCGGGGTGTCAGCACGATGCACACCGTGATCGGACGGGTTGAGGGTCAACGAGCCCGCAGACAGCACTGCGGGTCTTTCCCGGACGCCACGTCGCAGCAGTGCCCGCAATCGAGCCTTGAGGACGACCACGGAGAACGGTTTGACCAGATAGTCGTCGGCCCCGTAGTCGAGCGCCTCGGCCTGGTCGTACTCGCCGTCCTTCGCCGAGAGCATGAGCACGGGGGTCCACACATGTCTGCCGCGCAACTCTTTGATGACCTGGTAGCCGTTCAGCTTCGGAAGCATGATGTCGAGCACGATCACATCGAAATCATTCTCGGTGCCCTGCCACAATCCCTCGGCACCATCACGTGCGATGACCACACTCCAACCATCGCTGACCAGCATCCGCCGGACGGTCTCGGCCGCGCGAACGTCATCCTCGACCACGAGAACACGCACTTTCGGGCCTCCTCCGGACTGACCGACGCCGGTTCCAGCGTACTTGGGCCGGGCCCTGGCGACCGGATCACATCGAACCCCCTACCGATTGATATCGGTCGATACGGGAACCCGACCACATCGAAGGAACGATCATGAGCAGAGTCTTGTCCACGCCGCCTCCCGACACCGGATTGCGCGCAGTCCGTGGTCCGCGAAACCTGCCGCTGATCTCAACGGTCAAACTGGTCCGCCGACCGGCAGATCTTGCCGTTTCGTTGCGTCGTGACTACGGCGACATCGCGCTGACCAGCGCACTGCGTCGCAAGGTCGTGGTGGCACAGGGTCCGGCCGCAGCAGAAGAACTGACACTCAATCGCGACAAGGCGTTCTCGAACGAACCCGTCTATGAGTTCGCGTTGGGTAGATTTTTCCAGCGAGGAGTCCTCTTGATGGACTTCGAGGAGCATCACCGAGATCGTCGGATCATGCAGCAGGCGTTCACCGCGGACCGACTCGCCGTCTACCAGCGGCAGGTGGAGGCGAAGGTGCGTCAGTCGATCCAGGCACTTCCGGTCGGTCCGGCCGTCGACCTTCGGACGGAGTTCAAGAATCTCACGTTGGACATCGCCCTCGAAGTGTTCGCGGGGATTGAACTCGACCGCAAAGAGGCGACCGTACTCAACCGCGCCTGTGTCGATTTGATCGAGGCGGGCGGAGCGCTGGTCCGCTTCCCGATACCGGGGCTCCGGTTCAGTCGTGGCCTGAGGGCCCGCCGCCGGCTGGAGACGTTCTTCGGCGATCTCGTCTCCATGAAGCGGTCAGCAGATGGGGACGACCTGATGTCCGAACTGTGCCGCGCCGAGGTGGACGGTCATCGACTCAGTGACGCCGCGGTGATCGACCACATGATCTTCATGATCTTCGCAGCTCACGACACGGCAACCATCGCGCTCACCGCCACCGCATTCGAGCTGGCCAAAAGCCCCGAGTGGCGCGCTCGGGTACGGACCGAGGTCGAGGCATTGCCGGAGATGATCACCTACGACGACCTGGCATCGATGCCACTGGCAGAACGCGCCATGAAGGAGGCCATTCGGCTTCGACCACCGGTCCCGGTACTGCCGCGCGCAGCGGTGAAGGACACCGAACTGTGCGGTCACCACATCCCGAAGGGCACATTTGTGGTGGTCCTCGTGGCGGCAAACCATCGTATCGACGACGTGTGGCCCGACCCCACGCACTTCGACCCCGACCGATTCAGCGTGTCCGAACGTGATGCAGGCAGACATCGGATGGCGTGGATGCCGTTCGGCGGCGGTGTACACAAGTGCCTCGGTATGAACTTTGCCCGGATGGAAGTACTCACGGTCCTGCACCGCATGCTTCGCGACTTCGAGTGGTCTGTGCCAGAAGACTTTTCGATGCCCGCCGCAGACCGCTCATTGACCGTGAACACCGGCTTCCCGGCGACGGTGCGCAGGCGCCGGTCAGACCATTCGACGAGTGATGGCAGCCGGCAGATGGCGTAGGGCCAGGTCGATTGCGGTCCACGGCCAGCGCGGCACCACGGCCCGACCACGTTCGGACTCGATGGCCGAAACCAGCGCAGCCACCCCGGCCTCACGATCGGTCATCATCTTCGATTTCACACCATCGTTGATGTCGGTGGCGATGTAGCCGGGCAGGATCACGCTGACCTTGATGGGCGAACCGGCCAGCTCCGCCTGCAGGCCTTCTCCCAGCGCCGACAGTCCGGCCTTGGACGCCGAATAGGCGGCCTGGGCCTTCGGGAGCCCGTGCACCGCACTCATCGAACTGATCAGCACCAGATGTCCGGAGTTCTGCGCCCGGAAGATCTCCATCGCGGCCTCGATCTGTGCCAGGGCGCCGATCAGATTGGTCCGTACCGTTTCGAGGTTGGCGTGAGCCTTGCCCGTCCCGATCGGTGCGCCCTTACCCAGGCCGGCGTTGACGATCACCCGGTCGAGGCCGCCCAGTTCGTCGCGCAGCCGACCGAAGACGACCGGAACGGTATCGACATCGGTCACATCGAGCCCGGCCACCGCGATCTGTGAGGCCTGCCCGCCGAGCTCGGACTTCAACTTGTCGAGACGATCGACCCGTCGCGCGCACAGCGCCAGCGCACGGCCCTGTGCCGCATAAGTTTTGGCCATACCCTCGCCCAGCCCCGAGCTGGCACCGGTGATCAAGATCTTGTTGCGGCTCATGGCAGGCAACCTACCTTCTGCCACCGACGGGCGCCGTCACCGGATTCGGCCGCACCGCCGACCCGTCCGGCAACCGGGACACAAATGTGCCGTCGCCCCATCGAAACGCCAGGCCCGGCACCGGGAAGTCGGTGCTGATCATGTGCGCACCCGAGGCGAGCGCCAGCACCGGCCGACGGTGCTCATCGGCCTTGGCGGTCGACACCGGATCATCGGATCGGGTCCGGACCAGATATCCCCGGTTCACCAGTTCACGAATCCGCAGGAATCCCTGTCCGCGAGGATCGTTGTGCATCATGAACGCCGAATCGGGTTGTCCGGGAGGTGGAGTCGTGAATGCCACCCGGCCTTGCAGGCTCGGCCTGCCGATCCGGTAGTTGTCGCGGATGTCGTCGTGGTCGCCGTAGTCGAGGAAGAACAGGACGCTGCCGCGAACGTCGTCGACGCGCGGCCAGCCCCGCTCCAGGACCGCCCGCTCCAACGTCGGTGCGGCGCCGCGGATCCGGTCCGGGGTCAGCAGCGACCGCTCGTCGAACACCGAGCGGATCTCGGCGTCGAGCAGCTCGAGTATCGCCGTCGACCACCGCGGCACCCGGGCACCGCGCAGTACCCGAGCCCAGGGCCAGGTCGTCTTCAGTTCGAGTTGAATCACCAGGGGCACATGGTCGGGATGTGTGTCCGACCAGCGCTTCACGGTCTGCAACGCACCGATCATCGTTGGGCAACTGGTCCGGTAGTCACCGTCCGGGGCGTGCATCACCTTGAAACCCGGTTCGTCCCAGAGCGATTCGGGGCGTGGAGACGGAGCGGAGCGGAGCTCGACCAGATTCGGGCATCCCCGGCCGCGCCACCTGCGTGCCAACGGACGCACATATCGCCCGCCGTCGGGGTCGGGATAGAGGTCCAGTTCGATCCCCCGCACGTGCTGAACGCCGAGTTGCTGATCGAGCGGAAGATGTTCGTAGCGGTATGAATCCAGGTTCGACCCCATCAGCCATCCGAATCGCTCGTCGGGCGCCATCAACTGGTGCGACGAGTTGTGGGTGGCCATGAACTGGATCTGGTTGAGCCGCAAACCCGCCGGAAGCGGATCCGTGCTCACTTGAGCAATCTCGACATCCGGCGATCGGCCAGGACCTTGCCGCCGGTCTGGCAGGTCGGACAGTACTGGAAAGACCTGTCGGTGAACGACACCTCGCGCACGGTGTCACCGCAGGTCGGACAGGGCAGACCGGTGCGCGCATGGACACGCAAACCAGACCGCTTCTCCCCCTTCAGCTTCGCCACCTCCTGGCCTTCGAGCCGACCGATCGCGCCTCGCAGGACCTCACCGATGGCCGAGTACAGCGAATCGACCTGTTCGGGCGTCAGCGTTTTCGACGTCGCAAAGGGCGACAACTTGGCGGTGTGCAGGATCTCGTCGCTGTAGGCGTTGCCCACCCCCGAGAGGATCCGCTGGTCGGTCAATAACGTCTTGATCCGCGCCCCCGACGTTTTCAGCAACGCTGCCAGTTCGTCTCGGCTCAGCGACAACACATCAGGACCGAGTGTCCTGATCCGTTCCACCTCGGCGGGATCGCGGACGATCCAGACCGCCAGGCGTTTCTGGGTACCTGCCTCGGTGACGTCGAACCCTTCACCGGGCAGCCCACAGTGCACGCGCAGCGCGATGGGCCCCTTGCCGCCAGGACGCGGCGGAGCCGGTGACAGATTGTCCGACCACCGCAGCCATCCGGCCCGCGACAGATGGATGATCAGATGGATCGGGCCGTCATCAGCGCTGTCATTCGGTCCAGCTGTGGTGATGACCAGGTACTTTCCGATCCTGGTCACCGATTCGATGGTTCTCCCCGCCAGCACCGTGTACGGCGGGTCGGCGGTTTTGAGCACCGCCAGCGATGCCACGTCGACACGACGAATCGGAAATCCGGCAGCCCGGCCGTCGACATAGTCGGCGATGGCCTGCACCTCAGGTAACTCCGGCATGAGGACAGTATGTTCTAGTAACCAGATGCGCTCCAGTGGTTCGGTGACCGATGCCGAGTTGGCCAGAATGTTGGCCGAAGGCGCCGGGAAGATCCTGGTGGACATCCGGTATCAGCATTTGCTGGGCGGATATCTGCTCGGTGATGTCGGTGATGCGATGGCACAGGCCTGGATCGGTGCGGTTCTTTCACAGCACCGCCCGGCCGATGCGGTGCTCTCCGAAGAGGCCACCGACAACGGCAGGCGGCTCACCGCCGACCGGGTCTGGATCATCGACCCGCTGGACGGCACCCGCGAGTTCGCCTCCGGCCGCGACGACTGGGCGGTCCACATCGCCCTGACAATCGATGGTCAACCGGCCGACTGCGCGGTCTCGCTGCCGGCAATCGGCGAGGTGTACACCACCGACACCGTGCCGACCGTCGACGGCGAACTGACCGGCCGGATGGTCGCCTCGCGGGGTTGGGCCTCCTACGAGTCCGGCCACGTCTCACAGCGGCTCGGGCTCGACATGATCCCGATCGGTTCGGCAGGTGCCAAGGCCATGGCCGTCGTCCGCGGTGATGCCGACGCCTACGTCCATGCCGGTGGGCAGTACGAATGGGACAACTGCGCGCCCGTCGGGGTCGCCAAGGCCGCCGGGCTGCATTGCAGCCGTATCGACGGAACCGAACTCGAATACAACCGTCGCAGCCCGTTCATGCCCGACTTTGTCATCTGCCGCTCCGAACTCCGCGACCCGATCCTGTCTGCGCTCGCCGAGATCGCCTAGCCCCACCCGATAATGTGCCCTTTTGGCGGTGCCCACCTGGGCTTTTGTTCGCCAAAAGGCCACATCATCGGGGTGCGCGGAGCAGGTAGATGTCCATGATCCAGCCGTGGCGTGCCCTCGCTGCGGTCCGGGTGTCGCGGATCTGCTCACCGACCTCACCGACGGTGCCGGAGATCAGGAGCTGATCTGGCGTGCCGAGGTAGGCACCCCACCAGATGTGATCGTCGGGCGAGGCCGTCTGCAGGAATGTGCAATCGGCGTCGAGCATCACCACCTGATTGGCCGCCGCCCCGGCCGGGGTTTCGGCCAGGCGGCGTCCGGTGGTGATGTGGATGGGCTCACCGATGCGGTTGAGCAGGATCTTGTGAGCCGCGGTCAACGACGCAAAACTCGTGATACCCGGGATCACGCTGTGGTCAAGGTCCAGGCGCCCGCGCGCAACGATGGTGTCGACAATGCGCAACGTGCTGTCGTAGAGCGCCGGATCACCCCAGACCAGAATCCCCCCGACACCATCCTCGCCAAGTTCGTCGGCCAGAGCCTGCTCGATCAGGTCGGCGCGGGCATCGTGCCAGCGACGGACCTCGGCGGCATAATCGTCCGGATTCCGGTCACGCGGCGGATCGGGTACTTCGACAAACCGGTAATCCCCGTCGAGGTAGCGGTCGCAGATCTCCTTACGCAGGCCCACCAGGGATTGTTTGACCGCAACACCACGCTCGGGAGCTTTGTCGAGGACGAAAAATGCGTCGACGGATTTCATCGCATCGATGGCCTCAATGGTGATCTGGCGTGGATCGCCCGGCCCGATGCCGATGACAAGTAGCTTTCGCATGTCCTCAGGGCCTTGCCTTCGAAAGTCCGTGGAATCTGCCGGTGATGTCACCGATCGTCCGGCGCGGCAGAATCCGGCGTAGCGCGAATACGATCGGCGCGCGGTTCCCCTTGGCGTACAACGGCTTCGGGTCTTTCGACAGCGCCGCCTCGACGATCACTTCGGCCATCGGCCCGACGGCCAGACCGGCATCCTCGTTGCGGCGGGTGGCAGCGGCGACCGTGTCGTAGTCACCGCGATAGGACGAGTTGTCGGCGATGAAATACCCACGCCGGTCGCCGATACCGGTGGCGATGGTGCCCGGCTCCACGGTGCAGATCGCGACCCCGAACGGCGCGAGCTCGCGGCGGCTGCCGTCGGCAAAGGCTTTGAGCGCGGACTTGGTGGCGCCGTACGACGATCGGAAGGCGAGCGGGAAACTCGAAAGCATCGAACCGACCATCACGATGGTGCCGCGCCCGCGTTCCCGCATTCCGGGAAGAACGGCCTTCGTCAGTGCGATCGGTCCGAAGACATTGGTGGCGAACAGCTTTTCGATGGCCTCCATCGGGGTGTCCTCGAGTGGGCCCATCTGCGATTCGCCTGCGTTGTTGATCAGGATGTCGACCGCTCCGGCCTGCTCCGCGCAGCGGGCGATACTGGCCGGGTCATTCTGGTCCAGTTCGAGGTAGGTGACACCGGGGATCGGATTCTCGATGGCGCCGGGCCTGCGACTGGTACCGAGGACAGTGAGTCCGCGCGCGACCAATTGGCGGGCGACTTCGGCGCCGATCCCACTCGATGCACCGGTGATCAAGACGGTTTGGCTCATCGTCCAACCCTAGGTCCCGACCCTCTCGGAGGGCACCAGCACACCCTCGACGTCGTCGACTGTGAAAAATCAATGGCGAATCTGGGAAATACCTGAGCATCCTGGAGGTGTTGCAACCAAGAAGTACACGCGAAAGGGAAATCGACATGCTGCTCGGAGTGAGCTTGGCAATCATCGCGGCGGTGGGCTACGGCCTATCGTCGGTGATGCAGGCCCTCGGAGCACGGCAGGCGGCCCGCGCACACGTCGACGATGACCGGATGTCCACCGCAGCCGGGTCGCCATCGTGGCGATCAACTGTTGCCACCGCGATGACCGGGGCCTTTGTCGCGGGGGCGATCTTCGACGTACTCGGATTCGTTGCCGGTGCAGGCGCGGCTCGGATGCTGCCACTGTTCCTGTCGCAGACCATTGTCGCCGGCAACCTCATCGTCACGGCACTTCTCGGGATGCGGATACTCGGGATCAAACTGCACCCGCGCGACTACATCGCGATGGGCACGGTGCTGGTGGCACTGCTGCTCTTGGGTTCGGCGTCGCAGCCGCACAGCGACTACCCGACGCCGCCGTCGCTGCACTGGGCGCTGTTGGCCGTGACCGTCGTGTTGGTGGTTTTGTCGCTGTTCACGGTTCGCCGGATGGGACGTGCCGGGTCGGTGGCCGCCGGCGCCGCAGCGGGTCTGTTATTCGGCGCTGTCGTGATCGGCGTCCGCATTCTCGACGGCATCGATCCGCTCTCATTGCCGACCATCCTGGCCGATCCGGCCGCGTGGGTGATCGCCATCGCGGGTGCGGCGGGGTTCTATCTGCACACCGTGGCGCTGCAACTGGGCGAGGTGAACGGGTCGACGGCGGCACTGGTTGTCGGGGAGACCGCGGCGCCCGGGATCGTCGGGGTGCTCTGGCTCGGCGACTCGACGGTGCCCGGGATGCAGTGGCTGGCGCTCGCCGGATTCACATTCGCCGTCCTCGGCGCGGTTGCGGTTGCGATGTTCGGATCTGCCGAAGCCGAACGCTCGGCACAGGAGAATTTGACCGGGGAGGGACAAGCGGCCAGATCAGAATTCGATGACGGCTTTGATCGGTCGTCGTTCACCGTACCGGCTGACTGCAGCTCGTTGGAGCATCCACAAGAGAACAGAAATCAGGCGGGCGGGTGGGCCGATAGTTGGCCGGAACGCCTCCGTTGGCGATGATCTCGGCGTAGGCCGCGACGGCCGGGGTCGGCTTGCGGGTCAGCGTCGGGTCCGAGATCACGTCCACCTGGTAGAGGCCGAAACGTGGTGTGTAGCTGCCCCACTCGTAGTTGTCGGTGATCGACCAGTAGTTGTAGCCGGCCACGTTCATCCCGTCGGCGCGGGCCCTGGCGATCCAGTACGCCGCATCGCGCAACTGATCTTCCCGCTGATACCGGTCGGGTCGCGCCTTCCCATTCTCGGTGGGGATTCCGTTCTCGACGATGTACAGGGGCATGCCGGGGAACTTCCGCGCGTAGTAGCGCAACGCGTAGTAGAGGCCATCGGCCGACGATGACGCCTTCCAGAACTGGTCGGTCGCGGCGTTGTACGTATTCAGATCTGTCGTCGCCACCGAGTAGTAGTAATCGATACCGACAAAGTCCTGTTTGTCTGCGATCCGATCGAGAAACATCGCATCCAGTGCCGGTTGGACGGTCGGCAGATACGCAGAGTTGGACGTCACCCAGGCTCCGGGCTGAATCGAGTGGATGTGGTCATAGATGCTGCGATGGACCCGCACCAGTTGATCGAGCATCAACGGGACGTTCTGCGCTTCGACACCGCCGAAAGATAATTCCTTGAGGTACGTATAGACGATGGGCTCGTTGATGGTGACCCAGATGGGGTTGAACTGGGCATACCGGTCAACCACCTTGCGCGCGTTGGCAAGCCAACTCTGCGCCATGGTCGGGTTGTTCCAACCACCGCGGTCGGCCACCCACCCCGGGTACACCCAATGATCCAGCGTGATCATCGGACGCATCCCGGCCAGCAGGATGTAGTGCATCACGCGGTCGTAGTATTCGAGCTCGCGCTGATCCCACATGCCCGGCTGCGGCTGGATTCTGGCCCACTCCACGCTGAATCGATACACGCCCACGCCCATGGCCTTGGCGTTGTTGATGTCCTCTTCAAAGCGATTCCGGAAGTCGACCGACGTGCCCACCGGCTCGTCGACGCGATCGCTGTTGGAGTAGCGCAGCCAGTTGCTGTCAGGAGAGGAGCCCTCGGCCTGAAATCCGGCTGACCCGACACCCCAGAGAAACTCGGACCCGAGTCCGGCGTCCTGGGCGGCGGAGGGTGCGGCCGGAATCGCGATCACACATATCAGCGGGAGGATCACCGCCAACAGTCGTCGCATCTTCCCTACCCAAGATTCGCTGCCCGCTCACATCACATAGGCCAGGTTGGCCAATATTCTTTCGCCGAGCACCCGGTCGCCGTCGATGACAGCGGAACGAAGATCACCAGTCGATCGACCCCCGACCAGCCGAGCAAATTCAGCATAATTGATCACTAAGGTCAGATCTGGAATTCGATCGAGTTCATCAACAATTCCCGCCCGGCCGTCGACCGCGATGTTCAACGTCCGCGACACCGATCCCTCGATGACGATGCGGATCCGGCTGCCGTCCGGGGCGCCTGCCTTCTTCCCGACAACAAACGGCATGCTGGCAGCGATCTCGTCCAACGCCACCTCGGCGGCGATCCGATCGACAGGCAACGGCAGGCCAAGCGAGTCGCAGAGGTCCAATTCGTGCATCCAACTATCGAAGACGCGGACCCGAATGAACCGGCCATACGTGTCCGGGCCTGCCGGAGTGAACGAATCGGCGTCGAAGTCGGCCTGGCCCATCATCGCCAGCGCATTCTTCCGCCGCGCAATGACATCCCGGTAGTCGGCGAGTACGGTCGCACGATCCTGCGCCCGGTAGAACTCGAGCCAGCGTTCATTCATCACGCCGATGCTGTTGTGGACGTGGTCGAAGGCATCCACGTCGGCGTCAACCTCCGGCAACGCGTCACCGAGCAGCATGCGCTCGGTTGTCATGACATGGGCCACCACGTCACCCACCGACCATCCGGGCAGAATCGAGGGACTCTGCCATTGCTCATCGGTGACTGACGTCGCCAGGGATTCGACAGCTGACCACGCCGCCGACATCGCGTCGACGAGTGGTTCCTTCGGCAAGATCGTTCGGCTCATGGCTGATGACGATACGTCGAACGCCCCAGCCGTAGATGTTCATCTGGATGCAATTTCGATGTCGCCGTTTCCGTAATTCCCGTCTTTTTGCGCAGGGTTTCATTCCCTTTCGGTAACACCGCTTCCGAAAGGTCCCCCGTGAACAAGCGTCTCTCCCTGACCGCCGCACTCCTTGCGGTCGCCGCTCTTGCGCTCAGCGCCTGCAGCTCCGATTCCACCGACGACACCTCGTCTGAACCGCAGGCCACCGTCACAGTCGCCATGACACCCATCGGCGACGACGTCACCGCATCGAACCCCGTCGATGTGTTCACCGACCTGGTCGGCAAAGCCACCGGGATGAGCGTCGACGTCACCGACGTGCCCGACTACCTCAGCGTTGTCGAAGCCTTGCGAAGCCAGCACGTCGACCTCGGTCTGATGAGTGCCTTCCCGTCTGCACTTGCCGTGAACACCGGAGAGGTCGACCCGCTGTTGGCGTTTGCTTCGGACGGCAAACCCGTCTCCACCTGCATGGTGATGGCGAACTCCGACATCAATTCGCCCGAAGACCTGCGCGGAAAGAAGATCGCCTTCGCCGATCAGGCGTCGAGTAGCGGGTACTTCATGCCCGTTCACATGCTCGCTCAAGCCGGTCTGACCCAGGGCAAGGATTACGAAGCCATTTTTGCCGGCGGACACGATGCCGGATGGGCCGCACTGAAACAGGGCAGCGTCGACGCCGCGTGCACGGCCAACGTACTCACCTCGATGGCGGTCAAGTACGGCATCTTCACCGAGGGCGAAACCCGCAACGTCGGACAGAGTGCGTCGATGCCCGTGGCGATGGTCATCCTGGTCCGCAGCGAGATGAATCAGGCAACCCGCGACAAGCTCCTCGAAGTGCTTCCCGGAGTCTTCGCCGACCACGCCGATGAACTCGGTGTTCTCGCGCAGGGAACCACCGGTGAGCCGATCCCGAACCCGGATTCCTCGATCTTCGATCCGCTCAACGAGATCGCCGCGGTCGCCGGTGTCCAGCTCAAGGACTTGGGCTAAATGGCAGAAACAGCGCTCGCCGCGCCCATCCGCGGTGACTCCGTCCCGTCTCCCGAGCCGGCAATCGTGACCGGGCGCGGTATCCGCGTCACCTACGGGAACACCGTTGCGCTCGACGGTGTCGACATCGACCTGCACCCCGGTGAGGTGGTGGCCCTGCTCGGATCGTCGGGTTCCGGGAAGTCCACACTGATGCGGACCATCACCGGATTCACACCGCTGGCCGGCGGCTCGCTCGTGGTGGCCGACCGCGATGTCACGCGGACCTCCGGACGCGACATGCGGCATCTGCGTTCGGAAGTGGGTCACGTCTTCCAGCAGTTCAACCTGATTCCGCGCCTGTCGGTGATGACCAATGTCCTCACCGGCGGACTTCATCGGGCCGGTCCGGTCAACTGGATGGGTGGCTTCACGTCCGTCCAGCGCATGCGGGCTCTGGAACTGCTCGACCGGGTCGGAATCGAGAACAAGGCCACCTCACCGGCGCGGTCACTCAGCGGCGGCCAACAACAGCGGGTGGCGATTGCACGTGCACTGATGCAGCAACCCCGACTGATCTTGGCCGACGAACCGGTGGCCTCACTCGATCCACGGCTGGCCGCCTCGGTGCTCTCGCTTCTGCGCGACATCGCGCACTCCGAAGGCATCCCCGTTTTGATCAGTCTGCACGTGGTCGATCTCGCGCTGCAGTACAGCGACCGGATCATCGGATTGCAGCACGGACACACCATGATCACCGACCACACGATCAACCTCTCGGCAGACGACCTGACCCCGCTCTACGACCAGGAGGTCCCCGGTGCCGACGACGAGTGAACGGGTCACCTCAACCGACACCTTGCCCAAGAGAAGCAACCTCCAACCCGAGTTGAGTTCTGCGGATCGGCAGCGACTCACCAGTGCGTTCCATCTCCCTCGACGTGGGGTGATCGCTGCGCTGCCCGTTGCCGTAATTGTTCTGATCTGGTCGTTTGCCGGCGGCGAGTTCAACTTCACCAAGCTCGCCGACGGTTCGGTCAACATGTGGGAGTTCCTTTCCCGCCTGTTTCCGCCGACGTGGGACAAGTTCGACGTCATCGTCGAATTGCTGATCGAAACCGTACAGATGGCCGTGGTCGGGACCGTGCTGGGCGCACTGTGCTCGCTCGTGATGGCCTTCGCCGCGGCGCGCAACATCAGTCCACCCTGGGTCTACTACCCGACCCGCTGGATCATGAACGTCATCCGCTCGGTACCCGAGTTGGTCTTTGCGTTGATGTTCGTCTCGGCAGTGGGACTCGGACCCTTCGCAGGCATTCTCGCGATGACACTCGGCTCCATCGGAACGATCGGCAAGGTTTACGCTGAAGCGATGGAAGCCGTTGACACCGGCCCGATCACAGCGCTCGAGTCGGTGGGCGCCAGCCGTCGTCAGGTGGTCGGCTATGCCATCGTGCCGCAGGCCGCGCCCATGCTCGTCTCGTACACCCTGCTGCTCTTCGAAGGCAATGTCCGCGGAGCCACCATCCTCGGCATGGTCGGTGCCGGCGGCATCGGACTCGAATTGACCACGGCCATGCGCATGTACAACTACGGCCACCTCAGCGCCATCATCATCAGCATCGTCGTCCTGGTCACGGTCATCGACCGGATCAGCGCGATCATCAGAAGAAAGCTCACCTGACCATGACAGTTCAACTCGCTTCCACACCACTGCCACTGTCCATCCCGGTCAATCTACGAGACCTCGGCGGTATCCCGACCGCCACCGGTGTGGTCCGTCCCGGAAGAATTCTGCGCGCCGACGATTTATCGCTGGTCACAATCGATTTCGCCGCAGAGCTGGTGGCGGACGGTCTGAGTGCGGTCATCGATCTCAAGAGCGCACAGGAAACCAGGACCACCGGCCGTGGCCCGCTGGCCGATCACGGTGTCGCTTACCATCACCTGCCACTGCTCACCCAATTCCCAACGGATACACATGCGTTGGCGGGTCCGAGCGATGCGGTCGGGATGGGTGAGGGCTACGCCGACCTGTACGAGTCATCCGCAGGCGCACTGGTGAACGCGCTGGCGCTGACCGCCTTCAGTCAGGGCACCATCGCATTTCACTGCGCGGCAGGCAAAGACCGCACAGGGGTGCTCGCCGCTGCGATACTCCTCGCGCTCGGCGCAGGTGACGAGGCGATCATCGCCGACTATGCCGCCACCGGACCAAATGTCCAGGCGATCAAGGCCAGAACTGCCCCGTCGATGCGCCAGTTGATCGCTGCGACCGGAATCGATCTGGGCCAATACTCGGCTGCCGCCACCGGTGAGGACTTCTCAGAAGAGGCGATGGCCACGATGCTGCGGGTACTGCGCGAACGTCACGGAGACCCGCTCGGCCCCTTGCGCGCGGCCGGACTCACCGACGGGTTGATCGACACCCTGCACCGGCGTGTGACGTCGGCACACGCATGAACCCGGCCGGCGGGGCCGTGCCAACTGCGGCGCGGCCCGGGCGGCCGTTCGATGTCGACGTCGAATCGCGGGTGTTCGCCGCAGTGCTGGCATTGCTCCGTGAATCGCCTTCGCATCGCGACGTCACCACTCGCGCGATCGCGCGACGCGCCGGAGCCGGACTGGGAACCATCTACCGCCGGTGGTCCACCAGGGAAGAGCTCATCGTCGCCGCACTCAATAGCGTTCGCCCGTCAGAACAGTTCGAGCCCACCGGCGACTTTGTCGCGGACATCCTGCAGATCATGGGGATAACCGGCAACCAGCTGACTCCGGAACAGGCGGAGGTCGCACACGTTCGCATTCAGCTGGGTCTGAGCGATCCCAAGATCCGGGATCTCAACCACGCCCGGCACACCAGCCACCGTCGGCACCGTCTCCTGGACGCGATCGATCGCGGGGTCGGTGCCGGCCAGGTCGATCTCCCGATCCCTGCCGACCACTTGATCGATGCCATCGTCGGTGTGGTCGCCTACCAGCATCTGGGCGGCGATCCCGCTGGTCCCCGCATCGAGGCGTCGTTGCGGTCATTGCTCTCACTTGTCACCACCAACAAGTGAGCGGTACTCACCGTGCGCTGCCGCTGTGCGCAGTTGTCCACCCATTCAGCGGACGTGGTGCCCTAGGCAGGATTCGAACCTGCGACCTACCCTTTAGGAGAGGGTTGCTCTATCCCCTGAGCTACTAAGGCGCTTCGCGTGAAGACTTTACCTGCGCGATGACAATACCCGGGGTCGGGCACGAAGTTGGCCCCGAATGCGCTCACCGCAACACGCCAGGTATGCCGGAATCGTCGACCAGGCGTAACCGATCGGACGACTGCTGTAATACTTGAGCTCGCTTGTCGCCGTTCGAGAGGGGTATGACATCAAAAAGATTCTGGCACCGGCGTTGATCTTCATCGGGATCGCCATGGTGACCGCTGCACTCGCAGTTCCGTTGTGGCTGGTCCCCAAGCTCAAAGTGGTTCCTCTGGACCTCGATATCACCTCTGTGGCGACGTCGGTTCCCGCAGGACTGACCGATGACAACAACACCCCGGCACGCGTCTTCAACCGCTGTTCGATCAGCGAACCGAAGGCACAGGTCTTTGATGCCCATCTGACCCAGCAGCGTCGCAGCATCATCATCAACCCGTCGAACTCCGATCAGGCAACACTGCAGTCCGGGCAGACCGTAATGATCGACCTGATCCGCGACGGCGACGAGACCTACGAACCCACCGCGGAGCCGGCGAACGCCAAGCGCACCTGTGAAGATGCCGTTCTCACCTCGAACGTCGACGTCGTGTCCGTCGACCGCGACACCAGCAAGCCGAATGGCAACATCGCCCGCATCCACACCATCCAGGCACCCGAGGGCGAGGTGACCATCGAGGACGCCGACAACTTCGTCGAAGCGCCTCGCGAGGGATACCAGTACAAGTTCGGCTTCGACGTCGAGAAGACCGATCAGATTTACTACGACTCCAACTCCCGACAGGACGTCACCGCCACGTTCGTCGAAGAAGAAGAGATCAACGGCCTCACCGCGTACCACTTCGTCAGCGACGTGCCCGAGGTCGATCAGGTGACACTTCCGACCCCCAACGGGGAGCCCGGACTCGGCACCTCGCTGGAGATGCCGGCGAGCTGGTGGGGCATCCAAGGCGTCCCGGCCACGGAAAAAGTTGTGATGGACCGCTTCGCGAAGTCCACTCGCCACGTCTGGGTCGAGCCGCAGACCGGCACCATCCTCAAGGGTCTGGAAGAGCAGCATCAGTACTTCAAGTCCCCGGGCTGGGAAGATCCTGATCTGGCCCAACCGATCCGTGACTTCCGGATGGACGCTTTCGCCGCGACCATGGCTTGGCAAGACACCACCGTCGAACGGCAGTCCGACAAGGCTTCCGGCTATGTCGATCAGCTCCGCCTCGGCGGCGTGATCCTTCCGGCGATCCTCGGTACCGTCGGCGGTCTGCTCTTCATCGCAGGTGTGATCCTGCTGTTCCGGCGCCCCACCCCGGCGACGGTCTCCGCTACTGACGACACCCAGCAGTTCCCGAGGAGCTGACCCCACCCCGGTCCGCCTCTCTCACGAACGCCGCAAGAGCCCTCGAGCGAAAGCTCGGGGGCTCTTGTCATATGCGGTCTCGGACTTTGCTCAGCGATCAAATACGAAGAGCGAGGGCCACAACCAGGCGCGAAGCGGGATCGGCCAGGTCCAACCCCGTCAATTCCTGGGTTCGACGTATCCGGTACCGCAGGGTGTTCGGATGGATGTGCAACTTGCCCGCCGCCAGCCGGACATCACCGAACGCGTCCAGGTAGACCCGCACGCTCGATATCAACTCGGTCCCGTGCGCAGCGTCGTAGTCACGGAGTTCGGCCACCCGGGGATCCACCAGTTCTGGGTTGGCGGCCAACAATCCGACGATCTCACCGAGGAGCACCGGGGTCCGTGACTGCTCGATGGTGGTCACGGTGTCGATGAGCGCGCCCTCGCGGCGCGCAGCATCGATCACCCGGTCGACCTCGCCCCGCAGTCTGGCCGCATCGATCACACCGGCGCCTTCGGCGACCACGGCCCGGATCCGCACCCCGAATCTACGTTCGGCCGCAGCGACGGTCGCCCGCGCCCACCGCACGGTCGCAGGCCCACAGCTCGTCCGCGGGAACAGCACGTACACCCGCCCGCCGACCGCAGCGGTCACGGAATCAGGCCGAAAAGCACTGGCGTGCAGTGTGAGCGCCGGCAGGTTCTGCTCCCCCGGATCACCTCCCCCGCCTGTGTCATCGTCACGTTCTCGCGCCGCCAGGCCGACAACAACCACCGGACCGTCTGACGGAATGTTCAGCGCCTGAGCAAGATAGGCGATGTCGACGCCCTCGCCCCGAAAGCCGAGCAAGCGCTGAACCTGCTCGCCGTGCACGGATGGCATCGCCGCCGACTGCGCGATGATGCGGGCGGCAACCGCGGACGCACCGGTGATGATCTCCGCGGAGTCCGGCGCGAAATCGGTGTCGGCCTGCTGCAACCACAGCGTTCCCAGATACGTTGTCCCGCTTGGTCCACGGATGCCGACGGCCAGGCGTGGGCGGAGCCCCAGATCGTCCCGCCGGGCCACCGACACCACCTCCTTCCCGGCTCGCAGGGCGCCGAAAACCCCCCACTGCCGCAGCCAGTCGAGCATCTCCGGCGGACCTTCGCGGCCGAGAATCGACAGTCGGCGCAATTGGTCGGCGTGCTCATCGGAGGTGCTGTACGCCAGAACGTGCGAGTCTGCGTCCTCGATGCTCACGAGTCCGCCGGTCCGGTCCGCGACGGCCTGCGCCAGCGCGAACAGATCACCGGCGGTTCCGCTGGCCATCGATTCCGCCGTTCCGGCGCGCGCCTGGTCCAGCACGCGCCCGATCAGGTTGTAGATGCGCTCCCACCGGGCGTGCGGGTCGACGGCCACCACCGCAACGCCTGCGCCTGCCGCCCGGCGCACCAACGTCGTCGTCGGTGCCTTCACCAGAATCGCGGTGGGGGTCCGGGTCCCGAGTGTCGCCAGCCATGCGATCACCTGATCGGCACCGACACCGACCAGCAGTGCGAGATCGGCGCCGCGGGCCGCGCGCCCCACGCCCAGGCGCAGATCATCATCGTCGAGAAGAGCCATCGACGACACGGACCGATCCAGGCCGTCAGGCGCTTCGACCAGTGTCACCAGCGTGCCGTCCAAGGCCAGGAGGAGGCGCCCGAGCGTGATCGATGCCGACATACCAGGTTCGGACACCTGCAGTCCCCTTTGTTCAGCTGGACCAAGCATATGCAGACGCTTTGACCAATTGGCTATCGTTTCTGCAACGCCGCGGGGCTGTGATGGGGAGATGGATGCCATCACCACACCCCCGCGCGCGCACAACGAACCCGTGCACACTTATGCCCCGGGCTCTCCGGAACGCCGACGCATCGTCACCGAGCTGCGCAGCCTCACCGCCGATGCCCCGATCGACCTACCCCACGTGATCAACGGTGCCCATGTCACCGGCACCGGAACGCCGACCCCGGTTGTGCAACCCCACGCTCACGACGAGGTTCTCGGCACCTTCACCAACGCCACCCACGACGACGCCCGCGCGGCGGTGGACGCAGCCCTGGCCGCCGCGCCGGGTTGGGCGGCTACCGACTTCGATGCCCGTGCCGCGATCCTGTTGCGGGCGGCGGATCTGATGTCCGGTCCGTGGCGCGAGAAGATCGCCGCAGCCACCATGCTCGGGCAGTCGAAAACGGTGCAGCAGGCCGAGATCGACGCTCCCTGCGAACTTGTCGACTTCTGGCGGTTCAACGTCGGATTCGCGCGTGAGATCCTCGCCGAACAACCGGTCTCGAGCGCCGGGGTGTGGAATCGACTCGATCACCGCCCGCTCGAAGGTTTTGTCTACGCGATCACACCGTTCAACTTCACGGCCATCGCCGCAAACCTTCCAACCGCCCCCATGTTGATGGGCAACACCGTGGTCTGGAAACCATCACCGACACAAACTTATTCGGCGTATTTCACCATGAAATTGCTCGAAGCGGCGGGACTGCCTCCCGGTGTCATCAACCTTGTTGCCGGCGACGGTGTCGCGGTGAGCGATGTGGCACTACGTGATCCGAACCTGGCCGGAATCCATTTCACCGGTTCGACGAACACCTTTCAGCATCTGTGGCGTGAGGTCGGGGCAACCATCGACCGCTACCGCAGCTACCCACGGCTGGTCGGAGAGACCGGCGGTAAAGATTTCGTACTGGCGCATGGTTCGGCTGATCCCGATGTGCTGCGGACCGCCCTGATCAGGGGCGCCTTCGAATACCAGGGCCAAAAGTGTTCGGCGGCCTCGCGGGCATATATCGCCCGTTCGGTGTGGGACACCATGGGCGACGACTTCCTCGCCGAAGCAAACAACCTGAGCTACGGCGATGTGCGAGACCTGACCAACTTCGGCGGTGCGGTCATCGACCAGCGCGCCTTCGACAAATCGTCTGCCGCCATCGAGCGGGCCAAATCTGTACCCTCGCTGACGATCGCGGCCGGCGGCGACCACGACGACTCCGAGGGCTACTTCGTGCGGCCGACAGTGCTACTCGGTGACGATCCGACCGATGAAGCTTTCATCACGGAGTACTTCGGGCCGATTCTGTCGGTCCATGTCTATCCGGACGACAACTTCGATTCGATTCTGCAGCAGGTTGATTCGACTGCTCGCTACGCCCTCACCGGTGCGATCATCGCCGATGATCGCGCCGCTGTCGGTGCCGCGTTGTCCGGGCTCCGTAACGCCGCAGGCAACTTCTACATCAACGACAAACCCACCGGAGCGGTGGTCGGACAACAGCCCTTCGGTGGCGGACGCGCGTCGGGAACCAACGACAAGGCCGGATCCAAACAGAATCTGATGCGCTGGACCTCGACCCGGACCATCAAGGAGACCTTCACCCCGGCGACAAGTTCTGGCTATCCGCATATGGAAGTCGACGCCGCAGGGCACACGGACCGCGACGACGCGAGCAACCAACCGTGAGGCCAACCACCGCTGCCGCAACCCGCGGCATCATCACCGCCGCCGGTCGCAGTGATCGAATCAAGCGCCTGGGCGGCCGTCTACCGGTGACACGAAATGTTGTGCAGCGCTTCGTTCCGGGCGAAACCCACAACACCGTCATAAATGCCTGCCGATCACTGCTCACATCCGGCCGGATGGTCTCCATCGACTACCTCGGCGAGGACACCACCGACGAAACCCAGGCCGAAGCGACCGTCGCGGCGTATCTACAACTGATCGATATGGCTGCGGGACTTGACCTCACGCGGTCGGGCCATCCGATGGAGGTGTCGTTGAAGTTGTCGGCGCTGGGCCGCGCACTCCCCCGCCACGGTGAGAAGATCGCGCTGGAGAACGCGCACCGCATCGCCTCGGCCGCCACCAGGGCCGGCGTGTGGGTGACCATCGACGCCGAAGATCACACCACCACCGACTCAACCTTGCGGATCGTCCACGAGTTGCGGTCCGACTTCCCTGATCTCGGTACTGTGCTGCAGGCCTATCTGCATCGAACCCAGGACGACTGTCATGCATTCTCTGGTCCCGGGTCGCGGATCCGGTTGTGCAAGGGGGCATATGCCGAACCGGCGACCGTCGCCTTCCAAGACAAGCATGACGTCGACGCGGCCTATTTACGTTGCCTGCAGGTGTTGATGGACGGCGACGGATATCCGATGGTCGCCAGCCACGATCCCGCGATGGTGGCGGCCGCCGAGGCAATGGCCACCGGTGCCGGCCGGGACACCGATCAATGGGAACACCAGATGCTCTATGGCATCCGTGATTCCGAGCAGCAACGACTTGCTCAGTCGGGCCGTCAGATCCGCGTCTATGTTCCGTTCGGCTCCCAGTGGTACGGCTACTTCATGCGCCGTTTGGCCGAGCGTCCCGAGAACCTGACATTCTTCCTCCGCGCCTTGGTTTCCCGCAGTTGAAGCTTCGCAGTTACACCTCAGTGGCACCAGTTTGTCTTGACGTGGGTTGACCTACACGACTGACGCGCGCAACACGTTGCCTCACAAGGAATTCGCCGGTCGAGCCCGACCCCTAATTCGAACAAACATTCGACACAATGTGCATTCCGAGGTATTCTGATTGAAAGATTTCGATCAGATGTGCTGGGGGGCATGATGACTGACGATCCGTCCGATGAGATTCCGGTTGATCCTTCTTCGGTTTCGGTGTTGGTGCGTAAGTACCTCGAGTTGGAGTTACTGGTTGCCGATATCGCGGACTGCACTGATTCCGACATGTCCGATGCCGAAGTCAATGAGCTTGTGCGGGTGCATGAACGGGTCGTTCGTAAGCTCGAGTTCACCGGGTTGCGGCACCTGTTGCGGGTCTCGGATCGGTCGTCGTTTACCGAGGCTGGGTATTCGTCGCTGTTCGGGTTCACCCGTAGCGAGTTGCGGTTGACCAAAGGTCAAACCACCTCCAGGATCCGCGGGTTGGAAGCAGTCGGCCGGTTTCACACGATGCAGGGTGAAGAGCTGGCACCGAAATGCCCTGCCGCCGAACAGGCCTGGTCCCAAGGGTTGATCGGGGCAGCGCATATGGATGTGATGTTGGATGTGCGCAAACACATCCCGTCAGCGTCGGATTCGGCGGTGTATGACGTGGTCGATCATTGGATGACCGAAGAGGCCGTCGGCCAGGACCCCACCCAACTGGCGGCGTCGGGCCGTCAGGTGCTGGCCCGGGTCGATCCCGATGGCCGGTTGACTGACGATTCGGATCGGGCCCGTAAACGTTCGGTGAGTTTGGGTAATCAGGGTGTGGACTTGATGGCCAAGATCTCGGGCACCCTGGATCCGGAAACGTTGGCGTTGTTCACGACGGTGATGGATGTCTGGGCCGCCCCGGGCATGAACAACCCGGCCGATCCGGACTCACCGACCGGTGCCAGCGATGATCCGAAACAAGATGCAGAGCTGATGAAGGCTGCCGCTGAGCGGGATACCCGCTCGCAGGGCCAACAACGCCACGATGCACTCAAAGCGATTTTGAAAACGATTTTGGAGTGCAACCTGCTCGGCAAGTCCCATCGGGGTTTACCGGCGCAGCTGATCATTACGATGACCAAACAGCAGCTCGAGGATTGCGCGGGGATCGCCAAAACGGCGTCGGGGGTGGATATTCCGGTCAAAGAGGCCCTGCACCTGGCTGCGCGTTCGGACAAATACTTGGCGGTGTTCGCTAGCCACAGCGCCGAGGTGCTGTATTTCGCCCGGGCCAAACGCACCGCGCAGAAGGGTCAGCGGTTGGCGTTGTTCGCCCGCGACCGCGGTTGCTCGCACCCCGGGTGCACCAATCCGGCGACCTGGGTGGAGATCCATCATCTGATTGCCTGGATCAATGGTGGTCTGACCGACATCGATCTGATGGGATCAGCGTGCCCGCCGCACCACAGGTTGGTGGGCGATGGTCCGGGTCAGTGGCAGACGATCATGATCACCGAAGGCCCTGACAAGGGCAGGGTCGGGTGGATACCACCATCGTCGGTGGATCCAGAACGTAAACCGCGGGTCAACCGTGCCCAGCACGTCAACGAAACCTTCGCAGCGGCCTGGGAAAAGACTCTGGCCGACCGCCGAGCAGCATTGGCCCAACAACTGGGAGAGCTCACTCGGGCGCGCGGCAAGGAACCCGAACCGGACGTTGAGAACCCCGAGCCAGTCGAATAGCAGTTCGCTCGAGCATGTTTCGGGACCACGAGCAATCACCTCGACCCGAGTCCGGCATCAGACCCGACCACACAAAACCGGGCCACCTGTGTTCAGGTGACCCGGTTTCGGGAGGGCGGCACATGGCCGCGGTCGAGAGGTCTGATGGCACTCAGGCGGCGATGACGGTGTCGTAGTAGCCGTCGTAGTCGGTGTCCATGGCAACCTCGTCGACGTAGCCGTCGTAGTCGTAATCGGTCTGGACCTCGTCGATCCAGCCGTCGGCATTGGTGTCGTATTCGACGATGTCGGCGACGTTGTCGCCGTTGGTGTCGGTCAGGATGGTGTCGAAGTAGCCGTCGGCGTTGGTGTCGTACTGTTCGATTGCCATAAGGGTGAGTCCTTTTCGTGTCGGGTGCCGGATCTTCGGAAGTGCCGCCCTGTGACTGTCGAAGCTGTGCGGCGGTCGAAGATAGGAGCACCCGGGGCGGCGGTTTGTTCCCGCCCTGTGAAAAGTGCTCGTCAGTAGCCGATGAATCGATCGGTGTGCAAGCGCCAGGGTTGCCACCGCAGTCCGGGTTCAGCGTGCAACAGCATCGGCTTGATGGCATCGAGCATGGCCGGAGGACCTGACAGGTAGTAGTGCGATCCGGGATGCGCCACGGCCGCAATGTCGCTGGCACCCACCAGCCCGCCGGTCACGGTCACGACCGTGGCACCGGCCGCGCGGGCGGCGTCGAGAACATCGGTGTACACCAGTCGATCGTCACCGTTCGCCGCGTAGATCAGCGAGACCTTCTTCAGATCGCCGCCACGGTCCAGCAGGTCGGCGAGCATCGATCGGAACGGGGTGATTCCGATACCGCCCGCGATGAACACAACCGGCGCCGACAGTTTGCGTGGAAGGGTGAAGTCCCCGCCCACCTCGTCGATGTACAGCTTCGTACCCGTTCCACCGCTGTCGATGAGCCGCTTCTTGAATGCCGAGGTGTTGCCTGCTGCGCTGAAGCCGAACCGTGTGGTCGACTCGCCCGGCGCACCGGCAAGCGAAAACACTCGTCGGGTGCCCTGCTTGTCGGGCGTCGGATTCCAGGTGGGAGCAGAGATCTGAGCCCACTGCCCAGACCGGAAACGCAGCCCAGGGGATGCGAGCACCTCGTAGGTGTCGACACCGATCGGTTGCACCGACTTGATCGTCAGTACCGGACGTCGCCACCTGCGGGCGACAACGAACGTGAACACGCTGCCCGCCAGTAGGGCCATCTCGGGAACGAAGGCGAGCGTGTAGTCGGAGGTGATCTCGAACGTCTGACCCCAGTACATGAGCACGCCGACTCCCGCTGCGTAGATCCCCTGCGCGATGCGGGTGGTCGGTGATGTCAAAGGTTCGGTGAGCATGATCGCTGCCACGAACAGCAGCGGTGTCGACTGGAATCCCAGATCGAGGGCGTCGCCGACCGGCGTTCCGTCATCGAGCGCGACCACGACGATCGTGATCACCGAGGCCAGCAGGAAGATGCCGGACATCCACCAGTCGCGAAGCTTCCAGACGACCGCCGCGCCGATCACGATCATCGGGATCAGCAAGGCGTCTGCCGCCACCCACCAGATCGGATACGCGAAGTAGCCGACAGAGAAGTAGGCGAACAGGTAGCTGACCACCGCACCCACCACCGCCGGGTTCACGATGTGCCGACGTCTGATCGCCAGCACGTACTTTGATGCGCTCGCGATCGCCGCGGCCAGCACCAGACCCCATGCGGTATCCGAATCGGTGACACCAGGGAAGATGAAGAACAGGATCAATGCGGTGATCAGCCAGGATTCACTACCGGGTGGAACCCTCACGATCGCCGCACAGATATATGTCACGGCGGCACAGACAACCACAAGAATCGCCAGCGAGCCGGCCAACTCTGTTGCGGTGTACTGGAAATCGGCATCCGATGCGGCCACGACAAATGAGTAGACGGCCAGCACCACCAGTGCCAGCAACACGAACCGGTACATCGAGAGCCGGTCGACAAGCCGTAGGTACCTCACAGAAACAACTCCAGTTCTCGCGCATGCGAATGTTCCACGGTGCCGTTCGCCCGTACCACCACATAGTCAAACCGATAGCGGCTTAACAGTTTCTGAGGAGGACAGAAGAACAGGGCGGTTGACAGCCCGTCGGCGGTCATCGCGTCGTCGGCGATGGCCCACGTGGCCAAGACCTCTCGGGTGGGCGCGGAAGTGGTCGGATCGATGATGTGATGCCAGTCCGCCCACGCCCGACGATTGCTCGCCGACCCGCAGATCGCATTGCCTTCGATCACCACTGTGCCGATCGCTTTGGTCGGATCAACCGGATGCTCCAACGCGATTCGGTGGGGTTCCGATCCGGCCGCGATGTCCCCGCTGCCGTTGACCAGATAGTGATCGAACCCGTGGGATGCGATCAGGCCCGCGACCCGGTCGACGGCAAATCCTTTACCGGTCGCGCCCACATCGATGAGCGCCGGCCTGGCCAGTTCCAGCTCGCCCGACCAACTGGTCAGCACCTCGTCCCACAGTGGTACTGCGGCAACATGTTCGGCAGGCGTCAACGAGTAGCCACTGTCATAACCCGCGTCATCGAGTGTCTGGCCGACAAGCGGTGTGACCTTGGCACCGGTGAGCTCGTAGAGTTCGCGGTGCAGATCGATCATCGGCTGGTCGGTCGGTGCAATCGGGTACCGGCCGGCGCGCCCTGCCATCTCCGCAACCATCGAGTCAGCGCGAAACCTCGACCACACCCGATCAATTCGGTCGAGCTCGTGCGTGATCTCCGCTCGCAGGCCATCTGGTATCGGCCCGGGCAAAGTCACGTCCCACGAAGTACCGAGTGCCTCGAACTCCCAGACCGTCGGATTTGTCACCGCGTCGAGGTTCAGCCCTGAGCCTCGGTTTTGATTTGCTCGATGGCGTCGTTGAAACCGCCTGAGGTCAAGGACGATCCAGAAACCTTGCTCACATCGAGCTCATCGATGCTCTTGCCGACCACCAGTGCGTCGATCCCACTCGCGAACTTGCCCTGGAATTCCGAGGACGTGCCCTTGGTCTGACTGGTATCGAGCGTCAGCGCGGTGATGACCGAGTTCGACAAGGTGACCGTCACGCCGACCTCTTGCCGGCCACCGGGTGACTGGTAACTGCCGAAGGCGCTGTATTCACCATCGGCGTATGCCGATGCCTCAGTACCGGATTCCGCCGCTGCGGACCCGGCGGCTGCCGATTCGGCGACCGCGGAAGCACTGGTTGCGGCGGTGGTAGTTGTGGCCGATGAACTGCTGTCGCCATCGTCGCCACAGGCCGCGATAACGGCACCGGTGGCTGCGATGACCGCAGCGACCTTGCCCGCGTTGGCAATCCGATTCTTCACCGATGACGTTGATGTCGAGGTCATGGCATCCATTGTGCTCCCTGAAAATTGAACGTGATCTTTTTGAAACGCGTTTTTCAGGAGACTCTCAGTTCTCAGGCACGCGCCGAACAGCCTTTTTACGCTGCAGCCTCAGTTTTGATCTGGTCAATCGCATCATTGAAACCGGTGGCCGTCAAGGAAGACCCCGAAACTTTGCTCACGCTCAATTCATCGATGCTCTTGCCGACGACGAGTCCCTGTTCGATCACGCCGGACTCGAACTTGCCCTGAAAATCGGCCGAAGGTCCGGTGGTCCCGCTGGTGTCGAGCGTCAGTGCGGTGATGACCGAGTTCGACAGGGTGACCGTGACACCGATCTCCTGCTTTCCGCCCGGAGACTGGTAGCCACCGATCACGGAGTACTCACCGTCGGCATAAGGCGACTCGCTGCCCGCTGCCGCACCGGACCCGACCGCGGTGGTGGTTTCGGTGGCAGCTGAAGCCGGCGCGGCCGTGTCGTCGCCATCGGCTCCACATGCCGCAACGGCCATCGTTGCGGCAGCAACGACCGATGCGGCCTTGCCGGCGTTGACAATTCGAGCTCGGGCGGACGTCGTCAGAAAACTCATACCCAGATAGTGCCGCATCTATCCGGTCCATGGTCCGTTTTGCGACAATACTGTTAGGTTAGTCTCACCTACATCGTCAGGCCGGGCCGGCGTTGTCAACGACCGGCGGCTTCGATCCGTGCTGCCACGGCGTCGATGAACACCGTCGAGATATCGGCTGGGGTCTTGGCGACGTAGCTGGTGCCACCCGTCGCCTCCGCGATCTTCTTCAGCGATGCGGCATCAGCATCTTCCGTGATGCCGATTGTCAGGATCAGCACCGGCCGAGCCGGATCCTCGAGTCGCTTCAACTCGGCAAGGAGTTCATCGAGGGTGATCGAGTTCTCATCCTCGTTCTGTCCGTCCGTGAGCAGGATGACGCTGTTCGAGAAGTTGGGGTCGTAGGTGTCCTGAACTTCCTTGTACGCGGCCAGAGTCGTGTCATAGAGGCCCGTCGCGCCACCCACTCGGTCAGGCAATGTCAGAAGCTCGGACTCCAGACGCTCGCGGTGGGTCTGGCCATCGGCCCCTACGGTGTCGAGGCGTTCGATCGGCACCAGAGGCAGCCAGTCCTGTCCCCTCCCACCCATATTGATGGAGAACAACCAGGTACCCAACGCGGTGGTGTTGGGGAACAGCTTCAGGCCGTTCTGACTGGCTTCCACCAACATCTCGGCCCGGGTCGAGTTCCCCGCCGGAGCCGACATCGACCCTGACGCGTCTTCGACGACCAGACTGCGGATCGGTACACCGAGCACCGCCCACTGCCGCAGCGCTTTTGTCTCGCGCTCGGGATCACCCGGTGTGAGAACAGTCACATCGCCAACTCCTCCCTCGGGTGCAGGCGCATCGACGCCGGTGCGGAAGCCCGCGGTGGTCAGGGTCTGCGCGCCGTCGTCGGAAGTGATCGCCGCCAACAGTTCCTGACCGGCTTTACTCACCATTTCCTTGCGAGCCGCCGACGCGGTGTTCAGCATCGGAAAATCGAGGACGACGGTGCCATCGGAAGGGACGGAGGCCGTCAGCCCACTGTTGGGCTCAGCGAGCTGGTATTCGATGAAATGCTGTTCACTGACCACCGTCGGCGAGTCGCTCACCCCGGCGAGGGCGAGCCGGTCTCCATCGGAATCGCCACCGACCCGCGCGTTGCCCTGCTGCAACGCCAGCAGGGTCATCCCGTCGGTGAAGGACTTGGTGTCGATGGCGCCCGACTGCTCGGCAGCCAGCGCGCCGATGATCGGGGCGTCGCCGGTACTCGAGTCGATCGGGTTGCCGAGTCGCAGTCCCGGCAACTTCATCACATCGACCCAGTTCTCCAGTGCCGGAACGTTTTTGCCTGCCACCACCACGGGGCTTGCCGCGACCGATTCGGCGACCACATCGTTGCCGACGCGGACCTGCTCGGTGACCGTACGGGCACGGGTCGACGAATCGGCAATCCACAGATCCGGCGCACTCTCCCCCTTGGTGAGCTGCCCTGCAACGTTCGCGCCGCTGACCGCGGAGACCGTGAAGTCGAAGCAAGAGTCGCCCGACGCGGTACCCGCGAGCGGTTTGATCGTGGCCGCCATCGAAGGATCCGCGACGACGGACACGGCTTCCCTGGAGTCACAATCCGGACCGGACCCGTTGCCGATCGTCCGCCACAGGATGACACCGGCCACCAGCAGCGCTACGAGAACCAGCGCACCCAATATCCATGCGGTCCCGTGCCCCCGGTCCCCATCTCGGTGTCCGCTGAATCCGAACTCGCCTCCAGCGTTGCTGTCGCCACCATGCCGCCCCATCCGTTACCGCCCTTGTTTCGAGGTTCGCCGGATTCTATACACAGCCTTGTCAGGCGCTAACCCTCATTTGGTAACCGAAATCGGCAATGTACCAGGCGTATTCACTCAGGCGTACAGATCGTGAAAATTCTTTAGTGAAGTCTCGATTTCACTTTTGACAACCTTCGCCGTGATCTTCCCGACCGGACCGATCATGGCCAATCCGCCGAGTTCAATCTCGAATGTCAATTTTGAGCCTTCCGGTGCCGGATCCACCGCGAGGATCAGCGTGACCTTGACCCCGCCCTTTCCGGAACCCTTCAGGCTGACGCGGTGCGGTGGATCGTAGGCGTTGACCGTCCAGTCGAACCGGACGCGAGTGCCCCTGGACGCGATGACAGAGGACACCTTGATGCCCTTACCGATCTCCTCCGGCCCGGGAAGCGGACCGCGCCAGCCTTCGTGGATCGTCAACCACTCGTCGTAACTCGAGAGATCCAGCACCCGATCCCAAGTTCTCTCCGGCGTCACACCGATCTCTATCGCGTCCTTCACTTTTGCCATGGCGCTGACGTTATCGGTCGGGCCACATCTTCACCCGTCACACAGGACACGTGTCGGGCGCCGACTCCCCGGCAAACCGGTCGGCGATCCAGTCGACGGCGTCACCGGTCACACCCAGATTGGTGTGTCCGCCCTCGGGCTTGCGAACGACCTCGATCACGTCGCCCTGCGCGCAGGCGCGCTGCACCGCGGCGGTTGTCCAGGCGGGCAGGATGATCGTGTCCTTGTCTCCGTAGGCCACGAACAACGGCCCGTCGGCGGGTTCGGCGGGCAGCGCATCGGTGATCAGGATCCCCCGGAGTCGCTCGAGCGCCTCCTCGTCGGCGATCGTGGCGTCACCGGGCGCAATGTCCATGGCAGCGGAGAACTTGTCCGCGGTCGAGGTGGGACCACACGAGGTGAAGGCTTCCGCCCCGGCGGCCAGCCCACCGCGCATGTAGTCGTCGGGGTCGAGGTCGGGATGCACTTCGCGTAGTCCCGCCACAAGATTGGGGATGAAGATCTTCTGGGCGTCGGTGTAGGTCAGGTCGAGTCCCGCATCGGTGATCGGCGACAGATCAGCGGCAGGCGCCAGGGCCGCAGCCCCGACGAAGTCGAGCCCCTGTCCATAGCCGTCGGCATGCTCGGCTGCCGCCCAGGCGGCTTGGCCACCCTGCGAAGCACCCATCGCGGCCCAGTCGGCAGACGCTTCGGGTACCACATTGCGGGCCGCACGCACCGCGTCGATCATGTTGTACGCGACGGTCTTCGGTTCCAGATAGGGATGCGTTCGCGGGCTCTCGACGCTGGACCCCAGTCCCTGGTAGTCACTCGCGGCGACCACGTATCCGCGGGCCAGCAATCGCGCGACGTTGCCGTCTTCGCCGAGCAGATCCGGGTAGTCCGACGGACCGCACGTCACATCGGTCCCTGTGGTGCCGTGGCCGAGCGCGACCACCGGCCATCCACCCGGTGGCGGATCACCGGCCGGGACGGCGATCACCCCGGAGACATCGGTGCCGAAGCCACCCGCGTAACCGGCCGTCGAGCGATAGACCACCCGTATCAACCGGCCGGCATCGCCCAGAGTGCTGCTGCCCTGAAATGGCCGCTGCGTCAGGACCGCGCCGCGATCGGCGAGTGCGGGAGGTGGGGGCGGCGGCGTCGACGATTCAGACAAAGACGGCGGAGACGATGGGCTCACACCATCATCTCCGCCGCCGCCTGAGCAGGCTGTCAGGGTCAAAGCACCGGAAATCAGCAGACTTCCGGCCAACCGAACCGCCGGCCAGGCTTCTTTCAAGGTCTTCTACCTACAGCGCAGTCTGCTCACTGCCAAGTCTCAACTACTGGGGTTTCGGCTGGTCCGGGTTCGGACCACCGTCCTGTGCGAACTTCTTGGCGGCGTCCGCACCCTTCCTGACCTGGGCGGAGTACTTGCCCTTCGTCGCCTTGTTGACGGCGTCAGCGCCCTGGTCGATGACCTTGGCGTTCTTGCTGAGCGTCTGCTTGCCCTTGTTGATCAGACCCTTGATGTCCATGCGTGGCCTTACCTTTCTGCGGCGCCGGAAACGTGCTCGGCGGTCTTTGGGTCTTTGGAACTGAGCTTACTGGACCACATTGCGAAGACGGGGTTCAGTCGCCACAGGATCTCGACCGCGACGATGCCGACCGCGGCGGTCGCCAACCCGATTCCGGTCTTGCCCCAATCGGTCGGATCCAGCTTGAAGATCTCCTGCGTGAACGGCATCGAGAAGATCAGCACATACATGAGCACCGATACGCTCAGCAGCACGATCTTCCACCAGTTGTACGGACGCGCGATCACCGCGAGTACCCACATCGAGACGGCGATCATGGTGATCAGCGCGGTGGTGGCAGCCTGCATCTGATCCGGCGGCAGTTCCACCGAATCCTTGGAACCGAGTTCGACACCGGAACCACCCGGGTAGACCAGCGCGTAGGCCACGAAGGTACAGACCGCGACCACGATTCCCGACGGGACCGCCAGTCGGAGCACGCGGCCGACAAAGCCGGTTCGGGCCCGTTCGTTGTTGGGGGCCAGTGACAGCACAAAAGCAGGCACACCGATGGTGAACCACGCGGCGATCGTGACGTGGATCGGCTGGAACGGGTACGACATCGGCGCGAACCCGAAGATCTTGCCCAGGATCCCGGCAACTCCGATGGTCATGGCCAGCAACACCGCGTACACGGTTTTTGTCAGGAACAGGGTGGAGACGCGTTCGATATTGCCGATGACGCGACGGCCTTCGGCGACCACATACGGCAGCGTGGCAAAACGGTTGTCGAGCAGGACGATCTGGGCCACCGAACGGCTTGCCGAGCTACCCGAACCCATGGCCACACCGATATCGGCATCCTTGAGTGCCAACACGTCGTTGACACCGTCTCCGGTCATCGCCACCGTGTTGCCGCGTGACTGCAGCGCACCGACCATCGCCCGCTTCTGATCCGGACGGACCCTACCGAATGTGGTGTGCGAGTTGACGACGTCGGCGAGCTCGTCGGTGTCGGTCGGCAGCTTACGGGCGTCCACCGCGTCATCCAGCGTCCCCAGACCCAGCGACCCGGCCACTGCACCCACCGAGACGGCGTTGTCCCCCGAAATCACCTTGACCGAGACATTCTGCGACGCAAAGTAGTCCAGCGTCTCGCGAGCATCCGGGCGCACACGCTGTTCGAGCGCGATCAGTGCTCGCGGAACGACGACACCGGGCGCGGACAGACCGTCCGGCGACTCGGTGTCGACCGACACATCGGTCGAGGCCAACAACAGCACACGCAGGCCACCGGACCCCAGTTCGCTTGCCTGGGCCGCGGTCTGGCCCTCCGCAGGCAGCAACATGTCGGGTGCACCGAGCAGCCAGTTGCCGCGGGGTTCACCGGAAGCGCTGTCGGAGAACGAGATACCACTCCACTTTTTCGCCGACGTGAACGGGGCGACGGCGCTCGACGCCCAGGCCGGGGCGTCCGGGAACGCTTCGGCCATGGCCTGAACACTCGCGTTCGGGCGCGGATCATGGGCTGCCAGCGCAGCCAGGGCCTGCTCCAACTCGACCCGGTCCCCCTGCAACGGAACCAGTTCCGAGAGCCTCATCCCGTTCTCGGTGAGCGTTCCGGTCTTGTCCGCACAGACCACATTGACCCGGGCCAGGCCCTCGATGGCGGGCAGTTCGTTGACAAGGCACTGTCGCTTGCCGAGCCGGACCACACCGACCGCAAAGGCGATCGAGGTCATCAGCACCAGGCCTTCGGGCACCATCGGGACCAGTGCCGCAACCATTCCGAGCAGGCTCGCCTTGATGCCGTTGTCGCTGATGAACAACTGGTTGACGATGGTCAGCACACCCGCCGGGATGAGCAGGTAGGTGATGATCTTCAGGATCTTGTCGATCCCGTTGCGCAATTCGGAGTTGACCAGCGTGAACTTGCTGGCCTCTTCGGCAAGCTGCGCGGCATAGGCATCGCGGCCGACCTTCGTCGCGCGGTATGCACCGAAGCCGGCGACCACGAAACTGCCCGACATGATCGGATCCCCAACAGCTTTGTCGACGGCATCGGCTTCACCGGTCAGCAACGATTCGTCGATGTCGAGGGAGGCCGATTCGACGGTTTCACCGTCCACCACGATCTGATCGCCGGGGCCGAGCTCGATGATGTCGTCGAGCACCACCTCGCCCGGATCGATTTCGGTGGCGACACCATCGCGGCGGACCATCGGCCGGGTCTGGCCGACGATCGCCAGGGCGTCGAGGGTCTTCTTCGCGCGGATCTCCTGGATGATGCCGATGCCACTGTTGGCGATGATCAACAAACCGAAGGCGCCGTTGATGATCGAGCCGGTGCTCATCACGATGATGAACAGCACACCGAGAATCGCGTTGATCCGGGTGAAGATATTTGCGCGGACGATATCTGCAACGCTTCGGCCCGACCGGTCGGGCTGAACATTGATCTGCCCCGCGGCCACCCGTTCGGCGACCTGCGCCGCGCTGAGGCCTGAGGCCAGATGCTTCTCGTTGATCGCGGTCATACCGCGGCCTCCCACCAATCCTGGGTCTCGAAACCATGTCCGCTGCGTGAGTGGACATCAAAACGGGCGCCGGGCATCGGGGTGATCACCGGAATGTGCAACTCCTCCGCCGCCGGGAGCAGTCGCTGCACCGGGTCGGCCCACTCGTGCAGGGCGAGATTGAATGTCGCCCAATGGATGGGAAGCAACAGCGACTCGGACAGGTTGGCGCGATTGAGCATTCGATGCACGTCCACCGCTTCCTCTGGGTTGAGATGGATGTCCGGCCAGAGCCGGTCATAGGCGCCGATCGCGATCAGCGACAGCCCGAAAGGACCGTGGTCGGCACCGACCTGCTCGAACGAGTCGGTGATGCCGGTGTCGCCGGAGAAGAAGAAGTTGTTGCGCGGTCCGGTCACAGCCCAACTGGCCCACTGCGTGGTGTTGCGCTGCAGTCCTCGCCCGGAAAAGTGTCGGGCGGAGCAACAGTTGAAGCGCAGATCTCCGATGGTGACCGACTCGCCCCAGTCCGCCTCGCGGATTCGGAAGGGGTCGATGCCCCAGTACTGCAGATGTGCACCGACCCCGATCGGTACCACGAACACGGCTTCCGGATGGGTCCGGGCGAGCTTACGGACCGTGGCGGTGTCGAGGTGGTCGTAGTGGTCGTGGCTGATCAGGACGACGTCGATGGCGGGCAGCTCCTCGAGCGTGTGCGGCACAGGGTGCAACCGTGCAGGTCCGACCACGCTCGACGGTGAGCAGCGCTTACTCCACACCGGATCGGTGAGGATGCGGTGTCCGTCGAGTTCGACGAGCACCGACGCATGACCGAACCAGGTGGCGGCAAGGTCGGCAACCTCCGCAGGCAACGGCGAGGCATCGAACTCCAGGCGGACCCGCGGCTTGCCGATGTCACCGCGGCGGAGCATCGCGAGTGCGGCCGCTCTGTCACCGTCGACGGGCCGCGGCGGCTCGATGTTGCCGAAGCTCCCACCGGTTTGATGCGGTGAGCCACTGATATGCGGGAGCACAAGATCTTTCGGCGCCCCCATGGCCCGATACACCTCGGTCCCGGCTGTGACTCCGGCGGCGGCAAACGCCGCACCAGCGGTTGCGGCACCGGCCAAGAGCCTGGGACCGGTCATTGCATTCGGTAGGCGCACCACCCTGGACACACTACCGGCCGCGTGTCCCATTTCTTCGATCCATCAGCCCGGTGGTCGAACAAGAGTCGACAGGATGGAATATCTCGGGGTATACCTGACTTATAGAAACTATAGTCAGCTGAAGGAGTAGGTCATGACCCAGATCGTTGATGCAGTAATCGTCGGTGCGGTGCGAACTCCGATCGGAAAGGGTAAGCCGGGCCGCGTTGTTGACGGTGCGACCGTCGGTGCAGGTGGACTCCACGACGTTCATCCGGTGGACATGCTCGCCCACAGCCTGCGCGCACTCGTCGAGCAGACCGGCATCGACCCGGCGTTGATCGACGACGTCATCGCCGGTGCCGTCACACAGGCCGACGAGCAGGGCCAGAACATCAGCCGCAAGGCCGCACTGGCCGCCGGCTTCCCCGAATCGGTTCCCGGCACCACCATCAACCGACAGTGCGGTTCGAGTCAGCAGGCGATCTCGTTTGCCGCCCAGGCCGTGATGTCGGGTGTGCAGGACGTGGTGGTCGCGGCCGGTGTGGAGTCGATGAGCCGAGTGCCGATGGCGTCCGATGTCCGGCCCGGCGTCGACGCGTCCGGCGTGGGATTCTCGCAGCGGTACTCGGACGGATTGATCTCCCAGGGACTGGCCGCCGAATTGATCGCGGCTGATTGGGGCTTTTCACGGACCGAACTCGACGAGTTCGCGTTGTCGAGCCATGACAAGGCCGTCGCGGCGACCAAGGCAGGCAAGTTCGACCGGGAGATCGTGCCCCTGGCCGGCCTGCGCACCGACGAGATGATCCGCCCGGGCGGCACCATCGAGCAACTGGCCACACTCAAGCCCGCGTTCTACCACCCGGCGATGCTCGAGCGGTTCCCGCAGATCGAATGGCAGATCACGGCAGCCAATTCGAGTCCGCTCTCCGACGGCAGCGCCGCGGTGTTGATCATGAGCAGCACCAAAGCCGCGGAACTCGGCCTCACGCCGCTCGCCCGACTGCACAGCTTCTCGGTGGTCGGCTCCGATCCGCTCTACATGCTCACCGGCGTCATCCCGGCAACCGAGAAGGTGCTCGCCGCAGCCGGCCTGACCATCTCCGACATCGACCTGTTCGAGGTCAATGAGGCCTTCTCCCCCGTCGTCCTCGCGTGGGCCAAGGACACCGGCGCAGACCTGGCCAAGACCAACGTCAACGGCGGCGCGATCGCGCTCGGTCACCCACTCGGCGCCAGTGGTGCCCGCATCATGACAACCATGGTCAATGCACTGCAGCAGTCCGGTGGCCGCTACGCCCTGCAGACCATGTGCGAGGCAGGCGGGATGGCCAACGCCACCATCATCGAACGCCTCTAACCCCACACCCCACCGCAAACGCTCCACCTCTACGAGGGTGCTCCACATATTTGTGGAGCACCCTCGTACAACCGGAGCGTTTGCGGGAATGGATCACTGCAAACCCGCTCGCCGCAAGCCATTTCGCAAAGTCTCGCGCAACCGTTCGGGGTGCATCAGGTCGTCCCAACCCCACCGTGCGACCACAAACCCGAGCTCGTTGAGGCGTTCCTCGCGGCGCTTCTCGCGGTACACCGCATCCGCAGGCGTCTCACCCGGGCGAAGATATCGGATGTACTTACCCTGACCGTCGAACTCGCCGAGAAGATGGTCTTTGATCCGAAAATCAGTGCGCGCCACGTGTTTACCGTCGGGAGCGTAGATCTCCGGCTGCAACTGCGGTACCGGAATATCGGGCATGCCATACATCCGGGCGCGCGACAGCGACTCGCCGACGCTTTCTGAAGCACTGTCGGCGAGCGATACCGCCCGTCTGGCGTTGCCCACACCCTTGCGTCGACCGGCCCGCGCGAGCACCATCTCCAGTTCGGCGCGGGACACACCCATCCGAAGAGCCGCATCGCAGGCACAGAGCGCCTGCTCGAAACCGCCCAGACGGCTGATGTCGACGGCCGTCCTGGCGAGGCTGGTCACCAGGAGTCCCGGAAGTTCGATGACCTCGTCGGGCAGCCACGACGCGGCATGCAATCGGCAGGCCCGGTCACGATTTCGCCCGCCACCGACACGGTTCACGGTGAAATGCACTCGATCCAGGTCGGCGTCGAACGTCGGCATCCCGAGTAGTGCTGCCGCGGACCAGTGACTCACCGCCTTGGTGCCCTCCCCCGCGTCGACCGCCCCGAGAACCTTGAATCGGTATCGGCGTTCACGCTCCTCGCGGCTCAGAACGCCGTTGAATGGACCACTCGGCACGTACATGCCCCGGTAGACCCGCTCCAGGCTCCCCGCCCGGACTGCAGCCTGGAGCGTGTGGTCGTTGTGACCGGCCGACGTTGCCGTGCGGCGCAAGACCAGGCCCGCTGCGCTCAACTCGTATTCCCCCATGGATCCGATTCTGGCGCGTCCGATGGTGCCGACTTTCCCCTTCGATGTCGCACTGTGGACAACTTCGTCTCCTGTGCACAACCCCAAACGCTCCACCTGTACGAAGATGCTCCACATATTTCTGGAGCGTCTTCGCACAGGTGGAGCGTCTGGGGAGGGGTGGGCCACTAGGCTGAATCGGTGGCAGCCAATCTGGTCCTCGCGATCGATCTCGGTGGCACGAAAGTGGAAGCCGCACTGGTCGACCCGGACGGCAACATGCTGGCGGCCGGCCGAAGTCGGGCCCTGACCGGTTCACAATCCTCACCCGACGTCCTCGGCAGCAACGTCATTCGGGTTGTCGATCATGCGCTCGCGCAGGTGCCCGAGACCGCGCAGGTGATCGGTGTCGGGATCGCGGCGGCCGGACCATTGGGCGAGCGGGCCGGAACCCTGTCCCCGATCAACATTCCGCAGTGGCGCGACTACCCGCTACGCGATCTGGTGACCGGGCGGATACGACAAACGTTGGGTCACACACCCGTCCACTTTCATCGAGACGGCGTGGCGATCGTGCTGGCCGCGCAATGGATCGGCAACGCGGCCGGCGAGAAGAACTTGTTGGGCATGGTGATCTCCACCGGTATCGGTGGGGGTTTCATCGTCGACGGCCGGGTGCTGGCCGGGAACAGCGGCCACATCGGCCAGATCCAGTTGTCCGGCTTCACCGGCGAGCTCAGCATCGGCAGTCACACCACACTCGAATCGGTGGCCTCCGGCCCGCATACCGTGGCCTGGGCCAACAAAGAGGGCTGGACGGGGTCCACCGGCGAAGACCTCGCCGCGTCTTATCGGAACGATGACGACATCGCCCATCGCGCAGTGCACCGCGTGGCCGAGGCTGTGGGACAGGCCATCTGCAGCGCAGCAGCATTGATCGAGCTGGATGTGGTGGCGATCAGCGGCGGCTTCGCGCGGGTGACGCCCGACTTGATCCCGCTCATCGAACGGGTCGTCGCGCGGCATCCACTCGACTACATCGCACGCGTTCGAGTCATCGATGCCGGACTATCCGACACCGCCCCACTCGTCGGCGCCGCCGCCCTGGTGTATCGCCGCGCTCACGTCGGCCTCCCGACCTGACACAAATGCTCCGCCTGTACGAAGATGCTCCAGATGCACGCGGAGCGTCTTCGCATAAGCGGAGCGTTTGCGGGGATTAGGTCGCCAGCGAGCGACTGATGACCAGTCGCTGAATCTGGTTGGTGCCCTCGAAGATCTGGGTGATCTTGGCTTCGCGCATCAGCCGTTCGACGCGGAAATCCTTGGTGTAGCCGTAGCCACCGAACACCTGTACCGCATCGGTGGTCACCTTCATCGCCGCATCAGTGGCAATCAGCTTGGCCACCGAGGCATTACGTGAATACGGCACACCGGCATCGCGACGACGAGCGGCATCGATGTAGGTGGCGCGGGCCGAATCCACTGCGGCAGCCATGTCGGCGAGCAGGAAACCGAGCCCCTGGTGGTCGATGATCTTCTTGCCGAACGTCTGCCGTTCCTGCGCGTAGGCGACGGCCTCGTCCAATGCGGCCTGCGCGATGCCGACGGCAACCGCAGCGATGCCGAGCCGGCCCGAATCCAGTGCGCTGAAGGCGATCTGGAGACCCTGACCTTCGGCGCCGATGCGACGATATTCGGGCACGAACGCATTGTCGTAACTGGCCGACGTGGTCGGAACCGCCGTCAGGCCCATCTTTTCTTCCGGCTTCCCGAAGCTCAGACCCTCGGTGTCATCGGGGACGAGGAAGCACGAAATGCCCTTGGACCCTTCGCCGGTTCGGGCGAACAAGTTGTAGAAGTCGGCGACACCACCATGGGTGATCCACGCCTTCGATCCGTTGATCTTGTAGCCACCCTCGGTGGCGGTGGCCTTGCAGGCCAGGGCCGCGGCATCGGAACCGGCCTGTGGCTCCGAAAGGCTGTAGGCGCCGATCTTCTCACCCCCGAGCATCTCGGGAAGCCAGCGCTGCTTCTGCTCGTCGCTGCCAAAAGCCATCAGCGGATGGCACGACAGGCTGTGCACACTCACCGCAACCGCCACCGCCGCCCAGCGCGCCGCCAACTCCTCGAGTACCTGGAGGTAGACCTCGTACGGCTGACCGCCACCTCCCCATTCCTCGGGGTACGGCAGGCTCAGCAGGCCTGTCTGGCCCAGCACCTTGAAGGCCTCGGCCGGATACTTCTCGGCCTTCTCGTACTCGTCGACGATGGGTTTGAGTGCCTTGTCCGCGACGTCGCTCGCCAGCTGGACCAGGTCGCGTGCTTCTTCAGTGGGGAGCAGCCGGTTGACGGGCATCGGGCACCCTTTCGATCGTCGGAACAGGCAGGGACCGGATTCAAGCAGTACTGAGCCAGGCCCTTCAGTACCGTCGACAGTACTCCAGAACCTCACGCAGTACCATCAGCGCATGGTTCCGACCGTTTCCCCTGCACACGCGACCGCACGCCGTGCGCAATTGTTCGACGAACTGGTGGCTTTGTTCCTCCACGAAGGTTTTGCCCACCTGACGCTCGACCAGATCGCGGCGCGCCTGCACTGCTCCAAGTCGACGCTGTACACGCTCGCAGGCAGCAAGGATGAACTCGTCCGCGAAGTGACGGTGCACTTCTTCCGGGCCGCGACCACCGAGGTCGAGGCGGCGGTGGAGCGCGCTACCGGGACAACCGAACGGCTGACCGCGTACCTGACTGCGGTCGGTACCGCACTTGCGCCCGCCGATGAACGGTTCATGGAAGACCTTGCCGGCTTCCCACCCGCCCGCGACATCTACGAGCGCAATACCCGGGCGGCGGCAGATCGCGTCCATGAGCTCATCAGCGAAGGTGTTGCCGCAGGCGATGTCCGCGATGTCCACGCGGCATTCGTCGCCGACGTGGCATCTGCAGTCATGGTCCGGATCCAGCAACGCAAGATCAAAAGTTCTGTCGGGCTGGATGATTCACAGGCCTACCTCGAACTCGCGCAGCTGCTGACCACCGGGATCAGCGCGCAGTAGCCACCTCGGCGACCTCGTGGTGCGCGGTGTCATGGCGCGCGATGGACAGGGCCGCGACCACGATCCCGAAGACGACCCCCAGCGCGGTGTCCGCCATCCGGTCGAGCGCCACATCCGGGGTCAGACCCGCACCCAGTGCCGTGAGCAGCAGCGCCATGGGCGTCACGGCCATCGAGCAGAGTCCATAGTTGATGGCAACCAGGAGTTCCGCTGCGATCTGGAAGATCACAACGAGAACCACTGCGCCCCAGTAGCCCAACGGCACCGCGAGCAGTCCGGCAGCCAGCACTCCGCCGACCACGTTCCCGATCAACCGTTGTACACCGCGATGCACGGTGAGGTGAAAGTTGATGCCCTGCAGCGTGGCGATCGCGCCCATCGCCGCCCACATCGGATGCGCCAGACCGATGGCTTGGGCGACACCGGCAGCCACCGCAGAAGCCAGAGCCACCCGGATCGCCGAGACCATCAGCTCTCGCTCGGCCATCCGGCGAAGGTCAGCACCCACCGACCCCCACGACGAACCACCGGCGTTTCGAACACCCCGAACCACGTCATATGGCCACGGAGCCAAGGACGCGCAGATCCCGATCGTCACTCCGATCGCCGCAGACGCGCTCGCGGCCACCACATCACCCGTCGATGTCGAATAGCCCACCGCAGCGGCCGCGGCGAAGATCATCACCACCGGTCCGGGACCGACCAATCGGCAGGCACCCATGACCAACATGGCAACGGCCGCAGCCACAGACATGGCCACGATCTGTACCGGCATCGAGGCCCCCGCCGCACCGAGAATGCCTCCGAACACCACGAACGCGACAAGTGTTCCGCCGGTCACCGCGAGCCGCGGCAGCCGGATGCGATAGGGATCGTTGCGGCAGAATGCCGAGGTCAAAGCACCCAACGCGGCGAATCCGGCGATATCGACACGCCCCATCAGACCACCGATCACAAGCACCACCGCGAGTGCGATGCCCACTCGGACCGGCAACCAGATCGACGCGTTGCTGCGGTTCAGTGTCAGCGCGGCATCACGCCAGGTGCGAGGAGAAGCAGAGTGGACCAGCGCATGACGACGGCGGGTCAGATGCTCGGAAAGGGAATCGCTTGTCAACACCTAAGTATTTTACATCTATTTTACTACTAAAGTAAATAGTGGCCATGACCTACCATGATCCGGTGACCGCAGACCCCAACCCGAGTGACGTCGTCGAGCGCGTGAGCCTGGAGTGGGCACGCGCATATCCCGACCTCGATACCGAGCCCATCGAGGTGGTCGCCCGCGTCAACCGCATCGCCACCGTGCTCGCGCATCAACTCGACCTGGACCTGGAATCCCACTCGATCACTCGCTCCGAGTTCGACGTGCTGGGCGCACTCGCCCGGTCGGAGCGTCCACTGCGCGCCAGCGAGGTCGTCTCGACAACGATGCTCAGCGGCGCCTCGATCACCAAACTCAGCGAACGCCTTGGCGACCTGGGCCTGTTGCAGCGCAAGAAATCCGAACGGGATGGGCGGGTTGTCCTTCTCGAATTGACCGATGCCGGACGCGAACTCGTGGACACCCAGTTTCCTCGGCGGCTCGCCCGCGACACGGCGATGCTGGCGACACTGAGCCCCGACGAGCGGTCGACCCTGATCACGTTGTTACGCAAGGTCTCCCGGACCATCGACAACCGCTAGGTCGGATTCTACGAATCCAGGTTCTCCGACGCCCACGCCCCGAGTTCGCCGAGAATCGGCAGGAGCGCTTCGCCAGACGGCGTCAGCCGATAAGACACCGACACCGGCGGGCCTGCCTCGACCTGCCGCTCGATCACACCCGCTTCTGCCAATTCGACCAACCGTGACGACAACATCGAGTCACTGATTCCGCCGATCGCGGCGCGGAGTTCGGCGTAGCCCGCCGGACCGTGCATCAGGGTGCCCAACAGAACCCCATTCCAACGCTTGCCGAGCAGGGCGAACGCCGACCGTAGCGCGCCGTCACAGGCACGTGGCTCGTGCGTGACTTCGACTTCCCTGGGCATCGGCCCAGCATACCGTTTGCTACAGTCGCTCCTAGCTGCTTTTATTTTAGTAGTCCCTCTAGATGTAGGAGCACATCATGTCCGATGCCGTCCACACCCTCGACGCAGACGCGCGCGCATTACTCTTTCGCGACGCCCGCACCGCCAACACTTTCAGTTCCGAGCCGGTGAGCGACGAGGCACTCAAAGAGGTCTGGGAACTCGCCAAATGGCCACCCACCGCAGCCAACACCCAGCCGCTGCGAGTCCTCTACGTCCGCAGCGACGAAGCCAAGGAACGCCTGCTCCCCCACGTCGCCGAAGGCAATGTCGACAAGGTCCGCAGCGCACCGGTGACCGCCGTACTGGCGATGGATTCGGCGTACCACGAGCACATTCCGACCGTGTTGCCCTTCCGGCCCGAGATGAAGGACGCCCTGGAGGCCAACGAGGACATGCGTACCTCGATGGGTACGTTCGGCAGCACCTTGCAGGCCGGATACTTCATCCTCGCCGTACGTTCCGTGGGGCTGACCGCCGGACCGATGGCCGGATTCGATTCCGCCGGAGTCGATTCCGAGTTCTTCGCTGACGGCCGCTGGAAATCAACCCTGCTGGTCAACGTCGGCCATCCGGGCAAAGATGCCTGGTTCGACCGACTGCCCCGCCTGGACGAGGACGAGGTCTTGCGCTTCGCCTGATCCCTTCGAGAAACGCGGTCTAGTCGAGATGGTCGAGGAGACGGTCGAGAAACGGACGCTGACCTTTCAGCAGTTTGTCCCCGGCCGTCTCGAGATCACACCACGCCACCCGGTCGATCTCGGGATACGACTGCACCTTTCCCGATCCCCGCGGCCATTCCATCTCGAACGTGTTGCTGACGGCATCGGTGATGTCGAGGTCGGCCTCGATCGCAAAGGCGGTCACCAGCTTTCCGCTCGGCTGCTTGATCTCCCCGAGTTCGATGACCTCCCCGTCGGGAACCGTGAGACCGACCTCCTCGACGAATTCCCGATGGGCCGCGGCCAGCGGTTCTTCGTCTTCGTCGTACAACCCTTTGGGTATCGACCAGGCGCCGGAATCCTTGCGCGCCCACAAGGGGCCTCCCGGATGCGCGATCAAGACCTCGACCTCGATGCCCGCCTCTGCCTCGGAACGACGGAACAGCAGTATCCCCGCACTTCGCTTTGGCATCGTCGCCACCGGCCTTCCCGCTCTGTGGACCGCACGATCCGCCAGGACTACACACTAGTCCTGGCGGGCCGCGTCACCGGCAACCGAAACCCGGCTACTCGACGAACGAATCGGCCACGGTCAGCGCCGCGTCCAGGATCTGCAGGCCCACGGCCACCTCATCAGGGGTGACCGTGCACGGCGGCACCATGTGGATCCGGTTGAAGTTGGCAAATGGCAGCAGGCCGCCCGTTTTGCAGGCGGACAGAACCGCAGTCATTGCCGGGCTCGAGCCACCGTAGGGCGCGAGTGGTTCCCGGGTGTCGGGGTTCTTGACCAGTTCCACCGCCCAGAACACACCCACGCCACGCACTTCACCGACGCTGGGATGCTGCGCAGCGAGTTTCTCCAGTCCGGGTCCCAAGACGTCTGATCCGATGGTCGCGGCATTTTCGACAATGCCCTCGTCGGTCATCGCGTTGATGGTGGCGACGGCGGCCGCGGTGGCCAGCGGATGCCCGGAGTAGGTCAGACCACCGGGATAGGGCCGATCGGCAAACGTCTGGGCGATCTCGTTGTTGATGGCCACGCCACCGAGCGGGACGTATCCCGAGTTCACGCCCTTGGCGAAGGTGATCAGATCCGGGATGACCTCGGAGTGGTTGATGGAGAACCACTCTCCGGTGCGGCCGAATCCGGCCATCACCTCGTCGGCCACCATCACGATGCCGAAACGATCACACAGTTCACGAACTCCGGCCAGGTAGCCGGCCGGCGGCACCATGATGCCCGCGGTCCCCGGAACCGGCTCCAGCACAATGGCTGCAATCGTCTGCGGACCCTCCATCGAGATCACCGACTCGAGGTGCTCGAGAGCACGCTCGCATTCCTGCTGCTCGGTTTCGGCATGGAACTGGCTGCGGTACAGGAAGGGTCCGAAGAAATGGACCACTCCGGCCGACGCGTAGTCGTTGGGCCAGCGCCGCGGATCACCGGTCATGTTGATCGCGGTATCGGTACCCCCGTGATACGAACGGTAGCGGGTGAGCACCTTGCGTCGACCGGTGTGCAGGCGTGCCATCCGCACGGCATGCTCCACCGCATCGGCGCCGCCGTTGGTGAAGAACACCTTGTCGAGATCACCGGGGGTCCGCTCGGCGATCAGGCGCGCAGCCTCCGACCGCGCATCGTTGACGTGCGACGGTGCGATGGTGCAGAGCTTGTTCGCCTGCTCGGCAATCGCCGCAACGACTTTGGAGTGCTGGTGGCCGATGTTGGTGTTGACCATCTGCGACGAGAAATCGATCAGCCGATTGCCCTCGCCGTCCCAGACATACGATCCCGCAGCGCCCAGGATCGTCATCGGATTCAGCTGTGCCTGCGCCGACCACGAATGGAACACGTGAGCCCGGTCCAACTCGTGGGCACGACGCCCGGCGGTCTTGGCCGCTTCCAGCTCGCCTTCGTCGGCAAACGGCGAATTACCGCCGAAGCTCGTGTTGTCATCTGCCATCAGAGGGCACCTTCCGCCATGCGACCGACTGTCTCGGTCAATACGTCCACACCGGCCGTGAGGTCGGCGTCGTGAGTATATTCATTCTCCGCGTGAGAGACACCGTCGACACTGGGTATGAACAGCATCACCGTCGGAACCAGATCTTTCATGTTTGTCGAATCATGACCGGCCCGGGTTCGCACCTGCATGTGGCTGTGCCCGAGCTGCTCGATCACCTTCTCTGCCAACGCCACACCCTCGGGCTGGTAGGTATGCCCCTTCCAGGTGTGGGCGAACCGCCGCTCGATCTCGACGTCGGCCGCTACCTCGATCTCGGCGAACGCACGATTGAGCTTCACGTCGGCCTCGGCCAGCAATTCATCGGATGGCGACCGCAGATCCAGGTGCATGTGGACCTCGCGGGCCACCACCACCGGCGAGTTCGGGTAGACCGTCAACTGTCCGCATGAGGTGTGCAGATCCTCACCGTATTCGTCGGCCAACTCACGCAGCGCCACAACGGCTTTCGCTGCACCGTAGAGCGCGTCCTGCCGGTCCGCGATGGCGGTTGCACCGGTGTGCGACTGCGACCCGATGACCGAGATCTCGTACTTGTTGGCACCCCAGGTCGACGGCACCACACCCATCAGCACACCGGCCTTGTCGAGTTCGCGGCCCTGCTCGATGTGGATTTCGGCGTACGCGGCAACCTTCAGGCCGCCTGCCGTGTGGTGCTCGCCGGTCGTGAAGACATCCTTGTCCCCCAACATGTCCAGCTCACCGAGGGCGTCGGCCACCGTGACACCGGCGACGTCGGTGGTGTCGAGTGCTTCTTGCAGGTCGAGCTTGCCGGTGAACACACCGCTACCCTGCATCGACGGTTTGAATCGTGATCCCTCTTCGTTGAACCAGTTCACGACGGCCAGGTTGTGGACGGCTTCATCAGGATTGGCGAGGTAGTACTGCCGAAGCCGATCCATCGCGTGCGCCGCGGCCAGGACACCGTAGGCACCGTCGTAGCGACCACCACGGGGCTGGCTGTCCATGTGCGATCCGGACAACACGTACGGCGCGCCGGGTACCAGTTCGTACAGCCCGAACATGTTGCCGATCCGGTCGTACGCCACCGTGAAACCGCGCTCGGTCAGCCAGCCGGCCAGCCATCGGCGATTCGCGCCGTCGGCTTCGGTGGCGGCCTGGCGCTCGACCCCATTGGCCGCCGTCGCGCCGAATGTGGACATGGTATTGAAGTCGTCGACGAACGCGCTGTCCGTAGCCGCATCGGCGGCAACCCGAACTCCGTTGCCGCGCGCCGATTCTGAAGAAGTCATCGAAGGATCCTTACGTCTGGGACGGGGTTACGAACGGGCGGCGAGGGTCGGCGCCATTGCCGGAATGATCTTCTCTCCGTACGCTTCCAGGGTCTGATCCTTGCCGTCGTGCTGCAAGTAGATCGAGAACTGATCGACGCCGAGGTCGCGCAGCTCCTCGAGCCGGGCGATGTGCTGCTCCGGCGTACCCAGCAGGCAGAAGCGATCGACGATGTCGTCGGGTACGAAGTCGGCGTGGCTGTTACCGACCCGCCCGTGCTCGTTGTAGTCGTAGCCCTGCCGGTTCTTGATGTAGTCGGTGAGAATCGCCGGGACCTCGGACCCGTCGCCACCGTATTTGTCCACCAGATCCGCGACGTGGTTGCCAACCATCCCGCCGAACCAACGACACTGATCACGTTGGTGCGCAAGGTCATCACCGACATACGCCGGGGCCGCCACCACGATCTTCACCTCATCCGGGTCACGTCCGGCAGCTACGGCGGCCGCCTTCACCCGCTTCACCGTCCACTCCACGATCGCCGGATCCGCCAGTTGCAGAATGAAACCGTCGGCGACTTCGCCGATCAGGTCCAACGCCTTGGGTCCGTACCCGGCGCCGTAGACGTCCAGCCGTGAGCGACCGGCCCACGGGAATCGGATCTCGGTGCCGTTGATGGTGGCAGAGCGTCCGTTGCCCAATTCCTTGATGACAGAGATGCTGTCGCGCAGGATCGCCAGCGTGGACGGCTTGCCCGAGAGCACTCGGACCGCAGAGTCACCACGGCCGATGCCGCAGATGGTCCGGTTTCCGTACATCGAGTTCAGCGTCGAGAACGTCGAGGCCGTGACCGTGGCGTCCCGGGTCAGCGGATTGGTCACCATCGGCCCGACGATCACATTGCGTGTCGCCGCCAGGATCTGGCTGTAGATCACGTTCGGCTCTTGCCAGAGCACATGCGAGTCAAATGTCCACACGTATGTGAAGCCCCGGTTCTCGGCCGCAACGGCGAGTTCGACCACTCGCGATGCCGGCGGATTGCATTGCATGACAACACCAAAGTCCATGTCGTGCTCCTATCGATTCTATTTGCTCGTACTGCGTGGCGGTCGCCGGCGATGACGGCTCTAGATGAGGTTTTGCGAGAGTTCGCGCCGCACGAATCGTCCGTCGGTCTTCTTTCCGAGATACTCACCCGCATCGACGATCACGGATCCGCGCGAGAGCACTGTTTGCACCGCACCGTCGATCTCGTATCCCTCCCACGCCGAGTAGTCCATGTTCATGTGGTGGGTCTTGCCGAGCCCGATGCTGGTGTGGCCGGCCGGATCGTAGATGACGACGTCGGCATCGGCGCCCGGCGAGATGACGCCCTTGCGTGGGTACATGCCGAACATGCGCGCCGGCGTGGTGCAGCAGACCTCGACCCACTTCTCGAGACTGATCCGCCCGTCCACCACACCCTGATACATCAGGTCCATCCGGTGCTCGACACCACCGATTCCATTGGGGATCTTGGAGAAGTCGGCGATACCCAGCTCTTTCTGGTCAACCATGCAGAATGGGCAGTGGTCGGTCGCGACTCCGGCGACGTCGCCGGTCCGGATGAACTTCCACAACTCGTCCTGATGACCCTCTGCCCGAGACCGCAGCGGGGTCGAACAGACCCACTTCGCACCCTCGAATCCCGGTGCGCCGAGCTGTTCTTCGAGCGAGAGGTACAGATACTGCGGGCAGGTCTCGGCGAACACGTTGGCGCCCCGACCACGTGCGGTGGCAATCTGCTCGAGTGCCTGCCGAGCCGACACGTGCACCACGTACAACGGCGCCCCGGTGACATCGGCCAGCATGATCGCCCGGTGTGTGGCCTCTTCTTCGAGCTGCCACGGCCGCGAGACCCCGTGGTAGTACGGCGATGTCTCGCCGCGCTTGACGTGCTGCGACACCAATTCGTCGATGGCGATGCCGTTCTCGGCATGCATCATCATCAGCGCACCGGTGTCGGCGGCGCGTTGCATGGCCCGCAGGATCTGACCGTCGTTGGAATAGTAGACCCCGGGGTAGGCCATGAACAGTTTGAAACTGGTGACACCTTCATTGATCAATTCACCCATCGCGGAGATGGATTGATCGTTCACGTCACCGATGATCTGATGGAAACCGTAGTCGATGGCGCTCTGCCCACCGGCCTTCTGGTGCCACTGGGCGAGGGTGTCCTGCAGTTGCTCACCCGGTGTCTGGATGGCGAAGTCGACAATCGTGGTCGTTCCGCCGAATGCCGCAGCACGCGTGCCGGTTTCGAACGTATCAGATGCCTCGGTCCCACCGAACGGCATCTGCATGTGGGTGTGGGCATCAACTCCACCGGGGATCACGTACTTGCCGGTGGCGTCGATCACCGTGTCGACGTTGGCGGCGAGGTCGGTACCGAACGTCGCAGCGCCCGGCTCGATCAGTGCCACGATGGTCTCACCGTCGATCAGCACATCGATGAGCTGCCTTCCGGTGGACGAGACCACCGTTCCGCCACGAATGAGGGTTGTTTCCATCAGATTCCCTGCTTTCCTGCGAGTTGTTCGTCCGGATCCTTGTCTGGCTCACTGACCACCGTGTTGGAACCGACGGCATTCGGATCGATCGGCTCGGTGCTCTCTGGCGTGGAATCGACATCCACGGTGCCGCGCCAGGTGCCGATCAGACGCATCAGGTGGTAGATCACGACGGCGGAGATGGCACCGAGTGCGATGCCGCCGAAGCTGAGATCACCGATGGTCCAGGAGAAGTCGGCAATACCGATGACCAGCGCGATGGCTGCGGTGAACTGGTTGATCGGCTTGGAGAAGTCGACCTTGTTGGTGACCCAGATGTGCACACCGAGGATGCCGACCAGACCGTAGAGGGCAACGGTGACACCGCCGAGCACACCGGGCGGGACGGAGGCGATGACCGCACCTACCTTGGGCGACAGACCGAGCAGGATGGCGGCCGCGCCGGCAACCCAGTAGGCCGCGGTCGAGTAGACCTTGGTCGCTGCCATCACTCCGATGTTCTCGGCGTAGGTGGTGGTGGCCGAGCCGCCGCCGCTGCCGGCGAGCATCGTCGCCAGACCGTCTGCGGCCAGGGCCTTTCCGATCCGGTGATCATTGTTGATACCGGTCATGGTGTTGATGGATTTGACGTGACCGATGTTCTCGACAACCAGGACCAGGACCACCGGGATGAACATGGGCAGCACCGACAGGTGGAACGTCGGGGCGGTGAAGTCGGGCAGGCCGACCCAGTCGGCGGCACCGATGGGGTCGGTGTCGACCTCACCCCGCGCCAGGGCGATGAAATAGCCGATCACCACGCTCAGGAAGATCGCCAATCTGCCGAGCAGTCCACGAAAGAGCACCAGCGACAACAGCAACATTGCCAACACGACGAAGGCTGTGACGGGCTCGGTCTCGAAGTTGCTCTTGGCAACGGGCGCCAGGTTGAAGCCCACGAGGGCGACGATCGAGCCGGTGACCACCGGCGGCATCAGCTTTTCGATCCAGCCGATCCCGACGAAATGCACGACGACGCCGATGATCGTCAGCAATGCACCGACCACCACGATGCCACCGAGGGCACCGGACTGGCCGTGCGATGTCGAGGCGGCGATGGTGGGTGCGATCACCGCGAAGCTCGACCCCAGGTAGCTGGGCAGACGGTTGCGGGTGATGAGCAGGAACAGGATCGTGCCGATGCCGGAGAACAGCAGGGTGGTGGCCGGCGGGAATCCGGTGAGAACCGGGACCAGGAATGTGGCACCGAACATGGCGACCACGTGCTGCAGGCCGATACCCACGGTCCGCGGCCAACTCAGCCGCTCATGCGGTGCGACAACGGAGTCACCGGTCTTGACCTGCCACTCGAATAGGGACATTTGGTGGTTCCTTTCAGCGCACGCCGGGCGTGCGTGAGGAGATGCGATGGGAGGGGGATTCGAGTTCGAGGTGGTTGAGCCGAAAGGCGTTGCCTTCCGGATCGAGGAGCACCGATTGCCAGGCCCCGTAGTAGGTTCGTCCCGGTTCCTTGACGCAGGTCGCACCCGCCGCGACGGCCGCTGCGGTCAGTCGATCGACCTGAGCATCGTCGGCCATCTCGAAGGTCAGGAAGCTGCTGACGCCTGCGCTATCTTCTTCGGGTGCAACCAGATTGAGCATGTCGTAGGCGGTGTGGGCGCTGAATCCGAGAATGGTGTCGCCGACCATCAGGCCCCGAAAGTGTTCTGAGCGGAGCTCCATCACCTCGTCGAGACCGAGGAGCTCGGAGTAGAACTCGGCCAAACCGGCAAAATCCTTGGCCAGCACACTGGCAAAAGACAGACCTACAGTCATGTGGCTACTCACTTCTCTAGAGGTCGAGCACCAGGCGCGGTGTCTGCGACCTGCTGACACACAGGATGATTCGTTTACCCGCGGTTTTGGCCCGTGCGGAGAGCACCGTGTCCCGGTGATCGGGAACCCCGTCGAGGACGGTCGCCACGCAGGCCCCGCACTCCCCTTGCAGGCAGTTGAATTCGGCGGCGGGTACCGCCTCCCGAACCACGGCCAGCGCGGTGCGATGCGGCGGTACGGTCACCACCGCACCCGTCCGAGCAAGCTCGATCTCGAACGACTCCGCGTCGCCCGCCGACATCAGGACGGGCTCAGCACGATCGTTTTGGCGAACTTCGACGTCAGGTGGTCACCCGAACTGATCGGCGCATACCGGGGCTCGCCACCGTCGGCAACACAGGTGGGCAGGCATTCGATCATGGCGTCATAGTTGGGTTGGTGGAAGAACACCAACGACATCCGGCGAGTGTTCCCGTCGGCGTCGGGATTCGGTGTCCGGACCCGGTGGCGGGTCGAGGTCCACAGGTCATTGGTCCACTGCGCCATCAGGTCTCCGATGTTGACCACCAGTGCGTCGGGCACCACGGGCACCGGGATCCAGTCACCGTCCTTGGTGAAGACCTCCAGCCCACCGGGCGCCTCCTCCTGCCGCACGATCGTCAGGCTGCCGTAGTCGGTGTGCGCGCCTGCCCGCATCTGCCCCGGCTGCGGCGGAGTGGTCATGTGGGGGTAATTGATGGCGCGGAGCATGGAGATGTCCTTGTCGATGGCGTCGACAAAGAAGTCCGGATCCAGTCCGAGCCCAAGTGCGAAGGCGCTCATGAGCTTTCGCGAGAGTTCGTTCATCGCGCGGAAGTAGGTGGTCCAGGCCTGCTCCATGGCGACCGGCTGCTGCGGCCACTGGTTGGGAAGAAAGTGGGGTCCGGCGTTCTCTTTCGAGAAGTACGGGTCGGAGCTGTCGAAGTCGACGGGACCCACATCGAACTTCTCGTGCAGATCCCGCGGCTGATGCACGTCTTCGCTGTAGGAGAACGCCTGCTCGCCGATCGACGAGTACCCGCGGACCGTATCCGGGCTGGGTTGGGCAACCCGCCGCTTCTCTTGCTCCGGCAGTTGAAAGAACGTGTCCGAGGTCTGGTACATCGCGTCGATGATCTCGTGCGCGATCCCATGGTTCTTGATCTGGAAGAAACCGATCTCGCGGCAGGCGTTGTCGAGTTCGGAGGCCACCTTCGCCTTCGCCTCGCTGTCATCGCCGTACAGCGCAGAAATGTCGATCACCGGCACCACAGACATGTGTTTCGCTCCCTGTCGTCGTCTCCACTCAAGTCTGTTTCGCAACAGGTACGACCAACAAGAGCTCAGGGTGCTGACAGATCCACAGGGTCGATGTCACCTGCGGCCAAGGGAAACATCTGCGTAACACTCGATTACGCAAACGACTCACGCGTCATCCTGCCGGTAACAAACTCCCGGCGCCTCTCACCGACGGGTGCGTCGACCGAACGTCGTCTGCCGTGTGTACTTGTCGGTGAGATGCCGGCCGGCGATCAGCGCATCGGTGAACTGCGGGTCACCGCCTCGAAGCGGCGAGACCGCGACATCTGCGTTGGGATGCTGATAGAACGCGAACTCCAGGCGGGCGCTGTCCAGCGCCACCGACCTCGGCGGGTTGGCGGTCCGGTTGAGTGTCGCGGGCCAATGATCATCGGTCCACTCGGCCAGCAGGTCACCAACGAGGACCACCAGCGTGGCCGGCGTGGTCGACACCTCCAGCCACTCACCGTGCGGTCCGAGTACCTCGAGACCGCCCGGTGTCGATTCGGCCGACAGGACGGTGAACGCGCCGTAGTCGGTGTGGATCCCGGCCCGCGACTGATGCGGCAGCGGGGCCTGCGCCTGCGCCGGGTAGTAGAGCGCCCGCAACATGCTCAGTTCGGTGTCGAACTGTGGGACGAAATGGTCCGGCAACAGACCGAACGCCTCCGCGGCCATGGACATCAATTCACCGGTGACCCGCTGCATGTGTCGGTAATACTGCTCCCAGACCGGCCGGAATCCTTCCGGGACACTCGGCCACAGGTTGGGGTACGCCATCGGCCCGGCCCCCGGTTCACCGAGCACCGGAGCGTCGACGGCCCCGATATCCAGCTTCTCCTTGAGGTCGCCGTGTGACTCTTCTCCGATCGAGTAGGTCATGCCCTCGGATCCGGAACCCGACCAGCCGCGCACCTGGTCAGGGGCCGGTTGCGCCACGGCCTCTTTCAGGCGTTCGGGCTGCAGGAAAAACTGACGGGTCACCGAGTACATGTCGGAGAGCAGCGCAGTCGGGATCTGGTGACCGACCAGGTAGGCGTGGCCGCTGCGCGAACACGCGGTATCGAGCAGTTCGATCTGACGGGCCCGCGACCGGGAGCCACGGGCAGCCTCGGAAAGGTCGACGGACGGAATGGAGAGCACCCGACTACTCTGCCTCACAGCCAGGTTTCTGGCGACGGAGGAGGAAAGTCGTGTCGAGCCCGATGGCCACCGTCGCCGAATTGGCGGTTGCGACCGGTGTCCAGATCGCGACGCCACCGTCGCGGTGGGAGACCGTTGTGACATCGGTGGTCGACGCCGAGGCCGCACGCGAGTTGGTATCGCTTGCCGGGGTTCTGGTGGTTGTCGATTGGAGTCCGGCGCGGCCGAGTGATCCGCTCCCCGATCTTCCGGCCGTCCTCGAACCCCTGGTGGCAAAGAAACCGTCCGCGATCCTGGTGAATCCGGCCCGGCAGGTCAATCCCCCCAAACATGCGGTCACGATCGCCGAGCGGGCGCAGGTGTGTCTGCTCTGGAACGCGGTGCCCGACACCGGCGCCGATGTGACATCGCAGCTGCAACGACTGCTGCAGCAGCCGCCGATCGCGCCGACGGCCGACGAGGTGGTGACCGGATCGGACCTGTTGCGGATCTTGCACCAGGCCGACAACCTCGAAGGGCTTTTGGACGCCATCGGGACGCGGTTGCGCGCCACGGTCCGCCTGAGCGAGTCGTCCGCTGCGCTCTCCCACCCGGCTGTCACCCCCGTCGCGGTATTTCCGTTGTCTCCCATCCCCCATAGCGGCCCGGCCCTGGAGATCATCAGGGAAACCGGCCTCACCGCGACCGAGACCGCGATGCTGGAAGGTCTCGTGCCGGTCGTCGGGTTGCACGTGAAACTGCGGGATACCGAATCCGATGACGCCGCCGTCGAAATCGCCCGCAATCTGAAGAACATCCTCGGCGACGACCTGGTCCAGCGCGAAGCCGGACTTCGCAAAGGCCGACGCCTTGCCCTCTTCCCCCGGCATCCGGTGGTGTGTCTGGCCATCGAACCCTTCGGTGTCGCGGTGGACATGAGTGGCCTGCACGACTTGAAGGCCACTCTGGCACCGGTGGCAACCCGGTTCGACGCCGACGCGATCACCATCGTCAACGAGGGCGTGCTGGTTGTGATGATCAAGGCGACAACGGATTTCGATGCACTGTCCCGGGCGCTGTATCGCGGGGTGCAGGTTCCCCTGGCGATCGGCGCGGGCGATCCCGTCGACAACGCGCGCAGCTACCCCGGAGCGTTCCGGCAGGCGGTCCGGGCAGTGGCCGTCGGCCGTCGCATCGGCGCGATCAACCGCGTCACGGCCTACCGGGACCTCGGGGTCCTCGGCGTGCTCTACCAACTCCCCGAGCACGCGCGGCGACAATTCGTCGACGAGACCCTGGGCTCGGTCGCCGACGAGACACCGGACGGCCTCGACCAGCGCCGGATCCTGCGGGTTCTGCGGGCCACCGATTGCAACATCGCCGAATCCGCCCGCGAGCTGTTCGTGCACCCGAACACGTTGCGCAGCCGGATCGCCCGGATCGAAGCGATCACCGGGCCGTTCATGAACGAACCCGATCGCCGGCTCACCATCTTCACCGCACTCTCGATGTTCTCCCTGGACAGCAACGTCGAAGGCGACTGACGCCCGCCCCCGCACCCCGATGATGTGCCCTTTGGCGACCATTTCCCCAGGTGGACTCCGCCATAAGCCCACATCATCGGGCGCGGGAAACATGGGATGTTAGGTTCTTTTCATGTCCACGCAGATCGAGCGTCCCCGCCGCACCAGTGAGGTCGTGGTCGAACGCATGCAAGAACTCATCCGAACCGGCGACTGGCCGGTGGGTTCACGCATCCCCGCAGAACCCGAATTGGTGGAGCAACTGGGCGTCGGGCGCAACACGATCCGCGAGGCCGTGCGCGCTCTGGAGCACGCCGGATTCCTCGAGCCCCGGCGCGGCGACGGAACGTACGTCCGCAGCCGAAACCTGCTGGCCGCCGCGATCGGTCGATGCGTGTCGAGCAGCGAGGTCCTCGAGCTGTTGCAGGTGCGCCGCGCACTCGAACGTGAGGCCGCCCAATCAGCAGCAGGCAATCGCACCGATGATCAGGTGCAGACGCTCCGCGACCTACTCATCGAGATGCGGTCAGCCTTCGAGGACAACAACTTACAGCGCTACATCGACGCAGACATCGCGTTTCACACCACTTTGGTTGCCGCAGCTGGTAATTCACTGCTGTCCGAGCTGTACAACGGGCTGGCCGAGGTCATGGATCGTACGCACGCGACGCTGATCGCCGCCGACGTCGATGCCCACCCACATCCCACCGGACATGCCGAGGTTGTCGAGGCGATCAGCAAGGGTGACTCGAATGCCGCCCTCGCCGCCGTCGACCACTACCTCAACCGCTCGATCGAAGCCTTGTCATGAAGCCCACAACCACAACGACACTCACGGCGAACCCATCACCCAAGGCCGGGTCGACGCGACGAACAGCGACGATCTTCACGGCGCTCGGGATCATGGTGGTCGCAGCAAACCTGAGGCCTGCGGTGGTCGCCGTCGGACCACTCATCGACGACATCAAGGTGTCCGAGGGCTTCGGTAGCGCAGCGGCCGGCCTGCTCACCACGTTGCCGGTGCTCTTCTTCGGATTGATCGCGCCGATAGCACCTCGCATCGCCGCCCGGTTCGGCATCGAACGCACCGTGTTCGGGGCCATGGCCCTGCTCCTTGTCGCCATCGTGGCGCGCATGATCCCCAATATGTTTGCCCTGTTTGCCGGCTCCGCCCTGGTAGGCGTTGCCATCGGCATCTGCAACGTCGTCTTGCCTGCGCTCATCAAACGTGACTTCTCACATCGCTCCGGCCTGATGACCGGCCTGTACTCGATGACACTGTCCGGCGGTGCGGCGCTGGCAGCCGGCCTGACGGTGCCGGTCTATTCCGCCGTCGATGAGAATTGGCGTGTTGCGCTGGGGAGCTGGGCACTCCTTGCCGCGCTCGGCCTGATGTTGTGGATACCGCAGCTGTCCCGCATCCACCGAATCAGCACCACGCCGCTGCCTGCATCTCTGTGGCGCAACAAGATCGCCTGGGCGATCACGGTTTTCATGGCATCGCAATCGCTGATCTTCTACACCTTCACCGCATGGCTGCCCGAGTACCTGATGGACAGGGGCACCTCGAAGGCCGCCGCCGGTGGAATGCTCGCCTTGGCCCAGACCGCCGCCCTCCTGATGGCATTGGTGGCACCGATCATCGCGGTTCGATTCCGCGACCAGCGGGTGTTGACACTCGTCTTCTGCGGAATCTGCGCCAGCGGGTTCATCGGCCTGGTGACCACCGACGTGCTCACCGTTCTCTGGGTCATCCTCATCGCGAGCGGACCGGGTGCCGCCATCAGTCTGGTGCTGCTGTTCATGGTTCTACGGAGCTCGAGCACCGTACAGACAAGCCAGGTCTCCGGGATGGCCCAATCGGTCGGCTACTGCCTCGCCGCCATCGGCCCTCTGGCCATCGGCGCACTGCACGACGTCACCGGTTCCTGGACCCTGTCGATGGCAGTGTTGGCGCTGGCGCTGATTCCCCTGACCGGATCTGCACTTGTCGCCGCCAAAGATTCCAAGATGACCACGTAGACCCCTGCATCACCCGATAAGTACCTCCGCCCCTGAGAACTGCACCACAAGTGCCGTTCTCTGCTATACAAAACGACATCACCATGGTGAACTATGAGTTCAGTTCAATTTTGGATGTTTAAGGAGCGCGGACAGATGTCGAGTAATACCGAAGCAGAGGCGCCCACGGAGTCTCCGATCCTGTCCAGCGCACGCAGCATCAAATGCCACAACGACGTGCTCGCGGCGACTCAGGAACTACTTGCCGACGGTGGGCTCCGCGCCGCCACAATCGACGCGATCGCCGAACGTTCGACAGTCAGCAAGGCCACGATCTACAAGCATTGGCCGAGCCGGATCGCGGTTGCCGCCGAAGCGTTCAGCCTCGCTGTCCGCGACGCCCTGCCCACACCCGACACGGGCAACATCGTCGACGACCTCACCGAACACGTACGCAACGTCAGCATGTTCTACGCCACCCCCAGGGGCAAAGTATTCACCCAGCTCCTGGCCGCCTGCGTCGACGACGAGGCCGGTGCGGACTACTTCCAGCGGTACTACCTCGACGGCCGCCGAGCGCTGACCGCCACGCTGTGGGAACGCGCCGTCGAACGTGGAGAAGTGCACCCCGGCACTGACATCCAGGTGGTTTCAGACGTCCTGTTCGGGCCCATGGCCCTGCGGCTGATGACCGGTTCAGCGCCCTTCGACGCAGCGCAGGCCGAAGAGTTTGCCAGAGTGGCGTTGCACGGACTTCTCAGCGTTCCGTAGAACACCCCACGGAGCCCTGAAAGCCGGCGAATAGCGGGGCGCCGAGGGTCAATAGCCCTCCGTGGCCCGGTATTCGACAGTTTCCAGGGTCATCGACCGGACGTCGACACCGCATCGGCCGGATCGCGGTGTGCCACCGGACATCCGCGGGGGAAGGTGCCCAGGTCCCGGAGCTGGTAGCCGTCCGGATACGTCCGGATGTTGGGCAGGTCGCGGGCCTGGATCGGCTGATCGCGAACCGGGAAGAAGCGCACCAGAGCGCCGCGCGCCTTCAGTGCCGCCCGCGACAGAGCCCGGACCGGACGCGGTGGGCGCCGATACCCGAACGCGGCGAGTAGCGGATCGTCCATCAGCGATCGAGCGAAGATGTTGATCAACCACTTCGGCGCCTTGTCATTCGGCGGGAAGGTGGTCATTAGGTCCAAGGTCGAATCGGCGACCTTGCGGGCACCGGCGTTGTAGGCGAAGTGCGTGGCTTCGTACTCGTCGAGGAACCGGGAGAACTCGGTGTAGTTGGCGGGAATGTCCTTGATTCCCATCAGTGTTCCGAGGCGCCGATAGTAGTTGGTTGCGCCGACCACCTCGTTGTGGGTGAGCTGACGCCATCCGTACTGCTCGATCCACCGCACCGGTGTGACCACAAAAGTCGCCAAGACATATCGCATGTCGTCATTCGAGATGTCGTAGTTGCCGTGCATCTGGTTCACCCGACGAACTCCGTCGCGTCCCTCGACACTGTCGAAACCGTGTTCAAGAACCGCATCGAGAAGCAGCGTGGTGTCGTCGTAGCGCTTCTGGACCCGCTCGGTGAACTCACCGGTGTCGAACAACAACTGACCGACCGACGGCACGGCATAGGTGCGAAACAGTGCAAAGCTCAGAGCCTGGTTGATATCCCAGGGGAACTCGACTGTGGCCAAGAGCCGGTTGATCTGCTCGAAGTCCCGCTCGGGATCGAGTTCACCGGTCTTCTTGCGCAGTGCATATCGCTTCATGTGGTTCCCCTTCTCTGACCGTCCGACACCGGCCACCTCGAACACCGAACTGCACGCCTGTGATGCATCGCACAATCGACCGTACCGGACCGAGCGGGTGATCGGTCTCCACCCCTTACGTTCAGCCGACAAGGCGCCTGGTCATCTCGGCGATCTCTCGGGAGTAAGCGACGAGCGTGACGATGTCGACGCTGACGTCGGCCGTCTTTATCGCGCGAACCTGCTGGGCCACAGCGTCGCCGACGGGCCACCCGTAGGCCCCGCCCGATATCAACGGGAACGCGATCGACGACGCCCCCAATGACCGAGCCAGGAGGAGGCTGCGCTGGTAGCAGCTCCGCAACTGCGCCGATCGGTCCTCATGTTTGGAATACCGTGGCCCAACGGTGTGAATCACCCACCGCGCAGGCAACTTCCCGGCTCCGGTTGCCACCACGGCTCCCACATCGAGACCGTCCGGAAGCGTGGTTGCGCGCAGAAACCTACATTCGTCGAGAATCCCAGACCCACCGGCGCGGTGTATCGCACCGTCCACACCCCCGCCACCGAGCAGCGAGGAATTCGCCGCGTTGACGATGACGTCCGCGCGGACCTTGGTGATGTCACCCTGGGTGACGTCGATGACGGTCATGATGTTGCCTCCTGCGAGTTCGTGTTGAGGATCTTGTCGGTGAGTGCGCACAGATCTGGGGCCCCGGCTCCCGGGTACCCATGCAGGCGGTCGAGCCAATCGGCGGGGATCGAGGAGATGCCGCCGCAGGCGCCGACCAACCCGCCCGCGATCGCGGCGGTCGTGTCGGTGTCATGGCCGGCCCGAACACACAATTCCAGCGTCAGCGGCAGATCGCCGCCGGCCTTGTGGATTGCCCACCAGGCCGTCTGCAGGGCGTGGACGACCCATCCATTGTTGGGAAAGTCTGCGGGCGAGCCGGTTTCGGCAATATCCAGCAGCGGCGACCAATAGTCGCCGGTCGATGCCGGAGCAGCATCCAAGAACTTGCGCACGCCACCGGCTGAACCGGTCAGCACCGCATCGTGGATGCCGGCACTCCACATCTGACACGCCTCGCGGGCACGTACATCGCAATGGGTGAGGTCGCTGATGGCACCGGCGGCCTGGATACAGGCCTCGAGGTCGTCGAGGAATGCCAGCGCCACCGGCGCAGTCCGCATCAGCGACCCGTTGCCGCCGGTGCGCCCGGACAACTTCGCGGCCGCGGCGGCCATCTCGGCGGCATCGGTGGCGCGAGCCGACAGGACAGTGCGCGTCTGATTTCCGATATCCGGGGGATTCGATCGATACCAGTGCATGAATCCGGTAGCGATGGCGTCAAGGTCTGCGTGCCCGAGCGAGAGCCCCTCCGCAACACAGAGCGCCATGGACGTGTCGTCCGTCCACTCCCCCGGCGCCCAGTTGAATGTCCCGCCGCCCTTCATGAATATCGGCGTATCCGCTGTGGGATAGGTGAATTCGTAGCCGGCACCCAGAGCATCACCGGCCGCGGTCCCTACGAGCACTCCGGCTCCGCGATCCCTCTGCACTTCGGTCAAGTGTTGTTCGATCAGTGTCATCAGACCCTCGCCCCAGTTAGATCAATATTGAGCTAAAGATTAGCGCACGGATGAGCTAATGTGCAAGACATGGTGTGGCGAGATTCTGAGGGCAAGACCCTGGACGACTACACACGGCCATCAGTGGCGGTTGACGTGGCGGTTCTGACCGTGCGGGACGATCAGCTCTGCGTGGTGACCGTGGACTCCGAACGTGGTTTGTCGCTGCCGGGCACATTCCTGCACCCGGGCGAGACGCTGCGAGATGCTGCCGGACGGGCACTGCAGACCAAGGCCGGCCTCTTTGACCTCGAGTTTCACCAGCTCGGGATGTACGACGACCCGGCCCGCGACGATCGCGGCTGGGTTCTGTCCATGGCGCACAGCGCAGCCATCGCACATCACCGGTTGCCGGAGACCGTCAATCTGGTCACGGTCACCGACGGTGTGGCCGACGAACCATTGGCCTTCGACCACGGCGACATGGTCACCCAGGCAGTTGCCGATCTGCGCCAACGCTATTGGCCGCTACCCGACCCCGACAACCTCTTGCCCGACCAATTCACCCTGCTGGAGCTGCGCCGACTGTACGAGACGATCTTCTCCGAGGCCTATCCCAAGGACACCTTCCGCCGCCGGTTCATCGGACAACTCGAGGGCACCGGGCAGCGGTCGGCAACAGATTCCGGCCGGCCGGCCGAATTGTTCCGTCGCCGGTGAGACGCCAGGTCAATCGAAGATGACGACCTGACGGATGGCCTTGCCGTCAGCAAGTTGGTCCATCGCGGAGTTGATGTCCGACAAGGATATTCGCGATGAGATCAGCGCTTCGACCGGCAGCAGTCCATCGCGCCACATCTGCGCATACTTAGGGATGTCCCGACGAGGAACGGCCGAGCCCAGATAGCTCCCGACCACCGTTCGCGCTTCGGCGGTGAGCGTCAAAGGCGAAATACTCGCCATGGCATCGGGCGCGGGCAGACCAACGGTCACCGTGGTTCCACCAGCTGCCGTAGCCGCAAACGCGGTCTCGAATGCCCGTGCGCTCCCGGCACATTCGATGACATACGTCGCCTTGATCCCCTGCTCGACAACCGCCTGCGGGGTATAGGTTTCGTGCGCACCGAGTCGGCGGGCGTGATCCAGTTTCTCGTCGAGCGTATCCACCGCGATGATCCGTGAAACATGCTGCGCCACAGCGGTGATGAGTGCCGCCATCCCGACACCACCGAGCCCGACGATCATGATCGAGTCACTTGTGGTGGGGTTCGCCGCATTCAGGACTGCACCGCCGCCGGTCAGGACCGCGCAGCCCAGGACAGCCGCGACATCCGGCGGAACATCGTTTCCCACAACGACAGCCGATGCTGCGTCCACGACTGCGTGGTCGGCAAAACCGGAAACTCCGAGATGGTGGTGCACCAGCGCACCCTGATCCGTCACCCGTCGGCCACCGCCGAGGAGTTCACCGGCATTGTTCGCGGCACTGCCGGGCCCGCAAGGTAATCGGCCGTCGGCCGCACAACCCTCGCAGTTCTCACAGCGCGGCAAAAAAGACATCACGACTCGTTGCCCGACCGCGAATCCGGTGACGTCGGACCCGACCTCACGAACCATGCCTGCCGCCTCGTGACCGAGGAGCATCGGGACGGGTCTGACGCGATTGCCGTCCACCACACTCAGATCCGAATGGCAGATACCTGCCGCTTCGATCTGCACGAGCAGTTCGGTAGGTCCGGGTGGTTCCAGATCGAGCTCACGGATGACGATGGGAGTCGATTCCGCATACGGCCGAGGCCGACCGATCTCCTCGAGGACCGCGCCCCAGATCTTCAAGTCAACCCTTTCTCACTTGGCGATGCCCGAACCACGATGCACCCCACCACTATGCACCTCGTAGTCTGCAACGAGGCATTCGCCGCGAGAGAGGCTGGACAGTGACCGCACCCGGAACCCCCGTTCCCGAGGACTATCCCGTGCTCTGGCCGATGCCAACCCGATGGGACGACAACGATCACTACGGCCACGTCAACAACGTGACGTACTACTCGTACTTCGACACCGCCGTGAACGCGTGGTTGATGTCGGCCACGGGCACCGACATTCGGCTGCTACCCGCCATCGGGATCGTCGCCGAGACATCGTGCAAGTTCCTGAGCGAGCTCACCTTTCCGGATCTGCTCCAGGTCGGGATCTCGATCGAGCGACTCGGCAACCGCAGCGTGGTCTACGCGCTGGCCATCTTCGCCGAGCAAGCCGACGGCAGCCTCAAACCCGCTGCCACCGGCCGATTTGTGCACGTCTACGTCGACCGAGACGATCGTGTGCCGGTTGCCATCCCCGCCGAGATCAGAGCCGCGGCCGAGTCACTGACCACCGACCGCGGACGGGAACTGACGTGACGGCAACGGTCGCCACGTCACTGTTCTGGATTCTGCTGATCGCGGTTCTGGCCCCCTTGATCGCCGGTCTGATACCCGGAAAGCGAATCCCCGAAGTCGTCATCCTGCTGGTCGGTGGCATCCTCATCGGCCCCCACGTCCTCGATTTCGCCACCGAGGGGTCAGCGATCGATTTGCTCCGCGAACTCGGTCTCGGTCTGCTGTTCCTGCTCGCCGGCTACGAGATCAAGACCTCAGAGGTGGCAGGCCGGGAAGGACGTCGGGCGCTTTACACGTGGATCTGCTGCCTGGCATTCGCGTTCACGATCACGTTCGGCATCGGCATGACCACCCTTGTCAACGCGGAAAGCGCGGTGGCGATTGCCATGTGCTCCACCGCCCTCGGCACGTTGCTGCCGATCCTGCGCGACACCGGGATGTTGAACAAACGACTGGGCCAGACGGTCCTGAACCACGGCGCATTCGGCGAACTCGGCCCGGTGATCGCGATGGCGGTACTGCTGGGGGCACGCGGATCATTGAAATCGGCAATCGTGCTCGCGGTCTTCGCAATTGCGGCGGTGACGGTGTGGCTTCTGACCGAGAAGTTGTTACAGCGCCAGCGCTGGCTGACGACCCTGATCTCGGCGGGTTCGCACACCACCGCGCAGACCACCGTGCGGATCACGATGCTGCTGCTGGTCGGGTTGATGGCACTGGCCTACGCCTTCGACCTGGACACCATACTGGGCGCATTCGCCGCCGGTTTCATCCTGCGACGCATCCTTCCCGACGGCGACGAGATCTTCGAACACAAGCTCGACGGGCTCGCCTTCGGACTGCTGATCCCCATCTTCTTCATCACCTCGGGGATGGCGATCGACGTCTCCGCTGTGGCAAGCAAGCCCGGACTCCTCGTCGCGTTCATCCTGATGATCCTGCTCGTCCGCGGATTCCCGGTGTTCATCTCCACCCGTTGGGATCGCGGCAACTCGGGCAACGAACCGCCGTTCACCACCGGCGAGCGGGCGCAGATAGCGCTCTACTCGGCGACCGGATTGCCGATCATCGTCGCGGTCACCGGTGTTGCGGTGTCCGCCGGGCACATGTCGAACGGCAACGCATCGGTCCTGGTGACGGCGGGCGCACTGACCGTCCTGCTACTTCCGTTGGCCGCGACGATCATCGGTTCGCGCGGAAACAAGACCGGCATCGACGAACGAATGGCGTGAGGGTCCCATCGTCGGGGTCGAGCCGACTCCCGGCACGCGGTCTCCGAGATGGGGATAATGGTGCAGATGGTGTACGTCTCAGCGATCGTCGGTTTTGTGGTGCTGTTTGCCACGACCGCACTCGCCTTCGTCGGCACCGAGTGGATCAGGTCGATCGACTGGTCCGACAAGTTCCGGAAGGCGGCGCTCCCCCGCACCGACACCGGAACCTCGAAGCAGCCTTTCGCCGAGTCCGACGACCCCGCACCGCAGCGTAGGCCGGTACCCGACGACGGGCTGACCGGACTGGCGAAGAGCACCAACACGCCCTACTGGATCAACCATCTGGGCGGCCCGCGGCCCGAAGGTGCGACCTGCATCCGTTTCGCGTTCATCGCGGTGGACACCTGGCGCGACGATCCCGGGCGCATCGACCTCACCAACCTGCTGGACCGCGACGCGGGCGGGGCCGACGACTGGGCAGGCCGCAGCGACGAGGAACACTATCCGCGCCTGCTCCGGCGGCAACTGCGCCAACCACATCTGTCCCATGGGGACCAGACGACGATCGACGAGATGCGCTCACATCCGATCGGCAAGCTGGCCTACTTTGCCTGTTCGACCGCAACCGCGATCGAACTGAGCGCTTCGTGGCGTCACGACATCTTCGACGACAAGATGATCCGAGTCGATCTCGATGCCGAGGTCGCCGAGGTCAGCCGTAGCTGCGCGCGGCTACGCGATTCCGTCGACAAACTCGGGCCACTTCCTGATGGCGACCTCGGTGATGATCCCGACATCGTCGCAATCCACGTCAGCCGGGCGCAGGTGCACGACGAACGGCTCGGCCTATTGGTCCAGCGACTACAGGCGTTCGCCCGTTACCGCGCAGGCATCGAGCAGGTGGATCGTCAACTCGCCAAACTGGAATGGGTCATCAATGTCGGCACCGAGGACGACTCCGACGAATATCTTGTTGCGGCCGAAGACGAATTGGGATCCGAGCGCCTGAACCAGGCGGCGCAGGAGTTCGATGCGGTCTCCGGCGCGATCATCGACAGCATGCTCAGCGACGCGAAGAAGTTGTCGCGAATCATCCGCTATTCGTAGCCGCGTGGTTCGTAGGCGCCATGGTTCGTAAACGGCATGGTTCGTAAGCGGCGCCACGAATCCGCTCCTAACCCCGCAAGAAGTCCGTCACCAGCCGATTGAACTCGGCGGTCCGGTCGCGGTGCACACTGTGACCGGCCTCGATCTGACCGAAATGCCCGTCGGGCAACGCCTCGGCGAGACTCACCAGGTGCCGCGGTGGCAGGAAACTGCGCTGACCACCGGAGACCACCAGCGTCGGAAATCGCAGCTGCGACAACGACTCCCACCAATCGTCGTCGACCGTCTCGAACTGGCGGGCCACGATGTCCGACATCCGGTGATCGAACCGCAGCACCGGGCTCGGGTAACGAACTGTCGACCACAGCCCGCGCAGCCGGTCGGCGACACCGCTGAAGGGCACGATGTGCTCGTCGACGTCGGCCTGATCACGCGGCATCGGCGGGATCTCCTCGAGCACCAGCTTGCCGATGCGCGCCGGGTCGAGGGCCGCGAGCCGAATCGCGGTCTGGCCACCCAGGGAATGGCCGATCACATCGATTTCGTCGACGCCGAGTCCGTCGAGCACAAAACTCAGATCATCGCGGAAGTCATCGAGCAGGTACGACGTCGATCGCGAGCTGCGACCATGTCCACGCTGGTCATAGGTGATCACCGTGCGGCCATCGGCGCGTAGCTCCCGGGCCAGCGCTCGCCACGTCTGGTGATCGCCGCCCATGCCGTGGACCAGCAACACCGGTTTGCCGGTCAGCGGACCCGCGGTACGAACGGCCAGCCGAACCGCCCCGGGTCCGTCGGTGCGGGTCAAAGTGTTCACCGGACACAGGGTAGTCACCTCGCCACCCAACAGTCCTACTTCGGTGCGTCCAGGCCCACTCGACGCCGCTCGATGATCAGGCAGCGGTTCTCGACGTAGAGCAGGCCGGCGTTCTCGGCGATCTCTCGAGCCTCCGCCGACACAATCCCCAGCTGCAGCCACAGCGCTGTGGCGCCTGCGGCCACCGCCTGGCGGGCGATCTCGGGGGTGTCCTCCGACGGGCGGAATACGTCGACCAGACCCACCTGCTCGGGAATATCAGCCAAGGTTCGGTAGACCTTCTCACCGAACAGCTCATCCGCCTTGGGGTTCACCGGGATGATGCGCCATCCGTGCTTCTGCATGTTGACCGGGACTTTGTGCGCGGGCTTCTCCGGCGACGCACTGGCACCAACAACGGTAATGGTCTTGTAGGTGGAAAGGATTTGCTCGACCACGTCGTCTGTATCAGCCATGCACACGATCGTAGAGGTCCGGCCGGCCCGGCCTCAGGGGTGTTCAATCGACGGTATGGCACAACGAGTGGTTCTCATTCGCGCGGTGAACGTCGGTGGCGCCAAGCTGCCGATGGCCGAACTCCGGGAGATGGCAGCCGACCTGGGCGTCACCAACATTTCGACCTACATCGCCTCCGGCAATCTGCTGTGCACTTCGCCCGACGATCCCGCCGCCTTCGACCGCGCGCTCGAAGAGGCGATCACCAAGCGCTACGGATACTTCCGCGAAGTCATCAGCAGGTCGGTCGACGATCTCGCCGCCGCGTTGGCCGAGCATCCGTTCGAAGTCGTCGAGCCGAAATACTCGTACGTCTACTGCCTCACCGCGACTCCAGAACCAACCGCGGTCGCAACATTCCACAAACGCGATTTCGGAAACGATGTGTTCGAGGTCATCGGCGACAACCTCCACATCCGCTACGACGCGGGAGCCGGAACGTCCAAGCTCACCGCCCCGGTCATCGCAAAAGGGTTGGGAGTCCAGGGCACCGGACGGAATCTGCGCACCATCGAGAAGCTGATCGACCTCGCCCGGAAGTAGAGGTCATGACGACGTCTACTGACCTGCGGTGACGTCCCGGCGCGACATGGTGAAGCCGATCACGCCCACACACGCCGCGGCGTAGATCGCAAGAGTTGTCAGAGTCTCCGCCTGCGACAACGCACCTGGCCGCTCCGGCTGCACCAACGATCGCATGACCAACCCGGGGAACCAGCGCTCCGCCCAATCGCGATTTTCCGCAAGGACGTTTTCGACGGGCCCGAACCACAGCAGGCAGACCCCCAACGCGATGGGTGTCGACTTCACCAGTACCGCAACCGTTGTGCCGATCAGGGCGTACATCGCCACGAACACCAGCAGCCGGCCGTAGTCGGCCAAGGCACTACCGAGCGCATCTGCCCCGAACCAGCCTGCCGTGTCGACATCGACCGACGGTGCCACCACCGCCGCGGTCAGCGCTCCGACGATCAACGCCACCGCCATCAGCACAGCGGCCAAGCTGACTCGTGCCGCGAGCTTTCCGGTGACCAGCGACAACCGGCTCGGTTGGCGGGTCAGCGCGGCCCGCAACGTACCCCGGCTGATCTCATTTCCCATCGCGGCCGCAAATGCCGCGACCACCAACACGGTGGCGACGCTCATCGATGCGATGACCGCAGCGGTGGCACCGCCCGAGCCAACCAGCGCTTCGAGGGACACGCTTGGCCCGTCGCCACCGCGTCCGAACGGTTTGGCAGCTTCGATCAACAGCCAGGTGGCCAGCACACTGAACACCACGGTGGTGATGCCCAGGCCCGCCCACAGACGTGGCCGGTTCAGCAGGATCCATTCGGACCGAAAAGAATTCAGCAGATTCATCGCAATGCCTTTCAAGAGGATTCTCCAGATGTCAGATCGAGGACGTGTGAATCAAGTTGAGATAGCGGGCCTCGAGATCTGCACGGCGATGGTGCAATTCGGCAAGAACGATCCCGGCTGCATGGGCCCGGACGTTGATCTCTGCGGCCAATCGCCGGGCATCGTCGTCAGCGGTGAGGGCGATGACAATGTTTGTACCGTCACAGCTGATCTCGAGCCCCGTCGCCTGTGCGATCGCCTCGAGGTCGGCGAGCCGTGATTCGTCCTCGGGCGCCAGGACCAGGGCATCGGCCGTGGCACCCAGCGATTGCGGTGTTCCGGCGTGGACGAGTCCGCCGTGGTCCAGGACCACCAACCAGTCACAGACCTGTTCGAGTTCGGCGAGCAGATGCGACGAAACGATGACGGTGCGTCCCTGCGCGGAGATGCGTCCGATGAGGTCACGGACCTCCTGCATGCCTTGGGGATCCAGGCCGTTGGTCGGCTCGTCGAGTATCACCAGTTCGGGGTCACCGAGCAGCGCAGCTGCAATTCCGAGTCGCTGCTTCATCCCGAGCGAATAACTGCCGAAGCGGTCCTTGCCCCGATCCCCCAAACCAACCAGATTGAGTAACCCGTCGACACCGTCGGTGGCCTGTCCGGATAACACCGCCAGTGATCTCAGATTGTCTCGAGCAGACACAGCCGGGTGAAATGCCGGCGACTCGATGAGCGCACCGACGCGCGGAAGATAGTGCGCACGTTGATGAATCGGCGCATCGAGAATGGTTCCGTCACCACCGCTCGGTTTGACGAGGCCGAGCAGCATCGCCATCACAGTGGTTTTTCCGGCTCCGTTCGGCCCGATCAGACCCGTGACCGAGCCGACCGGCACCGTGAAGGACACGTTGTCGACAGCGGTTCGGTTCCGATATCTCTTCGTGAGCCCCTGTACCGAAACTGCCACATGCGCAGTCGGATTCGGCGACTCCAGTACTGACCGTCCATCCTGGATGACTGGTGTTGATTCCATGTGGACAACGATGCCGTTGCCTGCGCCCGAAGTCGTCAGCCTGATGTGGATTTCGGCACTACGTCAGGTGTGGACCGCAGGCCAACTGCTCAGATACGAACCAACCCGTGCCGGTAGGCGAACACCACCATCTGCGCCCGGTCGCGGGCCTGCAGTTTGGTCATGGCCCGGCTCACGTGGGTGCGGACCGTCGCATTACTGACGAACCACTTGGCAGCGATCTCGTCGTTGGACAACCCGGCCGCCACCAGCCGGACCACCTCGAGTTCACGAGTGGTGAGCAGATCGACGACGGCATCCGGCGCAACAGACGCCCGGGCCGCGGCGGGTTCCTGGGCGAATTCGGTGATCAGCCGCCGTGTCACCCCCGGCGACAACAGCGCCTGGCCGGCGGCGATGACGTGCACCGCCTGAATCAATTCGGCCGGCTGGGTGTGTTTGACCAGAAACCCGCTGGCACCGGCACGCAGTGCCTCGAACACGTACTCGTCGAGTTCGAAGGTGGTCAGGATCAGGACCTTCACGTCAGCGAGGTCGTTACGGGCGGTGATCTGCCGCGTCGCCTCGAGTCCGTCGCAGCCGGGCATCCGGATGTCCATGATGATGACGTCGGGCCGCAGATCGATGCACACCGCGACCGCCTCATCTCCGTCGGCGGCCTCCCCGACCACCTCGATGTCGTCCTCGGCGTCGAGCAGCGCGCGAAAGCCGGTCCGTACCAGGAGCTGATCATCAGCCAGTGCCACCCGAATCATGTAACCCCGGTCCCGACTGCCGCCTGTTCGATGAGTGCTTGTCGCCTGCCCTGAGCGTAACCACCCGCCGATCGCGCTGACCGCATTCGAGGCAGATCTCCACACCTGACGTACGTCCTCGCACCGAATCATCGCCCCGCCCTGTGCGATCTCAACGGTGAACCGACGCGAGCCGCACCGAACGACTCTACGATCGGCCAGGTGGACGTCAGATGGTCGAACAGACTGCGCGACCTCGGAGTGCGCGAGTTCGGGGCGCGCGTGTTCGGCGTGCGGGCGTCCGATCTGGCACTGGCGCTGGCGGTGATCATCCTGGTCGTCGTCGGCAGCCTCCTGGGACACACCGGTACGACCGGTCAACCGATCGACGGTCTCGCGATCACCCTCGGGATCATCGGCGCTCTGTCGCTGGCCCTGTCCCGCCGATATCCACAGGTGATGATCGGTGTCGCCGCCTGCGTGATCTTTGTCTACCTCGCTCGCGGATACCCCGGTGGCCCAGCGCTTTTGGTCGGCCCGCTGTCCATGGCCCTGGCCGGGTATCGGGCATCCCGCACGATGGCGCTCGTGGGTGCCGCCGTTATGTCGGTTGCGGTGATCGCCGGACGATGGATCGGTGCCGGAACGCTCGGGACCATCGGAATCGCCGGTCCGGCGTGGGCCTTCACGCTGACACTGGCGGGCATCGCGCTCTCCTCGCGCACCGAACGGGCTGCGGCACAGCGGGAACGCGATGAGTTGCGCCGCAGGCAGGCAATGACCGATGAGCGCCTGAACATCGCGCGAGACCTGCACGATTCGGTCGCCCACGCGCTGGCCACCATCAATGTGCAGGCCGGTGTCGCGGCGCATTTACTCGACCGGCAACCGCAGCAGGCGAAACCGGCCCTCGAGGCCATCCGGGCGGCCAGCAGTGAGGTACTCGACGAGCTCGGCACCATGCTCGAAGCCTTGCGGGACCGCGACCAGGCCGCGCCCTTGACACCGGCACCAACACTCGGACAGGTCGACGGCCTCATCGATCGCGCCCGCGCGGACGGCCTGACGGTGAACTACGAAACCGAAGGCGACACCGCTGCGGTGCCATCGGCGATGGGAGTCGCGGCGTACCGCGTTGTCCAGGAATCACTGAGCAACGTGCGCCGCCACGCGGGTGCATCGCCGGTGGTCGAGGTCTCGGTGACCGCCCATCCGCCACATCGGCTCGTGGTGAGCGTGTTCGACGACGGAGGTCGACCGGGTAGCACGAAAACTGTTGCACCGCAGCCGGGTACCGGCCTCGGCATCATCGGCATGACCGAACGGGTCGAATCCAGTCGCGGCACACTCGAAGCCGGAACTGACGCCCTGGGCCGCGGCTATCGCGTTGTCGCCCGCTGGGACACCACGACGGGCGACTGACCCGACAGTTCAGTCGAACTGCGTCAGCAGATGCGCTTCGGCATCGAATAGATAGCGGTCCATCGCCGCAGCCGACTCCTCGACGGCCCCGACCGCCATCAGATCCACGATTTCGGCGTTCCGTTCGACGTACCGGGTGTGGAAGTCACGCGCCGACGCGCTTCGGAAGAACACCAACCGCATTTCCGCCAGCAGCAGGTTCATCTCCACGTCGAGGCGGTTGCTCTGCGCCTGAGCCACCACAGCGCGATGGAAGTGCTGGTTCGCCGTCGCCACCGCATCGCCGTCCCCCGCGGCGATCGCGACCCGCCCCTGGTCCACTGCCGAAGCCATCGCGGCCAGATAGGGCTGTGCTCCGCCACCGACCCGGATCGCACCCGACTCGATCACCCGGCGGGCGCGGTAGACGTCCCGCACGTCGTCAGCGCCCGGCGTCCGGATGAGAACGCCCCGATTGGGGACCCGCTCGAGTATGCGTTCGGAAACCAGCTGGCTGAGCGCCTCGCGGAGCGTATTGCGCGAGATACCGAGCGCCCGCGCGATCGACTCTTCCGGTAGTCGGTTCCCTGACCGCAGGCGACCTTCGTCGACCTGGGTACGCAAGACCGCTGCGGCCCGCTCGGCGGACGAAGTGCGGACCACCTCCCCGCGGGCAGCGACCAGCACACCGAGCACGTCGTCCAATCCAGACTCGTTTTCCACATCAGGAGTCTACGAGAACGCGGGATTGCGGGATTGTTGAACAATCCTTAGCGCTGAGGAAACATTCTGGAAACAATTGGATACGACGCTGAGAACACCCCAAGCCCGTCGGGGTCCGCCAAACCGAGGAGAGTTCCATGGCAGACACGCCTGCCACCACCATGAACAGCACTGAGAAGGCGGTCGACGCCAAGGGCGGACGCGCCGCCCTGCTCGGCGCAATGTTCCTGATGGCCACCAGCGCCATCGGACCGGGTTTCATCACCCAGACCACCAAGTTCACCGTGCAACTCGGTGCCGCTTTCGCGTTTGCCATCCTGGTCTCGATCCTCATCGACATCGCAGTTCAGCTGAATGTGTGGCGGGTGATCGGGGTCGCCGGGAAACGTGCTCACGAACTGGCCAACGATGTCGTTCCCGGTGCCGGTTGGGTCCTGGCCGGCCTGGTCGTCCTCGGCGGCCTGGTGTTCAACATCGGCAACATCGGCGGCACCGGTCTGGGTACCGACTCGATGTTCGGACTCGAACCCAAGATCGGCGGCGCCATCTCGGCGGTGATCGCCATCGCCATCTTCCTCAGCAAGCGGGCAGGCGTGGCCCTGGATCGGATCGTCGTCGTGCTCGGTGCGGCAATGATTCTGATGACCGGCTACGTCGCGGTCGTGTCCGGACCACCGGCCGGAGACGCCCTGCGCAACATGGTGATTCCCGAGGAGATCGACTTCCTGGTCATCACCACCATCATCGGCGGAACAGTCGGTGGTTACATCACCTATGCCGGCGCGCACCGACTACTCGATTCGGGGTTGACCGGACCGGGACACATCCGCGAGATCAGTCGCACGTCGATCATGGGCGTCATCGTCACCGGCATCATGCGCGTCTTGCTCTTCCTCGCCATCCTGGGCGTGACCGCGGGCGGAGTCCAACTCGCAGAGGGTAATCCGACCGCGTCGGCCTTCGAATCCGCACTCGGCGACATCGGGTTGCACGTTTTCGGTGTGATCCTGTGGGCGGCCAGCATCACCTCGGTCATCGGGGCCGCGTACACCTCCGTCTCCTTCCTGACGAAGAGCGACACCACCGCGCGGACCCGGAATCTACTGACGGTCGGATTCATCGCCATCTCCACCGTCATCTACCTGCTGATCGAGACGACACCGGTCAAACTCCTGATCTTTGCCGGTGCGTTCAACGGCATCATCCTGCCGCTCGGGTTCACAATCATCTTGTGGGTCGCGTGGCGCCGACGTGACCTGCTCGGTGGATACCGGTACCCGACATGGCTTCTGTCCATCGGAGTGATCGCCTGGTTGATCACGCTCTACCTCGGCTACGAGTCGCTGACGACCCTGGGAGACCTGTGATGACCATCGACCTCAACAGCGACATCGGCGAATCGTTCGGTCGTTGGGACCTCGGCGACGACGAGGCCATGCTCGATCTGGTCACCAGCGCCAACATCGCCTGCGGCTTCCACGCAGGCGATCCGAGCACCATCTCGCGTACCGCGGGATGGTCGGTCGACCGAGGGGTCCGGATCGGAGCGCAGGTCGCCTACCGCGACCTCGCCGGTTTCGGCCGGCGATTCGTCGACGCCACCCGCACCGAACTGACCGACGATGTCGTCTACCAGATCGGCGGCCTACAAGCGCTGGCCGCTGCCGTCGGCGGCCGCGTCACTTACGTCAAACCCCATGGAGCGCTGTATAACACGGCTGTCCACCATGAAGAACATGCGCTGGCGCTTGTCGACGCGATCGCGGCGCTCGATCCCAGTCTTGCCTTGCTCGGCCTTCCCGGTTCCCGGCTTCTCGCCCTCGGTGAAGAACGCGGCCTGCGCGTCGTACGGGAGGCGTTTGCCGACCGCGGATACACCGCGGCCGGAACGTTGGTGCCGCGCAGCGAGCCAGGAGCGATGCTCGACGATCCAGCTGCCGTGGCCGCCCGGGTATTGCGCATGGTGACCGAGTCGGTCGTCGAATCCGTCGACGGGACAGATGTCGCCATCGACGTGGATTCGATATGCGTACACGGAGATTCACCTGCTGCCGCGCAGATGGCTGTGGCGGTCCGCGAGTTGCTGGCAGCCGAAGGTGTCGAGGTGAAAGCGTTCACATGAACCTACTCGCCTACGGCGATCGGTCGTTGATGATCGAGGTGGACACCACCGATGAGGCGATCACCTGGACCTCTGCCCTCGGCAACGCAGAGCTGCCCGGCATCGTCGACATCATCCCCGGCGCGCGCACGGTTCTGTTGGTCACCGACTCACCCGCACGTCTACCCGCAATCCGTACCGCCGTGGGCTCGCTGTTCCCCGCGCCTGCCGGAACCCCGCCGTCCGACGCCGCAGCCGGCGAACTCGTCGTGGAAGTACCGGTCACCTACGACGGCGCCGATCTCGAGGAGATCGGCCGGCTCACCGGGTTGTCGACCACCGAGGTTGTCGCAGCACACACCGGATCGCCGTGGAAGGTCGCCTTCGGCGGGTTTGCCCCCGGGTTCGCCTATCTGATCGGCGGAGATGCCCGGCTCGAGGTCCCCCGCCGGGACGAACCGCGCACCAAGGTTCCGGCGGGCGCCGTCGGACTTGCCGGTGAGTTCAGCGGAATCTATCCGCGCACATCACCCGGTGGCTGGCAGCTGCTCGGTCACACCGATCTATCGATGTGGGACGCCAACCGTGAACCCCCCGCGCTCCTACGCCCGGGGTGTTCGGTGCAGTTCCGGGAGGCCGGGCGATGAAGGCATTCGAAGTTCTGGCCACCGGCCCACTGAGCACCATGCAGGACCAGGGACGACCGGGTTTCGCCGCACTCGGCGTTGGCAGATCGGGTGCGGCCGACAGGCATGCCCACGCGTTGGGGAACCGACTCCTGGGCAACTACGAAGGAGCCGCCGCAGTCGAGGTGACCCTCGGTGGCTTATCGCTGCGGGCACAGCAGGAGGTCTGGCTGGCGGTCACCGGCGCCGACCTCGATGTTCTGGTGGACAAGGGATCGGGCGCACATCCGGCAGGAATGAACGCACCGTTTCGAATCCTTCCCGGCGATGTGGTGACCCTCGGTATGGCCCGCGCCGGACTACGCGCCTACGTCGCCGCACGTGGCGGTTTCGACGTTCCCGAGACGCTGGGGTCGTGCAGTACCGACACGTTGTCCGGACTCGGTCCCGCCCCACTGGCCGTCGGCGATGTGCTCGAAGTCGGGCCGCGACCCGGCGATCTGGTCGAGATCGATGTCGCAGCGGTGGCGACGCCGACAACCGGTGAGGTCGAGCTCCGGTTGCATCGCGGTCCGCGAGACAACTGGGTCGACGACGCCGACGCCCTGGTGCACACCCGCTGGCAGGCATCCGATCGCAGCGACCGGGTCGGAATGCGATTGAGCGGCAATGCATCCGGGCTCGCACATCGCGATCCCGGCAGGCAACTACCGAGCGAGGGTATCGTCCGCGGCGCCATCCAGGTGCCACCGAGCGGCGAACCGGTGATCTTCCTGGCAGACCATCCCGTCACCGGCGGGTATCCCGTGGTCGCGGTTGTTGTCGACGACGATGTCGATCTCGCCGCGCAGATCCGGCCCGGCCAACACATCAAATTGCGGTGGACCAGATAGCCCCGCCCGCTGTCACGACCTGTATGCCCTGAGGAGGGACACCATGATGGACCCCGCAAAACTGGATCCGGAGCAGGCCCGCACACTGTTTCGAGACGGTCTCATCACCCCGACCGCCGGATGGGCTCCGGGCTGGACGCAGGCCAACCTCATCTCACTGCCCCGCGCCGATGCCTACGACTTCTTGCTCTTCGCACAGCGCAACCCGAAGTCGTGCCCGATCCTCGACGTCATCGATGCCGGAGCAGTGACCGGCCCGCTGCTCGGCGAGGGCAGCGACATCCGCACCGACGCGCCGCTGTACCGGGTCTACCGCGGCGGTGAAATGGTCGACGAGACAAGCGATGTCACCCCCTGGTGGCGCGATGACCTGGTGTCGTTCCTCATCGGCTGCAGTTTCACCTTCGAGGCCGCACTCATCGAGGCCGGTGTACCGGTGCGTCACATCGAGCAGGGAAAGAACGTGCCCATGTACAAGACGTCGCGGCGATGCCGACCGGCCGGGAGCATCTCCGGACCCCTGGTGGTCTCGATGCGACCGATGCCTGCCGAGCATGTCGCGACAGCCGTTCGGGTGACCTCGCGATACCCCTCGGTCCACGGCGCACCGGTCCACGTGGGCGACCCCGGCGCGCTCGGGATCGCCGACATCGCCGCACCGGACTTCGGCGAAGCCGTCGAGATCCACCCCGGCGAGATCCCGGTGTTCTGGGCCTGCGGCGTCACCCCCCAAGCAGCGGTGATGGAATCGCGCCCGGATTTGGCGATCGGACACGCACCCGGACACATGGTCGTCACCGACGCCCGAGACAGCAACTATCTCGTTCCCTGACCACCGGTAGGCTGGACACGACTGATCACGAGAAAGACGCAACTGCGAAATACGGAGGATCAAGATGTCGGTGAGCCTGGCCAAGGGCGGAAATGTATCGCTGAGCAAAGAGGCCCCCAACCTGACGGCGGTGACCGTTGGGCTCGGTTGGGACGTCCGTGTCACCACCGGAGCCGACTATGACCTCGACGCCAGCGCACTCGGAATCGACAGCAACAAAAGGATTCTCGACGATTCGTACTTTGTCTTCTACAACAACCTCAGATCCCCCGACGGCGCCATCGAGCACACCGGCGACAACCGCACCGGTGAGGGCGAGGGTGACGACGAAGCGATCAACGTCGACCTCAAAGCGCTGAACCCACAAGTCGATTCGATCATCTTTCCGGTGACCATCCACGACGCCGATACGCACGGTCAGAGCTTCGGCCAGGTGCACGGCGCCTTCATCCGCGTCGTGGATCGTGCCGACGGCCGCGAACTCGCCCGCTACGACCTCAGCGAGGACGCCTCCACCGAAACCGCGATGGTTTTCGGTGAGATCTACCGCCGTGGCAACGAGTGGAAGTTCCGGGCCATCGGTCAGGGCTACGCCTCGGGTCTGGCCGGCATTGCCCGCGACTACGGCGTCAACATCAGCTAGTTCAGGGTTCCGCTGCCGCGTCAACGCAGCGCAACCTTCTTTCCCTGGATGGCTTTCTTTCCCGGAATTGCCCGCTTTCCCGGAATTGCCTGCTTTCCTGGAATTGCATTGATGAGCTCGCGGGTGTACTCGTGTTGCGGATCATCGAAAACGTCTGTGATGCGGCCGGTTTCGACGATCCGCCCCTTTCGCATCACCGCGACCCCGTCGCTGATCTGCCGGACAACGGCAAGGTCGTGGGAGATGAAGAGGTAGCTCAACGAATGCTCCTGCTGCAGCGCTGCCAGCAAGTCCAAGATCTGCGCCTGTACCGAGACGTCAAGCGCAGAGACCGGCTCGTCGAGAACCACCAACTGCGGATTCAGTGCCAGCGCCCGAGCGATCGCCACCCGTTGTCGCTGCCCGCCGGACAGCTGCGCCGGATACCGGGACAAATACTTGTCCCCCAACGCAACCTGGTGGAGCAGTTCGCGAACCTTCTCCCGCCGATCCCTCGCCGTCCCGATTCCGAAGGCCTGCAGTGGCTCGGCGACTATCTTGTCGATGGTGAGCTTGGGATTCAACGATGCGTACGGATTCTGGTGGACCAGTTGCACGCTGCGGCGCAGGGCACGCAACTCCTTTCCTCGCACGGACGAGATCTGATGACCCTCGAACCCGACCGTGCCGGACGACGCGGTCTCGAGGCGGGCCACGATCCGGGCGGTGGTGGACTTACCCGATCCGGACTCACCGACGAGTGAAAACGTCTGGCCCCTTGGTACATCGAACGAGACGTTATCGACGGCGAGCAGAGAGCTACCGCGTCCGACGCGGAAGGTCTTCGACAGGTTCCGAACCGACAGCAGCGCCGGACCCACATCTGTTGCCTGGGGCTTGCGTGGCAACACACGCGCCACCGCTGTCATGCTCGGCGCCGCTGCGAGAAGTTTGCGTGTGTAGTCGTGCTGAGGATCGGTGAGTACTTTCTCCGCTGAACCGGTTTCGACGATACGTCCCTCGCTCATGACGACGATGCGGTCCGCTCGATCGGCGGCAACACCGAGATCATGGGTGATGAGGAGCACGGCCGCACCGGTCGCGGCGATGCGCTCATCGAGGTGATCGAGAATCCGGCGCTGCACCGTGACGTCGAGTGCACTGGTCGGTTCATCCGCGATGATCAGATCCGGCTCGCAGGCCAGTGCGATACCGATCAGCACCCGCTGCCGCTGTCCGCCGGAGAGATCCTGCGGATACTGCCGCATCCGGAGTTCAGGATTGTCCAGACCGGCCTCGGTGAGAATGCGCAGCGCCTCGATCTTGGCCCGGCGCCGGTCGGCGCGCCCATGGATGCGCAGTACCTCGGCCACCTGATCTCCGATCCGGGTCACCGGGTTCAACGAGGTTGTCGGATCCTGCGGCACAAGTCCGATATGAGCGCCGCGGATCTTCTCCAATGCCCGCTCGGGCGCGTTGTCGATCCGGTTGCCCTTGAAGGACACCGACCCGGCCGTGATGCGCCCACTCCCCGACAGCAGACCGATGACGGCATGCGCAGTGGTCGATTTGCCTGATCCGGATTCACCGACGATCGCGACGACCTCGCCGGTGGCGACTTCCAGATCGACACCATCGACTGCGTGTCCGACGTCGGATCCGTACTGAACGTGCAGACCTGAAATACTCAGAACAGGTTGCGGATTGGTCATCGGGACCCGCCTCGATCAAGTTGATGGCCGACGCGGTGGGCCGAGATCACGACCGCGATGATCACGAGCCCGGGAAGGGTGGTCATCCACCATGCCACGGCCAGATAGTTGCGACCTTCGGCGATGAGCGACCCCCACTCGGGCGTCGGTGGCGCCGCCCCGAATCCCAGGAAGCTCAGGGCCGACACCGCGAGGATCGCCATTACGAATTCGACTGCGGCCAAGGCGATCACCGGCGCGTAGGAGTTGCGCAGGATGTGGCGGAAGAGCACGGTCGGCCAGCGGACACCGGAGGCAAAGGCGGCCTCGACATACGTGGCGCGGCGAACCCGCAACACCTCCGAACGGGTCACGCGCGCAAAACTGGCGACCATCGCCACCCCGACCGCGATCGCTACGTTGACCGTCCCGAAGCCGAGCGCGGTGACCAGCGCCAAGGAGAGCAGCAGCGCCGGAATCGACAGCAGCACATCGACCACCCGCATGAGGACCGCGTCGACGACGCCGCCGATCGAACCTGAGAGCAAACCGATCAGCGTGCCCACGATCAGCGCGATCCCCACCGCCAACAGCGTTGCGGTCAAAGACAGTCCAGATCCGTGGACAACCCTGGTGTAGACGTCACGACCGATGTTGTCGGTGCCGAACCAGTGCTGGGCACTCGGTGCCTCGAACTTGTCTGCCGGAACACCGATCAGCGGATCGCCACTGGCGAAGACCGAGGGGAAGAGCGCAAACCCGATGACCAACAGCAAGACGATGATCGCCAACCCCAGGACCGAATGCCGCAGGATGTTCCGTGCTCCGAGCCGTCGGGGTGCTGGCCGTCGATCCGGCAGGTGTGCCACCTCGGCCTCGCGGTCGAGGATCTTGCTGTCGGCGAGTATGAGGTCAGACATGCGCGGCCTCTTTCTCGGTTGTGTCGAACGCCGCGGCATCGGTGGACGGCGTCTTCTTCCGGAATGTCTCGACGATCCTCGGATCGATGAGTGGATACAGCAGGTCGACGATCAGGTTGATCAAGACAAACGCCACCGTCGACAGGACCACGATGCCGAGCACGACCGGGATGTCCTGGGCCATCACCGACGTCTGCATCAGGCGACCGACACCGGCCCGGGAGAAGACGGTCTCCACGACCACCGCGCTGGCGACCAGATTGCCGAACAGAACTCCCGCGATGGTCAGAGCCGGGATGCTGGCCAGCCGCACGACGTGATGCGTCACGACCCGAAACCGGCTCGCCCCCTTGGCCTGTGCCGTCTCGACGAACGGCTGCCGCCAAGTGGTGCCCATACTCGAGGCGAGGACCTGAGCGATCACCGCCCCCGTCGGCAGAGCCAACGTGATCGCGGGCAGCACGAGGGTCGAGAATCCACTGTCCCCGAATGCCGGGAAGACGTGCAGGTTGAAGGAGAAGGCCTGCAACAGCATCAGACCGACCCAGAACGTCGGGACCGCAACACCCAACGGCGGCAACGCCTGCAGCGCAGTACGCAACCACTGGGTCCGCGTATACGTCGTCGCAAAGGCGATCAACCCACCGAACAACAGCGCCAGGGTCAACGCGGCCAGCGCCAATGCCAGGGTATTCGGCAGCGCGTCGCCGATCGCGGTGGTCACCGGCTGCCCGGTCGAGATCGACGTACCGAAGTCACCACGGATCGCGTGGGTGAGCGAGGTCCAGTACTGCGACAACAACGACTGGTCGAGTCCGTATCGGGCCTGCAGATCCGCAACCGCCTGTTTATCCACCGGTGTCGCCGAATTGCCTTGTACCGCAATACTGACCGGATCAGATGGTAGGGCGAAGAGTATCAGGAAGGCCACGGTGAACGATGCCCAGAGGACACCGACCGCCTGCAGGGCCCGCAGTCCGACATACCGGATCACGATCAGTTCCCGGAGATCCAGGTATCGAAGAACACGAGTCTGGCAGACGCGTCGAACTTGACGTCTTCCGTCTTCGACCCGGTACCGATGACCTGTGACAGTTCGGTGGTGGGAATCCAGAGACCGTCCGAGATGACCTGCTCCTGTGCAGTGGCCAGCAGGACGTCGCGCGGCGCTTTCTCCGTCGTCGCGAGCTGTCCGGAGAGTGCCTCATCCAGCACCGGGATCGGGCCACGATGGTTCAGGTTGCGGCTTTCGAGTCCGAAGGTCGTACGCAGGATGTCTCCATCGGCGCGAGTGCTGTTGTAGTACAACGCGTCGTAGTCTCCGCTGGCCTGCAGCGCGGTGAACTCGGCATTCGAGAGGAGACCGAGCTGCAGGTCGACCCCGACGGCCTTCAGCTGTTGTTGAACCAACTCGAGAATCGCCTGGTTACCGGTGAACACAGCGCTGAACGAGAGCGTGAAAGAGAGCTTCTGGCCATCCTTCTCCCGGATTCCATCGCCTCCGTCGACCCATCCTGCCCGGTCGAGAATCGAGCGCGCCTTGTCCTGGTCGAAGGTCACCTCCGACGACAGGTCCGTGTACCCGGGAGTGTTCGCGGCCAGTGCGCTGGTCGCGACATTGAAATCGTCACCCAGAACGGTGTCGACAAGTTCCTGACGGTTGATGGCCGGGATGATCGCCTGCCGCACAGCCGGATCGGTGAGGACCCCACGGGTCACATTGGGCTGGAATCCGAACGTGATGCCCGGGTTCGGGGTAGTGAGAACCTGACCACCGACCGCTTCGATCTGTGGCGCGTCCTGGGGCAGCGCGTCACTGACCGCGTCGAGCTGATCCGAGGACAGCGATCCCGTGCGCACACCCGACTCGGGGATCACCGTGAAGTCGATGCCATCGAGATATGCCTCACCGGCATGGGCGAAAACCGGGGAGCTCCAGTTGTAACCGGTGCGCTTGGCCAGCGACACCGACCGGTCCTGCTGCCAGTCCGAGTAGGTGAACGGGCCGCTGCCGATATTGGTCCCGAGGCACCGCGCTTCGGCGGTCTGAGCGACGGTGGCATCGGCTTGCAGGCCGAGCTGCGAGGTCGACGTGGCCTGCAGGAACTGCGCGTTCGGTGTGCTGAAATCCACCGTCGCGGTCAGCGGGTCGACCACCGTGGTTCCCGCATAGCCGGTCAGATAACTCGAGGCCAGCGGGGTTTTCGCGGCACCGAGCGCAAGAATGGAGTCGAAGTTCTTCTTCACGGACTCCGCGGTGAGCGGCGTGCCGTCACTGAAGGTCACGCCGTCGCGGAGCTTGAAGGTGAACGACTTTGCGTCGGGGCTGATCTCCCAGCTCTCCGCCAGCCACGGCGTGATGTCACCGGTCTGCGGATCCTGGTCGGTCAGGGAGTCCACCACCTGGCGGGTGACATAGATCGTCTGGTTGGTGGCGCCCTGTGCCGGATCCGAACAGGTCGGTGCCCCGGAAAGCCCGTAGCGCAGGGTTCCACCCGGCGCAGCGGGGCCGGCGTCGCCCTCGCCGCCGGAGGCGTCGGACCCGCAGGCGCTGAGCAGGGTTGCTGTCATCAGCGCGGCGCCGACTACGGCGAACAGCGGGCGGGACACACGTGCATTCATCGATTTCCTCCATCGATCCTGGCGATAGCACGCTCCTGCGGAGAAGCGGCGGCTGCTTCGCCCGTTATCAGCTCACTGATGAGGTTAAACCGTTGCGCCCCAATATCTTCAATAAAATCAGTGTGGTTTTGAACCAGCCCGCTCACGCCACACCCGCGATCTTCCTGTCGCGCTTGGCGACTTCCTCACGAACGATGGGAATCACATACCGGCCGAAGTCGATCGCGTCGTCGAGCAGGTCGTAGCCGCGGGCCGAGAGGATGTCGATCCCCAGGTCGTAGTACTCGAGCAGCGCGGCTGCCACCGTCTCCGGAGAACCGACCAGCGCGTTGGAATTTCCGCCGCCCCCGGTTGCCTTGGACGTTGCCGTCCATCCCGCGGCGCCGAAGCGGTCGACTGAATCAGCGATCTCCAGTAGACGTTGGGAACCGGCATTCTGAGGCGATGTCAGGGAGAATCCGCGTGGGAGCTGGGCGGCGCTGGCTGCTCGGGCATTGAGCTGACCGAGTATCGATTCGGCTTTCTGCCAGGCCAATTCGTCGGTCGGGGCGATGATCGGCCGGAACGCGACCTGTAATCGCGGGCGCCCTTCACGACCTGCGGCCTTCGCAGACGCGGTGATCGACGCGATCTGCTCGGCCGTGTTTTCGAGGGGTTCACCCCACAGCGCGTAGATATCTGCCTCCGCGCCGCCGACCGCATAGGCCGCCGACGACGACCCGCCGAAGGAGATGTCGGGCCGAGGCTGCGCAACCGGGAAGACATCGGAGACGAAGTCGTTGAACCGGTAGTAGGTGCCGTTGTGGTCGAACGGTTCCCGGCTGGTCCACACCTTCTTGACGATCTGGATGTACTCCCGGGTGCGTTCGTACCGCTGGTCTTTCGACAGGAAGTCACCCTCCCGCTGCTGTTCGCTGTCGTTGCCGCCGGTGATGAAGTGCACCGTCACCCGTCCCGCGGAGATCTGGTCGAGTGTTGCGAAGGTTTTGGCGGCGAATGTCGGGTACGAGACATTGGGACGGTGTGCCAGCAGGATCTCGATGCGTTCGAGATTGCTCGCGATGTATGAGGCGGCCGCCGCAGGTTCAGGAGCACCGGCACCATAGGCGAACAGGATCCGGTCCCATCCGAAATCCTCGTGTGCACGAGCGAGTTTGAGCGTGTACTCCCTGTCGAAGGAGCCGGCGGTGGTACGAGGGTGGATCTCGGTGCCGTCATTCGTGGCAGCGATCCCCAGGAACTCTACTGGCATGTTTGTCCTTTTCGATGTGTCAGATGAAGTGCGCGAAGATGCGCCGACCGATACGCATCGACGGCGGGAGCCGGGTCGAAGCGGTCATGTCAGAGCCTCCAACGCGACGGGAGTGGAGATCGGGCGGCTCGGGATCTCACGTCTGAGCACCGGTGCGATCTCGGACTGGAAGAGTTCGAGCGAGTCGCGATGCTGGGAGTCTGTGAGGCCGCTGGCGTCAGCGTGCAGATGCATGACCTCATGACCGAACTTCTCGTGATATCGCAACACTTTGTCGATCACCTGCTGCGGGCTCCCGAGCAGAAGTGAGCTTCGTTCGATGGCGTCCTCGAGGGTCGGAAACACCAGCGGCAGACCGAATGACCCGATTCTCGCCAAGGTGGCGTCGAAGATCGGGCGGTATGTGTCGATCGCATCCTGCGAGTTCTTGGTGGCGTAGTACCCGGCCGATCCCGCACCCACGAGAGCATCCGCCGGATCGTGCCCGTATGCCGCCCACCGCGCTCGGTAGTGGTCGATCAATTCGGCATAGGGTTCGATCGGATTGGTGACGTTGGCCGAGAACAGCGGATCTCCGTAAAATGCTGCCAGATCGACTGATTCACGGCTGGTGGCGCTGCCGTGCCAGACGCGAATCTTCTTCTGCAGCGGGCGGGGCAGGGCCTCGGCGTCGGTCAACGACGGCCGGTACTTGCCCGTCCAGGTGACCGTGTCGTCCTCCCACAACCGTCGGAAGAGTTCGTAGCCTTCCCGGTTGCGCTCCCACTGGTCGGCCTCGGTGACGTGGAACAGCTTGGCCTGCGCGGCGCCGTTGCCCTTGCCGATCATCAGTTGCAGTCGGCCACCGGAGAGGTTGTCGAGGGTCGAGTAGTCCTCGAAGGCGCGAACCGGATCGAGCAGACTGAGCGTTGTCACCGCGGTGAACAGCGCGATGGTCGAAGTCCGTGCGGCGATGTTACTGAGCACAACCGGTGGCGACGAGGAGATGAACGGCCTCTCGTGCCGCTCGCCCACCCCGAAACCGTCGAAGCCCAATTCCTCTGCGAGAACCGCGTTGTCGATCACTTCTCGAAACCGCTCCGCCGGGGTCACGGTCTCGCCGGACAACGGGTGAGGCGTGTGGGTGATCAGACTGATCAACAGAAACTTCACCCGGACTCCTGAACTGACGGCATGGCACACAACCTTCATCGGTCCCGGCAGTAGCACCCGCACCCGCCGAGGCGGGGGGTTGCTGCGACGTCAGCGAGCCGGGTCTCTCAATCGCTCTTGATGATCCTTGTGCACAGTAAGCCGGTGCCCATAACGCGTCAAACGATGAATCAACTTGCCCGACAGACAGTGTGAGTCACGTTGGTCCCGCCATCAGGGATGTTCAGCCCTTTCCGGCGAACGGACCGATGGACTTTCTGAAGCATTGCCGCAGCACAACAGCCTCCAGGGCGATCCGGTCGGTGCGCGGTGATCGCAGGCCGTCCGGCACGACGCGTCATGACCACCCGCCGTGGAACGGTTAGATTCAGTCAGGTTCAAACCCCACGCCATCTTTTGATGGCCATCGGAATCGTGCGCCCAGGTCGCCGGACCCGCTATGGCTTGTTGCCCTCGTCTTCGATGATCCTGGGGGCTGCGACGCCAAACAGAACAAACGCGATCTCCCGATCTGCCATCAGCGAGGACCGGTCGGCGCCCGGGAGTACAAGAGGTTCGGCAAGATGCTTGTACCCGCAATGACTTTTCACCGCCACACCGCAGCCGGGATGACTTGTCGATCGAACCGGCCGTCTACTCGGGCGCCTGCAGCAGGTGTTCGCGTGTGTCGGCGAATGCTCGCCCCAACACGGCAACGTCGCGCGGACTGAGCAGGTCGAACATGTTTCGCCTGACCTCGGCGACATGTCCGGGGCTCGCCGACGCCAGCTTCTGCATCCCGGCGTCGGTCAATTCCGCCATCATGCCGCGTTTGTCGTCTTCGCATTCGACGCGAAGCACCCATCCGGCGTCGACCAGACGGCCGATTGCCCTGGTGGCGCCACTTCTCGTGGTCGTGATCGCATCAGCCAGATCCCGCATGCGCAGTCGGTGCTGCGGCGCCTCGGACAAGATGACCAGCAATTCGAAGTCGGTGAACGACAAACCCGCATCCCTGGCGAGCTGCTGATCGAGCGTCCGCAGCAGCAACCGGGTCGCATCCAGGTACGCGCGCCACGTCCGCTGCTCGTCCTCGCTGAGCCACTGTGTTGATTCCACGACTAGAGCATAGCCAAAGTAGTTGACAAGGCAACCAGTTGCGGTACGCTACCGAAGTAGTTGAGCACGCAACCATTTACCTCTGCCCACACGAAGCGCACACTGGATGAAGACCCCCGCACGGAAGGACCGGCCATGAGCACCGCCGACATCGACGAGAAGCGCCTGCAGGAATATGCGGGCAAGCGTGAGGCGATCCGCGCCGAACACCTGATACCCGCCGAATCCCGGCCGGCCTCCTCTGCTCGCGGTCTGCACCACACCGCACTGGTCAGCAGCGACGTCGAACGCACCGTTCGCTTCTACCAGGACCTACTCGAATTCCCGCTGACCGAACTCATCGAGAACCGCGACTATCCCGGCTCCTCGCACTTCTTCTTCGACATCGGCAACGGAAATCTCTTGGCGTTCTTCGACTTTCCCGGCCTGGATGTCGGTCCATACCAGGAAGTCCTCGGCGGGCTGCATCATGTCGCGATCAGTGTCGAGCCGCAGCGCTGGAAACATTTGCGCGACAAACTGATCGACGCGGGCGTCGAACTCATCGAACACAGCGAGGTGTCGCTGTACTTCCGCGACCCCGACGGGGCCCGCCTCGAACTCATCGCCGATCCACTCGGCGAGATGTACGGCTCTCACGTTCTCTAGACATGGCTTCTGGCGATAGCGCTCCACTCGAAAGGCCCTACCGATGACCACAGCAACACCTCCCACCCGCTTCGACGTCCGCCGTGCCGACAGTCGCTTCAAGACCAACGCGGGTTGGCTCGACTCCAAACACTCCTTCTCTTTCGGCCCCCACTACGACCCGGCCAACACCCACCACGGTGTCCTGATGGTCAACAACGACGACATCGTCCTGCCCCGACAAGGTTTCGACACTCATCCCCATCAGGACATGGAGATCGTCACCTGGGTTCTGCAGGGCTCCCTGGTCCACCAGGACTCGATGGGACACAACGGCGTCATCTACCCCGGTCTGGCGCAGCGAATGAGCGCCGGTACCGGGATCATGCATTCGGAGAAGAACGATGTCTGGCGCCAAGACACCGCCGACGCGACCCACGATCCCGTGCACTTCGTCCAGATGTGGGTTGTCCCTGATGAATCCGGTATCACGCCGGGCTACGAGCAACTGGAGATCGACCACGAATTGTTGTCCGGCGGGTTGGTTCCGGTGGCCTCGGGCATGCCGCAGTACGTCGACCATTCGGCGATCCGCATCAAAAACCGTTACGCCACCATGCATGTGGCGAGGATGTCCCCCGGGCAGCATCCCCTGACACTTCCCGACGCTCCCCTGCTGCACGTCTTCGTCCCGCGCGGCGACGTCGTGATGGAGGGTGTCGGCAACCTCGGCGACGGCGACGCGGTCCGCGTCCACGGCGATGGCGGGCAACAGCTGACCGCCACCTCCGATGCCGAGGTCATCGTGTGGGAAATGCATGCCGCGATAGCGGCCTGAGACACCGGGAACATGGCAGACCCGATGCGGGGCTTCACCGATCCCGGACCGCCGTCGCGGATCGTGTTCGGCGGCGGGACCCTGGCAACCGTCGGCGACGAGGTCAGCAGGCTCGGCGGCAGTCGGGTTCTGCTGATCGCCGGACCGCGCCTCGAATCCCTGGCCACCGAGCTCACGGGCCAGTTGGGCACTGCGCTCGTGGCCCGCTTCGACGGCGCGGTCATGCACACGCCGCTGGAGGTTACCGAGCGCGCGATGGAGTTGGCCGAAGCGGCAGATGTCGACTGCGTGGTGGCGATCGGCGGTGGTTCGGCAACCGGACTGTCGAAGGCGCTGGCAGTACGCGGCGGATACGACCAGATCATCGTTCCGACCACCTATGCCGGCTCTGAGGTGACGCCGGTACTCGGCGAGACCGTCGACGGGGTCAAGACCACACGCAGTTCGCCGGCCATCCTGCCCGAGACCGTTATCTACGACGTCGACCTGACCATGGATCTGCCTGCCGCGATCACACTCACCAGCTCAATCAATGCCCTGGCGCATGCGGTCGAGGCGTTGTACTCGGCCGACGCGAATCCGGTCACCGACCTCATGGCACTCGACGCCGTCACGGCCATCAACCGCGCACTCCCCCGCGTGATGGCCGATCTCCACGACGCGCAGGCCCGATCCGACCTGCTCCGCGCGGCCTGGCTGGCCGGCAGCTGCCTGGGATCTGTCGGAATGGGCCTGCACCACAAGCTCTGTCACACCCTGGGTGGCAGTTTCGGCCTGCCCCACGGCCCGACGCATACCGTCGTGCTGCCGCATGCCATGGCCTACAACACCCCCGCCGCACCGGAGACGATGGAGCGCATCGCCAATGCCATGGGTGTGCCCGATGCCGCGGCAGGCGTCTACGACCTGGTGGCGGGGCTCGGCGGGCCGCGCTCACTGCGCGAACTCGGATTCGACCCCGAATCCATCACTCGGGCAAGCCAATTGGCAACCGCCAAGCCGTATCCGAACCCGAGGCCGGTCACATCTGCCGGCGTCGCCGAACTCCTGCGCGATGCCACCGTCGGACGCCGGCCATCCACCGAGTCCGCACGGACCCGATCCACCATGCCGTGATGGGGAATCTCGGGGAGCGTTTCGAAGAGCATCGCAGTCGGCTGCTGTCGGTGGCATACCGGATCACCGGCAGCATCAGCGATGCCGAGGATGCGGTTCAGGAGTCCTGGTTACGCCTCGATGCGGCCGAGCACGACGCGATCGACGATCTCGGCGCCTGGCTGACCACCGTGGTCGGCCGGATCTGTCTCGACCGTCTCAAATCCGCCGCCGTGACCCGTGAAAGTCATGTGGGCCAATGGCTTCCGGAGCCGATCGTGACCCGGCTAGACCCCGAATACGACGATCCACTGCACGCCGTCATCGCAGCCGAAGACAGTCGTTACGCCGCGATGGTGCTGTTCGAAACCCTCACCCCGGCAATGCGCGTTGCCTTTGTCCTCCACGACGGATTCGGCGTTCCCTTTGCCGACATCGCCGAGATACTCGGCTCCTCGACCGCGTCGGCACGCCAACTCGCCTCGCGGGCCCGTCGAACCGTCTCCGACATCCCGGCCCCGGTCAGCGACACCGAACAGGCCGAAGCCGTCGGCAGGCTCGTCGCGGCGATGGCGGCCGGCGACATGGATGCGGTGTTGGCCGCACTGGATCCGGACGCGATGATCGTCGGCGACGCCAACCGCACCACACCCACCGCGGTGAAGGCGATTCGCGGTGCCGCCGGAGTTGCCCGATTCCTGTTCTGGCTTCTGCGCCGCTACGGACCTGACGTACTCGCCCTGCAGATATCCGTCCGGGTCAACGGTGAACTCGGAACCTATTCCGCCGGCTGGGAGGTCGAGGGTGATCGTCGCGCTTCACCGGCCCGGGTCGTCTGCTTTGTGGTCCGCGACGGCCTGATCGTATCCATCTACGACATCGCCGATCCGACCAAGCTGACTGCGATCGATGCCGCTCAGCTCGTGCCCGCCTCCGAGGCAGCGTCACCGCCGGCCCAGGGCACACGGCAGGAGTCAGTGGAAAATCCCTGATCGGTCATACCCAGCGCCGCATACATCCGGGAGCGCTGGTTCTCCAGCGAGATCTGGTAGGTCAGCTCGATCAGTCCGTCGATTCCGAATCGCTCGCGTAGGTCGTCCACCTGCTCGTCGGTGACCGTGGGCGGCGTCGCGCTCACCGCGTCCGCGTAGGCGATCGCGGCCCGCTCATCGGCACTGTAGAGCGGCGACGTCTCGTAGTCGGCGATCTGTTGCAAGCGGTCGATATCGAGATCTTCATGCTTCTGGAGCATGGTGCCGAAGTCGATGCACCACGAACATCCGACAACCCACGCCGTTCGGTAGACGGCGATCTCGCGAATATTCGGCGGCAACACCTTTGACGCTCGCTCCACCGCACTCTCGTGCACGCCCGCCGCCATGAACAGGCCCCGATGGTGTGCCAGGACCGCAAAGGGTTCGGGCACCGACCCGAACCGGCGCTCGGCGTATCGATACACACCCTTGACGATCAGCCCCGCGTCTTGCGGCGCCAATGCTGGTATCCGTGCCATGTCTGTTCCTCCCAATCCGTCGGCGCGAGGTGCGCCTCTATGGGGTAGACGAGACAGCAGTCGAAAACGTGACAGATCCGCGGAGAACTACTCAGACCGGGAGATCGACCGAGTCCGGCGCCCACAACCGCTCGTAGTGATACGGGTCGAAGGTTCCGTTCCGTTCCCGGAACGAGCGGCCGGTTCCGGGCCAGAGCAGCGTGAGCCGGCGACTGGTCGGATCGAGGTACCAGCTGCTGCAACCACTGAGCCATACCGTCGACGCACTACGCTCGTCGATCTCCCGGGTGTAGGCCTGTTCGGCAGCGGCCGTCACCTCCACCGCACGGGTTCCGCTGTCGTTGAGGTGATCGAGGGCGCCGAGCACGTAGTCGATCTGGGTTTCGATCATGTAGATCGCCGAGTTGTGGCCCAGCGCCGCATTCGGTCCGTCGAGTACGAACATGTTTGGGTATCCGCTGATGGCGGTGGATGCATACGACACCATCCCGGCCCCCCAATGCTCCGAGAGCCGTTCCCCGTCGACCCCGACGATCCGGGTGGCGAACTCTGGGCGGGCCGCCGAGAAGCCGGTCGCCATCACCACGGTGTCGAGCTCATAGGCCTTCCCGCCAGCCGCCACCGCCCGGGATCCGTCGAACTGTGCCAGCGCGGATGGCTCGAGCGTGACGTTCGGCCGGGTCATGGTGGGAAAGAAGTCGTCGCTCAACAGGATTCGCTTGCAACCGATTTCGTAATGCGGTGTGAGATCGGCGCGCAGGCCCGGATCGGCGACCTGCGCGTGGAGATGACCCAACGCCCGGTCACGTATCTGGTCGATGTCCGGGTGCAGGCCGCGACGCTGCCCAAATGCCTTGTCCGCCTCGGTGAACAACTCTTCTCGAAGGCGATCGGCATTGGCCTTCACCCGTAGTTCTTCGCGCTCGGCCGAGCTGTACTGCCGATTGCCGCGCGGGACCACGTACGGCGCGCTGCGGGAGAAGACCACCAACTCCTCGGCCCGCTGCGCCAGTTCCGGGACCAGCTGGATCGCCGAGGCACCGGTACCGACCACACCGACCCGAGCGCCGTCGATCGGTGCGGTGTTGTCCCAGCGCGCGGTGTGAAAAACACTGCCCGGGTATGCATCCATGCCCGGGATCGGCGGAACGAGTGGGTCGGCCAGACGCCCCACCGCGACCACCAGCACCCGAGCCCGGAGCTCACCGGCCGTGGACGAGACCGCCCAGCACAATTCGTCGGGCAGCCACCGCGTCTGGGTCACGTCGACACCGAGGTGCAGATGCGGCAACAGCCCTTCCTCGGCGGCGGCCTGCTCGAGATAGTTGTGGATCTGATCGCCTGCGGCAAACAGCGATTCCCAGTCGCCCGGCGGACGGAACGAGAACGAATAGACGTGCGAGGGCACGTCGCAGGCCACACCCGGATACCGGTTGTCCCGCCAGGTGCCGCCGACCGCGTTTTCCCGTTCGAGGATCACAAAACTCTCGTCACCGCGCCGAGCAGTGCGGATCGCCATCCCGAGTCCGGCAAATCCGGCCCCCACGATCGCGACGTCGACGTAGTCGGGCAAGAGTTGCGGGCCGGTCATGCAAATACCCGACGCAGGACGTCGCGGCGTTCGGCCGAAGGCGAGCTGTAGGGGGTGGTGCGTTGACGAACCGTCCGTCCGAGGTCCGCGGCCAGGCTCTCCACATCCGCGGGCAGCAGCTGTCTGCCACTTTCCGGGCCTGCACTCGGCATCAGGGTCCCGTCGATCAGTACGCCCCCCACGTCGTCGGCACCACCGCGCAGGACCGCGGTGAGCGCCTCGGCATCGAGCTTCGTCCACGCCGCCTGGACGTGATCAAACGACTCCTGCAGCATCAGCCGTGCCACCGCGTGTACCGCCCGCGTCTCGCGGAAGGACGGACCACGGGTCGCCATCTCACGCAGGTGCGGCGGTGCGAGCTCGGGCAACATCGGCATCAGGATGAGTTCGGTGAAACCACCGGTCCGCGCCTGGATCTCGCCAAGCAATCGCAAATGCGCAACCTGATGTTCCGGCCGTTCGAGATGGCCGTAGAGCAGCGTCGCGGTGGATTTGAGGCCCACCTCGTGCGCGGCGGTGATCGTCTCGACCCACGTCTGAACCGACAGCGCCTGACCGTTCGGCGAAAGCGCTTCACGGACCGAGTCATCGAGTACCTGGGCAGCGGTCCCCGGAACAGTGCTCACCCCGGCGGCCTTAGCAGCCAACAGGAAATCCCGGACCGAGATCCCGAGACGGTCGGCGGCATCGATCACCTCGGGTACCCGGTAGGCGTGCAGGTGCATGTCCGGTGCGACAGTCCGGATACGTTCGACCACCGTCAGGTAGTCGCTGGCAGGCCGCGCCTGGGGCACCGGACCCTGCATGCAGATCTCGGTGGCGCCCAGCGTCCAGGCTTCGGCCACGAGATCCTCGAGTCGCGGCGACGCGACGAGGTCGAGTACGGCACCGGTGTCGAAGTTCCGGTTGGCAACGAATGTGAGTTCGTCGCCGACTGCTTTCTGACGGGCGGATTCTGCCAATTCGCACAGTTCGTTCAGCTCGTCGCCCTGCGCTTGCAGCAGCAAAATCCATTCGGCATCGTCGAGCGGAGCCGAATTATCAGCGATCCGGCGCAGCGCCGGCCGCACCGTGGACCCCGGGAGCCGAGTGTCTTCGGCCCAGGACCTTCGCATCGTCATCCTTCGACTCTAGAACCGGACCACGACCGGTGTTCGCCGCAGGTACACCTGCGACACCCACCGTGTCGGGACGACGGTCCGGGCGTGGTGGGCCACTAGAGTTACCGCCAAGTCGGCGATCAGGTGACAATCTCCACGTCACAGCAGTAGAAGGCAGACACGATGGCGGAATCTCAGGCGGTTTCCGACGATGGTCTCGAGTCGGTACGTCGGGTCGTGATCCTCTGTGTTCTGGCTGTTGTCGGCGGGATTCTGATCGGATTCATCGGCGGCGCATTCCGCTGGTGCCTGCGCGAGGCCGACCAATGGCGCGGCGACATGCTCGAGTGGGCGCATGAGCTACCCGGTCCGGGCTGGCTCGTCCCGGTGGCGGTCACCGCCACCGGCGCCGGATTGGCCGCGCTGATCGTCCGGTGGGTCCCACTGGCGTCGGGCAGCGGTATCCAGCACGTCGAGGCTGTTGAACGTGGCGAAGCGAAAGCCGCACCATTGCGCGTGTTGCCTGCGAAGTTCGTCGGCGGCCTGCTGTCGATCGGATCCGGACTCGTCCTGGGCAGGGAGGGCCCGACCGTCCACATGGGGGCGGTGATCGGCGCCGAAGCCGGCCGCCGCGCCCGGCTCGACGACGGTGACTCGCGCCTGATGCAGACCTCGCTGGCCGGGGCCGGACTCGGCGTTGCGTTCAACGCCCCGATCGGGGGTGCGTTGTTCGTGTTCGAGGAGGTGACCAAGTCCTTCCGCCTCCGCACGGCCATTCCGACATTGTTGGCGGTTGCGGTCGGTGTGGGCTGTTCACGGATCATCCTTGGCGACCACCCCGACTTTCGCGTCGACGCCGTCGAATCCCCATCGATCACCCTGCTGCCGGTATTCGTGGTCTTCGGCCTTCTCACGGGCTTGCTCGGGGTGTTCTACAACAGGCTGATCCTCGGCTCGCTCGATCTCCTTGCGCTCTTCCCCACCGTCCCGAAAGTGGTGAAAGCCGCCGCCATCGGCGCGGTCATCGGCGGTCTCCTGGCGATCGACCCGCTCGCGGCAGGCGGCGGTGATGACCTGGCCCAGAAGGTGATCGGTGGCGGCAGCATGGCGCTGACCGCGGTCGCCGGCTATCTCGCGGTCCGATTGTTCGCCGGCCCGTTGTCGTACGCGGCAGCCACGCCTGGTGGCCTGTTCGCTCCGGTACTCGCAGTCGGCGCCCTCTGGGGTGTCCTATTTGTCGGTGTCGCAGACGTTTTCGTGCCGGGCGTGGACTCGTCACTCAAAATCGCGATGGCCGTCGTCGGCATGGCGGCATTTTTTGGCGCCGTGGTTCGGGCCCCGCTGACCGGGATGGTGCTCGTCATCGAGATGACCGCGGTCACCTCGGTCAGCGTCCCGATGATCGCCGCGACCGCGATGGCCGTACTGGTCGCCCAGTTCGCGGGCTCACAACCGATCTACGACAGCCTCCGCGAGCGGATGCTCCAGTCCAGGCCGCACGCGTGAACGCACCGTGGTCTGCGCAACTCAGATCGCACTCAAACCGGTGGCCACCAGTCGCCGTCGTTCGCGAAAGCCGAGACGCCGGTACAGCTCGATCGCTGATGTGTTCGTGATCGCCGCATGCAGGAAGGCCTGTTCATCGCGGGCTTCGATCTGCCCGACCAGGGTGTGGACCAGTCGTGCTGCCAGCCCCTGCCCCCGGTGGCTGTGTGCCGTGCAGATCGCGCTGATCTCGGTCCACCCGGGCGCGCGCATCCGCTCCCCCGCCATTGCCACCAATTGTCCGTGGTCGCGGATACCCAGATAGGTACCGAGTTCGATGGTCCGGGCCGCAAACGGTCCGGGCTTGGTCGCGGCGGTCAGTTCCAACATCTCCGGCACGTCGACCTCACCCAGGACCACGGCGTCCAGATCGCCTGCACCACTGACATTGTCGGCCACCATCTGCACGAGATCGAGCGTGTTGGCAGGCCAATACTCGGGTACCTCGTACGGTTCGGCACTGAACAGGATCGCCCCGGATGCCACCGCCAGTGCTGCCGCCGACGCCCAGTCGTCAGATGTGGGGTCTTCCGGGATCGACATGAACTTCGAGATGCCCGGATCGAATCGTCGTACCCGACCCCGAACCTGCGCCGCATTTGCATGAAACCCGTTGAGCGAAGCGCCAATCGGGTCGTCAAGGGCGAGTTGGTCGGCTACGGGTGTAGGTTGCGGTCTCATAGTTTCCGTTCTGCCTCCACCATCAGATTCCTGGTCAGTCCCCGGAACTGATCAAACTGGCCGTGCGTGCCGTATTTGATCTTCAACGTCGAGTACACCTGAAACTCCGCGGCCCCCGCAATCGAATTGGACTCCGGCAGGTAGTTCGGCAGCACATTCTGGATGTTCGGATCACGTCGCAGCCTCATGATCGTCGATTGGTGGACCGTCGAGTTTGCGCGCATCTTGGTGATCACCACACCGAGTTCGACGATCTGGCGGCCGATCTCGTCACTGAACTCTTTGACCCGCCGCTGGATTTGCGGGATTCCATGGGTGGACAACACATCCGGGATGGCCGGGATGATGTATCCGTCGGCCATCGCCAATCCGTTGAGTGTGATCGGACCGACGTTGGGCGGGCAGTCGATCAGGATGTAGTCGTACGAGTCGCGGACCGGTGCAATCGCGTCCCGGAGAATGGTGACCGCGGCCAACGTGTCGTCGGCCCGGACCCGCAGCGCGCTGACCTCCTCCTGGACTTCGATGAGGTCCAGCGACGACGGCAACAGGTCGAGGCCCTTCACCGTCCCGACCGACGACACCGACCGCTGCACCGCGGACCCGACAACAAAGTCGCTGGTGCCGTCCAGTGCGTCGTTGAACAGTGTCGCCAGCGTCCGGCCTGCCCGATTCAGCTCTGACCAGCGCTGCTCACCGATCATCATCGTGGTCAGGTTGATCTGCGAGTCGAGGTCGACGACCAGTACCCGCTGCTTGAACTCACCCGCCAGGAACTCCGCGATTCCGGCCGTCACCGTCGTTTTACCCACGCCTCCTTTGAGGCTGATGGTCGCGATCACCTTGGCCATGCGGGTGCTCCCTAGAGCCTGTTCGCCTGACTGGCGTTACGATCAACTTACGACGGAGAGGCCCGGCTCACACCTCGATCAAAGTTCAGGGCCTCCGTCTGACCAGCTTCAATACCTGATTGTCGGATACTGCCGATAGCCTAAAACGTGCTCAATGACCGTAACGATCAGATGCGCTATAGGGTCACTGGGATACGGTCCAGCAACAGTCAGGAGCAACCATGACCGATCCGATCGACTTCGACAGTTCGATGGACGACTCGTGGGCTCAGTTCCGACTGTCTCTGGCCGACACCCTGGCCGATCTGAAACACGGCGAGCGCCATGTCCTCGACCGGCCCGACCCGGTATTCGAAGAGCATGCGCAGGCGTTCACCTTCACCGTCACGCGCGCAGGCCGCATGCGCTGCGGGCTGTCGTCGGAGTTTCCTCGGTATCTCTGGCCGGCCAACAGCGAGGCGCCGGCGGCCCTGCTCGAGCGCGGCTGGCGCGAACTCAGCTCAGGTGAGTTCACACTGACCGTCGGTCGCCGCCACGTCGACAAACTGGCCGTCGAGGTCACCTCGGTGATCCGCGAGCACTGGCAAGTTGTCCATCCCGCGTTCTTCGACCGGCCCGCCCTTTACGACGACGACGGAGCGCCACCGGCAGACGTTTCTGTCCGACCCAGCGGGCCTGCCCATCTACAGGCCCTGGTCGAGGGAGTCCTCGCCCAGGTGACCTGCGACCCCATCACAAAAGATCACGATGGGGACATCACCTTCACGCTCGGCGGCCTCACGTCGTGGTTGCGAGTGCGGGCCACCGAGTCCTACGTCGACCTTTTCACGATGCTCGCCCCCGACATCGACACGAATCCGCATGTGCACGCAGTGTTCGATCTCCACGGGCCACACTGGCCCGAGATCGACTTTGTCGTCTCCCGCAACCATGCGGTGGCCCAGATCAGCATCGACGCGAACGTGTTCACACCCTCGGCTGTCGAGGACGCATTACTCACTTGGTTCAAGTTCATGCGTATCGGTGCCGGACTGATCGCGCGCGAGATCGCGTGCGCCGGAGTGACCGGCGAAGTCGCGGCGGCATCAACTGATCCAGCCGACCTCTATGACGGCCTACCGCCCGCGCTGATGGTCCTGCTGCACCTCGACCCAGACGGAACCGGTGTCCTGACCCCACACGAGGTTGCCGAGATCTGTGACTACGACCGCGATGCGATCCTGCGGTACCTACGGATCAGCACCGACGAGGCGATCTCCTGGCGCCGCGCCGCAGACATCGCGGCAGAACGTGGCGACCGGGACGAAGCTCGCGCCTGCCTCCACGAGGCCGACGGGTGGGCGTGCACCAAAGAAGCCTTGCGGGCCGGTCTGCGTGCGGTGGTGTTGCCCGGCGATCACACCCGGCGGCGCAAGAGCAGGCCAACGTCCTCCGACGTGGACGCAGTCCGGCCAGACTGATCTCGTCCGGCCGAGCAGCAGAACGAGATCTCCTGCATTCCAACCGAATCCGATTGCCATGGCCCAGTGCCCCGTGTCCTTCGATGCGACGATCAACTCTCGCAGAATTTGATTTGCCTTGCACCACTGTACTTTCGGGTTGGAATCACCATGTTCTAAACCTTGCGTGGCGTCCATTTACCTGGAAACAGAGTGGTGAGCCGGCGACTTCCCGATGCCGTGAGAGCGCGACATTGCCCATGCCTGAAGCCCTGGACCTGTCACGAAAGTGGTGCCACCATCGCGACAGACAAAGGATCGCCCCCTCAAACACTTGAGGGGGCGATCAATCGAGGTCAGTGCAGGCCTACTCGACGTCCGCCTTGTCCACCACAACTGTCCCGCGCCAGCCGCCGACCACGCGCATGACGTGATAGATCAGCAGTGCCGCAACAGCTCCGAGTGCGATTCCGCCGAAGCTCAAATCTCCGATGGTCCAAGAGAAGTCGGCGATGGCGATCACAAGTGCGATGGCTGCGGTGAACTGGTTGACGGGCTTGGAGAAGTCCACCTTGTTGGTCACCCAGATGTGCACACCCAGGATTCCGACGAGGCCGTAGAGCGCTGTGGTCACACCACCGAGGACACCCGGCGGAACCGATGCGATGACCGCACCCACCTTCGGCGACATACCCAGCAGCACTGCAGCGATGCCTGCCACCCAGTAGGCAGCCGTCGAGTACACCTTGGTGGCCGCCATGACGCCGATGTTCTCGGCGTAAGTCGTTGTGGCAGAACCACCACCGCTGCCTGCCAGCACCGTGGCGATACCATCGGCGGCCAACGCCCGACCGATCTTGTGGTCGTAGTTGATGCCGGTCATCGTATTGATCGACTTGACGTGCCCGATGTTCTCGACGACCAGCACCAACACAACCGGCAAGAACATCGGCAGCACCGACAGATGGAACGTCGGCGCCTGAAAGTCGGGCAGGCCAACCCAATCGGCGGCTCCGATGGGATCGGTGTCGACCTCGTCGCGGACCAGTGCAAACAAATAGCCAATGACAACACTGGTGAAAATCGCGAGCCGACCGAGCAAGCCCTTGAACAACACCAGCGAGGCGATCAGTAGCACCAGGACCAGCGTGGCCGTCGCCGCATCCTGCTCATAGTTCGACTTGGCAGTCGGCGCGAGATTCAGGCCGATCAGGGCAACGATGGTTCCGGTCACGATCGGCGGCATCAGCGCGTGGATCCAGCCGGTGCCTGCGAATTGCACCACCACGCCGATGACGATCAGCATCGCGCCCACCATCACGATGCCGCCCAGCGCGGACCCGTGCCCGTGTGAGGCCGTCGCGGCGAGGACCGGCGCGATGATCGCAAAACTCGAACCTAGGTAGCTCGGCAGCTGATTGCGCGTGATGAGCAAGAACAGGATCGTGCCGATGCCGGAGAAGAGCAGAGTCGTCGCCGGCGGGAATCCGGTGAGGACCGGCACCAGGAACGTCGCACCGAACATGGCCACCACGTGCTGCAGACCGATGCCCACCGTGCGCGGCCACGACAGTCGTTCCTGCGGGGCAACCACCCCGCTGCTACCCACCAGCGACCAGCCGAACAGCGGTGACGGGGCATTAGTCGCCGCTTTGCCGGATTCAGCCGGCCTCAGATCTTTCTCAGACATGGGCAACAGTCTGCCGCGTGAGCAGCCGATCCCTGCCATCGCCTCTGATTCCGCGCCACCTGTCCACGCGTATTTGCCAGGCGGTAACGTTACCGGCGGTGTGCCGGGAAGTCTGGTCGGCCGCGTGCTCAATACCGTCTCTTGATGGTTGCGCGTGTCGCGCTTCGCCGACCCAAAGACAGGACACAACGTGTCAGCACAGGATCGAAAAACCCCATCTCCACTCTTTGCCCGGGGCTCATGGGCTGAGTCATCGCGCATCGCCGACATCCTCCGCAAAGAGACCATCGGTGGCGCAATCCTGCTGGTGGCGACCGTGGTTGCGCTGATCTGGGCCAATTCGCCGTGGTCCGATTCCTACACCGATCTCAGCGAGTTCCAGGTCGGCACGGACGCACTGGGCGTCCACCTCGATCTGTCGTTGGCCACCTGGGCTGCCGACGGACTGCTCGCGATCTTCTTCTTTGTGGTGGGCCTCGAACTCAAACGCGAGTTCGTTGCCGGCGACCTCCGTGACCCGAAGCGCGCGGTCCTTCCGATCGCCGCGGCAGTCGGCGGCATGGTGGTGCCTGCCGTCATCTTTGTGGCGTTCACCGCCCACGTCGGCGATGGCGCCACCCAGGGCTGGGCCATTCCCACCGCCACCGACATCGCGTTTGCGGTCGCCGTCCTGGCAGTGATCTCTACACACCTACCGGTGGCCCTGCGGACATTCCTGCTCACCCTTGCCGTGGTCGACGACCTTCTCGCCATCACCGTGATCGCCATCTTCTACAGCGACGACATCGATCTCGGTGCCCTCGCGCTCGCCGCGATACCGCTGGTGCTGTTCGCCATCTGCGTCCAGCGCCGAATCCGATCCTGGTGGCTGCTCATTCCACTGGCCTCTCTGACCTGGGTGTTCGTCCATGAGTCCGGGATTCACGCCACGGTCGCCGGTGTTCTACTCGGGTTCACCGTTCCGGTCCTTCGGAGCAAGGCAGCCGGTGGCCCGGAGGCCGGAATCGGTCTGGCTGAACACTTCGAACACCGAATCCGGCCCATCTCGGCGGGTATCGCGATTCCGATCTTTGCGTTCTTCGCTGCCGGCGTCGCGATCGGAGGTCTCGACGGCCTGACCGATGCGTTGAGTGATCCCATCGCCCTCGGCATCATCTTCGGCCTGGTCTTCGGCAAAGCAATCGGTATCTTCGGCACCACCCGACTGCTGTCGGCGTTCACGCGGGCCTCCCTCGACGCCAGCGTTCGCTGGATCGACGTCCTCGGCATCTCGATCCTGGCCGGCATCGGATTCACCGTGTCCCTACTCATCGGCGACCTTGCCTTCGGCCTGGGCTCTGAGCGCGATCAAATCGTCAAGATAGGTGTGCTGACCGGATCTCTGTGCGCCGCACTGATCGCATCAGTCCTCCTACGAGCCCGAAACCGGCACTACCGCAAGGTTCAGGAAGAAGAAGAGCGCGACGACGACCACGACGGCATCCCCGATATCTACCAGAACAAAAACAACAGCTAGACAAGGGATCTGGCGACTGGGTGCCTTCACCCGATGAGAATCGGTCCTGTTTGGGACAGTTTCATGCCGGTGCCCGACACATCCGTGCCGACCCTTTCAAACGTGCGATATTGTCTGCATCGGATCTGGAGGGGATCCGGGGGAGCTGATGGGTCGTGCTCGCACGATCGCGCAGCGAACCGACCACGTCATTCGGGGGGATCAAATGGACGTTGTCATCAGCAACGCGGTGATGGATACGCTGGCAGCTGGCATTGAGGTGGTCGCAGCCGAGGTCTCGGAGATACCGCATCCAGACGTCACGGCAGTCGTTTCAGCGTTCATGCCGGATTCACCAATGATCGCCGCAACCGCAACTGCCACGGACATCCTCAAAGGGTCGCTGACAGTGGTCTCCGGTCAGTGGGAGTCAATGGCCTCTGTTGTTCGGGCGACCCGTGACGGTCTCTCGGGGGTCGACGAGCAGTCGGCCGGCAAGTTCGCCGGACTCGGTCACCTCCCGGCCGGTGACGCGCCGCGATGACTCCGACCAAGAATCAGCTGGACAAATGGATGCCGGACCAGCTGAAACTTTCGGCGTTGACATCGATGGCCTCGACATTGCGCACCAAACTCGACACAGCAGATCGGAAGTTCGATCTGCCGACCACTGATTGGAAGGGCGAGGCACGGACAGCGGCCGAGGACCGCTCAACTGAAGAAGTCACGTGGGGCAAGCGCGTTGCAGCCGAATACGAGACCCTCGGTACGACCCTGAGTGACGCTTCGACTGCAATCGACGACACTCTGACGGCGGTCGACAAGTCCATCGCGGACGCCGCCGCGAAAGGCTTCCATCTGATCAGCGGCGACGACAGTATGTGGCAGGTCCGGTATGTCCCTCTCAGCGACGACGATGAGACAACCGAAGAAGAGATTGCCCAGCTCAGACACGAATGGGCCACCTACCTCAAAGGAAAGGCCGACCTGGCCGAACTGACGTGTCAGCAGTTCGCGACTGCACTCGCCGGCAATCTGCAAGCTCTGTCAGGTCTCACTCCCGCAGTGCTCGGGCTGAGCGCGTCCGATGGCCGCACCGCCGCAATGATGTCCCAGGACGGCTGGACGAAGGAAGAATTGGCGGTCGTCGGCAAGAGCCTGGAAGCGGCAGGATTGACACCTGATCAGGCTCAACGATTAATCAACGGCGAACGTGTTGATGATCTCCCAGTCGGCGCCCAAGAATTTCTCCATCAGTTCTTCAACAACCTGTCGGAGGATCAGACGCTCGGACTGAAGGACGAGTTCGACCGTCTGGGCAATGCAGACGGCGAGGCATATTCGAAGGCGCTTGGATCCGGGTTGCTGATTCTGTCGAACGAGAAGGTCGGTGCTGGTGATGTCCACGGTGGCTTCGAGAGTCTTCCGCCTTGGATGCGCGACTGGTCAACCCATAGAGCACGCGACGAATGGATCGTGAGCCGTGACGGTAAGCCCGTCAACATCGCCCGCCAGGACTACAAGATTGCAAAGTTGTTGTCCAACACAGGAAGTGCGATAGCGCCTGGTGAGCGACTGGGAACCGAACTGATCCGAAAGGCAGAGACCGAGATTGCGTGGGGGCAACACTCGCCGACCATCGAGGCATCATTCCCAGGATCTGACGTTTCCGATTTGAAGAACAATTACCAACAAACCATGGAAAACCTGCTGTCGGTCGGAACCCGGAGTCATGAAGCATCCGCAGCGATTCTTTCCGGCCACTACACCGACGGCACATCGCTTGACGGCGACTACGACCGAAACCGCACTGTGGAGAATCTACTGACACATGAGTGGCGCGACGATGGCAAAACTGCCGCAAACCTGACCAACTGGGTTGACGAGTACGCTGCAGACCAAACAAATGCATCCAAATCCGACTTGTCCGCTCGCGCGTTCCGCGGACTCCTCGACAGCACCTCTGGGTCGGGGGAACAATTCGGCAATCTGATCAACATCGGCGAGTCCGAGAAGAGCATGGGCGACATCAACCCAGCACTGGCCGGTGCAATGGAAGAAGCGGTTCGTCCCTATCTCAATGTCATGGCAGGCGGCTCTCCAGGCGCGTTCGGATTCAACGAGAGCACGTTCGACGATCTCAATTTCGGGGAAAACAACGATGCGTTGCGGGATCAATCGCAACGGGCGATGGCATTGATCGCCAGCGATCCGACTGCCGGTGAACGGCTCATCCACGATGTCCAAACACAGCAGGCACTCAACGCCCACAATCTGGTGACGATGGATCACAACGACCCGGATGCACCCAATGCCGGCGAAATCGGTGCCCGCAACGGAGCGTTACAGAACCTATTGACCGATGGATTGACAGCTGCCTCTCTCGACAACTGGCACGACGAGCACCTCGGGTCGGGCACGGACGGCTTGACCAACGACGATCGAGCAGCAATCTCTTCGAACGTCGAAACCAGCATCAAAAAAGTTGCAGCCGCGATCCCCGTTGTTGGTAACACCGCCGAAGTCGGTCTGGACCTGGCATCACCATATATTCCGGCGTGGGACAAAGAGATCGAGCTCGCGGATCAAGGCCCATATCCCGAAAACATCCCAGACGCGGTTGAGAATGCGAAATTGCAGCAGTATTACCAGCTGTACGCATCGACGAATCCAGTACCTGACGGCGCAAATTCGCAGATTGATAAACGTCTCTTCGACGGTCAGACACTCCGTCCCCTCAGCGAAATAAAGTCTGGGTACGGCACGGACAGCGACGAACAAATTCTCGGTGCACTTCGTCCTCGGATCGAGCGCGCCGGTGTCGACGTAGGAACATACCAAGACATGTACGACGCCCGACAAGGCGATCCGACCGAAGCCATGTCTTACGACGAATACAAGAATCGATTGCTGAATGAGTAATAGGACCCGAACGATTCTCGTTGCCGCGGTTGCAGTTCTCGTCGTCGGTTGCTCATCAAGTCCCGGCGCCGGCCCTCCGAGCTCACCCAACACGTCAGCGGCGACCCACCCGTCGGAGTATGTTCTGCCCCCGGAGGTCGGAACGTACACGAATGTTTGGGCGACGGACTCACCTGTCGACCTGCAATCAGAGTCGATATCGGTCATCAGAGCCGCCGTTGAAGGCTATGCGGTCGCCCATACGGTCGGCCCCGACAACAGCTACCCCGGATACGGGCGATTTATCGACGAAGCTACCCAGACCTCCCGAGGGAGAAGCCGTGTCGACGTCGAACTTCCAGATCAGTTGGAGCCGGCGATTGCCGTGTCTGGCACGATGCACTATCTGCTCTACGACGTGGTTGAAACCCCCACCACTGTCGACGCCAGGATTTGTGAAGTTGCGTTCGGCACTTATCAACCCCACCCAACGCATCCGCGTAGGCCCTACGAACCAGTCGATCAGCGACTGGTGACCGATCCAGACGTGCTCAGCCCCGAGGGCCACATATTCGCGACGCCCGAAATGTGGCGGGTCCACATCGAGCGGGAACCACAGCGCGCCTCCGCGAGCACGCCGCCAACGAATCCCACGGCAACCGAACCCGCCGACACTGCCGAACCCGAGCGCTATCCCAACAGGGACGTGTTCGAAGGCTGGACGCTCGAGCAGTACACCTACGAAAGTATGCAAGAACCGCCCTGCAACGATTGGGCTGTCGAGCAATACCCCATGGCCCTACTCGACAGCTTTGGCCTGGTGTACCCAACCAACCCGATCGACACTTCGTACCTTCCGACGCTGACGCCCTTCCCCGGCTGGACTCACAGCCCCGGAGTGTAGGGACGACACGGCCAAAAGGACCACAAGCACGATGCCCGACAAGGCGATCCGACCAAGGCAATGTCATACGACGAATACAAGAATCGATTGCTGAATGAGTAACAGGACCCAAACTTTTCTCGTTGCAGTGGCCGGAGTCCTCGTAGTCGGATGCTCGTCCAATCCAAGCAACCACCCATCGAGTTCGTCCGGCACATCACCGGCTAACAACCCGTCTGAATACGTCCTACCTGCCGAGGTTGGCACATACACCAACGTATGGGCAACCGAATTCCCCGCAGACCTTCAGTCCGAGTCGATGTCAGTCATCAGAGCCACCGTTGAAGCCAAAGCGGTCGCGTATATGGTCGGGCGTTACAGCAGCTACCCCGGATACGGACGATTTCTCGACGAAGGCATCAAGACCGAGGGAAAAACCAAGATCCATGTCGAAGACACCTCTCGGTTGCCGCCTGCGATTGCCGTATCTGGTACCAAGCACTATCTGTTGTACGACGTCGTCGAAACCCCCACCACTGTCGATGCCCGGATTTGCGAGGTCGCGTTCGGTACCTATCAACCCCACCCAACACATCCACGCAAACCCTACGAACCAGCAGACCTGCGACCGGTCACCGATCCAGACCTGCTCAGCCCCGAGGGCCACATATTCGCGACGCCCGAGATGTGGCGGGTCCGCATCGAGCGGGAACCACAGCATGCCACCGCGAGCACGCCGTCAAAGACGGCCACGGCAACCAAACCCGCCGCCACTGCCGAACACAAGCGCTATCCCAACAGGGACGTGTTCGACGGTTGGACACTCAAGCAGTACTCCTACGAAAGCGGACAAGAACCGCCCTGCAACGATTGGGCTGTCGAGCAGTACCCCATGGCCCTACTCGACAGCTTTGGCCTGGTGTACCCAACCAACCCGATCGACGCTTCGTACCTTCCGACGCTGCCGCCATTCCCCGGCTGGACTCACAGCCCCGGAGTGTAGGGACGACGGCCAGGCCCATCAGCACGATGCCGGGCGGACCATTCAGACAGCGGCCGCGCTGTCGTACGAGTCCCGGTCAGAGCTCTTCAACCGTGATGAGACCGTCTTGGAGCGCTCTTGCCAACAGAGATGTCTTCGATGTCGCCGGCCGGCCGGCCGCGTCGTATTTGTCACGGATCCGCGCGATGTGGGTGTTCACGGTCGCCGAAGAGATGAACAGCGTGCGAGCAGCAACATCCTTGGAGTCGCAGAAAAGCCACGCACGAAGGACTTCAATCTCCCGCGCACTCAGGCTCGGCCTGACTAGTATCTCGGCTGAGACCTGATTCATCGCGAACATCTTCGATCCGATCTTTCGGTGAGCAGCCGACGGATTGACTGCCTGTCTCCCTTGAAACTAATGGCACAGTCCGACAACATCCAGCCAGCCCTTCCAATGCCCCCCGAACTGGGGTCACCATTAGCTATGCAAACAACTTGCACGAAAAGTGGTGTCCGCCTTGCATTTGCGAACGGTCGCTGACCGCGCCCGATCCCTCGACAACCTAACTATTTGAATTAACAAGTGCCACTTTAAGGTTCCCCTATCGGGAATCCCTCCCCTCCTCCGGACCGGAGCAACAGCTCTGCCGCACATCGCATTTGGAATGCCAGTTCTTCCCACCCCACACCGAGCGGCCCCGAAGAACCGCCCGGCGCGTGAGATTCACCCGCTACTCAGTAGCTACTGGCAGGACGGGTTCGCCTACCGGGCGTTTGGACCCCAACCGCCAAATCGCATGCTCCGTGTGACCAACATTCCAATGCTTCTGTGTCGCCACGTCGCTGATGAGCACGCTCGCCACGGTCGGAGTCACTTCATCAATGGGAAGATCCAAGACGCGCGCAACATAACTGACGATTGCGCGATCGACCTTGACGGCAGAGACACCGGCGAGCGTCAGCACATACGCCCAGGTGACACCCGATCGCTGACCCGGCACCGCGAGCCACGATTTCTTGACGGCATCGAGGGCATCGGAATCGGCCACGTCGCGCAAGTCGGCGGCAGTATCGATTCCGAGGTCGACAAGGCGGCTCGCAACATCGTTGACCGCCTGCGCTTTCAGCGGCGCCCCCGGCGTCGACGACGTCGGCCTTCGATTGCCGATCGTTGACGCCCACTCCGACGCGTTGCCCAACTCGTGAAAAGTCTTGAGTAGCTCGGGCGCTCCGTCCTGCGTGATGTCGCCACCCTGCGCGGCGCGGTAGATGCCGTACCGCTCAAAGATGTTCTCAACGGTCACGTGACGCGCGCCCGTCGAATAGATGGCATCAATAATGCATAGCGCCAACGCTTTCGGATACGCGCGCGGGGCGATCCACTGCGCCGGATCCCCCAGGTCTCGTTCGCACGCATTCGCGAGCGCACCGACGCGAAATTCCACCCCTACAGACATGATTTCCCCCTTGTTGCCCTCGCCCATCCCCATGGGCGATTCGTGGGCACACCGTATCGCCGGGCACCGACAAGCCGGATAGTTGCAGCGTGCACAACCTCGACGTCCGGGATCCCCTCGCATTCGGCCAGCACCCCATGAACGGGCATCTCGACCATCTACTCCCCTGGTCGCGTATTGGCATCGGCGGCCTCGCCAACCTCGTCCTCGCCTGCCCGCGATGCAACGGAGCCAAGTCGAACCATCTGCGGGCGCGAGATCTGTAGTCGACACAGCCACCGAACACACCGATGGCTCGGACGTGAATCGATCCGAACTCCTGCAGCCAGACCTTCAACGGCCCAATCCCCGAACGACGTGGTCTACGAATACCTAGATCAGCGCAGGACAGCTCCACAGGGTTGGACGACGGCGTGGCCTGCGAATAGCCCCGACCGAAACTCGCGAATGTGAGCTGAGATACATCCGCGACCGTGAATGCGGGGTGCACCGATCAGACATACCGTTGACACATAGAGTGTCAACGTCAACGACCGCCGGATCGAGGCGGTGATCGATCAACTGACCCGTGAGGGGTAGCTGCAAATGTCCACAGATGATGTGACGGCAACGCGTACGAAGTCGTCCGGTCTGCGCGAGCTGACGCTGCGAGGGATCATCCTCGGTGGCCTCATCACGCTCGTATTCACAGCTGCGAACGTCTACCTCGGATTGAAGGTCGGCCTCACGTTCGCCACCGCCATCCCGGCGGCAGTCATCTCGATGAGCATCCTGCGCAACTTCGCGAACCACACCGTGGTCGAGAACAACATCGTCCAGACGATCGCGTCGGCAGCGGGCACCCTCTCGGCCATCATCTTCGTGTTGCCCGGCCTGATCATGGTCGGTTGGTGGACCGGATTTCCCTACTGGATCACCGTGGCTTTGTGTGCGATCGGCGGCATTCTCGGCGTCATGTATTCCATCCCACTGCGACGAGCATTGGTGACGGGATCTGACCTGCCCTATCCCGAAGGTGTGGCCGCTGCCGAGGTGCTGAAGGTCGGCGACACCAACGCGGGCGCCGAGGAAAACCGCGGCGGTATGCGGATCATCGTCATGGGCTCGCTCGCGGCCGCGGGATTCTCGCTGCTGGCGGCGCTGAAGGTGATCAGCAGCTCCCTCGCGGGTGCGGTGAAGGTCGGCGCGGGCGGCACCATGTGGGGCGCGAGCCTGTCGCTGGCCCTGATCGGTGTCGGTCACCTGGTGGGACTCACCGTCGGTATCGCCATGCTCGTCGGTCTGGTCATCTCGTTCGGCATCCTGCTCCCCGTTCAGACCAACGGCCATCTCCCTGCCGGTGAGTCGCTGCTCGACGGGGTCAGCAGCATCTTCTCCTCCGACGTTCGGTTTGTCGGTGCCGGTGCCATCGCCATCGCCGCGATCTGGACGCTACTCAAGATCATCGGCCCGATCCTGCGAGGCATCCAGAACTCGTTGGTCTCGGCCCGGGCGCGACGTAAGGGCGACAAGGTCGACCTGACCGAGCAGGACATCCCGATCACCATGGTTGCGATCGTGATCCTGGTAGCCCTGATCCCGATCGGGTTGCTGCTCTGGGACTTCGTCCACAACACCGCACTGCATGGGACCGCCACCGGCATCATCTCCGTCAGCATCATTTTCGTCTTTGTCATCGGCCTGGTGGTTGCGGCGGTCTGCGGGTACATGGCCGGTCTCATCGGCTCGTCGAACAGCCCGATCTCCGGTGTCGGAATCCTGGTCGCCATCCTTGCCGCGCTGCTCATCAAGATGGTCTACGGCGACGCCGATGACGCGCAGAACACCGCGCTGATCGCCTTCACCCTGTTCGTGACCGCAGTGGTGTTCGGTGTCGCAACCATCTCCAACGACAATCTGCAGGACCTCAAAACGGGTCAGCTGGTCGGCGCGACGCCGTGGAAGCAGCAGGTCGCACTCATCATCGGCGTGCTCTTCGGATCGGCGATCATTCCGCCGATCCTCGGGCTCATGAACACCGCGTTCGGTTTCGCCGGTGCCCCCGGCGCCGGTGACGACGCCCTCGCGGCTCCGCAGGCCGCGTTGATCTCATCGCTGGCCGAAGGCGTCTTCGGCGGCGATCTCGACTGGAACCTCATCGGTCTTGGCGCACTGATCGGCGTCGGCGTCATCATCATCGACGAGCTTCTGTCGCGGTCAACTTCCAAGTTCAGCCTGCCGCCGCTGGCCGTCGGCATGGGCATGTACCTGCCGATCGCGCTGACCCTGATCATCCCGGTCGGCGCCATCCTCGGCACCTTCTACAACCGGTGGGCCGTTCGGAGTGGCGGCAACGTCGAACGCAAGAAACGGATGGGCGTGCTCCTGGCCACCGGCTTGATCGTCGGCGAAAGCCTGTTCGGCGTCGTGTTCGCCGGCATCGTCGCTGCCACCGGCGACGAGAGTCCACTGGCGGTTGTCGGCGACAGCTTCAGCAGCTGGGCCGAGATCCTGGGCGTTGTTGCCTTTGTCGCGCTCATCGCTTGGCTGTACAAGAAGACTCAGCAGATCGCGAACCCACTCAAAGACGTGAAGGTCACCAAGGACTGACGCGGCTCACAGCTCGTCGACGGTGATGTGACCGTCCTGGAGGGCACGCGCGAGCAATATCGCCTTGGTAACCGCCGGCCGGCCGGCCGCTTCGTACTTGTCGCGGATCCGCGTGATGTGGGTGTTGACCGTGGAGCCCGTGATGAACAGGCTGCGCGCGGCTGCGTCCTTGGTGTTGCAGACGAGCCACGTCCGCAGAACTTCGATCTCGCGCGCGCTCAGGGACGGCCTGGTCACAGGTACGGCAGCTTCCATCGTGTCCACGGTGATTCCGATCTTCTGGTCGCCTGCCGCGGATTGACCGGCGATGTGTAACCGAAATTAATGCCGCCGACAGGGGTGCACCAGACGCATCTTGCGGGGTCCCCCGAGTTGGGGGCCCTACAAATCGGGGCCTCCACAGTGCCTGGGCTGCGCGCTAATTCTGCACTTCGACGCCAGAGTGGTCGAAGGTGGTGCGGCGGGTTCCGGCGGTGTCATGCACGTAGATCGACGCCAGCGCGGGCCGGTCCGGGGGCAGGATCCGCACGCAGATGTCGCCGTCGTGTGCGTCCCGGAGGGTGTCGATGATCCGTCCGCGAAGCAGTTCCCTGATGGCGGCCGGTGTGGCATCCATCCCGTGATCGTCGATGAGGATCACCTCGACGCCGCGGGCCCGGGCCAGCCGCGCGGCCGCATCGATCTCAGGGCTTGTCAACGCGGGCGCTCGCAGGCGGTCACGCAGGTTCGCCTCGACCAGCTCATAGGTTGCCGCCTCTTGCGGGGTGAACTCCTCAGCGGTCGCGATGCGTTCCAGGAGTGGTCTGGCCATCTCATCGAGCTGGCGCAAACGGGCATCGCGTTCTTCGGTCGCCGCACGTGCGGCCGAGAGCGCTACGATCCGCGCGGTGGCGGCATCACGCAACGCAAAGACGGCTTTCCCGTTGGGCCGCAGCGTGAATGAGAGCAGCGTCGCCATCGCCAGTGGCCCGCCGTCGATGACCACCATCCCGACTCCGAACAAGAATCCCTGGTCGGTGAACGCACCCCACAGCCCGTAGACCAGTGCCATGGCGAGCAACCCCCACCATGCGCTGATCCAGCGTCCGCGCACCGACATGAAACATAGAATCGTTGTGCCCGCCCCGTGCGTCCACCCCTGCAGTGGCACCTCGAGCGGAACGGGCATCACCCACAACATCAGCGCGGACGCGATCGGTCCGGCCGCGGCCAGCGCCCAGGTCGCAGGCACGGGCAGCGGGTCGCCCGGCACCGTGATCAGCGCAATGGTGCCGGCCGCCAGGATCACCAATCCCACCACCACCGGCCAAAATGCACTGATCCCCTGCCGAGTCTCGACGGCAACGATGGTGATCGCGACGATGTATACCGCGACAACACCTTTGGCTGCCGGGGTGTGCATCCCCAGGATCGCGGTGATATCTCGTGGGGCCGCCGATCGTGCCCGGGTGATCATTGTGGCCGTGTCCAGTGCAGGCCGATCCGGGTGCCGTGGCCCGGCTTCGAATCGACCGTGGCACCACCGCCATCGAGAACGGACAGCCGCCCACGAATACTCACCGCAAGACCCAATCGTTGAGGCGCGACCGCACGCAGATCAAACCCGACGCCGTCGTCGCACACGTCCACCCGGATCGCGTCGGCCTCGAGGTGGACGACAACACTTAGCGTCGCCTCCGGTCCGGCGTGGGTGACGCTGTTGCGCACGGCCTCGGTGGTGGCTGCGGCGATGGTCAGCACGACATTGACCGGATAAGACTGCGCGTCATCGCTTCTCGTGACTTCAGCTGCGACAGTCGGGTCCGCATCGACGACCGCTCCGCGCAACTGAGCAACTGCCGCGTTGACCAAGAGGACATCGTCGTCAGTCGGTTGTGTGTGGAATCCGTCCATGTCGGCCAGGGTGCGTTTGGCCTGAACGGCGAGGCGCTGCGAGGCTCCTTGGCGTGCGGCGCCGAGCAACGTCGACATCACACCGTCGTGGGTCAGTGCGTCAAATCGCGTTCGTTCCAGTGTTCTCGCCTGTGTCGCAGCGGCTTCCGCTGCTGCCGCGTACGCCGACTCACGCGTTGCATCGAGGATCCCCGCGGTCCGGATGCCCATCACCGCGGCGGAGAACGGGATCAAGCAAAAGGCGAATGCCCAGGCGATCTCGGGGATCACCGGCCCATTGAACTCAGGCGCTCGGACCTCGTGATTGATCAGCTGGACCACCACGGTCACCCCGGCCAGATAGGCAAACGCCCACCGCGCCCGCCACGCCGCAGCAGCGACGATGGCCGGAAGCCCACTGAATTGCGAGAACCACATGCCTCTTTCGCTGGCCAGGAGCATCCCGTCCCAACCAAGCGGCCACAGTGCCAGGGCCGCCACGTATCCGATCGCTGCGACCGATGCGGTCCTGCGCAACGCCGGGATACTGCTTCGCATCGCGACGGCTCCCATGACGAGCCCGGTCCCGAAGATCAACACGAGTGCCGAGACCGTCCACCACCCGGCCATGACTTCCGTGGACTGCCCGATGTTGGGGATCACCAGGACGAGGTAGAAGAGGTAGCCGCCGCCGACAAACAGTGAGAATTGTTGCAGGATGCGGTGTCCGGCAGTTTTGGCTTCGTCCCCGATCGCCGCGGCTATCGCCGGAAACGTCGCGGAATCGGTAGCCATCCGTCCTCAATCGCTCGTTTGTACAGGTCGGTTTTGGTGGGTGCGGGCCGTCCCGCGTCGCGATACTTGCGGCGGATGCGGTCGACGTAGTCGCTGACGGTATCCGGCGACAAACCGGTTTCTTTCGCCACCCGCGCCGTCGGTTCTCCCGACGCATACAACTCCAGCACTTGCCGCAGCCGGGGCGAGAGGTCGACAAAGCCGGGGTCCGAATCGAGTGCGGCCGCCCAATCCACCGACGCCACTTGCCGTCCCGCCCCAGCAGTCCGGATCGCGTCCTGGATCTCGGCCTTACGCGCAGACTTTCGAATCACCCCGAGGACTCCCGCGGCGGCAGCTTCCCGCACCAGAAACGGTTCATCACCGGAGGTGTAGACAAGCGCTTCGATATCGGCTTCGCGCAACCGGGTCACATTCGAATGCGGCGACGATCCGTCGGACAACCGGAGGTCCAAGATCACCAGTCCGATGTCTGAGGTCGACTGCAACAACTGATCCACCGTCTCCGCACCGGCAACGAAGGCCATGTCCTCGCCCTCCTCGATGATCGTCCGCAATCCCTCCACCACGGACTCATGGTCGTCGATCACCGCCACCTGTAACACTCGGCGGGCCGTCACCGGTTCCCCCGGCCATAAGAACGCATCCCGACATTCTGACGCACAGATTCGAAATCTGCGCGCCAGGATTATCCTTTTTCAATTAGTTAGTGCAAGTATTTCTGTTTCCGAATTACCGCTGGCACAACGGCATACAGAAAACAGTCCCACGAATAGTGGACCGATCCTGTAATGCGAACGCGTGGAAATCACCGCTGCGCCGGACACCCACAGACGATGTCGCCGACCACAGCTGTTCACGAGGACCAGCAGATCGCCTCGCCAATGTTGGGCGATGTTGTGATCCATAGCCAGGACTGGAGCACCGGCACTCGTCACGTTCGTCTGGCACGAATCGGCCGCAGGTCGCCGACGACGTATCCTTCGGGTGGATGCACACCGTCGAACTAGGAGGTTCCCGTGGCCGGCGGACTCGTCGCACTGCTGGATGACATCGCAGCGATCACGAAGGTTGCCGCAGCGTCCCTCGACGATGTCGCAGCGGCCGCAGGCAAGGCCAGTGTCAAGGCAGCAGGCGTGGTTGTCGACGACACTGCTGTCACCCCCCGCTACGTGCACGGATTCTCCCCTGCCCGCGAACTGCCCATCGTCGGCAAGATCGCGCTCGGATCGATCCGCAACAAGCTCCTGATCATCCTGCCGGTGGCCATGCTGCTGAGCCAGTTCCTCCCCGGAGCTCTGCCGTATCTGCTGATCGCCGGCGGCCTGTTCCTGTCCTACGAGGGCGCCGAGAAAGTCTACGAGGCGCTCTCCGGCCACTCTGGCCACGCCGACGAGCCCACCGAGCGTGGTCCCGAGTTCGAGAAGACGATGGTCAACGGCGCCATCCGTACCGACCTGATCCTCTCGGCCGAGATCATGGTGCTCTCGCTGTCGTCGGTGGAAGACGAACCGTTCGTGACCCGTCTGCTGGTCCTCATCGTCGTCGCGTTCCTCATCACCGCGCTCGTCTACGGCGTCGTGGCGCTGATCGTGAAGATGGACGACGTCGGTCTGGCGCTGGCAGGTCGCAAGTCGACGCTGAGCCAACGCGTCGGCCGCGGCCTGGTGTCGGCCATGCCGAAGCTGATGTCGGTCCTCACGGTCGTCGGCATCGCGGCGATGTTGTGGGTCGGCGGACACATCCTGCTGATCAACATCGGCGAAGCCGGGTTCCACTGGCCCGCCGATCAACTTCACGACCTCGAGCACTGGTTCGGACACCTCGTCCACGGAGGGTTCGGTGGAGTGCTCTCCTGGATCGCCGGCACCACGGTGTCAGCAGTGTTCGGCCTGATCGTCGGCGCGATCATCGTGGCGATCATGCACGTGATCCCCAAGCGCAAAAAGGCGGACGCCGCGCACTGACAGCTCGCTGGAATGCCACTTCGAGACGAATGTTCTACTGGGATCCGTGACCGAACGCGCCATCGCCCTGGACATTTCCCCCGAAGCCCTGACACTCGGGATCTCGTTGTATTCCATGGCGATCCTGGTCAGCATCGGCGTCGGCATCAACGCCGCCCGGCGGCATCGTCGTCGGCTGGCGTGGATCATGGCGACCGTCGTCGGGGTGTTGACCGTCGCGGGCGTGGTCATCGCGGTTCTGAGTAGTACGACGCATTCCCCGTAGGCACTGGGCTCTAGGCGTTCGCGGATCGGAGGACGGGGAGCTCCCGGGCCGTCGCGATCGCTGACCGTCGCGCCGCCCGCAAGGTGGCGGTAAACGTGTTGTTGGCACCATCGATGTTGAGTGGCAGGTCGAGGGTTTCGATCAGTTCGTCTTCGAGGAGCCAGGGCTCGGGATGGGTGATCCACGAGACCAGCGCATTGTCGACCATCCAGTCCGACAGCGCGGCCTCGCCGCTCCCGAACATGTAACGCTCACTGGCACCATGACGCCGGAGCTGTATCCCGAGTTCGTCAGACAGCAGGCACCCGAGGGATCTCCGTAGCGTCGATGCCGATGCGTTGCCTACGTAGTGCGTCCTGATTCGCCGACGAATATTTTGTCTGCTCGCGACACCGGCCGCCGACGGCTTACTCGGACTGATGCCTGCGTAGAGCAATGTCAGCCCGTCCGCACGGTGGACGCATTCCGACGGGTCGATTCCGGCCGGAACGGACTTGAACCACCAGCCATAGACGCCGGGCTCCGGAGGAACCGGATATGGCTTCGCGAGAATCTCCCCGCGCAAATATGGCCGGGCCGCGAGGTAGTGCGCATGGTGCTCATGTTCAGACACAACGCATCCACAGTATCGCCGGACGCGTTTCATCACCGCTGATCGATTGATCTGCATGGCTGCTCGACGGTCGAACTGATCAGATTCAAACTGCCCCTGCGCCGCGGGCCGCAATCGTATGTTCAGATGATATTTTCGCGTGATCCGTTACAGCCCAAGATATTTCCCTAAATTTGTAACACTGCCTGGCACCGTTACTATAACCAGCTGACGCCCTTCACGTTCGGTGAAACGTGCTGGCGTCAGTTCATCTCGCATGTCCCCGAAGAGCTCTCACCAGATCGTCTCACCATGGCCGTCATGCCTCGGCGCCTGGAGACGCTGACCATCCTTCCGAGTCGTATCCACCGCTTCCTCGAAGCGGATCACTGTCCGATGCACTCGGTATCAACAGCAGAAAGAACGGATCTCGTGACCACACCACCTCCCCCACCTCCATTCAACGGTTCGAACTCCGGACAGCCCTCATGGGCCACCCCGGGTGACGGCAATCCATCCGGCCAAAAACCGAAGAAGTCCAAGAAACCGTGGATCTTCGGCGGCATCGCCGCAGTCGTCGTACTTTTCGTCATCGCCGCTGTTGCCAGCGGTGGTGGCGCGGAGAAAAACACCTCCACGACTGCTGCAAGCTCGTCCGCTGCAACGGTGACGGTCCCACCGAGCACTGTCACCGTTGAACCCACCACGACCACAGTCGCCCCTGCGCCGACATCAACGCGCGCAGTTCTCCCGCCAGCACCCGTTGCCCCGCCGACCACGACCACTACAGCGACGGGCGGAATCATGCCTGCCGTCGTGTGCATGAACCTGCAGGACGCGCAGGATCTCATCCAGGAAAACGGTGTCTTCTTTTCGCGTAGCGACGATGCCACCGGCGAAGGCCGCAGCCAGGTGATCGACAGCAACTGGGTAGTGGTAGGCCAGACACCCGAGGCCGGAACTCCCATCACCGAAGGTGAGGCGGTTCTCTCGGTCGTCAAGATCGGCGAAACCAGCAGCTGCTAAGCATGACTCGCGTAGGCCGCGCTCACAACCCACAGAGGTTGTGAGCGCGGACTTCACGAGTGTGCGGCAATCACAGCCCTCTTGGCTTCTCGGAACTCGTCGGCATCGATCAGTCCTTGACTGAACAGATTCGCCAACTTCTCGATCTCTACCGCCAAACCGCCTGCAGCGGGTACCTCTACAGCAGATTTCTCCACGATGCGCGGTTCCAGCGGCGGCTTCCAGAGGGATACCGGTTTCTCCCGTTGCGCGGCAGCTACTTTGCCCCGAATTTCGTCAAGGTACGGCAGAGCCTGGTCGTGGAGCGCCCACGGCAACCTAAGCGTATTCGGAGCCGACCCGTCCCATCCGCTCACATTGTCCAGGACAGCCTCGGCAGAGTCCCACGCGCGTACCTCCAAAACTCCATCTGACAGCCCTCGTCGGTACTCGATCTCGGAGATATCGGAGTAGATAAGGGAAACCGCTCGCGACTCAAATGCCCTGCCATTCATGATTTGTGCCTTCACGATGACAATCCGGTCTTCGAAGGCGGCCAACAAACCCGCCGAGCCATTGCTGATGATCAGCGACGGTAATTCGTCAGGTCCCGAACTGTTCTCGATGGCCTTCGCCCAGGAGTCATCGAGCGGAACGCCAAGGACCGGGGTCGATTCCGGAGCCGTTGCGCGTTGCAGATGTTCACGGGTAGCCGTCGCTATTTCCGGGCGGACCGCCTTCTCGTCGATACCGTTCGTTCCGCGGCCCGCGTCGACCAGATATCTGACGTAATACTGAACGAAGTCGAGGTCGTCCTTTCGGATGTCCCCAAAATTGACTTTTCCCGCCGCCGTGGTGACGATCAGCTTGTGGGTGCCGAACCCCTCCGGGTAGTCGACTCTGATGATCTCGCTTGCGTCAACTGAGAATACGACGAACCTTGCCTCGGTCAACGCATAACTATTGAACGCCAGCAGTCGCCGACTTGTCACTGCAAGGGCTTCAGTCTGCGGCCAACGGCTGGTCACACGCGCGAAAGCCCAGACCATTTCGTCTGCACCCAACACAGGGGCAAGGACCTTCACCCATTTCGCGGCAAGACTGCCCTTGATCTTCGGCGGTAGTACGTACATCGGCTGTCCTTAACTCGTCTTCAGCAACCCCGCTCTACCCTGGACTCAGTTCACAACACACCCTGCTCCGCCAACACCCACCGGACCGGATCCAAACAGCGGAACGGTGTGATCCCGTTGGCGTGAAGTCGCGCGCCAACAGGCGATTCGCCTAGGGCCGATACCGCGAAGAACCGATTCGTGTACTGCTGGCCGGTGTGTGGGTTCTCAAGATTCTTGAGCATCGGCCCCGCGTCCAACTTCTGCAATAAGCTACTCACCTCAGCGTCGAGGAGCTCGCCGTCAGCGTCGTCGTAGGGTTCCAGCTTCAACCCCGGGTCACGCGAGAACGAGGCACCCGCGTTGGCCATGATCTGCCCCCACTCGCTGCCTCGAACACCTTGAAGTGCTTGGAGGGCATCGAACTTCGACAAGATGATCGCCAACTTCGGCGTTCCACGGCCGATCAGCTTCATGACGTTGCGAAGGACCATTCGAGGATCACCACCACGATTGGTCTGGACGGGTACCAGATCCTGCAACTGGTGGCCGATCTCGTCGACTTTCAGCGGATCGAACATGAACAACACAGCGTCAGCGGCCCCGAAGAACTGCCACGGATAGCCGCCGACCTCGCTGTTCTCGAGGTCCTCCCCGGCCACATCTCGGATGACGAGGTAGTGCTTGACCCCGTTCCAGATGCCGATGCTGAAGATCAAAGGAACCTGCTGGGGACTTCCTTCGGTTGAGGACGACGGGGTGGATTGGAGGATGCCCCGTTGTTCGAACAGCGGTCTCTCATAGACATTTTCATAGTGCTTCGCGACCTGATCGTCGGCCGGTTCGACCACCACGTTCATCCGCTCGGCGTACTTCTCGAGCTGTTTGATCAAGACCGCGATATACACCGTCTTCCCGGTCGCTCGCGCACCTGCCATCACCAGGCAGGTTGATACACCCCAACGCCACAGATCCGGCAGCACAAAATGGCAGATCGGGCATATGTCGAGAACGGATCCACCCAGTTCCGCTTCTGCCCACCCGATGTCTGGAACCCACGCGGGAGGAGCATCCTGCGGCTTACGCAGTTCACACGTCTTACCCATCCGGACATCTCGTCCGCTGAAAGCGGTTGCCCGGTCGTCCGTTTCAGAGACTGACGGCTCGGCTTCGGTCCATGAAAACCAGTCGGGTCCGAGGAAGTTGAAACAGCGTGGGCATTTGTTCACAGCGAAGTGCTCCTGACATTCAATACAGCCAACAAGCCGCCGACGACTTCGTCGACCAGTGCAGGTTCGGCGAGAAGGCGATCGACAGCGTTCTCACCTGGCAGCGGCGGCGGGCACACCGCCCCCACAAAATTGGGATCGGTCAACGCCGCGCGTGACGGCGACAGCACCAGCTGTGTACTCAAGCCGCGTGATGCCACCTGTGTCGGCGCATCAGTGACGGCGATCGCCAACTGTGCACCGCCCTGAGCTACAACCGGTTCTGCGAGCGCGGCACCGACTCCCATACCCGTGGACGCGACGGCGGATTGAAATGCCGCCGTGAAATCGTCGCCTTCCAGCGCAACTTCGGTGACGGTCCGACCCGAAAGAACCGCGCGCACCGGCGCACCCGCCGACAAGACCGCCGCGACTCCCGTGGCGATATGTATCGCGGCACCGACACTTCCGTCCGAGATGAGCGACGCCATCGACAAACTGGCGTCCACCACGACCACAACCTCCAACTGGCGTCCGGAGGGCAGTTGGTCGACTCCGAGTGCTCCACGCGCTGCCGACCTCGCCCGCGCAGCCAGAGGTGTCAGTGGCAATTCCGGGCGGATCAGGCGTGTAGTCACCGAAACCTGTTCGCTGCCAGACGGACTTATCACCGCCAACTCGAGCGCACTCAGTCCTGACACGTCCCGGGGCGTCAACTGGGCCCGGTCCGGATCCAGATCGTTCGAGCTGTCCAGACCCACTGCAACATGCAGAACGGTGCCCTGCGGAAACGTCGACAGGGATCCCGAAGGCACCGCAGAGATGACCACGTCGTGATCGACCCGGGGAACGATCAACATCCCTGGGCTGTGAGCGATCACCGAAGTGTCGATCATGCCGTCTCTGCGGGCCACCAATGCAGCTGCATCCACGGCGCCGGTGACCGACATGGTGACGGCCAGCGGCCGCTTCGGCAGCTGAGCGGAACTGGTTCCGTCCAGTACGTAGGTCACCATCAGGTGTGATCCTCTCGGTTGGTCAATGAGAAACGAGGACGCGACGATTCGCGGGCGAGAAGTCCACGCTCGCGCAGCCACGTCTTTCCGGCCGTGCGGTATTCGGAAAAGAAGCGTTCGGCCTCGGCAGCGGTGAGGCCACGCACGGATTCCCACAAGGCGTCCCGCACGTCCTCGACAGTTGTCGGTCCGCGGTAGGTGGCATTCGAGAGTTGCTTGTCGATCATCCGATCCATCCAGGTGACCGGAGAATGGTCGACGTCCACCCGTGCACATAACGCGATCGGCGATGTGCCGAAATCCGTTTGTGAGCTCGCGGATTCACCGGCAATCCACACGATGTCGATGACGTCGCGCTCCACGAGTCGGTCAATCCACTCCACCAATTCCGGCTGGAATGCGTCCAGCCGTTTCGCCAGCCGGTCAACCCCCGGTGCGTCGACCGATGCCCAAGTGCGACCTCGTGATTGCGCGGCTATGAACAGCGCACCCAACGGAACACACACATCTTTGTCGGCGTGGTCGAAAACTTCTGGGTGTAGCTCGTTCACCAGCAACTGCACCTCGGTGTCCATGAGCGTGAGCGCCCAGCGCGTTTCGAAGTCGGTCCAGGCTGACGCGGATCGGACACGGGCTACCGCGACGACTAATTTCGATGCATCGTCGAGGGGATCGGGTTGCGCCAGAGGGTAGTTGCAGACGTAGTCGACCACACTATCGAGGTCTTCGGACGCAGGTGCGTACAGCACGCGTCGCCAAGCCAGGGCGGGCAGGACGTTCTGTGGATACCGGTCGATGAGGTTCAGCAACTGGACCGTCGTCAGTGAGTGGTGCTTTATCAGCCGCGCGACCCGCTCATAGCGTTCGACCACCGAGTAACCGCGCAACGCCATCACACACTCGACAGCGATGTGGACCAGCTCAGCCTTCCTCTGCGGAGACAGCGAGTCCCCGGCAGGATCGTCCAACAGGGCGGCGATATAGAGCGGGAAAAGCTCGCACACGTGCTGGTCGAGCGTGATGGGTCCGGTAGCGCCGAGCCCGGGCTGAATGCCGTTGTCACCGAACAGCCATCGCCACACATTCAGGTCGAGTTCATGCGGCGCATGAATCACTGTTGCCACTACACGCTGCAACACCAACGACATCGTGGCGCCCGAAATACCCGCGGTTGCCTTCGCAAAGGCGCCCGCACGAGAGCGCGCTCGCAAGAACTCGACACCCGAAACATCAACGAGGTCGCACAGCGCATTCATCGCGGCATCCAGACCAGGTCCGGGGCGTGCCACCCGATTCAGCAATTCGCCTACCCGCAACGCCGAGAGCACAACGGATTCCGACGCCGGGGGTGCCACAGCCGACAGCGAGGCCTGGATTACGTTGAGCCATAGCGTGAATTGGTCGTGCAAGCGACCGAAATCGACATTGCGGCACACCGGCACCGGCTCGAGGTTCGTCTCAGGTGCAGCCAGCCACGCTTTTGAACCCAGCGCACACCTGACCAGTTGCAGCGCTGCTCTGGATTGACTGCCTCCGGCGTACCTGATCCGGGCGAGCCGCCCAATCGCTTCGACGGGTGTCTTGGGCGCGTCCGCGACGTAGAGGTTCTCGACGAGGTCGCGAAGCCGCTCGGAACTACCCAGGTGTGACGGATGATCGTCGGTCACCGCATGCGCGGATTCCCTGTCGACGTCACCGAGCCCCATCAGCCGACTGGCCACCGCGATGGGCCACACCGGCGAAAGGTCGCGATCTCCGACCTCACGAGCTACGTCGTCCTGCAGTCGGATCACCCGCATCGCACGGTCGGCATCAACCAGTGCCGCCTGCGCGAGCAGCGACCACGGCGAGACCGGCACCTCGAAGGCCGATGTCGAGGGGGTATGACCTTTCCCACCCAGTGCGCCCAGTGGCGGGTCTTCCTCGTCGGCGTCGATGACAACCCAGTCTGCGGCCGGTAGTTCGACGTCGTTCTTCGGAACGCAGATGAGGTTCATTCCCCGTCGGGCGTCAGCGAGCGCGAGTTCGGGCTTGTCATGTGTTGTCCACGAGAAGCGACGGGCGGTACCCGGCGACATGAAGTAACTCACCGCACCGATCCATTGAGGAGCGTCGGCGGTCGCGGTCAGCAGGACCACGGGCCGCCCACCGGTCATCGCGTCGTAGACCGCATCGAGAAGCACCTGGATCACACCTTCGCGGTACGTCTCCAGGAGGAAGCCCACCGCCCTGCCCATGGTGATGAGCGCGCCGGCCTGAACGCGTTGACGTCCAGACAATGTTGTCGCGCGGACCGGTTGGGCGTTGTAGGGCCGCAACCAATCCGGAGAATTCCACAACTCGATCGGGCGCAGCGACGGCCGCTCGGCGACGTCGTCATCCAATACGACATGCGCAAAGACGTTTCCGGGCCGACCGGAGCCATCGAGACCTGCATCCACCGTGTGCCAATAGATGCCGGCTCCATCAGGGAGTGCGTCGTACGCGAGCCGCGCCGGACGCCCTTCGATGGTCGCGATGGTCGGAAACTGTGGCAGCGGCGAGCCCACATCGAACTTGGTGACGATGCGCTCTGTCATCGCGTCGATGTCCGCCGTGGTCAGGTTCCCGACCTTGTCCTTCACCTGCCATCCACCACCGCTACCTGATCCGTTGTCGAACGACGTGTAGATCAGTTCCCCGTACCGGCCCGTTTTGTAGAGCGACGTGATCCCGAGACGCTCGTCCTCACCGAACACGCTTGTTGTCACGTTGCCTGCCCCACCTGGGCATCCAATTGCAGCCAGGCCAACGGCGGGTCGGCGAGGGCAATCCGCCGGACTGGAAAGCCGCCGTCTTCGACGGACTCGGCCATGCCACGCGTATCCGCAAACAACCGAACGTAACCGGACTGGTTGGGCAGAAGAGCACGCCACCCGTTCTCCGGTTGACCCTTCATGAGCCGCTCGACGACGAGCTGCCACGCCTGTTGCTGCGAATGGGGCGACATCAGGGGAACGGTGACTCCGTCGTAGGGCCCCAACGGAAACCGGCTCGGGTTGTGCACCATCACAAATGGAGGCGGCGCATCGAGGTCGGTGTCGCTTTCCAGCTGGATGGCGACCACACGACCATTCGCGTCAGCGTGGACCTCGGGAAGTGAATATTTGATGCGAGTGAGGCCGGGGTACGGAATCCCAGTGTGCTCGCCGCGAACCTGCACGCCGCCGGAATAAGCCACCGGAACGAGATAGACCATGCATCCGGCGGGCAGTTCCTTCGAGAAGGTCAGGCCCCCATCACGACGATGGTGCCGCAAGTGGATTTCCTCCAGCGGATGTCCCACTATCGCCTGTTCGGCAGGAACCGAAGGCGGAGCCACATACGCCAGCACACTCGCCGCACCCGACGGCCATCCGAATGAAACGATTTGCGCATCGAATCGCTCGATGATGCGGGCGTCTGCCACGGCAGGCAGCGGACGCGTCTGAACGCGCACCTTACCGACCTTCGCGTGGTCGGCCAAGACCGTGACGGGCGTGAAATACGTGCGATCCCAATCGCCGTGCCATGGCACCGCGGTCATGCGCGACGACATCGAATCAGCCGCCACCACAGGGTGCTTCAGCTGAGCGGCATCATCAAGACCCTGCGGCGCGAGGGCTTCCTGCGGCAACTCCGACAACTCGAGGTCTGCCGGCGGCGGAGTCGGGCTTCGGTAGATCACAACCCGCCCTGCAGGCGGCGTGGACCATCGCAGTTCGAACTCTCCGATCCGATCAGCGCTCAGGGTTACCTGTAGGTCCGTCACCGGTTGCAGCACAACCGATACTGCTATGTCCTTCTGCACAGGATTGGCGAGCCGCACGCTGTTGCCCACACTTACTTCTGCCAAGGCGCGGTACAGGTAACGCTCGCCGCGGGTGACCTCTGTGTCGACGAATCCGGTCAGATTGGGTTCGCTGGAGAGGATCTGGTGGCGGGGATCGTTCAATCCTCGAACACCTTCGCTCAGCGGCACCCGGAAGACTCGGACCGCCCGCGTACCCGGAAAGACGTTCCACTGCGCGATGACTCGGCCTTCGTCTTCGAACAGGTTGAAGTCTGCGACCGGACTGACCACTTCACCCTGCGCAACGAGCACCGGCTGTTGATATCTTGCAGTGCGGACGTCAGTGCCGACGTGGCACCACACCTGGAAAGTGCGCACCGCCGAGGCCAAGAACCGGGTGTCGTCGAATGCGATTTCGGTGGTGGCAACCAGGAGCTCGCCGGCTTCGGGCTTGTGCGGAAATTCGTCTTCGGTGGACACAACACGGTAGATCACGGTGTCGTCGGGTGAGGCCAGATACGGCTCCCAGGTCACACGATGCCCGTCGGGGCCTTTGACGATCACCACCGCACCGGGCTCGACAGGACTCTCTCCGTATTCGAACTCGCAGAAGTCCTTGTGCGCCAATCCCAATCCGCGATCAACTACCGGTGAAACCGCGGCCTGGTCGGTGCCCACACTCGCTGCGGGTGCGGACGCGACCGGGGTCGTTCGTTCAGCGGGCACCGGAACTGCCGGCGCCGCTACGACTGCCGGTGTCGGCGAACCGGCAGACGCAGCCGCCTCGTCCGGGAAGAACTCTGCCAAGATCACCGCGATTTCGGCCGCCAGGGCTGGATCTGCTCCCTGGAGCTTGTTGCGAATCTGGTCTTCGGATACGAACTTGTATTTGACCAGCTTGATCAGGGTCGCATCTTTGATCGCACCGGCGGACTCAACACCATCAGCGATTCGCTGCGAGCGCCACTGCATCAACGCTTCGACGGGATCTGCGGTCACGGAGCCACCAGAGGGGGGCTCAATTACAGCGGCGGGTCGGCTCGCTTCAGTGATCCGTGAACCGCTTGCATCAGCACCGGAGGCAACGCTCACCGGCTCACGCGGGTGCCGCGCCGGCGCCGCAATCTCAGCAGGTACCAGGAGTTCTCGAGGCAGGTTCTGTACCACAGCATACGGATCGAGCCCGAACTTCACCTGGTGCAGGATGTATTCGATCGTCGCCTTCCAGGCGAGTACTACGCCCTCGGTGGCCAACGTGCTCAGTGTTGCGGGGTTAGCAGCGATCGCGGATAACTGCTCTTCCGATGGCACGTCATAGCCATCGGCAACGGCTACCGCCCACAATAGGAGTGCGGTTTCCCGCTTCTGTTGTTTGATGTTCGTCATCTCAGAATCCGGCCCCTTCGCCCAGCTTCGGAGGCGCGAATCGCTGACTTTCCGAGACCGGTTCGACCGCTGCAATGTGTTCCGGACGCATCTGCGGTACCTCTTCGTTCCATTCGATGTCTGTCCGACGACGGGCGTCGAGGGTCAGACTGTCGATCGACAACGCGCCTGACAGCTGCGTTGCGGCACAGATGATTCCGAGTCCGTTCCGCGCCGCGGTTCTTACATCGTCACGCACCTCGGCTGCCCCGGAGGTCGTGGCCATGTCAGTCAGAATCATCCGGTCGAAGTTTCCGCTCGGCGGAGTCGGACGGTCGATCTGACACAAGAAGTCAGAAATGCTGACGGCGCGGTCGCTGCCGCCTCCCGGGACGTCGACGGTTCCCACCAATCGTTGGACCAGTTCCGATTTCGGTCCCATCAGGTTCGCGCGAGCACGATTCCACACGAGATCAGCGCCGGTGGACGTGATCTGACCACTGAACAGAGCGTTCGACCAGCGATCGAGTTGCGATCCCGACCCCTGTCCGGGGGCAGTCCACAATCGGCTCAGCTCGGCTTCCGCGTCGCGTTCGGCGCGTCCTGCAGCGGGGGTGGCGTTACGGACGAGTCCATCCCAGGACTCGGTCAACCATCCGAGCCCAAAGAGATCCTGCCGCACATAGTGCGCTGTGGTGGCAACCTGTTCGGCTACCGGATGTGCTGAGCCCGTGGCAACCGACATGGGCAGGCCCCAGGCAATCCTGGTATCAGCGTGGCTCTCGGCAAGATCGGGCCCGAGGGGTTGTGCGAGAAACGTTCCCAGCGCTCTGCTCCAGGACAGATATTGGCTGTATGCCTGCGACAGACGTTCCAGATCACGAAGTCCGGTACGAAGATTTTGCCGGTCCACCTCCTGCTCGGAGATGACAGACTTGCGCCGATTCAGTTGCTGGAACAGGTCTCGTTGGCTTCTGATGAAGGCGATTCCGCACACCGCTGTCGAAACCAGCAGGAGCACCACGTAGATCACCGCCGCCAACCACCAATCGAGCAGTCCGTCGACCACCTCCCAGACAAGCAGCGCGGCAACAAGAATGGCCAGGACTGCACCCACTTGGATTATCCGCGCGAACCGCCCGTGACTGCTTGCCGTTTGTTCCGGCGGCGTTTGAGCGTTACGCAGTTTCTGCAAGAGGTGCTGCACCTCACGGAAAGTGTTCTCGAAACTGTCGGCGAGCCGGCGGCCGACCTGTACGCCGAAGCTTCCTGAGGTTTCGCGTTGCCAGTTGTCGATGTCAGAGGCAGTCCGACGGGCATCCAGGCCCAGGTTGGACTCCTGCTCCAGTACGGAGAGCTTCTGGCGCAGCTGCTTGATGCCGAGCGCGTCGGTCGCGTCGACCCCATCGACTCCGACGGTTGCCGCGACGATGCCGGGAAGTTGGTTGAAGCGCTGTGCAGGCCCTGGGACGACGTCCGCAGACCGGCCGAGGACTCCGCGATTCGCCCCGACCTGAACGGGCGCCAGATCCGAAGACCGGGCTCCACCATCGGCCAACGTGAGAGCTGCCCGTGCGTAGTCCTGCCAGAGTGTCGACATGTCCACCGCCGCGTTGTGCGTCCGACCTTCGGTCGGGTCGGCCAGGACACTGCTCAGTTGTCCTGATGCCGAGCCGATCTCGGTCCAACCCGCGAGATGACCTTCCGCGGTGCGACCGCGTGCCACCACGTCGTACGCCGAGGGTGCGGCACCGAAGATGGTGGCATGCACCGTCGAGGCGATTCCGGCCGAGACCCCGTCCACCAAACGTCCGTACCAGGCGGCAGGGGCGTTGCGGAGTGCAGCGCCCATGAACGAGAAGAACATCTTGATCGCGGCCCAGACCCCGATCTCGGATGAGCTCTCGACCGCATAGGGCATGCGTGGTCCTTGGAGGACCGTGTCGAACTTGCGCCACAGCTCGTCGGACATTGTCCGAGCAGCCAATCCGACGTCTTGGATATAGACCACGGTGGAACGTTGATCGCTCGGTAGTGGCAGCGTCCCGTCCTGGGCGAGAACCTGTGCACGGAGCGAATCCTCCGACGCGGAGGTGTCGAGCTTGCGGTAGAACGATCGCGCCAACCGCACCACCTGGCCGGGGAGCACCGGTGCGTCATCAAGCGGCCGATGATCCAGGCCCTTCCACAATCCGAGCAATGCCACCGCGGCCGGTGCGCAGTGGCGACCGATTTCGACTGGATCCGTCGACGGTTCCAACTGGACGTGCCCCATCCCAGGGCCCTGCGCGTCTTCCGGCGCCACCAGGATGTTGTGCCATCCGTCCAGCACCGATGGAGACTGTGTGGCAACGGTTCCGGGCCGGGCGATCATGCATCGCACCCGGACGACACGCGCGCCACCCGACGTGGACGCGAGCAGATCGGCGATCCGATGCTCTTGTCCGGCCGACGCCGGTGCGAGGATGCCCACCAGTGGAACGATGACGCAGATCCGGAGTACATCGATCCGCTGCGTCGACAACACCTGTTGGAGCGTCGTGTCGTACGCACGCCCCTCCGACACACTGACGACAACCTCGGTCGTCGGCGCCTCGGTCACCCAGACAAAAGGTTCGATCAACCCGCCGGCGGAGAGATCACAGAGTGCGCTGAGGATCCCGTCTGCGATGCCGCGCGGCGCGATGAAGACAGTGACTGCAGCCATGTCAGAACGTCCCTCCCATGGGAACTTCGAACGCCTTCACAGAAGACGTCGGAGCGATCGGTTGCACCGGTGCTGACGATTCCGGGCGTTTGGCCTGCTCGACGCACCCGTCGATCATGTCGATGATCTGACTGGTCGCCCAGTACACGTCCGGGGCGAGGTCACGGAAAATCGGTGTGGCCGATGCCTGTTCGCGGACTGTGATAGTCGAGAACACACCGCCGCCGGGGGCCGGTGGCAATCCCGGCTCCGGACGTGCGCCCGGCGGAAGGTAGTGGGTGCCTGCGAAGTCGCGGTTGTTCTGCAGGTAGGTTCGGAGGCTTTCCGCACGCTCGTCGATGGTCACACCAGGTCCGGTGTTCTCGACCGCCGACGCCAGACCAGTTCCCGTGTCACCGTTTCGGAGCCAACGGGACAGATGGGTACGAGCCGCCAGGCCGTGAACGCCCGACACCTCGTCTTCGGCCGACGAATCGTAGATTCGGCGGAGCGCCCGGTACGGCAACATCGACGACATCACCGGCGGCTCATGGGACTGAGCCATCGCCAGCAATATCGACTCGAGAACTGCCGGCATCCAATCGTATTCGGCAGTGAACTGCGACGGTGGTGTCAAGAGTGGATTGGGGAAGTTCCGCCAGGCGCTTGTCTCGCCGTCCCAGACCCGGGCTGCCTCGTCGTAGGGTTCCGGCGGCAGCGAGACCTGGCCGATCACGCGACCCAGGGTCCATCCGGCGACCATCGCACGTCGTTCGGTCGGGTGCATCGGCAACGATGCGGCGAGCGGCCGCGAGCGGCGCATCCGCCAGAATGCCTGGCGCTGTGAGGCAGACGCCCCGAACCACTGACGCGCTGCCGGTTCGAGGACCGAGTTGAAGGCCAGCGGCGAATAGTTCGGGTATGAACCGAAGATGTCGACGCGTTTGATCTTCGACTCGTCGGTGAGCGCCCGGGCCAGCACGTCTTTGGTCTTGCTGTCGATACGTGAGTACTCATTGAGCGCCGACGCCAGCTCGTCTGCCACGCGCAAGCCCTTGAACGGCACCGCCGAGAACTTGAACCGGTAGCTCATCTGCTGGGTGTTGTGGATCGCCTGCATGGCCTGTTCGTTCACACTCGCCAGCGGTCGGGCCAGGTTGATCGCCTCACCGAACTTCGCCACGATGTCGTGGTGACGCCGAGCCAATTCGGATTCCGGCTCCCCGACGCCGGTCAGATACTCCCGCAACGACACTCGACAGAAGCGGTCGAAGGATTCGCCCGTCCTCTCGATGAACTTGCGGGACCGGTTCAGAAGCTCGGCCGGGCGGACGTGCACGTCAAAACGGGCCGGCGAGGAGATCCGGGATTCGCCGGTCGCCGGATCGGTCACGAACGCCCGCGACTTCCATTCAGCGGTCCGCTCGACCACCGGCTGATCTTCGGCAGGCGCGTGGCTGCCATCGTTGGTCGCCCAATGCCCGGTGATGGCGTAGGTGGTGGCGACCGCGACAGCCTCACTGAACTGCCGCATACCCACCGCTGAGGCACCGACGGACAGCGGCAGATCGACTTCATACCGCTCTTTGAAGTCGGCTGAACTGGTCAGCATGACTTCGTTGTTGGCTTCAGAGAACCTATCTGACACCCAGGCATCTGAGTCAGACGGCCACGCCGCATATTCGTCTGTCTGCAACCGCGCGAGACCCACGTCGCGAACAGGCTCCCCCGCAGCCGTACGCAGCAGGATGTGGGATTCGTTCAGTGCCTCGATCAACGGATCGAAGACTTCACCCACCATTGAGCCGGCGGCAACGCTCACGAGGTTCGACAGGGACGCGTAGATCTGGCGTTCGATTGTTCCCTGGCTGCCCTCGAGGACGCGGGCGAGGATCTCTGAGGTGCTGGTGAGGTTGCCGCGGAGGCCGTTGAGCGTGCTCGTCACCTCGGCCGGTAGTTCGATGACGTCCGAGGGACTGTACTTCGCGAGGTCTTGCGCGCTCGGCAGCACCACGTTCTGCATGTACTGTGAGACCCGCTTGACCAGTGCTGTTGCATACGGGAGACCGAGCTGTGCAATGGCTTTCGTGGTCACTGCTTCGAGGCGCTGAGCGAAGACCACGTGCCAACGGTAACTCCACGAATAGGCCTGCTCGTGGCTGCCGTCCAGCAATGACTGGCGGCGGTCGGCGAGCGCGTTGTGCACACTCGACACCCAGTGAGCGGCGTTCAAGCCGTCGCGAGCGTCGATGTAGCCGCGCAGATTGGTGTTCACCACGTGTGCAGACAGGCTCGTGACATCCTGACGAGGCAACACTGTGGTCGTGATCCATTGCCCGACAACTGCTTCACCGGCAGTCACCGGAAGCTCGAGCTCGTTGCAGATGTTGGACCACTGACTGTCCAGGATCGCCGCGGCCTGGTCATCATCAGAGGCCGGATTACCGGGTTGCAGATGGCCGCGCAGCAAGCGTTCGGCGCTGCTCCGGGCGAGGCGTTGTGCCGAGTACTCCGCGTACCGATCGCGGCCCATGCTCAAGCTGGCGAACCCGAACGACCCCCACGGCAGGTTGTCCCACTGACCGTTGCCCCAGCCGATGAACTCGCGATTGCCTGCGGTTCCACCACCGTTGGACAGGTCCCATTCGACAAACTGTTGCGACGCAGACTTACTCATCATCAACGCCGACAGTCCCCTACCCAGACCGCGATACACGGCCTCGGGCGAACCGTCGCCGAACAGGGTGCGCTCAGCACCGACATAGCGTCCGACCGGGAAGACACGAGCAAACGGGATCAGTTCACCCTCTCCATTTTGCTGCCCGAGTGCGCGGAGGATCGAGACATCGTGTTCACGGGCGGCACCGGTTTGGCTCGCCACGATCTCACCGAGCATGGCCAACGCATTCGCCCGCACACCGGTGATCGCCGACGAATCCAGACTGTCGAAAATGTCCGGCGCGACCATGAACACGCCCATGAGACGCGGGTCGACGCCCGGAATCAGTGTCAGCATCCGGCAGATATCGAGGGCCATGGAAGCTCCGGCACCACCGGCCATCGACGACACCACGAGAACCACCGGGCTCTCACCGGCGTCGAACTTGCCCGAACCGGGAAGGTCGAGACGTCGCATCTCGCTTTCGGTTTCAACGCGGAACAGGCGATCCCAGCTGTGCTGCAGCTCTTCCCGCACCTTCGCGACCCGGCTCAGAGTGATCATCCGGCCGAGCGCGCGATACTGCCCGGCGCCGGTACTCAAGGGCGTGTGAATAGAACTGGGGTCCCGTGGCGCCCACGTCGCCAAGGCGTCCAGCTCACCGCCCGAGGCCAGACGTTGGGAGATGGCGTTGTCGAGAACCTTGTAGCTGTCACTCTGCGGTCCGGTGCCGACATAAGCGCCACCCTGGTCGCGGACGTTGCCGAGCCCGTCGGGGCCCGGGGACGGAGCTGTAGGCACGTCGAGGTGCACGAACTGCCAGCCGGCCGGGATCTGTGTGACGCCGAATGCAGCGAGGTCTGAACGCAACTGGTCCATCATGTAGGCCAGCGTTGCGCCTCCCGAACCACCGCAGCCGACAACCAGAAATCTCCTCATACTGTTCTAGCCCTTCATAGCGTTGGTCGATTTCAGCGACGGAATGGGTCGAATGGTTCGTCAGAAATCCTGGGAGCAGCTCCCGGAGAACCCTTTTCGAGCGTCGGACGGCTCGGCGACGGCGAACCCGGTCGTTGCTGCCCGGCGAACGGATCAGCACCGGGTCGTGCGGCAGATCCGAATGGATCGCCCGAAGTCGGTGATGCCGAGGGCGACCCGGAACCACCGAAGGGATTGAACGCCGTCGTCGCCGCCGGAGGCTGAGCTGCCGGACCTCTCGGAGCTGTCACTGTGGACCGTGAGCGCAGCTCTTCGAGGGTGCGCGGCAGATGCCGCATCATGTCCTCGACGAGCGCGTTGACCTGCTGCGGTCCGGCGTCACCACCGGCGAGCAACACCACTGTGGCCCGATCTGCGGGACCGTTCGGGTCATGCAGCACAAACCATGTGTTGTGCACCGCCAACGGCAACCGAGCGTTCGGCGTCTTGCCGTGCATGGCAGGCGACTTACTGCCTGCACCGGCTCGATCACCGGACTTGGCGACCACAAACCCCGCACCCAACGGCGACAAACCGGTTCGAGTGATCAATTCGATGCCACCGAGGTCAAGGCGCCGAGCAGGTTTGTCCAAGCCTCGAACCAACTCGACAAGGTCGCGATCCCTGATGGCGAACGGCTGTCCGTCACGCAACACCGATCCCCCACTCACGGTGACCGGAATCTGCTGCGCACGCAGTGCCCTGGCCGGGATCCGCGCCGTGAACCACTTCGCCAAGTACAGCAGGAGCAACGGCACACCGGGGCCCAGGATCAGTGCCACCACGAGTGCGATGAGGAAGTTGTTGGTATTCAACGGCTTCTGCAGATCCGCGGTGAACGGCACCTGCACCGCCACGGCCCGCTCGGCTTCATCGGGAGGTGAGACCATCACCTGCACCGATCCGTTGACCACACCGTTGACCGCATCCGGAATCGACAGGGTCAGCGGCAACGTCTCCTGCTGCCCTTCGGCCAACGTCACACAGTTGTCGGCCGACGTCGACGATGCGGCGACGGTCAGCCCGTCCAGACCATCCGGAGCGGCAACAACCTTCGCGGCCGGTTCTTGCGGCAGCCAGACGCATCCGGGGCCGGTCACGGTCAGCGAGCCCTTGAAGTTTCCGTTACCCTCAACGGTTCCGAAGTCGATCGTGCTGCCGACCGAGGGGAAGCCTCGGGGCGGATCGATGGTCACCGGGATGTCGATGGACCTCGGCGTCAGCAAGGTGCCCTGCACTCGTTGGCCGTTTGCACTGGTGGCGTCGGCGGTGGTGATTGCGAGCGACAGTCGCATCGTCGCGCCGCCGGCGGGCACTCCGGAGAGATCCATCGTCACCGGGTTCGAGATCGCACTCTTGTCCACATCGGAGACGACGGAGTAGCTCTTCCCGTCCCTGTCGACGAGCGTCGCTGAGAACTTCGCCTTGCCCAGTAGTTCCGTGGGATCGATCTTGCTGCCTTGACCGTCGACGACGGAGAACGTAACCGGGACATCGGCATCGTCACTATGCAGCGCGGCATTCTGATCACGGTCCCAGGACGGAACGAGATCACCCGAAATGTGAATGTTCGATTTGCTTGTGGCCCCGGAATCACCGGGCGGATCGACGAACGCCAAAGCCCACACGCCCTGCCATTGCGGCGCTTGAACATTGCTCATCTCGAAGGACACGGTCTTCTGCGACGGCCACTGGTAGTCGACTTTCACGCCGCCCAGGTCGCCTGTTCCACCAGCCCGATTGTCGAGCGGCAGCCGTTCACCCTTAGGCGACACCAGGGTCGGCACCAGATTCGCACCATCAGCCGTGGCCAAGACGTTGACGTTGCCGACCGAGCGGTCGAGAACGAATCGATGCTGACCCGCTTCACAGACCACCCGAGCGCAGACGATCGCCTCGGTTTCCAGCGGAGCCTGGCCGGGCGTGCTGAATGCGTCGAAGGCGAACAGCAGGTCGTCGATGTCTTGGGCGAGATAGAAGTCGCCTGGAATCGGAGATGTCAGGTCGCCACATGCCGCGGGTTTCGCTTCACCCGTGGCGATAGACCTCATCAGATCGAAGTCTGCTGCCGAGGAACCCGCCGGCGCGAGTCCGATGCCGAAGGTGACGATTCCCGACGACCGCAACTGGTCCGCCAAACCTCCCGAGCGACAGATGCTCTCGGTAGCTGCCGCGACGGCCTGATCGACACCGGCCTGCCCATTGAGGTCGACGCCGGGCGCATATGGCTTGTCCGCTCCGCCTCGCGGAGTGAAGTCGAGTTTGCCGTCAGAGAACCAAGCAACGGCGCGGCAGTTGCCGCCTCCGACCTCACCGGGTGTCGGTTCGGAGAACTGTTGACGTGCGCCTTCCAGTGCGAGCCAGTAGTCGGTGTCGACGCCGGTATTGCGGTTCCGGAAGCGATCAATGCTGGACTCCACCACGGGCAACGACGCTTCGTCGAGCGCAGTCCATCCAAGCTCGCTGCGGTACTGGTCGGCGAAACCGGAGACCGCCACCTCGATCTTCACCCCGGAATCGGAAGCGAATCGCGCCAGTTGCTGTGTCAGGTACTTCGCCGCCGTGACGCGTGCGGCGTCCGGATCGGACGTCTGCAGGCTCGTCGATTCGTCGATCATCAGCAGCATTTGTCCGGATTGTTGCGCCGCCAGACATGCACCGAACTGGGTGGCCCCGTCGCCCTCATCGGCGCTCGCTGTCGGCGCCAGCACAACAGCAATCACCGTGACGCAGAAGAACATCGCGAGCAGTTGTGCTACTTTTCTGATCTTAACGCTCATTGACGACCTACCCAGAACGCGAAACCCAGTGCACCAATGACAATTCCGACGACAGCGATGAGAACGACCGCGCCGTACGCGGTGGTCGCCCAGCCAGGCCTGGTATAGATCGGCGCGGAACGGCGTTTCGTGTCAGCCAGCGTGAATGCGGCCAAGATCCCGATGGCGATCGGACCCGACAAAGCCCATCCAACGATCGACAACCAGTCCGAACGACCGATGAGCCCGACGACCACACCCAGCAATGCGGTCACGCCCGCGGCGATCAGCAAACCTGTCGGCGGGCCTGCGATCTGGAGCGGCCCCGGTTGGGGCACACCGTTGCCACGCGCGGAACCGAATGCGCGTTGAGAGGGTACGGAACGAGGGTTCGGCACGGCACTACTGCCTGATCCAAACGGGTCGAATGGTGCTGACACAATGCTTCTTTCAAGTACTGGTATGGACAACGCTCCGCCGAAGCAAATGTCAGCCCATTTGAAATTGCCGATACGCGACGCAACTAGTACGACACATTTCAGATCCGCAATAGCCTTGCCTGACCGTCGAATTGAGCGCCGTCAGGCCTGTCATACAAACAGATGACACCGACCATCAAGTCTCGCAACGCATTTAACCATCCAGGTCCGACATCCACCGCACCAGTCCGGTAAATAGGCCCGATCAGCCCACGTTCACACCGTATTCACGCGCGATTCCAGCAAGGCCAGACGCATACCCCTGCCCGATCGCGCGGAATTTCCACTCAGCCTCCCGGCGATAGATCTCGCCGAATATCATCGCCGTTTCCGTCGACGCGTCCTCACTGAGATCAAATCGGGCCAGTTCACGGCCATCTGCCTGGTCGACCACACGGATGAAGGCATTCACGACCTGCCCAAAGTTCTGGCCAAGGGCGGCGGCATCGTGGATGGTGACCGGGAAGACGATCGACTGCACTCCTGGAGTCAACGCACTCAGATCAATATTGATCAACTCGTCATCACCTTCGCCCTCCCCTGTTCGGTTGTCTCCGGTGTGCTCGATTGCCCCGTCGGGTGAGGTGAGGTTGTTATAGAACACGAAGAAGGAGTCGTCGAGCACCTTCCGATTCGAATCAACAGCAAGGGCACTCGCATCGAGGTCGAAGTCGACCCCAGAGGTGTCCCTGACGTCCCATCCGAGCCCGACGCCGACTGCCGTCAAGTTCGGAGCTTGCTTGCTCAGGGAAACATTTCCGCCTTTACCCAGGCTGACCGACATTTTTTCCTCCAACTAATTCCGCACGTGTAGTCCAAACGATGGACACGGAGCGGTTCGCTTTTCCATTGTCGCACTTGACATTATCGCGTTGCGACATCCCGGGCAGAGGAATTACACGCAGCGCTATGGACGGGCGTTAATTCGGCGAATTGCCGAAACGGCGGGCTGTCCACGCCGGCCAATCGTCCAGGGGCAACAGAAAGTTCGTCTGAACAGATGATTGTCGATGACGTTCGAGAATCACATCGCCACCGCCGACGCACCTTCGCTACACCACCGAGCTGTCCGAACACCTCGGCATTGCCCAGAGCTGAATGCCGATCCGCAGTAATTGAATTCAACGTGGACCGGAACAACGTCGCGCACGCTTCGAGAAGTCAGACACGCGTCGGTGACCACGCTGTTCGGAATCAGCAGTGTATCTGAAACACTCAGGGCCCGGGTGGCTATATCTCTATGACTGCCGTCGACTCCCCTCCGACGGCGCACGCCCCGAAAGGCCACCCCTCCGCCATGCCCGATCCCTTTGCCATGCCCTCCAACTGGGACCGCCCACCGCCCGGCCCGCCGCAGCGCACAAAAAAACGCAAGTGGCCGTGGATCGCCGGTGGGTTGGTGGCGGCACTGGTGGTCTTCGGTGCCATCGGCGCGGTGACCGAGGACGACAAACCGGCAACTGTCGCTGACAAGGCGCCCGCTCCCCTGAGCACGACAACCACGACGACCACCACCCTCACTGAGAAGCCGCTCCCGGTCGCGACCCCCATCGCGCAGGTGAACAACGCTTCCGGTGCCAACAGAGCGATGATCAAGCTGAACGCACTGGAGGTCAAAGGCCGCGCGCCGAAGACCGGGTACGACCGTGGCCAGTTCGGCAACGCCTGGACCGATGCCGTGAGCGTCGAAGGCGGACGCAACGGGTGCGACACCCGCAACGACATCCTGCGCCGCGATCTGACCGGAATTGTCTACAAGGCGGATTCACGAGGCTGCACGGTGCAGTCCGGCGTGCTTGTTGACCCATACACGGCCACGTCGATCAATTTTCTCCAGGGCCAGGACACCTCGAGTGCCGTCCAGATCGACCACGTGGTGGCGTTGTCGGATGCTTGGCAGAAGGGCGCGCAGCAACTCACGCCCGGCCGGCGCGTCGACTTCGCCAACGATCCGCGCAACCTGCAGGCCACCGACGGCCCCATTAACCAGCAGAAGAGCGACGGCGACGCTGCCACCTGGTTGCCGCCAAGCAAGGCATACCGCTGTACGTACGTGTCCCGACAGCTGGACGTGAAGGCCGAATACCAACTGTGGGTCACGCAGGCCGAGAAGGACGCGATTGCACGCGTTCTCAGCACCTGCGGTGCCTCGATGCCAGAGGCTCCCGCTGTCGCCAAAACAGAAACCGCGACTCCCGTTCCCAGAACATCCACACCCGCGGCGGTTCGCCCGGCGAACACTCCGCCACCGGCGCCTGCGTACACGCCGGCTCCTGAACCCGTCTACACACCACCAGCGGTGGTCGACGCGCCGTCGGTCTCCTATGCGAACTGTTCCGCTGTGCGCGCTGCGGGCGCAGCTCCGATCTACGCGGGACAGCCCGGTTACAGCCGCAAACTCGACCGCGATGGTGACGGGATAGCCTGCGACACGTAGCCGCCGCTAACCGCGCCGTAATACACGAACGATACCTACGAGTTCACCGGCGATGGTCCCAGAAGATCGGCGACCTACACGACCGGTCGTCACCTGCCGGCTACGGCCGCAACTCGAGCCTTGAGCAACACCGACTCCTGAGAAGATTCAGTCGCGCCGCAGGGGTCCGATCCACGGTGTCGACGATGCCGCGCATCAGCCCGCTACACCGCCACCGCCGGTCTTTATCCCCTTTGACATCAACAAGTTTGCCATCTTCGAGTGATAGCGCATCGCAGCGTCAGGCGATGACACACCGCGACTGGGGTACCCCTGTGAACCGGTCGATCATCCAACTGAGCGCGGTCGGGATACCGAAGAACTCCGGGATACCGTGTGCTGCTGCGGTTCCCGGGAGTATCTGTGGCAGCGGGAAGGTGGTGAACTGCACCGTCGCACCCCGGCCGCACCATTCGCGGGCGACTTCGCGTGAGCTACTCCATGGCACCACGTCGTCATTGTCGGACGCCACGATGAGAATCGGTGCTTCGGGCGTCAGGGTGCCGATGCGCTGCTCGTCGAAGATGGGCTTGAGGACCGGGCTCGCGGTGGCCACCTCACCCAAGGGACGACCACTGCTCGTCAACGCGCTCGTCCGCTGAAAGGCGTACCGCGCAAGCGTTTCCGGTACACACTGGTTCGCGGTCTCGCGCAACAGCGACTTTCCGGCCGTGTTGAGCACCCGGTCCAGTTCGGGACGGGCCTCCGGATAGTCGGCGTAGATGCCGTTGAGCGCGTATCCGACAGCGCCGGTGAGGATCCCACCTTCGGCGAGCGCCAGGGTCTTCAGCGGATCCACTGGCGGTGCGCCGGCGTAGGTCCCACGAACGTTAAGCTCGGGCGCGTACTGGGCTTGCAGTTCGGCGGCTCCGGCGACCGCTCCCCCGCCCTGCGAGTAGCCCCACATCCCGACCGGCGTGTCACCTGGGAGGGATTTCAGATCGATGGCCGCGCGGGCCGCGTCGAGCACCGCATGGGCCTGGCCCACGCGGTTGAGGTACCCGTGCACGGCAGGGGTGCCCAGACCTTGATAGTCGGTGACGACCACCGGGATGCCCTGAGCGACCGCCGCGTAGATCGCAGCAATCTCGTACTGCACCATCACGTCGAGTCCGCCGTTGTACTGGATGACGGAGTTGAACAGCCGCGACGGTGCACACTGATCGCCTTGACCGTGGGTACCGACGGCCATGCTGATGATCGGACGCGGGCCAGGCTTGGCCCAGGGAATGGCCGGCTCAAAGTAGGTGCCGGTGACGGCGATCGGTGCACCATTTACGTCGGTGCTTGCGTACATGATGCGGGTGCCGGTGGCGGGAAAGGCACCACCGCCGGCAGGGATACTGAATGCCAGTGGTGAGGGTTCGGACCGAAGAATGCTTCCCGGGGTAGCCGAGACATCGGCGGGCGGCTGGTAGAACGCCGGCACCGGGGCCGCGCCGACACCTCCCGCACCGGCGAACACGATCGCCGCGGCGAGGGTCGCCACCGCCAGGACGCTGAGGAGCGGGTGGGACAGGCGTGCGACGGTGGATGCCATTCTGCGGAAATTACCAGGTGCGAATTGCAAGTGGACCATTTTCACGGACGCGGTGTCCGGGTAATTTGGGTGGCATATGAGATCTTCACTCGCGTCGTGCGAGAGATGACTGGTAGGGATCGGAAACTTAGTTCAATTCTTCCGGAACGAGAATGTCACCGCGCCACGGGAGATCACGCCCCTCCGAAAAGCCGCCGCAGCCACCCGCCGAAACCACCCCCGCCGCCGGCGGGTTCGTCGGTCGCCCGACGGTTGATGTCATCGACGTCGTGGAACGCCTGCGCTCGAGCCTGGATCGCCTCCACCGAATCGAGACCGGGATCAAGGAACGGGCGGCGCTCCTGAGTGCCGACCAACCGGGTGCGAAGCGCCGCCATACGAACAGTTTCGGCGTCACGCAGAGCCAGTCGAGCGGCGGTCTCCTGTTGCCGGACGAGCCTGTCATCAACGGAGCGAGCGTGTTTCGCGGCGTCTTCCAAGAGCTTCACCCGCTCATCGAGCTGCTTGCGACGGGTATCTAGCCACTGTTTGCCGTCTGCTACGGCTTGCTTGTCCGACGCGCGACGGGACGGCTTCAATTTGTCGACCAGTTCCTGCATTGCGCTTGCCTGCACTACCGAAGAAGCGATCCAGAACAGATCTGGCCCGAAGTCGACATCGCCCAACCACCCGCCTGTAGCAGCTTTCGATGAGGTGATCACCGCGACTGCTGCTCGCGCCTTCTCCACGAACTTGCGGTCCTTCTTGTCGCACTGCGACACCTCGTGGGAGGTGATGAGATAGCCGGATTCCACCAATGACCTTTTGTGCGAGTCCCGTTCGTTCCGCAAAACTTCACGCAGCCATGCGCCTGTCGCGAGGACAACCATCGCCACGAATGCACCCACGAGAAGGAACGCGATGTGCACCATCGAGGCGGCGACCAATGAAACGGCCACGCACACGGCGGCCGTATTCACAGTCAACGTTCGACTCGACACCACCGACAGGACCGGACGCTCCCTGCGGCGAGGTGCATCGGCGGCGTAGTACTCGCACAGGTCATCCACAGGAGTCAGAGCTCTTCAATGGTGATCAGGCCGTCCTGCAAAGCCCGCGCCAACAGGGCGGCCTTGGTGTTGGCCGGGCGACCGACAGCCTCGTACTTGCCGCGGATGCGCGAGATGTGGGTGTTGACCGTCGCAGCGCCGATAAAGAGCGAGCGCCCAACCTCCTCCTTGCTGTCGCAGATCAACCACGTTCGTAGAACCTCGATCTCACGCCCACTCAATTTCGGCCCAGTGGTCCGGGCACCTGCCTCATCCATCGTGTCCATCACGGATCCAAGTCCTCCTTCGGAGACAGTCGGAGTTGACTGCCATCTACGACGAGAAAGTAGAGGGAAGGTCTGACATTGAAATCCATTGCGCGACTGCGACTTTACTTCCACACGTGTCATTTCGAACGCATGATCGAGCACTACCCGTCGGCCGCCGCATCTTGTCAGACCGGCTCGCTACCCTCTCCCAAGGACGCCAGGAAGGGATCAGCGAACCGCTGGCGGGTATCCGCACCGCCACCGGCTCGACGAACCTCATGCCGTAGGCGGTCGAACAGGGGACACACAGTCGCCCGCGCCATGCCCTAACGTTGAACGTTGCCGGAGTCTCAGGACCCCTGGCATCAGATGCAAGACAAACTCGGAGGACGTAGTGAACCAGCGCGATGCACGTCAACGGTTCGGCATCGTGGCCGATGGTCTCACTATCGACCTTCATGCGCATCCGGCCGTCAACCTCGCATTGGTACACAATGGTGTGCCACTCGTGATGGGTCTCGAGATTCGCAACGACTCGGACGCAGACATCGTTGATGTCAAGGCGACTGTCGAACTCCATGGAGGCGGCCGGCAACTCTCGCCCTCACACAGTGAGGTCCTGGACGGGCCACTCACACCGGGACGAATCGCCTTCTGGGACAACTATCCGGCGCTGGTCCCGCAGATCCCCCATCTTCGAGAACTCAATGAAAGCTACCCCGCAACGATTTCGGTCACCGTGTCCCGGTTGTGGGGCGATGACATCCACCTGAACGCACCGATTCGGGTTCTTGCCCACAACGAGTGGTTCAACGCACCGGTCTTTTTCGATTCACTCGCAGCGTTTGTCCAACCCAACACGCGCGCAGTCGCATCGGTTTTGGACGTCGCGTCGGAGATCCTCGCCGCGAACACCGGTGACTCGGCGCTCGGCGGGTACCAGAAGGGTCCCGAACGCGCGGCGTTGATCGCGGCGGCGATCTATGAAGCATTGCGACGCCAGCAGATCCGGTACATCAATCCGCCCGCGTCGTTCGAAGGCACCGGCCAGAAGATCCGCACCAGTGCCCAGGTTCTCGACGAGCGTTTCGGCACTTGCATCGATCTATCCGTCACGTATGCCGCATGTCTTGAGCAGGCAGGCCTTCGACCACTCATCTGGCTGACCACCGGCCACGCGTTTGCCGGATACATGCGCGAAGAAACAAATCTCGCGCACACCAGCATCACCGAGCCGAACGTCATGATCAACCTTGTCGAGTCCGGCCAGGCCGTGCCCATCGAGGCGTCGTTCTACGACCTCACCCCCGCCGGTTCTTTCAAGTCTGCTGTTGCTCAAGGCCGCAAACACTTCGCCGATCCGGATTCATTGAGCGGCGTCGTCGCAATCGGATCGGCTCGCAAAGACGGCATTCGCCCACTACCAACCCTCGACGAGATTGCCCACATCCCGATCACGCCACCAGCGGTCTCCACCACCGCCGATCTCGATCTTCCGCCGGAGTTGCGAGGACCCACGAATTCGTTTGAGGCCGTGTTCGATACCACCGACACCGCACCCGCGCGCGTCCAGAAGTGGAAACGATCGCTGCTCGACCTGAGCACACGCAATCGTCTGCTCAATCTGAAAGCCTCACGCGAGGTCATCGACCTGCATGTACCCACCTCTGGCCTCGCGCTCCTCGATGACCTCATTCACAATGAAGCGAAGATCGAGCTCGTACCCCACGACACGATCAACTCGATCCATGAACTGCAGGGCGCACGCCGAGCCCAGGACATCGACGACGAGACCGTGATCGAATACCTCCGGGACCGTGGCCGTATCTACGCTGCGGTACCGGCAGAGTCCTACCAGACGCGACTCAAGCACCTTCAGCGAACAGCGCGCACCATGCTCGAGGAAACCGGCAACGCGAACCTCTATCTCACCTTCGGCGGGATGATGCACACCACCAGCACCGGAAAACTTGCCCGAGCGCCGCTGTTCCTGTTGCCGGTCAAGGTCATCGGCGGAACCGGACGAAGTTCGTTTCACGTGGTTGTCGACACCAGTGGCGTCTCGACACCGAACTACTGCCTCGTCGAGTGGTTGCGTCTCAAGCACAACGTCACGATCGACGCACTCGAATCGCCTCCGCTCGACGGCAGCGGCATCGATATCGATGCTGCTCTCCGGGGCATACGCGCGGCAATGGTCACACACAATCTGGATATCAGGATCGACGAGACAGCCGCACTGGCGATCTGCCAGTTCGGCACCTTCGGAATGTGGAAAGACCTGGAGGATCATTGGGACATCCTGGAGAAGAGCCCGGTGGTCCGGCACCTGACGCACACTCCCGGTGAAAGCTTTCGCGACGCGCGGCGCCCAGACGGTGCCGGCATCGAATCCGTCCCGGTCGACGAACTCGACGTGCCTGTTCCCATCCCGGCCGACGGCTCGCAGCTACGGGCCGTTGCGCTTGCCGCAGAGGGCCACACATTTGTGTTGGAAGGGCCTCCGGGAACCGGGAAATCGCAGACCATCACCAACCTGATCGCCCATACATTGGCACAAGGAAAGACAGTTCTCTTTGTAGCCGAGAAGCAAGCCGCGCTTGATGTGGTGAAGAAGCGCCTGGCGAAGGTCGGGCTTTCCGACTTCACGCTGGACCTGCATGGAAAGAATCAGAGCGCCAATGTGATTCGTGCACAGCTGAAGAAAGCTATCGACAACTCGCCGCACTACAACCAACGTGCCTGGGCTGCGCGGCTCGCCGAACTACGGTCGAAACATCTTCCGCTTGACAACTATCCGAACAAAATTCATCAAATCAACGGTGTTGATCACTCGTTGTGGTCCGCGCACGACACCCTCCTCAGCCTGGGCGACGGCCCGATTGCATCGATTCCGCCGGCATATGTGGCAGCCCCACCGATGGACGTTCCGGTGATCACCGCTGCGCTGCAACAGTTCGAACGGGCTGCGCGATCGGTCAAGATCGACCTCCACAACCTGTGGAGTATTGCCGGCCGCATCGACGCCGAAGCACCCGACAGCGCCTATGTGGATGCGAGCCACCGCCTGTCAACAGCCCTGACCAGCGCCCGGCAACGACCTGCCGTCGTCTCCATCCTGGAACGGGTGTCAGCACCTGAAGCGATCAATACCCTACTGCCCCAAGCACATCGACACGTCGGACAACTCGCCGGCACCGCGGCCGCCATACAACAACTTCACACGCTGCACTGGGACGCCGAACGGCAATCATTTCTGGACGACCTCGCAGCGCTACAGCAGCAGTGCGGTCCGATCACCGCCGTCTTCCTGCCCAGCTTCATCGAATCCGGGTCTGCCGATGCCTTGCTGCTTGCGGCAGAAGAAGCCCTCAAAGGCTTGTTCGGAAAGAAGAAGCGCACCGAGGAATTCATCCGGAACAGCGCATCGGTGCTCCTTCCGGGTGTACAGCTGGACCCCGAATCGGCCATCCCGCTCCTCCGGTCCATTCCGAGCACCCGGGAGCTGGCCGGCCGCACAGTGGCACGCATGCACGGCCTACTCGGGCCGCTCGCGCCACCGATGTGGAATCCCTTCAACACCGATGCCGCACAACGACTTCAACCGGCATTCGATCAAATCGAAGCAACCAGCCACTTCGCCGGCAGTCAATCCCAACTGTGGCAGATCCTCATTGACGCAGGCCCGTTGCAGGAACGCGATATCGACGGCTTGGTTGGTGTCGCGCAGTCCTGGCAGGAGTGGCGCAGGCTGCTGGGAACCAGCGACGCGGACTTCGATCACTGGTGCCACGAATCCCGATGGTTCACTGCCTGGTTGCGAGACTCCGATGCATGGACTGAGGACATCGCTGCTGCCGGAGTGACACCCCTACGGCAATGGTCGGCCATGACGTCGTTCCTCGACCCGCTCCGCGTCGCAGGTCTGCACCTGTTCGTGGACGAGCTCCTGACCGGCACGATCGGCGCCGGCGACGCCGAGATCGCCTTCATGCGAGGGGTTGCGGTCTGCTCACTCGACGAACGACGGCGAGCGCACGGCCTCCTCGGCTTCGATCAAGCACTTAAAGACGGCGAAATCGTCGACTTTGCAAAAGCCTCCGACAACCTGCGTCAAGAGCAGATCGCTGCACTGCCCGCACAGCTACTCGAGAGACGGCCATTCCAGGCGAATGCGCTCACCGGTGATGTCGGCCAGCTCCGACGGCAACTGGATACCAAGCGCGGTGGCACCACCTTCCGGCAGTTGATGACCCGCTACGCCGAGCACATTCTTGCCGCGACGCCCTGCTTCTTCGTCAGCCCCACATCGTTGGCCCAATTCATCCCGCCCGGCTCCACCACCTTTGACGTCGTGGTGTTCGACGAGGCGTCGCAAGTCACTGTCCCACAAGCGATCGGCGCGCTCGGGCGTGGACGTTCGGCGGTGATCGTCGGCGATTCGCAGCAGATGCCTCCCACCGCGATCGGGCAAGTCGATACCAGCAGCGGCGACGATGCCACCGACAGTGCCGGAGAAGACGAGGAAGTGGTTCCCGACGACCTCGAGAGCATCTTGACCGAGGCCGTGGAGTCCCAGATTCCTCGGCTGTGGCTCTCGTGGCACTACCGGAGTCAAGATGAGTCACTGATCGCGTTCTCGAACAAGAAGTACTACGAAGGACGTCTGGCGAGTTTGCCCTCCCCTGGTCTCGACGACACCGCCGGTGTGGAATGGCGCCGGGTGGACGGTCACTTCAACCGCGAGAACACCAAGGTGCTCCATCGGACGAATATCGTGGAGGCCGAGGCGATCGTCACCGAAGTTCGTCGACGCCTATCGAACGCCCACCTGGCCGGACAGAGTATCGGTGTCGTCACCTTCAACACCCAACAACAGACTCTGGTGCTCGATCTGTTGGAAAAGTCCGGCGATCCGCTGGTGCTCGACCAACTCCGGGCCGACAAAGAAGACGGAATCTTCGTCAAGAACCTCGAAAACGTGCAGGGTGACGAACGTGACGTCATCCTGTTCACCACTGCGTTCTCGAAGAGGCCCAACGATCCGAAGGTGCCGCTCAACTTCGGCCCCCTGACCCGGACCGGCGGCGAGAAGCGACTGAATGTGGCGGTCACCCGCGCCCGACGCAAGGTCATCGTCTTCACGTCGTTCGTGCCGTCCGACATCGACTTGTCCCGGACCAATTCAGTGGGCATGGCCCATCTGCGCGGCTACCTCGAGGCGGCCGCCAACACAGCCGACGTCGCGGCACAGTCGGGGCAGCAATCCCACGCCCCGTTGGATCAGATCCAAGCGTCGCTCTGTGAAGCATTGCAGGCAAGAGGATTTGACGTCGCAACAAATTACGGGTTGTCCGAGTTCGTGCTCGACATCGTTGTGCGCGAGGACAGTTCAACACCATGGCAGGTCGCAGTCATGCTCGATGGACCGCTATGGGCCCAGCGCCCGACTGTCGCCGACCGCGACCTGACACCGCAACTACTCGAAACGATGATGCATTGGGGCGCATTCGTTCGCGTATGGCTGCCCGAATTGATCACGCAGCCCGACGCGGTGATCCGGCGAATCTCTGATGCGATCGCGCGGTCGAAGGCTCAGATGGCTGCGCGTCAGGCTGCGATCGACGAAGCCGCCGAGGCTCAGGCCATGGCAATCGCAGCGGCCGAGCCGATTCCGGACACGGTCGCCGAACTCGTCATCCCGAGCGAACTCGCCCCAGACCACGCCCGCTGGCTAAAGCCAGAGGATCTACTGCCGCCCGTTGATCCGCCTCTGCAGGAAACCGTTGCGCCACTGCGCAATGCCACCGCGACTCTCGAGTCCCCCACCGGCACGGGGACAGGCAACGTGAATGGGGACATACGCGAAATCGCCTATACCGAGGCACCAGCCACTGCCTTGGGGCCGAGAACCGACCTCGAACGGGTCAACTCCCCTTCTGTTCGGGCAACGATCACCAACGCCGTCCGTGAGACAGTCGACATCGAGGGGCCGATTTCGATGGATCGACTTGCCCGCAGCATCGGGCGCCGTTTCGATTTGAGTCGAGTAGCTGCGAGCAGACGCGACGTCATCGTTGGTTGCGTGCCCCGCGAGCTGATCCGGTCCTCGACTCTCGGTGAGTTCGTCTGGCCCCGCGAGATCGATCCCACAACGTGGCGCGGATTCCGGTCGACACCAACAGGTCTGACGCGTCCGCTCATCGATATAGCACCCGAAGAGATCATCAACGCGATGATGTCGGTGTGCACCACCAAGCTCGATGACGAAGCGCTACGACGCCAGACACTCGCTGTGTTCGACCAGAAGCGGATGACCGGGCCAGCGAAAGACCGCCTCGATGCCTGCGTCGAACTCGGCGTCAAGCGGGGACAACTGATTCACCTCGACGGCTTCTATCGATCGGGTTCATAGTCGTCGGTGCCAGCAGATACACCACGCTGGGACACAACGGCGATCGCCGACGTCAGGTGGCACGTCTCCGGATGGATCATGCAGCCGGAGCGATCCTCCGGGTTTGACCCTCCCCACGAATTCCCCTTGCGATAGGCTCTCAACAGATCGACAGTGCCGGGGGGCAGCAAGGGGGAATTATGCGGATAGATCCCGCTGTAGTGCATGAGTACGCGAAAGACGTTTGGAAGATCGCTGATGTTGTGGCAGAGGTGCGCCTTGACTCTTCGTTCATGCATGGCGCGTACGCGTGCGAAGGCACTGACCTGGTCAAAGGTCTCGCCACGCACGCCCACGAACAGCATCTTGAGATGCAAGCACTGGCCAAGGACTGCGACGATTTCGGTACCGCATTGAAGTCGGCTGCAGACACCGTTGCACGCCAGGAATCTGACAACGAACAGTCCTTCACCGACCTATCCAGATCCCGCTTGACGTGACCGTACTTATCTCGCAGATACGTAACTGGAGAGTCGGAGACATGGGCTCCATGGCCACAGACCTGCGAACCAGTGCAACCACCCTGGACACGAGCGCATTGACATTGATAAACCGACTTCAGGGGATCTCGACTGACTGGCAAGGCGAGGCACGTGGCGAAGCGGACCTCGAGGCCAGAACAAAGTCCGAAACGTTGCAGCAGAAAGCCCAACGGTTACAGGCCGCTGCCGACATCATCGACACAGCAGCCGCGCAGCTGAAGTTGCTTCGCGACAGCGTATTAGGCCTCGTCGATGACCCTGGTAACAAGGTGAAGTTCTCAGTGTCGGATGACGGTACCGTCGCTGTCACCGCCCTCTACGCATCCCAGTTGCAGATCCGAAGCAATTGCGACGAAGCTCTCTTTAGCGCCTGAATGGCGCAGCTGGAGATCGAGCGACGGGACCTTCAACGCATGCTCACAACGCAACTCGAATCCGCTGACAGCGCCGGCCAATTCTACGACTGGCAGGTAACCAACGCACTGATGGGCGAGACCGCAGCCGAGCGAGCATTCTCACCACGGATCCCACCTCCGCCACCGAAACCCGCTGGCGCAAAAAATAGAGCGAACAAAGACGGCTCTGGCCCAGCTTCTTATGACACTTGGGACCCCGGACTGCTGGATGAGATCAGTCTCCAACAGCTCCGGACAGTTGCCGAATCAGGATCGTGGGCAACCTCTCCCGCCACTGCGCAAGCGTCAGCACTCCTGAACCACTACTTCGATAACTCAGGGACCGACTACCAAGTAAGTGTCAACCAGATGCTCAATGACATGCCGGCATTCAAGACGGAATCAACTGCGCAAGCTCGGATTCAATTCAACGCAGCGAAGAACGATCTCCCCGCCGGATACATGGGACCTATCGCGTTCCAAGGTGAATATGACAACTCGTACCGGCCGAACCTGACAAGCAACCCCGACTGGAATGCTTCGCTAGGGACCTACTCGTATCAGGCCAGTGGTGTTGCGACACCGACCACTAACGGCAGCTACGATTTGTCCTACCAAACCAGCATCTACGATTTCTACAACTGGGATTCCACTGGTAAGAGTCCCAGCTCTCAGTATTCTGACCTCAACAATCTCAATCGAGCCGGCTGGGCCAAGACATTCGATACCGTCGGAACTTCCGGTCGGCAGGCAACAACATGGCCGTGAGACCGACAGTGCACGCGCACAGGACAATTCGCGCCCGAACAACATTTGAAACGAACTGAGCCATGCATCCACCAACTCCACCTGCTGGCCGATCGGTATTCCGGCGGAAACGCGTTCTCGTTCCGGCGGCAATTCTCCTAGTGATCATTGTCGCTACGGCCTCCTTTTTTGCGTGGTATCACCGGAGCCAGGAGCAGATCGCCAACGCCGCGGCTGACGAGTCTCGCGTCGAGATACCGCTGGACGCAACTGAAGTTTCGGCCTCCTACGACCGCATCCGCATCCAAGGCGGTTGTTCCCGATTGTCATTCCTACTGCCGAGTCTGCGATGGCGCACGTACGTGCAGCAGTACGCCACCGAGCCATTGACACCGTCCAACTATGGCCCCACGTCAACGTGTGACGACATCCCATTCGATTGTGTCGAAGATGTCCGCGCCGATGGGCTCACAGGGTTCGTCACGAAGGACGAGGTTGACGACGGGGCTAAATATCGGTACCTCTTCATCATCCCGGAATGTGTACTCGGCCAGACACTCATATCGTGGAGCACGTTCGACGCGTAGCTCAGAGTTGCCCGCGGACAGGACATTCAGATTAAGAGTCTCTCCACACTGAAAGGCACTACTGCTCACCATCCTGGGACGCGCGCGATGCCGCTTCATGAAGCAACGCACGAACGCGATCGTCAAGCTGATCGTCCGTCAACACAGAAAAATCCATGAACGCCATCAGGCGACGAAGACGAGGGGTGGCATCCCGTAGGAGCTGTCGCCGAGCCCCCACAAGCGACCCGCCTGTCAGCACCCGCGCTATCGAACGCGCCAACGGCGTGACTCCGGCAATAGAGCGGCGTTCAGTGATTTGATTCAGATCACTCTCAGACAGCTTTCGTAGGAGTGAATAGTCGTACGCGCCATTGACATCGACAGCGAATGTTGTGGCCTGCCACCATAATCGAGAGAACATGTGCCGGGTGAGGTCGGTTGCGATCCAACGTTCGATGTTGTCTCCGCTGAACCGCCAACGCGTGATGTCTGGCATGGCTACGACCGCAAGGAACGTCCATACGCCCCTATTCGCTGCTTCGACGGCAGTGATGTCCATGATTTGATGAATCTGCTCTGCCGCAGCACGATCGAACAGAACATGATCCGAACTGCCGACCTCAGCGGGATAGCCGTACTCGCCGGCGGTCGACCGGATGGCGTCGGCCAACTTCTCGACACCGCTCTCACCAATGCGGTGGCCGCCGCTGGCCGCGTAGGTCATCTGCGGGTGCTTTATTCTTGCTGCGGCCGCCAACTCGCCTGGCTGGATCCCTTCGAGCTTGCGGTACTCGACGATTCCCGCAGCCGTACTCAACCGCGGCCATAGTTCGGTCATACGATTCTCCGCCCATATCCGATCGATCGCGCACCCGCGGTGATGGAAGTTCTGAGTTCCATCGACGCGGCGACGACAACATCAGGAGTCCACGCAGACGGCTCGTCGAGGATGCGACTGGTCAACGTACGAGCAGCGGAACCGAATGACTCACTGTCGCAGTCTTCCAACTCATCCCAGCGGGCGAGGGCCCACCGAACGATTTCGTCGACGATTCCTTCTTCCATCTCCTGGACCAGTGCCAGCTGTTCGTCCGTGTAGTTCTTTTCTTTCTGCACTGCCGCGACCAATTTCTTGTCAAGCGGGTTCAACAGCAACAGAAGCGCACCCATTGCCGGCTCGTCCGGTCCGACAGGCATCCTGAGGTGCCAGCTCGCGCCCTTGTCGATTCCAAAGAGCTCAAAATCCACGACCTCCGTCGGAAACATGGCTTCGGATCCAGTGAGGCGCAACGAGGTTTCGTCACTCCACAGGACACTGCCTGCGTGACGGGCCTCGCCCGGCAACGGACTCAACCTGTCGCGCTCGAGGATCAGGCGGCGCGTCAGTCCGATTGCCGCGCCGGCATATTGCGCATCCACCTCCATCTCGACCTCGAACTCACGATCCGACAACGGCATCCGCTTGTGCGGCCCGACCAGATAGGTATCCAGCGCACGCCATCCGAACGAGAATCCCAAGAGTGATCCATCGGTCAGATGAGCAGAAGCCCTAATTGCTTCGGGTTCAACTGTTATGGAACAACGTAGGCGCAGATCGGTTCGGTAGTCCCAGTTCTCAACCGCATCGCCGATCGGTTCCCACTCATTGTCAACCAGCCTGAACCACGGCGATGCCTTGATCAATGACTCATCCGGGACAAAGAAGGGCTTGACGTCTTTCGCCGCCATCAGTCGTCGCTTTCGGTCACGACATTCAGGCGAATCACCGCGTCCGTGGGGGGCATGACCCTTACCTTCCAAACTTTTTTGTCGCTCCGTGCCAATGTGATTCGAGCACCGACTCGCACCTCTCCGGTGTCCACGCACTCCCATCCGATTACTGTGGGCGGTTCGAGAAGACCGGGCGCCTCTATCCCACCGTCGATGACAACCACCGGGTTGGCAACGGCCGTCTTCTTTCTCGGCCAGCTCGGGAATTGAACTTTTGCCAGGATCACTGCCTTCCCGCCCTCTTGGCGAAGACTGGGTCCTTCAATTACTTTCGGATTCACAGAAGCGCGTCCTCTACCGGCAGACCCTGCTCGTCGACCCGAGCCCGAGCTCAGAGCCCCCGCACCACCACCATCGGCGCCTGAAACCAGGCCGGAGAGGCGACCGGCCAGCGGCGCAAGCGCGGCGTCCTGCCCTGCGCCCGCTTCGACCTCTGGCGCGGCCACCGTCATATTCGACTTGACGTACCTGGCCGCCAACTGCACGACGCCCAGTGCAACACCATGCAATCCGTTGGTGACCCAATCATCGTGCGTAGGCGGTTCCGCGTCAGCAAAGTAGTTGTCCGCCTCCACGCTGGACCTGAACACTCCGGCGTATTGAATGGCCGCTTCCGGATGGGGTTCGCCTTGAACATAATTGACGACCAGATCAGCCTGCCGCATTCGGGCGCAGTGCCGGGCACCGCCTTCGAACGGGGCAGCCTTCGACAGCAGATGGTTCGGCTTGAGCGGCGCCATCGCCTCGACCTTCGCGAAGCGTCCGATCTCTGTAGGTGCCTTCTTCCTCGGCGGCACATCGTATTCATTCGGCCTCGACAGCTTTCGGTACGCGTCGACAAACGGCCTGAGTTCGATGGTCGACTCGGGCGCCGGGATGTCGATGGCGAAACCTTCGAACTTCACCGAGCAACGCAGCCGATTTTTCGCGCCTTCGATCATTTTCGGCCACAGGTTCCACAGCATCGTCGACGCCAAATATTCGGCGGCCTCTTCGGGCGATCGATCCTTCTCTCCGTCCTTCGTGCGGGTCACTCCCAGGTCGACGTCGACGATCGCCACCGTTGTTCCCGTCTGACCAGGCGCAAACTTGGGCAGACCCAATTGAGAGGCAAGGGCTTCGGCATCGTCATCGATCAGCGCCTGCGCGATCGCACCGTCCTGCACTCCGAGCCAGTGACGCCCCGTGTATCGAACGCCCCCATGTTCGTAACCGTCGCCCATGGCCGCGCCGATCAATCGCCGCTGCAGCTTCCCCCGGAACATGCACTGACTGTCCGCGACGACGATGTGGCAGCGGCTCACGTTGTACAGAATTCCCTTGCCGAAGCCGTACGAGCCACCACCGAGATCGACACCTTTTCGCTCGCCGACGTTTCTGATGAACTTCACGAAGTCGGCGCGTTCGCCCTCGAGCGGTGGTTCGTCAGCGCGCAACGGCCCGCCCAGTCCGGTCGTACCTCGGTCCGCGATGGTCAGGATGCGTGATTCCCCGGCCAACGCCTGTTGGATACCCAGCGACGACCCTGCTGGTTCCGGAAGGAGGAAGCGCTTCCATCCCTCGAGGCGGTTGCCGGTGAGTCGACTGATCTTGACGTGAAAATCGACGTCACCGTCGCCTGGAAGAGCTGCATCGCAACTGTTTTGAGCAGCTTCACGGATGAGGACGGTCAGTGGATCCAGCTGTGGTTTACCCAGTTGACGACGAATACCCTCCGACGCTGTGGACCCTTCGGCCGCCACTCGCTGCGACCACCATGCGACATCGTTCACAGCCATCTCATGAATCCTCGTCCATGCCGATCAACTCGGCGATCTCGGCGTCCTCGGTTTCGATCTCAGCATCGGTCAAGTCGACACTCACATATGTCTGTGCGACGTGGCTGGTTTCGACAGCAGCGCCAGGAAATACTAGCGCCAACCCGATCACATCGGTGGCTGCGTTGAGTGGCTGGCGCGAGGCCGCATTTGCCGGCAGGGGTTCCGACCTCGGATCTATCGGGTAGAGCAAGATGAGGCCCTTCCGACGAACCGACGCGACTTTGTCGCGAGCGTCCATCAACGTGGGCTCGGTCAATTTCCGTGCTTCCGTCGCGGTCATGAAATCCACTGCACGGTGATCTTTCGACATCAATGTCTTGATATCGGCGCGCGTCGTGCCCTCATCTTTCAGCTGCGCACGGGTGATACGACCAAAATCCAGGCCGCCCAGCTTCACAGTCCCCTTGTCCGAACCCGGTTTTGCGGCCATGACCGCGAGGTTCCAATGGTCCAGTCTGCCCTGACGTCGCTGCTTTTCGACGTACTTGGTGATGAGTGCAGCGTCGAGATCCGGAGAATCCTGGTGCACCCTGTACGCGTCGAGAAAGGTCAATACGTCGTCGGCATCTATATCGCGGAATATGACTGCGCCAGAATCCAATTGTTCGGTAACTGCACCTTTTGTCCGGATGCGGGAGATGAGGCCGTCTGCAGCGTCGACGTTAGAGTGCAGCCACTCTTCGTCGTTGACGAAGAAGTATCGGGTCTGGACCCGGCGTCCCCCGTACGACGCATAGGCCGGCATGAAAGCACCCATTTTGGCGGTGATTCTCAGCGTTGGATGGGTACGGATTCGCACGCCAAACTCGGTCGGCGTGAGGTCGTCGGATTCGTATCGTTCGATATCGAGTCGGATCTCGTGCTCGACAGTTGCGAGGTGACGGAACCAGTGCTGCAGCTCCTCTGTCATCCAGATTCGCGGTAGATCTTCATAACCGTGTCGGAATCCGAACCAGCGCGCCATCTGCAACAGGGTGTCGTAGGCCTGTGCAGCGCGCACGAAGTAACTGACCGTCAGACCTTCAAGCGTTAAACCGCGGCTCAGTGTGTTGCCTCCCACCGCAATTGCGATCTGACCGGGTTTCGAATAGTCGAGTCGGTCGTCGCTTCGGAAGTTGTCGATGACCACCTTGAGGTTTGAGAGCACATCGGCCAGCTCGGCTTCTACCTTTTCAAAAGCAACAGGTTCCAGATCAAACTCGTCAGCCGTCACCTTGGCCGTTTCCTCGGTCCACAGGTTCTGTAACCGTCTCATGGTCGCCTCGTCACCGGTTCGCACCTTCTCAGCGAGACGATTGACGAAACCGATCAGCGGCGACTTGAAACTGAGGTGGATGTCGGTCTTGACCGATGTATGGATGAGCATCGTCGAATGGCCGAGATCCCCGCGTGCGCGTCGTGCTGCGGTCGCCAGGATGAACCATTCAAGCGCGTTGTCCAGCGAAGGAGGAATATGGGGTTGGAAGGCCGCTGTCGCAGCCTTTCCTTTAGGGCTGACGGCATCGACTTCGTCGGAGGGGATGACCCGAACCATGTTCGATCCGTCAAGATCGCTGCCGTTGGCCTCCTCACCTTCCACCACGTCGCGCCCGAATATCCGCTCGGTTCCGAAATATCCTTCTGGCCGTGGCAGATTGAGGATGAAGTCTCGCGGGTAGAGGTCGTCACCACGAGGATCGATCAGCACATTGGCGAACGGCGTTGCGGTGTAACCGATGTAGGTCGATTTAGGCAGCTTTGCGATAATCCCGCGGATCAGCGGATTGATCGACTTCGTTTCCACACTTGCCTGATCAGCCTCATCGTCGATGATCAAGGTGGGGACGTCAGTCAACGCCCGCTGCTTGACCGCAGGCTCCAACCACTTATCCAACCGACGGAGCACCGTGGCGTTCTTCTTGACCACGGCCAACACGACCCCGCTGTCGTCGACATGCAGTAGCGCAGCGGACGGGATCGCGAGGTTCTTGAAGTCGTCGTCGACGTTCGTCAGCAGCTTCCACTTATGCGGCGTGAGCTGCTGCAGTTGCTCGTCGAGACGCTCTTGGGTTTGTTTCCGGAGACCGTTGTGGATCCCAGACAGGACGATGACAAACCTGTAGCCGACGTCAGCCGCCTTTGCGATGACCGCAGTGAAATTGGTTGTCTTGCCGGACTGCACGTAGCCAACAACCAGTCCCTTGGCGTCCCAGCTCGGCTCGCTCGGTTTCGGGGTGTAAGCGATGACCTTGTTCGATGACCCGTCCAGCGACTCAACGCGATCATCCGGCCAATCCAGGTCCGTCTTGATGTACTTGCTCAGTGCGGGCCAGTATGTATCTGCCTCATCATTTGGACCCGCATACCAGGGGTCGCGCGGTCCGTGGATGATCGGCGGTCCAGTCTTGATGACGTTCTCGAGCAGCCGCTTGTACTCGGCTTCGTACGCAGAGAGCGTGTCCGCGTCGAGCACCCGCTTGAACTTCTTCATCGCCGATTCGAGTGAAGTCGTGCGGGCCCAGCCCGCAAAGACCTCGAAGAACTCATCTACCAAGATCGTGCCCACCTCTGTTGAACCGCCGACCCGCGCACGGCGGGTGCCTGGAGATTAACCCAGGAGCCGCCAGTCATTGTCATAACCTCCCGCAACCGGCGCCGTATTCGTTCGGCACAAATTGTGTCGACCCGCACCCGATTGAACGCTGGTCAATACCGCGCTCGGTCACAGGTGCCGGCTACGATGAGACGCAAATGGTGACCTCTGACTCTCGCGACTCGCTTGCCAGCGAAGAACTGGTTGACCTCTTCGCAGGCCCTGGCGGCTTGGACGTGGCCGCGCACTGGCTCGGGTTGCCCGTTTCTGGGGTCGAGTTGGATAAGAACGCCTGTACAACTCGCGCAGCCGCAGGTCTGCGCACCGTACAGGGTGACGTGCGCAACTACGGTCCAAAGGACTTTCCGAACGCAACGATGCTCGCCGGTGGACCTCCATGCCAGACCTACACCCTCGCTGGCGGCGGCTCGGGAAGGCGCGCGCTAGACCAAGTGATCGGCCTTGTAGACAAGATGGCCGCTCGTGAGGACGTCAAGACGACCATCGATTCTCTGGAAGACGAACGAACAGGCTTGGTCCTGGAGCCTCTCCGTTGGGCACTGGAAGCGATCGACAACGACCGCCCCTACAAGGCGATAGTCCTAGAGCAGGTGCCCGCAGTTCTTCCTGTATGGGAAGCAGTCGGCGAAGCCCTGAAGCAGTACGGGTATGGAGTCGACCACGGGATACTCCGCACCGAACAGTTCGGCGTCCCTCAAACCCGTCGTCGCGCGGTATTGATCGCCCGCCATGAGTCGACCGCAGCCCTGCCCAGGCCCACCCATCGGCCCTATCGGAAAGGCGTACCGCGGCACGATCCCGACGCGTTGTTTGATGCCCGAGACCTGAAGCCCTGGGTGACGATGGCTGACGCGCTGGGTCGGAAGAAGGGCTTCACCGTGGTGTCGAACTATGGCAGCGGTGGCGATCCGCGGAATCGTGGACGCCGAAGCTCAAACGAACCGGCAGCCACAGTGACAGGCAAGGTCATGCGCAATCGCCTCGAATTCGAAAACGGAAGATCCGGCCGCTTGACCCTGAACGAAGCCGGCCAGCTACAGACCTTCCCGCACGACTACCCCTGGTCCGGAAACGATATCGGCCAACAGATCGGGAACGCGATCCCGCCGCGACTAGCAGTCCACGTGTTAGCTGCTGCGCACGGACTATCTGTCGACTCGGTAGTCCTCAAAGCCGTTGTCGAAGCGGACTGGACCGGCTCAAAGGAAAGTTTCGCGTCACTACGTGCCGATTCACCGGGACCATCGCAAGACCAGGGGTAAGCAAGGCAACAAAAGTCCGCGTGGTGATGTCTCGATGATTCCGCTAGCAGCCGTTGTCCCCGGCCCCATCCCGCAGTCTATGACGCAGAAAACTAAGTGTTGCCGCAACGTCATCAGCAACAATTTGGGCTGACTCGTGCTCCCAGTACCTTCGGACCGTCCAACCTCGTTCCCGGAGGTTCATGTCAGTCCGACGATCACGATCCACATTTGCATCAAGCTTCCTCGCCCACCATTCACCGTTAGCAACTGGTCGCGTCGCATGGTCGGGGCATCCATGCCAAAAACAACCATCGATAAACACGGCTAGTCGCAATCGACGCCACGCAATATCTGCCGTTGCGCGAAGATCCTTCTCGAGCTTGACTTGAGTCCTGAACCTGATCCCTTTAGCGTGCAGAACACGGCGCACCTCCACCTCTGGGCCAGTGTCCCCCCGCCGTTGCCTGCTCATGCGACCTCGCACTGCCTCTGAGGAGGCCGGCGGTCGGTATGACGCAGGCGATCTCCGGGACCTATCATCCGGCATATCTAGAGAGTAGATCACCACAGGAAGGTAGGCCGAACGGACGATTGCCAACAGCCGAGATCAAGTAGTTCCAACAACATTGGCTCTGCCAGAACAGGTTTCGCAGGGACACAAACAAAATTTGAGCCGCTCTAGGCGACTCACTGGTACGTTCCGAAGACACACTTAAGGAGACCTACATTTATGACGCAATCGGCGTGGACCCCCAACACAGGCCTAGCGCAAGAGGTGGAAGGTCAATTCAACCGAGCGATTGCGTCGTATCAAGCGAATCCCAACCTGATCTCAGAGCATGCGAACCACGAGGAAACCATCCGCGTGGGCGGGTACGCCAACAGAACATTGCTTGAACTCGTCCAGAACGCCGCAGACGCGATGTCCGGCACCACTGACGACGGAACGAGTCAACACATTGGACGAGTCGAAATAATACTCGACCAAACAAACGAAACCCTCTACTGCGCGAACGCGGGCCGACCCTTCACAAAAAATGGTCTAACGGCCATCTCGCATGCTCATCTTAGCGGCAAGCGAGGTGACGAGATCGGCCGCTTCGGACTCGGATTCAAATCAGTTCTCGCAGTCACCGACGCGCCGCAGGTTTTCAGCCGGTCTGTGTCCTTTGAGTTCAACTCACAGAGCGCTCAGGCTGCGATCGCCAGCGTAGGCGCGAACGCAAGGCGACTCCCGATACTTCGTACAGCGACCTTGATGGACTCGAATGCCGAGTTCGACGCCGACCCGATCCTGGCAGGACTCGCAGAGTGGGCAGCCACAGTTATCAAGCTGCCTCGCGCGACGAACCTCGCGCGCCTTCGCACCGAGATTGAGGCATTTTCGTCGGAGTTCCTTCTATTTGTGGGCTCGGTACGAGAAGTCAGACTTCGCGTCATAGGAGAAGATGGATTCGAAACGAGCCACGTCTCCCGCGACCTCGGTGACGGCGTCCTTAAAATTGAGCGCCCTGACGGTAGCGGCGATGAATGGATCATCGACGAACAGATGCATAAACCCTCCGGAAGGGCTCGAAAAGAGGTTGGTGAAGCAGTCTCACGTAACGAAGTCAAGGTGACTGTCGCCGTGCCCGTGCGGCAGGCTCAACAGCGGGTCGGGAGATTCTGGTCGTACTTTCCGTTGCAGGACCACACTTCGGCTTCGGCCCTCTTCAACGCTCCGTGGAGTGTCAACGATGACCGCACAACTTTGCTTCGCAACGACTACAACCGAGAAATACTCAAGACGCTCTCCACGATGTTCGTGAATCTCCTACCCCGGGTCAGCACAGGCGAAGACCCTGCATCCCACCTTGACTACCTACCAGCGCGCGGACGCGAAGAGCGCTCGTTTGGCGACAACTTCCTATGCACTCATGTACCGCTCGACGCGACTCAGCTGCCGTTGATACCCGACGGAAACGGAGACCTCCATTACCCGACTGAACTCAATCCTCTCGACTTTCTAGTAGCGGCCAAAGAAACCGAACACAGATCCTGGCTCGATTCTTCGAACACCGCGAAAGACGTACCGCATTGGCGGTGCTATACCTCGCCGACCCGCTTCACAAGACTACGTCAGTTGTTCATCGCTGCCTATAATCCAGAACTAATAGCAGACGGAGCCCGTGACGAAAAACGCGCCCTTGAGCTAATGCCAAAGAGGGGGCTTCTATCCTGGCTTCGCGAGTGGGCAGACGGAAGCGACCATGAATCCGCCCTCGCCGCCTTAAAGTTTGCAATCTCTCACATAGGCCTACCCAATATTGGTCAGGCCAAAATAATCCCAACAACGGAAGGATTACGATCCCTCGACGACAAGAATCTAGTCTTCCTCGAACAAGAAGAAGGCGTTGAAATCGAGGGTTCCGTCTTTGTTGATCAGACCTTTCTCATCCAGCCCGAGGCTAAAATACTGCTTAGAAACGCAGGCTTTAGAAATCTGGACCCGACAGCAATCTTGAATGCACGCGTGTCGCGACTCTCCGCAAATTCAGACGAGGGCGAGTTGTCCGGATTTTGGGAAGCGGCCATAAAAGTTGCGCCTCATGAAGCTATCAAGATTGTTCGATCGCACCCTAGCTCAGCGGTAAAGGTACCAACTAAAGATGGTGGATGGGCTTGGCCGCAGCAAGTTTTCGATCTCGCCGAGGCACTCACCGGCGATTTCGCCTCCAATTTGTTGGATAGCAAGCGTTGCGTTCCAAAGGTGGCGCACGGACTAGGCGTCGTTCAAGAACCGATGCAGGACTACGTCTTTGAAGATGAGCCTCGTCAAGACGAATACACCACGTACATCCTGAGCATTCTAAACGAGCGCCTGGGCCCAGGGGAACGGCCAACAGAGAGAATCAACCTCTACCCAAGCAGAAGTATATCCCCAGGCCCCTTTTCGATCCTTCCAATCCTGCAAGACAGCGACGCCTCCGAACGCACTCGCGAGGAATGGACGCGAGGGCTTCTCTCGTTCGGGGACGCCATGTGGGACTGCGAGGACGTGGATACCGGCGCGAACCACCGCGTACCATCTCCCATCCGGTGGGCCGTCGACCAAGCCGGGATGATCAACACTACGCGTGGTTTTCGCAGTCCGAGTGAAGTAGTTGCCGCTTCTCTGGTTCAGTACAAAGATATCTTGCCACTATATATCGGCCCACGCGACATAGCGGACCTGCTCAACCTTCCGAACGCGCTCGAAGCCGTACCCACCGCGGTTCTTCAGGAAGCCTTAAATATTGAGCTACTGCCACCAAAAATCGCCGATGACATACTGATCGAGTTCATCCTGACTGCAAGTCAGCTTGCCTACCCCACTGCACAGCCGCCACGAATTCCCGCGCGGGTGGGTCGAGGTATCGAATCACGCTCTCCTAGCCTGGTTTACATCGCGACCACTGACGAGCAACGTCAATTCCTCTTGTCGCGGCACCGACCATGCCTTCAATCGACAGATGAGCAGGCCAGCCGCCTGATCGGGATTCTCGGCTGCCGGCGCTTCGAAGACACATTTGCATTCTCGATGCTCTTCGAGGGTCAGCAAGTTAGCGAACGAATCTTGGATCTGTTCACTGGGCTTCGATCTCTCATGGCTAGCGAGGCACTCGCGAGCGCCACCGTGACCCGCGCCGCGAAGGTCACCAAACGCGTGACCACCGAAGAAGGTGTCGAAGACCAGTCGCTTGAGTGCTATCTCGACCACACCCATCTCATTGTCCAGAACGGAATGAACGAACGGCAACTCCTGAACACTGTCAATCAAGCGTTCGACCTCCGACTCACGAACGCCCAGCTAACAAATGTGCTTCAGGCAGGCCTCGATCACAGGCTTGAGCAACTCCGACTCGAAGCAAAGACTGCAGCCACAGATTCCGAGCGTCTAGAGACTTACATCGGCGAAGACGACCTGAGGGACGAGCTTCCGAAGGGTTTGTGGCAAGCCCTCGAGGCTCAAAATTTGGTCAACACCGGAACATCGGTAGGAAACCTCTATCTCACAGTTTATGGATCCGATTCGATCAAGTTTCTTGCGGAGACCTTCAGACAAATCGGATTTCCAGATGTTCCGACCACTTGGGCTGGCGGAGCTGCCACTATCACATGGTTACGGAAGATGGGTTTCGCGTCGGAATACGCCGGACGTCGTGTCCAGCGGCAGGATGCCGAATTCGTCGTTCCAGGCGCAACGGAGCTAAGTGAACTGCATGATTTTCAAAAGGGCATCAGTCGGCGGCTTCGGGGAGTGCTTATCGAACGCGATGAACACGGACGAGCGCTTAAGGCGATGGTCGAGCTCCCCACCGGCTCGGGCAAGACGCGAGTCGCTACCGAAACGGTCCTGAGACTCTTTGTTGATGGTGAGCTACGGGGGCCCGTACTGTGGATAGCCCAATCGCAGGAGTTATGCGAGCAGGCCGTACAGACGTGGAGTGAAGTCTGGCGTGGGCTCCGAGATGAACGCCCGCTCACTGTCGGCCGGCTCTGGGAGAGCAATGACGTACATGAACCTGATACGGAGTTCAGCGCAATTGTCGCAACGGACGCAAAACTCGACGTAATACTCGACAGCCCGGAATATGAGTGGCTCCGCAATTGCTCGGCTGTAATTATCGATGAGGGTCATACTGCAGGAAGTTCCGAACGTTATACCCGTATCCTGACGTGGCTTGGCGTCGCCGGACGAGGCTGGGCTCGCCCACTCGTTGGGTTGTCGGCGACGCCTTTCAAAGGCACATCCGAGTCCGGAACCAAGAGGCTCGCCAGCCGATTCGGCAATCTTAAGCTTAAGGCTTTTGATGGCAACGCCTATCAGGAGCTCGCTAATCGTGGAGTACTCGCGCGAGTTCGCCATGAGGTACTCACGGGCGTCGACGTTCAAATGAGTGCGAACGAGCGTTCTGAGGCAACGAAGATGCGGCGAATAAATGCAAACGTCCTAGATCGTATTGGCCAGGACCATTCGCGCATGTCAATTCTTGTCGACCACATCATGCGCTTGGACCCAAAGTGGCCAGTACTCGTGTTCACTCCAAGCGTGCTATCGGCCCAGGTGTTGGCCGCCACATTACGGTATCGCAACGTGGAAGCAGCATCGGTCAGCGGTCAAACCGGACGCCAGCAACGCCGGGATGTGATCAACATGTTCAAGGACGGAAAGATCCAAGTCCTCACAAACTGCGACTTGCTTATACAGGGGTTTGACGCACCAGGGGTTCGGGCCTTGTACATCGCTCGACCGACGTTCAGCCCAAACGCTTACATCCAAATGGCTGGTCGCGGGCTCCGAGGCCCCGAAAACGGAGGCAAGGAGGAATGTCTAATAGTTGATATGGCCGACAACTTCGGTGACATCAACAACCTTCTCGGGTACCGAGCATATGAAGATCTTTGGCAGGAGCAGCAAGCGTGATCCTAAATCCCGATCTTCGAGACATTCAGCGACATGCGAAGAGCGATGCAGAGAAGCGAGTCGCAAGTCTACTTAAACAGATAGACGGCCCGCCCGACGCAGTTGCATTCTATTCGGTGAACCTGCGCTCACACTCGTACAAACAACAGGCTGAGGCGGACTTCGTCGTTCTATGGCGCGGTGTCGTAATCGTCGTGGAAGTAAAAGGGGGCGGCGTCAAGCGACACGACGGTGTCTGGTGGTCGATTGACCGACGAAGCGACTGGCATAGGTTGACCACTTCACCGATGGAACAGAGCCGATCCGCGATGTACGCCCTCAGAGACATATTGCAGGTAGACGGCGTTGGCTGGTTTGCTCACGAAGCGGTGGTCATAACCCCCGATATCGACGCACCGCCTCGATCAGTCGAATGGAAAGATTCCCACTGGCTCGCAAAGGATGACATGAGTATCGCTGCACTGGAGCGTGCGCTCACGGACGTTGCCGCCGGGGCAAGGACCGCGCCGACCAGCACCAAGATTGCCCGAGCGAAAGACCTCCGGGAACGCCTCTTCGGCGAGTTCACCAGAATGCCGTCAATCGATGCCCAACGAGGCGCGGTGCTCGAAGAGCAGAATCGAGCAACCGAGGAGCAGGCACGAGTCCTCGCTTCGCTCGCGAGGAATCAGCACATGTTGGTCCTGGGCGGAGCGGGAACTGGGAAGTCTCTCGTGCTGGCTGAGTCTGCGAAACAAGAATCGGTCGCGGGACGATCAGTCCTAATCACATTTCAATCCCCAGCGCTGGCAGGATTTTTCAAGCCCCTAATAGACGGTAGGAACATCGACATAATTCCATTCGATGAATTGAAGTCTGACACGAAATACGACGCGGTGCTGGTGGATGAGGCACAGGATCTGATGACAGCCGAAGCGATGGATCAGGTAGATGCCGTGATAGCTGGCGGGCGCCGAAACGGCCGGTGGCGGATCTTTCTCGATCCAAACAATCAGGCTCACGTCGACGGACGTTTCGATCAAGACGTTTACGAGTTGGTCGCTGCAGAGGCCCCGTCCTTCGACCTGACCAGAAATGTTCGGAACACGAGAGCAATCGTGCACGTGGTGCAGCAGTATCTTGGCGCTGACGTCGGTGACCCCGGAATAGTTCATGGCGAGAAGATTGAATGGCACTGGTCACACGGGTCAGCCGATGTTGCCGAAGCGGCCGACATTGCTCGCAACCTTATCGACTCCGGAGTTCGAAAAGCAGGAATCTGGATAGTCAGTGTCAGATCCAACTCGGAACCCACTTCGACCACTGACGGAATTGTCGTCACGAGCCCTCGGTGCGTAAAGGGTCTCGAAGCGGAACACGTTATCGTCTGCGATCTCCCGGCAGAGTACGACGATGCTGGCGTCGCAGCCTTCTATGTCGCCGTGACTCGTGCTCGGGTGTCGCTCCATATCCTTGCATCTAGAAAAGAGGACAGAATCCGACTTCAAGATCTCGCGCGACTGCAGGGGACGCTCAAGTGAGTCTCACGGACGAACAAGAGACCGCGCTTCGACATATACGAGCCGCATACTTGGGCCCAGAGAATGGAGAGACCGAAGTATTATACAACCGGCCAAATCTCCAGTATTCCGTCGGCATGCTCTTCCCTCCTGAGTCAGAAGTTGAAGGATCAGATACCTTGCTGGAGGAGTCGCTCGTTCCGTCCGATGTCGAAGAAGGTGACGTGGAGGAGTCTGGGGCCAGTATCCAATTAGCCGAGGACTGGCGACCGTCCTCGATCGCCATTTCATTCGTCACCGACTCGCCTAACGCCGCGTGCCATTTCTCTGGGGCACGGTATCGCTCGATATCAGATGAAGGTCCGCCTCGTTGGGAACGCGAGCCGTTTCAGATTAAAGGAGTGGAAGTCGGCGCACACCAACCGCCCCAACAATTTAACTCCGGCGAGGTGATTCTCATGATCGGGTCACGATGGCGTAAGTATGGCAATGCGCACCTCGTTACCGTGTTCGTCCGACTAACCACCAAGTCGACGGGCAACGACAAATTAGACATTGATCAAATGCTTTTCCAGGTCCGACTCGCGGTAACGCCGGCGAGCGGTGGACGAATACTTGAGTATGACATATCTAAGTCATTTGATACAGATCAAGAATCCGCCGAGTTGAGACTTCGTTATCGCTCTCGCAAAGTGTACGCGGTCGGTCACGGCATGGCTGCGGACTGGGAATCCGATGCTACCGGATGCACGAAGATCTGGCTCACGGCCGTGCCTGCTTTTATTGTACCGAATGTTGAAACGACTGGCCTAACGGAAGGCACAGCCGAATCGAGAGCGCTTCAACTGCAAAATCTCTCGCTAATAGGCAGCGACACCGCCAATGTGGTCGATACCCTAGAAGCCTTTGTACAGGCGTTCTCCGACTCGGTCTTGGAACAGCAATCGCGGGTCGACAATTTCGGCGACCAGTCTGAGGTCGCACGCGGTTTGGTCGGCCGCTCACGAAAGACAGTGCAACGAATGGAGGAAGCGGTAGAGCTACTCCGACATCCTAACAATGAAAACCTCAGGACAGCATTTGCGTTGGCGATGTCCGCAATGAGACTCCAGATGCGTCAGGCTGATCTCAATCGTGGTACGGAGCCAGCAGAGCCAGCCTGGCGCCCATTTCAGCTTGGCTTTCTACTTGTCTCCATCGCTTCGACGGTCGACGAAGTGCATCGTGACCGAAACCTGGTCGACCTGATCTGGTTTCCGACGGGCGGCGGCAAGACCGAGGCATACTTAGGCCTCGCCGCTATCGAAATATTCCGCAGACGGCTAGAACACGGAGTGAAGGGAAGCGGCACTGCGGTCATCACTCGCTACACGCTTCGCTTGCTAACCGCCCAGCAATTCCAACGAGCCGCTGCATTGATCTGCGCCATGGAGATCCTCAGAAAAGACGATGCCAGAGTCAAAGGTATGTCTCCATTCTCGATTGGCCTGTGGGTGGGGAACGAGGTCACACCCGGCACGCGCAAGGAAGCGACGGACGCGCTCGAGCGCATGCACAAGGCAGCGCGTCCAGACGAGGCCAACAAATTCCAAGTAGAAAGCTGTCCATGGTGCCTTACACCAATTGTGCCTAGATCGAAAACTCGCGATACAAATAGATACGGATTTCGACTAGAAGGACACGACGTCGTTATTCATTGTGTCAATGAGGACTGCAACTTTAGGCACGAGCTACCGCTTGCAGTCGTCGACCAGGTGTTATATGACGAACCTCCGACTATTCTCTTAGCGACCGTAGACAAGTTTGCTCGGCTCCAATTCCTTCCCCGCGCAGGGCGCCTACTGGGGTTGAACACAGCATTTCTACAGCCATCCCTGATTATTCAAGACGAGCTGCACCTCTTGTCCGGCCCACTGGGAACCACTGTTGCAGTATTCGATGCAGTAATTCAAATTCTTCTAGGAAATCGGGGTTCGAGCCCGAAGATAATCGCCTCCACTGCGACCATTCGCGCATCAGATGAGCAAGTCAAAGGCCTTTACGGTCGACGCGTCGCGCTCTATCCGCCGGCGAGCCTCGACGACGACACAACTTTCTTTTCCCGCCCGGTCACGAGCGGTGGGGGCCGGCTCTACGTCGGCCTAATGCCGCAGTCACTACCGCAGCAGACTGCGCTTGTGTCCGCTACTGCACCGTTGGTTGAGTTACCGGCGGCACTTGCTAAAGAACGACCGTCGATTGCGACGCGCGACGCCTTTTGGACACTCGTGATGTATCACAATAGCCTTCGCGAACTTGGACGCACGAGCACTCTGGTTGTCGACGATGTTAACGGGCGCCTTGAAGCACGCGCGGACCGCCTGAACTTTCCTCTTCGCCGAGTTCGGGCAGGACGAGTTCTTGAGTTAACCAGTCGCCGAGGACCGGAAGAGCTACCGAATGATCTGCGCGAATTGCGTCTAAGTTCCGATATATCAGAACAGGCGATCGACGTTGTCCTATCGTCGAATATGTTGTCGGTGGGCATTGACATACCTCGCCTTGCCCTGATGTTAATGGTTGGCCAGCCCAAAACAACCGCAGAGTACATTCAGGCGACAAGCCGAGTCGGCCGCGGTGCTAACAATGGTATAGTAGTTACTCTGTTCCGTTCCAATCGTGCACGCGATCGATCGCACTTCGAGACATTTCGGAGTTACCACGAGGCGCTCTACCGCAGCGTCGAACCAACCAGCGTCACACCCTGGTCTATGGCGTCTCGTGAACGCTCGCTCGCAGGCGCCTTAGTTGCGCTGTTGCGACAGTCCTTTCAGCAGCTCGAATCCGATTCTTCCGCCGATAGGCTCGACCTAAACGATGACCGAATGCGAAAGGCAGTTGAGAGCGTAGTAGATAAATTGCTTGCTACTGTAGGCCGCTCGGACATACTCGAGGAAGCAGAGACTAAAGACGAGGCGTGGCGTCTACTTCGCGAGTGGGATTCACGCGCTCGTCGGGCAAGGGTTGAGGGAAAGCCGTTCCTTTACAGCCGTCGAGTGCAATCAGACGAGGCGCTGTTGAGACGATTCGGGCAGTCCGGCGACGGCTGGCTCGTAGGCGACTCAATGCGCTCTGTCGAGCCAAATGTATCTGTAGCCGTTCAAGAGCCCCTTCAGGAGATAATTCGTGGAAAAGATCAAACATGACCTTAGACTCCCCGAAACAATCACGCCATTCGGCGTCGGGGCCATCGTTGATGTTCGTGGCGAATCGCTGATAGCGCCCGATACTTCCTGGTGGGACCGAAAGCATGCGCCAGAGATTAACTGTGCGCGACTGACTTCACGATTGGGCGCCGGGGAGCTTCGGCAGCCCCCGACTCATGCCGGTCGCACCGCGAAGGACACACTGGGTTTGCTTTACTGGCGGTTCCCGAGCTGGCGGTTCTGCGAGCGTTGCGCGAGACTATCGATGCTGACCGGGAAGAAGAAGGGCCACTGGTCCAACACCTGCGACTGCGGCGGAATGTTGGTTCCTATGCGGTATGTCGCAATCTGCGACAACGGAAGCCATGTGCAAGATGTTCCTTGGTTCATGTGGGCGCATCGGGGTCATGATGAAGGCGTCACAGAGGAGGTGCGATTTTGCCGCGCTTACAAAGAGTTGAAGTTCGAACGTTCAACGAAGTTTGGTGAAGGACTCGCTTCGCTCCGCGTCAATTGCGGAAAATGTAAACGTTCCCGACCACTCTCTGAGCTTGTCAGCAAGAATGCGCTCAACCGGGACGGGATTAAGTGCGATGGCCAGCAGCCATGGGAACACGAGTCGGCGGTGACCGCGCCATGCGACCACAAGCTGGTTGCAGTCCAACGCGGCGCTACGGGTAACTATATCGCAGAGCGGCTTTCCGCCCTCGATATTCCTGAAGAACGCCCCCAGTCCGAGGAGATAAAGGAGTCAATCCGCGCGCACGTTTATTTCGAAAAGGTAGTCGCGGACAACGGTGGCCCGCAGGCAGAACTCGTGGCAGGATGGATTGCTGAGGAACTCAACGTTGCCGTCGAAATCGTTCTCGCCGAGGCTGCCGCCGATGGCTCCGAAAGTTCGTCAGATACGTCTATTCTTGATTTGAAGGATGGTGAATGGGCAGCGTTCGTCAAGAAGCTGGGCCACGGTCGCGACAGGAGCGGTGAGGATTTCGTGGTCGATGGTTGGCCAATCGCTGACGATGGCGTGGCGCCAAAACAACTCACCAGCCGGCTTTCTGGCGTCGGTCAAGTCAGACGCGTGCGGGAGGTCCGGGCTCTCCTTGGGTTCCGGCGACACAATCCCGGGGCAACGCTAATTTGTGCCGACATGGGTCCGGACCGAAGGCGCCGACCGGTGTATCCGGCAATAGAACTGTTCGGCGAAGGTATCTTTCTCCGCTTCGATGAGAGAGCTGTGTCCAAGTGGGAAGAGAACCCCTATGTTCAGGAACGGGCAGATATACTGGTTGGACGCCGGAGCGAGGAACTCTGGGCTCACCGCCTGGATGAACCTGAGCCGAGGTTCATTGCGCTGCACACCCTCGCGCATCTTTTGATCCGGCGACTCGCATTCGCCAGCGGCTATTCATCAGCGTCACTCCAAGAACGCATTTACGCCAGCACGGCACGACCAGACCACACTGCAGGAATACTGATCTACACCGCAGCAGGTGACGCACAGGGCACACTCGGTGGACTTGTTCGACTTGGAAGTCCAGATAAACTCCTCCCGCTGATTGTTGCTGCCTTGAATGACGCGGACGTCTGCTCCAATGATCCGGTTTGCATCGAGAGTGATAGGCAGGGGTCGTCTCATTTGAATCTCTCTGCGTGCCACGGGTGCTCGCTAATTAGTGAGACTTCGTGCGAATCAGGAAATCGCCTACTGGATCGCCAGCTGGTGCTCGGAGGTTCAAAAGTGCCGGGATTTCTAGAAGCGGTACTTCCGGAGGTCCGGATACGGCACAAACCCGTGTCGAAACGCACAAAGGCCTAGCTGCGGCGTTGGCGCAATCGCAGCGACCCCTCGGTTGACATCTTCGGACACCCAAACCAATCCCCTCGCTGGTGGCGAAACGGGGCAACGGGGCACCGTCTTCGCCCTGTGGGGCGGTCCGTGGAGGTGCCAGGAATGAACAAACGGCCCGGAGCTCACTTACCTTGCACTGCAACAGTTCTGCGACAAGAGTGTAGACATCTCATACATTCCTCCCGGGACGCGCTGGGACAGCGGGTACATCGGATCGTTCAGCAGCCGGCTACGGAAGGAGTGTCTAAACCCAAACACTGGACCGACCCTCTCAGGCCTTTATCGTGATCGAAGACTTCAAAGTTAACGACAACCACCGATACCCGCACTCAACTCTCGGATATCGCACACCAGCCGAGTGCGCTGCCCAATGCACCCACACCACTACCCGCCGAAGCGCAAAACCGATCGACCATTGACCCTTGGCTCTACACCCCATGGCCCGACTACCGGAACCTGCCACGATCTCGGGTCGCGCCCGCAACACCGGCCGAGACCCGATGGCGATCCAATCCTACTTGGGCGGCACCAAGCGTCACTCATGTGCTGAGACCACACACATCAGCGCGCTGGGAATCGTCTGGCTGGCAGCCTCCGCCACAACGCTAGTTACGACAAACGCATTGCCCGTGCCCACCGGGCCCCGCCTCGAACCCGAGCTTCATGACGACCTACAGCCCTGGGATATTCGAGCTCACCACTCAGTACGAACGTTCTCAGATCTGGCGATCGCATTTTGAATCGCTTCAGCATTCTCTCGCAGGCCATCTGAGAGTTCTGACTCAACTCCGATCGCCGCATCAATGTCTTCTCGTGCACCGTCGATGAGTTTCTGCCATTCCGCCAAGGCAACTTTGGCGGCATCGGCCTCGAGCTGATCACCCAGTGCTCGAGTACTTTCACGTAACTGGTTAGCAGTTGCGCGCTGACGCCGATAGTCGTCGACCAGACCTGCGACAATGACCACGATCGATAAGACGGCCTTAGCCGCATTCGCTTTGTCGCTGGGTGACCACCCGGCAGTCTTACCAATCGTTCCATTCGGTCCATTCTTGGCTTGGTAACCAACACGCTTCCGGTTCAAGCGATCGAACTCCGCAATGCCCGCCACAAGCTTTGGACCGAGCCTAGCCAGGATCGGCGCTATACGCGTCACGTCTGGCTCCCCCTCCGACGTTGAATCCGTGACGGCCTTCGCGACGAAGGCTTCGAGTCGATTCCACGAGGGTTCTGTGCGTTGTCGATCTGCAGACTTTGCAATGTCTTGCAAAAGCAGGTCAACTTCGCGGCCGACCTTCTGGTACCAGTCCTCCAGCGCTGACTGGATGGCGGCGACGATGCGTTCCTGGCTGCTGTTCGGATTAGTGAGAGCGTGCCGAATCGATTGTTGAAGTGCGCCCTTCAATCCTGCTCGCGCGGCGCCGTCCAACTCCTCAAGAGCGGACTCCCACTGGTCTTTGCGAGCTTTCAACTCGCGAGCGTCCGCTGCCGCTGTCTCGAACTGAACCAGCTGGACGCGCAACTCACCAACGACCGATGCCACTGCCTGCGACCAAAATCGCTGTTCGGTGGCCTCCCGCAACAAGCCAAGGTCGCTGTCGCTGACCTGCTCGAGGGCCGAGGAAAGGTCAGCCATCCCGTCCCATCCGCGGGTGTCGTCCCAGATATCTCGATCGACGTCCCGTTCTGCCCCCGCATATTGGAACGGGTCCTGGGCGACAACAAACACTGGTGTGCCGGAATCCAACCCAAGCGATTCCCGCAACTCGGCAATCTTCCGTTGCGCGAGCTCCTGGTAACCGTCAAGATCGCTATCCGGGTCGCGGCCGGCCTCGTCGAAACGTGAAATCACGAACCACAATGCGTCGGTTGACCATCCGCTGTCGATGAGATCCCGAATCAGGTCCCGCTCCCCTGTGGCAAGCTGCGGCGTGACCGTGACGATTGCGAGATCCGTCAGTCCGATTGCGTCCTGGGCTAACCGAGTATTCGTTTCACCGCGAACATCCTGCGCACCGACCGCAAGACCAGGTGTGTCGCGGATGACGCAACCAGCCAACTCGACGCCCCGAACCTCAAACGTTTCGTGGCGGGCACTGATGGTCAACCACTCCGGGACCTCGACCCCTGCATCGACAAGCAGCCGTCGAATGAGGCTGCTTTTGCCAGTGTCGTACGAGCCAAAGACCGTGACCACCGGTTTCGGCTCCGCTTCGAACTGCTTCCACTGAAGTTCGAAGTCGTCGGTCAGTGAGCCGCCCGGGACTTCATCTAGCCACTTCTTCGCGGCTTGGACGTCAAAGTTGGTCACCCTGCACTCCGTTCCTGTGGGAAGAGCTCACTCGCTCTGGCGAGAAGCTCTGTCAAACCTTCGATCTGGGTCTTAGTGGTCTGCAACGTCTCGCGCACGTTGACGTGCTCCCTCTCCAACGCAATTCGATGTTCGGCGAGCACCGCTGCACGTTCATGGAGTGCCGGGATGGGGCCGTCGTTGTCGTCCCCATCGAGAATCTGGGCCTCGGCCATCCGGGCAGCTTTAGTAATGAACTCAATCGCGTCGTTCCGAGACTTCTCTCGATCCTTACTGGATTTGTAACTCTTGTACATCGCGTGCCCATCGGCAGCCGTACCAATCGCTGCGAGAATTGGCGCCGCTTTGGCCACACGTGCACTGGCATTGACAGCCCCCCAGGGCTTGAACTTCACGCCGAGGCTCTTACCAATGCCGTAGATAATGTCCCGCTTGCCGATCGCCTTGGCGAGGTTCGCAGTGTTGTGTGCCGACCCTGCCACCACTTTCGCGGCGTTGACACCTTCGGCATGCCCCACGAACTTCTCCTCGCCCCCCAGAGAAGCTGTGCCCGCGAACTCAGCAGACTTCATCTGGCGTCCGATGGTCGAAGAGTGCCCAGCGAACCAGCGGTCGATGTCCTGCCCGGCCTCAATGATGAAACGATCCAGCTCTGCCGCCAATTCGTCATCCTTTAGCCACCCCGCCGTGGACTCTTCGACTCGCGCCATATCGTCCTTGCCCGCAGCACTGACCTGATGCCGTGCGCGGTCCGCGTGCGGCTCCAGGATTCTGTTCAGTCGGTTGCGCATTGACGTTTCGAGAAGTTCTGCATCGCGCTCGCCATTCGCGATTGCTTGGATGGCTCCGCCGAATGCAGTCGAGTCGGACTCCAGCACGATTGAGTCCCGACCCATTTCGTTTCGGCGGCGCAGCAGCAAGTTACTGATTTCGTCGACAGTGGAGCGCGCAAGGCCTGCTTGCGACTGCTTCCGAGAGAACGTGTCGAGAGTCCGAACCAACGGCTCGACGCCATCCCAATCGCGATTGCCGTCGAAGTCGCTTCGAGTGACATCCATCCGACTGCCGACCTCACCGAATGGGTCGCCGGCCAACGCGTGCACCTCAGCCGGATCAACCACGATTTCCCGTGATGCCAACGCGGCGATCAGCTCTTCCGCTTTGCGGCGCCGAAGCAGCAAGTAGTCGTCGGGGGTCGACGTCGGATCGGTGCCGAGTTCGTCCGATCGGTTGATCAGATACAGGACTCGTCCGCCTTTCGCGACGGTCGCATCGGTACCTTTCACGATTGCTTCGAGCAACGACATGTCGCCGATCAGCAAGTTTACGTGCACCACAACGAGTACGAGGGCTGCGCCCGCCACCGCGCCCATTGCTTGCTCATCGTGATTGGCGCGGCCACTCTGAAAACCGGGGGTGTCGACGAGCCGGATGTGGTCGAGTTCGTAGGTACGGACTGAACTCGTCGCGACGCTCCCACGTACGTGGAGATCCTCGGGAACCGAGCCACTCATCTCGACCAGCAGACGCTTGACCAGGCTGGACTTACCGGCGCTGTAGTCCCCAAGGATGACCACCGAGGGCTTGCGATGTCCGGCCGCCGCGATCTGCGAGATCGCGTCCCTCAGTTCGAGGTCATCGGAGGAGAAATCGGTGACGGCTATCATCCACTCGTCGATCTCACTCTCGGACCTCACTTTCCAGACCTGAGACAGCCAGTCCCTGAGCTGGCGACGTTCTTGCTCACGTTGCTCCGTGAAGATGGCGCGATGAGCGTCGGTGAGTTCTCCATTTCGCGATGACCGCTCGTCGTTGTGGTCAAACCAGTTCTCGCCCAATAGAACTTTGGCTTCGTTGCCTGGCTGCGTGGACCGTGAGTTCATGACTCGCCGAACCGCGCCATCAAGGACATCCACGCCCGCAAATGAGTGGGCAATACCGTTCGATTGAACCTGCAGGACATCAACCAGGTTCGCGATCTCGGTCTTGCTTCGTCGAAGTGCGAGAACTTGCTGCAAGAGTGCAACCAAGACGGGTCCGGCGAGGTTCCATGCTTCTGCTGCGCTCTGCTCGCGAAGATCCTTCTCGATGGAGTCAAAAGTCTTGTGTACGGCCAATCGTGACTCACGTTGAATAGCCGATCGCGCAGCTGCTCTGTCGTTTTCACCCCGGTTCGCGAGTCGTTGTCCGGCAAACTTGCCGGCCTGCCCCACCACGCCGAGACCGATGACGGCCGAGGTACCGACCCAGCCCACCGGGTTCCAAACATTTGCAATAGAAGGAATCGCGATAACGCCTGCGGCGGCGCCTGCCGCCAATCCAGCGGCTTGCAACGCCAAACCCGCACGCGAGCTGACACCGCTGATGGACTCGAAAGTGACACCGTCAGTTGTCGTGTCCGCGACGTCAGGCACGACCTCCGAGACCGCAAGTTCAATCTCGCGTTGTAGGAACGCTCGCTTCGCTTTCCATATCTCGTCGACGGCGTTCTGCAGGTCGGTGGTCGAGTAAACCGATTGGAAGTCCTCATCGGTGAGCGGTGTGTTTTGTTCGATCGCTGTGCTCACCAGATCGTCAGCGCGTCGCAGTGTGGCTTCGCGAACACTCGACAAATGTGACTGCATGAGATGGTCGAAATGGCGACCCAAGGTACCGACGGAACCGGCGGTGAACGGTTTACCGCGCGCAACTTCAACCGCAGGGATCAACCGGCCGTCGACCCCCAGATACGCGTTCCTCTCGTCGCCTTCGGGATATCCGAGCGTGTCAAAGAACTGGTCGATCCGATTCTCTGTGAACAATATTCGCGGTTCGACATCGTCCAGGATTTCGGCGAGGACGGAGGCCCTGGAGTCGAAGATTTCGCGCAGCCCTTCTCTCAAGGAGGTCTGTCGAAGTTCTGCCCCACCCTCCTCAATCGATGCAGTGATCAGATCCTCGAGCACCGAGAAGTTCGACCACTCGGCGAGGTAGTCGGTCCCGAACTGCTCGCGATCCGACGTGAAGTTGCTCTCGGCCGGCCCGTTGAACGGTGTCGTGGCGCGAGCAAACAAGGACCGCCGGCTCTGAATGGCCACGATAGGGGTGTCACCAAGATCAATCCTGGCGAGCTCTGTACGAATGTTGTTGGCGTGTTCGGCAACCGCCTGTGAGAGCGACCGACGCGCCGATTGACTACTCACCTTCGCCGGGTGGCGCCACCGCAGGTTGCGAACGTTGAGTACCGCGATTGTCGGCTTCCCGTATGCCTGCACCCATTGCGCAACCTTGCCGAACTCAGATGCTTGCTGGCTCTGGTTGTCGAAACACAGCAGCACGACGTCCGCTACCTCCACGGCGCGGCGTGCGGTCTCTTCGAGTTCGGCGCGTTTCTGAGTTCGACCCCAGCCGTTGATGCCTGGGGTGTCCCAAAGGGAGCACCCGCGCCAATCGATCTCGGTTACGTCGGTTGTCCAATCGCTGTCCCCGGGCGACACGTATCCACCGTCGAGTTCTCCAAAGGCCGAAAGGAGGGTGCTCTTGCCTGCTCCGGTCCGTCCGAAGAACGCGATATTAAAGGTCGCCAATCGCTCGCGTTGGGCGTTCAAATGTCCATGGGCTTCTGCCTCGAAGTCAGCCGTGAATTGCGAAAGGTCTGCGACGGGCTGGTGAGCCGGGTCTGCATCAGTCCCTGTCGCGGATTTGAACCTCCCAAGTACCGCTGTAACCGAGCGTTCGAGCTGCGCCAGTTCGCGCTCACCACTTCGGACAGCGTGATCGACTGCGTGCTGCAATCCTTGGTCGTTGTGTTCCACGTCGAACCCTTCTCAGATGCGCGGCCCTGCGGAGCGACCAAGTCGCCAAAGTGTATGAGACAAAGCCGACAAAAGCCCTTAGGCTCTGCAATAGATACCGTGCACGATGGCCAGCATCTGTTTACGGGAATGCGTTGCCGCGGTCGAAGATTCGCGTATTCGGCGAAAACTGGGGCCCCCTTCCTCGGTAAACGAGCATGCGATTCATCTGTTCAGATGAATCCTGGACTCCGCGTGGTCGTTGCGCCCGATGGCGAGGTCGGCCGAGCACCGACTCTTGGAGCGACACGCTAGCGACACCCGACGCGAGCACCGTGTCGATGACGCAAAAGCCTGCGGTCCTGCCGTTCCTTCACCCGACAGCAGAGCGGGCGCTCCTCGGACGCGAGGTGATCGAGTTCGTTCTTCCCCAACACACGTCGGAGGTCGCCGCCATAATCAAGTCGTGACTGAGCCAGAGAACAAGAAGCGGATCCTGTACATCGACATGGACAACACCCTCGTCGATTTCAAACACGGCATCTCACTTCTCAGCCCTGAGGACGCTGAGACGTACAAGGACGCGTACGACGACGCGCCAGGGATCTTCGGCACGATGATCCCGATCGACGGGGCGATCGAGGCTTACACAATCCTGTCCAACGTCTATGACACCTACATTCTCTCAACTGCGCCGTGGAACAACCCAAGCGCTTGGTCGGACAAGTTGGAGTGGGTGCACAAGCACTTCGGCAAGGACAAAGGCACGCCGGCGTGGAAACGGCTGATCCTGTCGCACCACAAGAACCTGAATCACGGCGACTTCATCGTCGATGATCGTATTCACAATGGGGTCAAGGACTTCAACGGCGAACATGTCATGTTCGGGACTCCGGAGTTCCCGAACTGGCAGATTGTGACCGACTATCTGCTGTCGAGGGCGCATGCCGTCCGATGACGCTGACATGCGGCGTGTCCGCGATCCCGGATCGACGTCCGGAATCGACCTTGGCGTCGATTGGTCTGATGTCGACGTAGTGACGGATCATGTTGGTGCACTGGACTTGAAGCGCGCGTTCAGGTTTCGCCCAACGCGACTCGGTAGAGTCCGACTGACTTTTACGATGAGACGCTGGGATTGGTTCAGATCGGGTCGTGCGCTGCAGGAAATCGCCAAGCAGCTGGAAGACTCCGGCCTTCCAGTCCACGGAGGATGCACTTCGCGGTCCGACTATTGGGGCGCACAGGCTGCGTTGGACGATGCAGAATTCGATTCCCGGTCATCATTCACGCAGGGCTCCACGGTTGCTTCACAAATCGCCGACGCAGCACGCAGAGACGAGCACGTATTCGTGATCGAAACCGAATCTGCATTCACCAACCTGGGAGACGCCGACCGCGATCGCGTCCGGTCTAGCCTCCTTCACCATCCGATGCATACGGTGGGTCAGAGCAATCTCGGGCGCACACAAATCGTCATAGTTCCAGATAACCCGTCCGAGCTCGACGCTGCAGTCGGGATCGGAGCCAAGGCAGCCAGCTGTATCCGTCACGACTGGCCGATCGCGAGCATCCGTGTGTGTCGCACCGTGGATTGGTACACAGAGCTTGCACGCAATCCGGACGGCCGTGCCGAACCCGAGATCGACCAAGCACTACGCTTCACCCGCGACCGCCAGACTTGGTGGTAGCTATCGACTTCAGATCAACCTGTCTCTCACCCTGCTCGCGCGGACAACTCAGCGGCCAGGTCTTCCCGACCCAGCGCCCGATAAGCCTTGGTGTACTTGGTGATCAGCTTGATCTGCAGAGTCTTGTCCAGCAGACCCAAACGGGCCGGGTCGGTATTGTCGGCCAGGTCTGCGAGTTTCACTGCCAATGCGACAGGATCTTTGACGATCGCCGCGTAGTAGTCCACATCCGGCACATCGCCGCGACGGGTCAACAACTGCACCGCAACAATCACCTCCGCGGGGATGCCGCGATCCATGAGGTCTGATGCGGTCAACGCCGAGTCCTCGACGACGTCGTGTAGCAACGCCGCGGCAATCGCCGTTGCTTCCGCGGGCTCAACCCGACGGGCCACCGATCGTGGATGGTCGATGTAGTTGTTGCCGAGCTTGTCCTTCTGACCGCGGTGCGCTTCCACCGCAATCGCATCGGCAATCGCAACGATGTCCCGCTCAGATCTCCGGCTGGTAACACTCACTGACCACTCCTCCTTTTGCTGTTCAACAATCCACCGATGACGCGCCACCTGCGCCGCCTCCACCTGATCGCAAAGCTCCCGCAGCGGCACGTCGGTGTTCTCCGCGACCAAATTCCCCAACGCCTGATACTTGCTCACCTGAGAGCCGAACCGACTAACGAGGTAATCCCCCTCCTCCGAATAGATCGAATGTCCCAGCGGCACAACACCTGCCTCCCCAAAAGTCAACAGGCGTTCAGACACCCAACTCTTCGGTGGGGTGTATCCCGGGTTGATGTAGGCCCGCAGGATGGGGCGCAACACCGACAGCACCTCGCCCAATCCGGCATCACCATAGCCGTAGGTCGATGCGTTGCGACCGAGCGTCAACAGGTACTGCGCTGTCACGAAATCACCATCCTCAGGACGGGCTGCGACCGACCCACGCCCAAACAAACAGGCCTTGAGGGTCCGCAGCGGATCAATCGGGTCCGATCTCCTTGCCACCGCAGCTCGGCCGATTAACCCTTCCCCACCGACGACGCGTTCAACGACATGCTCGGCCGCGCTGTCCCTCTCAGCAACCTCGTCGCGCGCTGCTTGCCGATAGCGGTCAATCAGCGCCAGTTCCCGCTGCCCGACATGTTCTTCGCGAGACGACCCCTGCGGCGGCTCAGCGACGATCTCGCGACAGACCAGATCAGTCCCCTCCAAGCGAGTTACCATACGCAGCAGATCAATTCGGCGCAGCTGGTCCGAATCAAGACGCGTGCGCAGCAATACGATGCGGCCGGCCGGCACGTCCGGGCGCGACAGATACAGCGCCACGGTGTCCGCAAGATGATCCGACGTCGCATTGGCCGTCCACTTGCCTGGAATCTTCATCGCCGACTTGATCAAGGCATCGTCCCGCCACAGACATTCCCACGCTTGCTGGTCGGTCAAGTCGGGACGCCCCACCAGGTCTCGCCAGGGTTGCCGTAGCGGGCCTGCGGTCTCGACCATCCACGCGACCACCTGTTTCGGCAATACGGCTGTGGCTCTGCACAATGCGTGCATCACTGCTTCCATCGGCGCTCCTTGCGGCAGGGGTCAACAGGGATTCAACGGTGCCCGACGTTAATCGGACCGCGATATTGCGCATCCACAACTGCGAGCGTGGCCTCAGTACCCCGCCGGAGGGAGAAGCTCATCCGGGTAACGGTATTCGCATCCCAGGTCGTTGGGCGAGCGCTTTCCGCAGTTGTCGCGGAACCAGGTGACGCAGGCGTCTGCAACCAACAGCGGGTCACGGCTGAACAGATAGCCGTCGGTGCAATCGTCGAAGTTGTCATTGAAGAGCCATCGGTTCAGGGGCAGATTGTCGGACGAGTAGTCGGCGATCAACAAGTGTCCGAGCACCGATCGCGACCGCCGGAGCATCATCACACCGCCATCCAGCATCTGGACCTGAACACACGCAACGTCGTCCTCGTCGTCGTCATCGTCGTGATAGACGTAGTCACCCGGACCCATCTCGAAGATGAAGCCGACCGGTTTGTCGGTGAGCGACTCGACGATCCATGTCGCCATGTCTGACCACTCCTGCACGTCCGACGTCTGGTTCGATTCTTCCATGGTGGCCTCCCCTCAACCGATCTCTGAAGACAAGATAGCGCCGACTACCGACAGACGCCGGCGCTCGTACCATCGAGGCCGGCAACGTTCGGTTCGCATATCTGGAACCACTGCCGTACACCGCATAATGCGACGTTGACCCCGTGCAACAGCTACTCAAGATCGCCTTCGACGTGGGGCCGACGTGGCCGTCAAGGCATCCGAATCTCAGCAACGGAACTTTCTGAGCGCGTCGACTTCTCCGACTCTCGCTCTTCGCATCGTCGACCTCGCGCGGCGGCACCTTCCATCGCAGCGGCGATGGCTCCAGGTCTTGTCCCTCAGCTCGTCCGAAACTGTTGCAGCATAGTTCCTCTCACTCCTGGATTCCCTCGTTGCTGTCCGCTGGGCACTTGGTCCTGTGATCTGAGACGACCAAAAGAGGGTGGATCGCCGTGATCACGACACCAACCACAGAATCGAGACTTAGCTGCGTTATATACCTTTCGCTGCGCTTAAAGCAATCACCAGAGATAGAGAAGGCCGAAGGCTGCAGCTCCCACGACTCCTGCGCCACCGAATGCCACCGCCGCCCAATCTCCAGCGAACACCCGGAACCCGTACGACCCGAGCGCCACGCAGGCGAGACCGGCAACGAGTGGAGCCGCTACCCATAGAACCGGAATCATGACGATGATCAGGTACACGAGACCAAAAAACACGAATCCGAGCACCAGACCGCTGATGGCCCGTGCTGCCTCGCGTGCTGTCACTGCATGTACCCCCTGACCCAAGCTGGCCTTCCACGTCGCGTGAGTTACGCCATCTTGAACACAACAGATGCAATATCTGAAGCGGTGAAAACTGGCCATGGGGCCCAGTCCAGAGGGAAACAATGCCAGCGACTTCGGCCGCGGAGTTTGGATTCACCAAATGAACAACCCATGTGTCGACCCGCTCGAGCACGCCGCTCACGGTCGCCGCGCTCGCAGACGCGCACGTCGTGCAACTAGAAAATAACGCACCCCAGCAATGACCAACCCAATTAGTGGAACCAGCAGGTAACACGTGCCGATGAAAATTACCGTGCCCCATATGAAGAAACCTACGATAATCGATCCTATAAAGTCCGAAAGTGAATCGGCAGAGTTGTCGTTCAAGAGACCGATCACCATTCCAATGGTAAAGCCCGCTGCACAAACCACGTATGCCACTGGTATCGCCCAAAGCATCGACGATCCCCACACCCGCATAAACCCTGATCTTTTCGATTTCATTTCTGAATCTCGACAATCTTTACTTTCGGCGGATCGCCAGGTGATCCGAGCTCAGTTCCTACGACTGGGGCAGAACCCTGCTGGGTGCCCGGATAGCCCATCTGCAGAGGGGCTTTTGGAGGTGCCCCGACCTGAGGTACATCGCCCCCAATCTCGTGGTTAGGACCCTTGGGAAGATTCGCGAGTGGACCCCATTCCGACTGGGTCGCTTCATGACTAACCAATGCGGCAGACGTTCCATCGGAGTTGTACTGGTAGATCTCCGCAGACGGAAAACTGCCAACCTTCCCACCGACGTCAACCGTTCCGTCTCCGTTCGGCTTCACGGTGACGTCGCCCTCGACACCAATCCCAAACCTTTTCCCGAGCTCAGGTTGATAGGTGTCCGTCCCAAAGTAGTGAGTCCTCACTGTGCCGTCGGGGGCCTGCGCAACTCTAACTTCTGGAATATCCGCCTTCGGCACGTTTGGCCCACTGGTCACAACTGTCGGGTTCTGACGAGCGACCACTACCCCGTTCTCGTAATCCACGTAGATCGAAACACGAGAGTGTTCTGCATCGGCGTTGGCATCGGGACCACGATTATCGCCTGAATTGTTGGGGAACGCTCCTCCATTAATTACATCACCCGGATTCAGCGTGATGTTCTGAGCCTCTCCTCCCGGAATGTATAGATTGGTTCGAATTACTCCGTGGCCAGGCACGGGGTTGATAGTTCCGACCACGACATTTGCATCCGCGCCTCGATATTTCGGGTCATAGGTCTCTGAATCCAGCGCCTCAGCCATGCGCCACTCGTTCTCGGTCCGGGGAACGCGGCCGTATACTTCTTGGAAGGCGCTGACCTGGTTCTGGTGACGATTGATGCTACTTTCGCCGATTGCATCCGGTGTGTCCCGAAGATCGGTTGTCGGTAGCTGCCCGTCCGCGCCGCGGATTGCTGCGGCAAGGCTGTCATCGGCTCGATCAGCTGCGAGCAACAAGTTGTTCACTCTTACCTGCAAGTCACTAAGAGACGCGTAATAGCCGGCCTTCTCTTGCTGCGACCAGCCCTGCATCGACGGCGGGCTCGGGTCGCTGACCTTTCCCGAAACCGAATCAATCGTAAAACCATGACCATCCGCGTCAGCACGGACACTCTTCAGTGACGCCTTAACCGCTGAAATCTCGCCGGCCGCAGCCTTGGCGGCATAGGCCACTGCCAAGGCTTCCATAGAATGCCGGCTCAGGTCGAGGCGAGTCTTTCCGATGGACTCCAATGCTGCGTCGGCTGAATCCCCAGACCAGGATGTGAACACATCTAGGCTTGCCAAACCCATCGAGGTGTCATCGCAGTGTGCTGCTGTCGCGGTGCAGACTGAGAACACCTGCTCAATCTCTGCTGTGCCCCAACGGTCAACGTCGGCAATCGTGATCGACATATCTGGCTACAGATCCAACGGGGTCTTACGAATTGTCGACAACTTTTCAGCGCTCCGCTGTTCGCGGCCCACGAACTCTGTGTTGGCGCCCGCCAAACCATTTGCGTGTTCTTCGATGCGCTTGGTCAAATCCCCGGTAGTTTTACGCCACCGGTCCAAGACAACTGAGAGCGCATCTCCGGACCTTCCGGTCCACCCAGATTCGATGGATTCCCCGAGCCGTGCATGCCCCGTCTTAAACAATTCCTCGCTATCCGCATGCCACGTCGCTAGCTTCGCAGCAGTCCTGAGCATGACCTCAGGATCCACACCAAACCGAGACCCCATTCAGCACCCCCCAGCGCAGACCAGAACCTATGTGTTTCTGGTTTATCCGTCGAAGGATACCTTGCCCACGGCTGCGCACCAAGATCTGGTCGTTGAAAGCCCGGCAGCTGTCAAGGCGTGTCCCCGGTCGATGAGTCCACGAAGTTTTCGAGTCTTTGTTGCCCCGATTTGGGGTTTGGCAGAACGATGGACATCATGGCTGGAGGGAGACGCGGTTAGCGCCGGTACATCGTTGTCCCCTCGGATCCGCGGGTATTACTGATCAACTTTGCGAAACACTGATTGGGTGCAAGAGCTTTCGCGTCGCACCACGCGTTAGCACTGATGGCATCCGGGACATTTGGTTGCGCGACGGTGATCCACCAGCCCCGCAGATCGAAGGTCCGCCATTCGTCCGAATACACCAGCCGCACCTCGGGATAGCGTGACCGCAAGGCAAGGTGTTGGCGCAGGATCTCCTCCGGTGTCCACGCCACCATGGTCGTGTCGTCGATGTCGACCGCCGTCATCGGCGGCGTCCGCACCTGCTTCGCCGAGATCTGCGCCAACCACCGCTCGGCCAGATCCCGTTGCACCAGCGGCAGATCCGCGTTGGCCTGGGCCCGCAGCGCATCCAGAGCGTTCTGCGCCGTGTTAATGGTGCCGACCCCGGCCGGCGTCTGCGCACCGGGCAGCGGACTCGCCGAGCTCCCTGTAGACGGCGACATCTCCGTGCCCTGCGCCACGGTGTCCGAACCCTCTGTGGTGCATTCCACGGTCTGCGCACCACCGGACGCCGACGTGCTTGAACCGCCGCCGCCCTCAAGTGATGCCGGCAGCCGCCAGAACGTCCCGGGCGGGAAGACAAAGTCCCGAGACACCGACCCGCTGTCCCGTGGCAACGCCAGCACGGATGAACCGCCGAGGTTGAACTGCGCGGATGCGATGTGACTGCTCTGATCACGAATGGTGATGCGGTACCCCGAGTTCGACACGATGTCACCACCAGGACAGGTCGCGGTGAACTTCAGGCGCACCAGCAAGGCCCCGTCAACGGCACGGAACGTCTCCGGCACCACCGTCGGCTCACTCCCGCACTTGGTGACCGCCCCGCCCGACTGCTGCTGTTGCGTCGCCTCCGCGGGTGCTTCGGAATCGTAAAGTACTGCCGGCCCACCATTCCCGGTGAATCCGACCATCGCCTCCGACCCGACCGCGACCAGATGTTCGCCGACGGCAAATAGTTTCGGATAGTAGCCAAGGTCGCCCGCCTCGACCTCCCATGCCACTGTGCCGGTCGCGAGATCGTAAGCAGTCACGGTGCCGTAGTCGTCGATGGCCAACACGCGTTGACCATCGGTGGTCAGCGTGCCCGGCGGTACCTCGTCATCGATCCGCCACAGCAGCGCGCCGGTACGCGCATCGGCCGCCAGCAGTCCGCCACGCGGCCAGGTGTTCGCCAGCACCACCGACCCGACCACGGCCCGTATGTCGGCGTGAAGTCCGTCGGTCGGCGGTGCGCCCTCGGGGAAGTCCCACACCTCGCGACCATCCAGTGAATCGATGACCGAACCTCCGGTGAACGCGAGATCCACGCCGGATACCGGCACATACGGCGAGGGACGGTCGACGTACGTGCCTGCCGTGTACTGCAGGTTGCCCGCCGCGTCGTACACCTTCGCCGGATTGTCGACGGAAACGAACAGGTCGCCTACCAGATTTCCGTAGGTGCGGGGATCCGGATTGAGCGCATCCCCGGATTCGTTGTACGCCAACGCCCATCCCCCAGTGGCGCTGTGATCGCGGAACATGACCACCGTGTCCGAGACCGTCAGTTCCGTTCGGGTACCGCCGCTGATCGGTACATCCCTCACCCAGAACGCTTCTGGATCATCCAACGTCCCGAGCGACACGGTGGCGATGTCGCCCTCGCGGCTTGCATAGGCGTACTTGCTACCGAACTTCTGCATCACCGCGTAGGCACTGTGCGGTACATCCCGCACCACCTCACCGGTGTCAGCGGACAACAACACCAACCCGCCCTCGCTGATGCAGGCAATCGTCTGATCATCGAAAACATCCGAACAGTGAAGGTCGCCTCGGGTGTCCTGGATCCAGGCCACCTCACCGGTCGCGGGGTCGATGGCGATCAGTCCCCCGGCGATCCCCGTGATCGCATATTTCTCCGACTTCAGGTAGCCGGTGGACTCCTCACCCCCAATCGGATAGTTCGGCCGCTGGAATGTTCGGGACGAGCCGTAGGTGTCACCGGTGACGGCAAAGGTTCGTGTCGGCGCCTCCGGGTACGCGGCCTGCAGCACCTCAACCGGCAACGCGTCCGTCGTGGCTGAATTGTCGTCGTTGCGGGTGACCAGTACAACGACCACCGTCGCGACAGCAATCACCACAACCATCGCCGCTGCCAGCGCACTCCACAGGAGTCCTCGTCCGGTGCGTCGCGGCGGCAGATCTCCTGGTGGCGGGCCGTATATCGGGTACGGCTGTGGAAAGGGCGGGGCCATCACCCCTTGCGGTCCGGGCGGTCCCGACGTCCACGACGGCACCTGGGCGGGCGGCACCGCAGCCGGGCCCGGCTGCATCGGCACCGATTGCGGGACCGGCACCGACTGCTGCGGCGGCGGTGGCGGCGCGGACCGCTCTTGGCGGGCTCGCAGAGACTCGGTGGGCGGCTGAGGTGCAGGCGCTGCGACCGGCGGTGCCGATGGTGGTGACGCGACGGGCGCTGGCTGAGGAGCCGGCTCGGCAGCGTCTGCGGTGGGCAGGCGCGGGTCCGCAGCAGGGCTCACCGGTGGAGATGACGCCACCGGCGGTGGCCCGGGCGCCGGCACCGGTGGCTGCGGCATCCGCGGCTCGCCGTCTGCCGCCCCGCCCAGCGTCGACGCGGTGAGTCGAAGGTGTCCCGCCGTCGTGCGCGCATCGGCAGATGGGTCCATACCGGTGGCCACACACACCGCGTACACAACCGCCAGAATGAAAAGTGCACTGCCGAACAGCCATCCGAACGGCAAGAAGAAGGAAATCAGTGCCGCCACCGCGATCGCGGCGCCACTGACGATCGCGCGCATCGTGAGATCTGAGCGGGCTTCGCCGCTGCCTGGGTCCATCGGAAAGTTCATCATCCCGCCTAACAGAGTGCAGCGATATGCATAGTGGCCGAATCGAACTCGGACGCGGTGACCGTGTCACCGATATCGTCGATACTGTCGGCATCATCCTCGACGCCGCTGTCGTCATAGGAATCAGCCCGGTCCTGTAGGTCCGCCAACTCCTCGCCAAGATTTTGTTTGTCTATGAAGTCCACAATGTTGTCGCTGCCGCTGTACCCGAATCCGTCCTTGGCCTCGTAATACGCAGAGCACAGTTCCGGTTTGCTGGTCGGCGCGAAAATACCTATCGCCGAACAACTTCCCACCGCAAGGGCCATCACGAACAACACCGCAGCGAGCGCCGGGATGGCCGGTAGCCGTCCCACCGCCGATCCTGCTGCCATCGGTCCGACCGCGGGGATGATCGGCGCGCCCGCACCAGGCCGGGCCGGTGCTCGTTGCGGAGGCGTTTCTTCTGCGGCCGGTAGCGGGGTTTGCGTGTCGACCGTGATCGGGTCGGTGGTGACGTGAAGCATCGGGTCGAGTGCGCCCAGGGCGCCGAATACGTCCTGGAGCAGCGCGCGATGGATGTCCATGTCATCGGACGGGTCGTCGGACCAACGCAGATAGTGCAATTCGCCGCAGGTTCCGGGCCACCCCGCAGTGAACTCCACTTCCAGCTCGTACGGGGTGACCAGATGGTTCCCGACTCCGATGCGGACACGGTCGGACTGCCGCGCCAGATAGTACGGCGCAATTCGCTGATGTCCGGGTTCATCGCTGACGCCCGGCAGCTGCGCCAATACCTCGGCGACGCGGGTCGGGGTCGCCAAGAGCTGAAAACGCTGATGTGTCCGAAAGGTGCGCATCGCGTCGGACGTCATCGCCACGCCGAAGATCTTCGCGAACGGCCACATCAACGCGCGCACCAACAGATCGCTCGCACCATCGACGAGTCGCTCCCAGAGCCAATACCCACCGATCGCTGCGATGATGACAAGCACGACGAGTAACCACTCCACAAAAGGCTCCCCTCACACCACGCTGCAACGACCTGACCACTGCAATGGTGCGGGGTGTGCACCCGGTACGCAGTCGGTCTTGCCCGAATAGGTACGAACGCATGAAGGGGCTCAACGTGTTCGACTATCGACCGAAAAAAGGCGGCTACCGCCTAGCAGCACCTCTCACAAATCGTGTGGCGAACACATCATTCCGACGATCCGTTCAGGTGCCTACGAGACCACAACCACGAACAGGAAAGCTCCGCAAAGCGGCTAGAGAAACCGGCAACCGCTACAGTAAACACGCTCGCTGGTATGGACTTTCACCGAGCACAATCAGGCAAGTTCACTGCGCCTCGTCATCGCGATGGTTGCGATGCCGTGGCGAAGTTGCGGGTCGTCATGCTCGAGTAATCCTGGTTGGTCAGAGTTTCCTTTCTCCATAGTTGTTGTCCCTCTCCATGTTTGATTCGTTCAACTCACCGAACCGTTACCGGCTAGCGAGGTGGCGGCAACGGGCCTGCGGGCTGCTTCTTGAAGAACGGACGAGCAAAGTGTTGAAGTCTTTCGGAGCCAGATCCGATGCCACCTATTTGAACAGCAGCGCCATCTCGTGAATCCTGCTAACCGTTCACACGAACATATGAACCTTGCTCCAGGGTTTGGCCAACCTAATCCACGCTGCATACGCTTTGTCCGACTTCAAGCTGAGGAGCTGTGTATGAGCAAATGGTGGAAACGTTCGGCCGCTGTGATTTCGGCAGCCGTTCTGATTGTTGGTCTCGGGGGCCTGGCTTCTCAGCCGCTGGCTCAGGCAGCGCCGGCGTGCGGAGACTATGTCTGGATTGGCGCTGCAGGTTCGGGCGAGCGGGATGGTGTCAAGAAGAACCAGAACAATGGTATGGGGAATTACATAAATACCTCGTACCTTGATTTCAAAGCGATTGCCAGTACACGTGGAAAAGCTGTCAATCATCGAGCACTCGATTACCGAGCCATGGCTGTACCTAGCGCTACAGATGGCGCTGCTTGGACCGACTATGCGGTCAGTGCGATACAAGGTGTCGACAAACTAAAGACTCTCATCGCGGACGTAAGTCGCGAGTGTGCCAGCTCCCAGCTAATTCTTGCCGGGTACTCACAGGGTGCGGGGGTCGTGCATCGGGCCCTTCAGCAGATGCCGAATATCCAGAGGCTCGCTGGAGGATTACTCTTAGCTGATCCTGACCGCCTGACCTACGATTCCGTCGTAGCAGCTGGCACTGGAGCCATCCCTGTCGCCGGAGCGATCGCGGGGCAGGGTATTGCGCAGGCTGTGCCGGCAGTTTCGTTTGCAAGGTCCACAAAGCTCGCCCAAAGCGTGGGATCAAAGGTCATTTCGTACTGCCAGATTCAGGACCCCGTTTGCAGCTACAACCCCGGCGCTTTCATCCTGCAAGGGCTGACAATTGGGAGCCATACTAGCTACAATCCGGAATGGTGGAAGTTGCAGCTCGCAGACAAAATTCTGCCACCCGTCGCGAGTAGTGTGGCTAGCCCGTTTGTCGGCACTTGGATCGGTGATGTGACGGAGCAAATGGGTGGCGGCGGGGTCAATCTTTATGGGGCGATCGCTGATCTACACGTGTCAGGAAGCGGAATCGGCGGAACACTGTCATTCGTGCGTACGCAGGGGGCGGACGGAACGCCGGGATACTGCACGTTCCTTATCGAGAGGTCAACCATCAATGGGAATGCTCTTGATGTCAAAGACAGGAAAATTCGCGACACAGGTGGAACCTGCGGCGGCACTCAAGCTTCCTTCACCCGACAAGGGCCGAACCTGCTCTTTAATGCTAGAGGCCAGGGGACGTTGTACCGCATAAGGTAATCAGTATTCAGGCGGGTGGGTGCGTTTCTCCACCCGCCCGCCTGAAGATCAAGAGACGCGCACTTCTTCGCTATACACTCCGTTATTCAGTTGTTTCACTAGCTATTCGGCACTCCACTTCAGCTCGCGCTGCGTCCCTTAACTGGCAGATGTCCTCGAGGTGAATTACCCCCGGCAAGTCCGGAGACTTTCTAGTTTGAGAACTCCGCGATCGGCTGAGTTCTGTGTTCACAGTAGTGGAGCGCTTCGAGTTCGGCCGAAGGGATATCCCCCAGTACTCGTACAACGTGCGGTGGTTGAACCAGTCCGCCCACTCCAACGTTGCGATTTCCACATGCTCGACGGTTCGCCACGGCCCCCGCGGCTTGATCAATTCAGTCTTGTAGAGGCCGTTGATCGTCTCGGCCAGGGCATTATCGTAGTGGCGTGTTCCCAATAGATGAGTCCACGAAGTTTTAGAGTCTCTGTTGCCCCGACCTGGGGTTGGAAGGACGATAGACATCATGGCTGGACGGAAACGGCACTCCGCGGAGCAGATCGTGCGCAAGTTGCGCCAAGGCGACGAGCTCGAGGCGGCCGGAAAGACCTCTGAGGAGATCGCTGCCGAGCTCGAGGTGTCGGTGGCAACGTTGTTCAACTGGCGCCGCCAGTACGGCGGTATGGACACCGACGCTGCCAAGGAGCTCAAAGAGCTCCGCGAGCAAAACAGCAGACTCAAACGCCTCCTCGCCGACGCCGAGCTCGAGAAGGACGCCCTGCGAGAGGTGGCCAAGGGAAAATTCTGAGCCCGGCCGCCAAACGCCGCGCCGTCGACATGCTCGTCACCACGATGGGCATGTCGAAACGATTGGCGTGCAAAGCGGTTGGGCTTGCCCGTTCGACCTACGGTCGAACCCCGATAGCCCAAACCCCCGCCGACCCCGATGCCGAACTGCGGTCATGGTTGCGGGACTACGCCACCAAACATCCAGTTCACGGGTTCCGGCGGGCCTGGGCGGCATTGCGGTACGACGAGCATCGGGATGTGAACAAGAAGAAGGTCCACCGCCTCTGGAAGGAAGAAGGCCTGCAGGTCCGGATCCACCATCCACGTAAACGGGCCGGCCAGTCGTCGGTCCCGTTCGTTGATGCTGATGCGCCGAAGGTGGTGTGGGCAATGGACTTTCAGTTCGACTCCACCATCGACGGCAAGGCCATCAAGATCGCCTCGATGATCGACGAACACACCCGACTATCGGTGCTCAACATTGTCGAGCGCTCGATCACCAGCGATCGGCTGGTCGCCGAGCTGGGCAAAGCGTTCGCACTGTGGGGCGGGCCGCCACATGTGCTGCGCATGGACAACGGCACGGAGTTCATTTCCCATGCACTGCAACAGTTCTGCGACAAGAAGGTAGGCATCTCCTACATCCCGCCCGGGACACCCTGGAACAACGGGCACATCGAATCATTCAACAACCGACTCAGGAAGGAATGCCTCAACCGCAACCACTGGACCAACCTGCTCGAGGCCCGCGTGGTGATCGGGGACTTCAAAGACGATCACAACCATCGACACCGGCATTCATCGCTGGGCTACATGACGCCGACCGAGTATGCTGCCCAATGCACCCACCAGCATCATCCCGTGGAGTGCGAGATCGACTGAATCAATCACCCGTGGCTCTACAACCACGTGGCCCGACTATCGGGGACCTGCCAGTAGCTCTCGCCAATCGTACCGATCGAGGCATCAATGCCAAGTTGGTGATCCCCTCACAGCGCTGCGTCCAGATCGCATGCTCGATCGCGTCGAGAACCAGTGGTGTGGTCACCCTTGTCGAGGTCCCCCGACCGATGATCCGACGAGAATACGCATCGATCACGAACGCCACATACGCCCATCCAGACGTCAAAACGTATGTAAAGTCGTCTACCCACAACAGATTTGGGACCACTGGATTGAACTTGCGTTGCACCAGATCATCCGCATGCTGCCCCTACGGGTCGGTGATCGTCGTGCGTTTCTTCTTGCCGCGCCGCGCACCCTCAAGACCCGGGATGCTCATCAGTCGTTCGACTGCGCAGCGGGCCACCTCAGTACTCTCACGTCTCAGTTGTAGCCACACTTTCCGCGCCCCGTACACCGAGTAGTTCTCTCCGTGAACACGACTGATCTCGACTTGAGGTACTCATCGCGCGCTGCCCGTTTCGATGCTGCGCGGGCTCGAACGTCGCAGTAGGTAGACGGCGCAATCGGGCAACCATGCTCGGTGAGCACCCGTGCAGATCGGCACGACGGGAGTACTCCTGCGTGTTCCTCTCGATGTAGTCGATGATCACCTGTCGTTGCGGTCGAGCTCCGCCACGAAGAAAACCGACGCCGATTTCAGAATCTCGTCGGCGCGCGCGAGTTCTCGATTCTCCGCGGGCAACTTACGCATCTCCGCCGCTATCTCGCTCGTCACTCCCGAGCGCTGGCCAGACTCGTTCTGCGCCTCGCGGATCCAGTTGCGCAAAGTCTGATCCGATCCAATGCCGAGCCTGTGGATACCTCTTTTGCAATCCTGACGACATGACTCCATCCTTCCCAAAGAACGAAGCCTCCGGACACACCCGGTGATTCAGACGAACAGGTCGTGCGCAATCATGTCCAAGTACTAGTCGCCTGACAATTCGGGGTAAGAGTCAAGCTGAATGGCGACCTTAGTGAGCACGGAGTGACCGGCGAGATCGGCACCGAGCGGAGCCGCGACCCACAGACCGGAATCATAAAGATGATCGGGCACAGGAGACCGAAAACACGAAACCCGAGCACGAGACCGCTGATGGCCCGTGCAACTTCGCATCATCGCTGCATTCACACCTTAACCTCTGCTGACCTATGAGTTTCCGCCGACCGTTGCCGGGACCGACCACGCTAACTGTCAGCAACCGTCCACGCGATCTTCGTCTTTCCATTGATGCAATCGGGGAAGGTCACGACACCTCGATACCTGCCGTCGATACGATCGGCGCCCCGGTAGCCTGACTCACTCCCGGGTTGCGTGTTGTACGTCTTCTCGCAGACGATTTGAGTGTTCCCGCACGACGTACCGACGTTGTATGTCGGTTCCAGTGATGCCAGCTCGAAGTACTGTCCGACGTAGGCGCGCCACTCGGCGGTGGGGACTAAGAACTCCAAACCCGAGCAGGCGCCCTGCAATGAGAAATCTCGATCATCCACGCTGACATCTGATGCGCTCGAAGGAATCTCGATTGCTAGCCGTTTGGACATGTCGGCGGCCTGATCACCGCCCGGACGGACCAACCACCACAGCGCCGCGACAAGTACGAGGATGACGCATGTCAACAACAGCCCGAACTTGCTCCAATACCATCGCCAAGCGGCACCCAGCACGGCCATGACTTGGCCATTCACTGTGGATACCTGAAACCAAACGTGTCCGAGGTTCCCACGACGTTGAAGTTCTGAGCCCATCCCGCACGGTGGAGAGCATTCAGCGCCGAATACTGGTAGGTGTCCGTAGCCTCCTGCCGAAACGACATGACCGATTCTGGATCAACACGCATCATGCCCCCCGGCAAACGAAGCTTCCTAGTCCCGAAAACCGATCGTAGTCGAGGCGCGCACTAACGGCCCATTCAGCGGGCCCGACGGGCCAAAGGAAGCCGCGATTGAATGATTGCCCAGACGCTGGCAAGCGTGCGCATAGTGTTCCGCATCTTCGCAACTGACACCCGAACATGCGTCGGATACCGCTGCGAGCAGCCATTAATCCCGACGCCAGCGCCCGCTCTCCCGCTCGCCGTTGTATTGCGCAGCAAGGGTTATCGAATCAATCAAGACCGGCAGGAATTGTTCGATGACCTCGCGCTCGCGGCGAAATCCCGCAACAGCTTCTGGTCCTCCCCCTTGTGAGCGAGAAGCCAGTTCCACCAGGTGCTGTCGTTCTATCTGGTCGGAACAAATACGCGCGTACCGGCGCAGCATCGGCGTGTTGCCTCGGCACCCGCGCGCGATCTCGTCGGGTGTCAGGCCCGACCGATCGCCGCGGGAGTACCGGTCGACCATGTCGATCAACCGCTCCGGAACCCCGTCGAACAGGGAGCATTCAAAGTCGTCCCACGGCTCGGGTTGGAGTTGCTCGATGATGTCGATTGCGCCGTCGCGGCAGAACTCTTGCCAGGCAGCCACTGCCGCAATCAGATTGACCGAGTGAAAGACTGCCGCATCCATGGCGCGCACCGCGAACACGTGCCCTTTGGTGACCACAATCGAGACATCAGGCCATCGCGACGAGTGTTCGGCAATCACCGCACCGAGTAGTTCCATCTCCGGGATCTGATGGGACAACACCGTGCAGAACTCAAGCCGCAGTGCCTGCGGCGAGACCAGCATATTCGTATGTAGGCCAACATCGGTGCTGAATCCAATGACGTTCTGTTCGAGCTGAACCCGGTCACCGAAGCGGGCCGTCAGAATCTTGTGAGCCATCTCGCGCAGATGTGCCGTGTCACGTGGAATAGTCCCGAGGGCTGGTGAAGCTTCACTGGCATCGCCGATCGTCCGCGCCGATTGCTCAGTGGGCTGAGGCGGTTGAGGCCGGGATCCAGTCGGGTTGCCGACGATGACGAAGAGAGGATGCTCTACCTCGAACTCATCACGCAGCAACCGTACGACAGCCTCCAAGAGCTTGTCGAGATCGCGTTTGCTGGCCTCGTTGATGTATGCGCCACTGCGCAACTGTCGCCAGCCAAGTCTGACCACGGCGTCACACAGAGCCAGCAACGCCGAAAAGCTGTCAGCATCAGCGAAGTTCGCACGAGGCATCCCGTCGATCGCGCACCTCACACGACCCGACCCGGTCACTGTGAACTTCAACAACGGCTGGTAGCCAGGAGGTTGGTCAGTACGCCCCACCTCGACGACCTCCTCGCGTCGAAGCGGCCGGAGTTGTGCACCCAGCCGCCTGCCTAGTGCGCTCCAATCGGCTTCTACGCTGCTCTCGGTACCGAGGTTGTCGCCGCAGCCATCGTCGTCATCGAAGTCGTCATACCTACCGAAACCTGATCGTGCCATGGTGCCCTCCCCAGCGCCGTTGGTCATCGGTGATGACCTCGAGGCACACGGTAGAACGCACCTACGACAACGCCGGGTGCTAGCCGCGGCGCCGTCGAAGCCGCACCGGCAATCCATCGGCCGGTGTCGGGCCGGTCCCCCAGGTCATCAGCGGGGTGTAGGACGCGGGCACCGACCATTCGAAGTCCAGGAGCATACGGTGCAGGATGGCTTTGACGGTCGAACCGGCGAAATACATTCCGATGCACTTGTGTGCCCCGGCGCCGAAGGGCGACCACGCGTAGCGATGCATCTGCTCGAGGACGGCTGGATCGTCAAAGCGACTGGGGTCGAACTCATCTGGCCGATCCCACCAGGTATCCAGACGCATCGAGGTGTGCACGCTCAATGCGATCTCGGTGCCGGCCGGAATGAAGTAGTCCAGAATGCTGGTGTCTGCGGTGGCCTGCCGGAACAGAGTTCCCGCCGGCGCATACATTCGCAGCGACTCTTTGAAGGCCGCGTCGAGCAGTGGCGCAGAGTTGAGGTCGTCCATCGACGCCTCATCCGGGAGCGACTGCACTTCTTCGCGTAGTCGCCTCTGCAGAAGCTGGTCCTTGCCGAGGTGATACATCATCATCGACAGCGCGATGGTGCTGGTGTCGTGGGCCGCCATCAGCAGGAAGATCATGTGGTTGGTGATGTCTTCGTCGGTGAAGGTACTTCCCTCGTCGGTCTGCGACTGGCACAGCACGGTGAACAGATCGTCGCCGGCACTGTCGCGTCGCCCTGGTATCGCGGTGCGAAAATAGTTCTCCAGATACCGTCGGCCGCGCAGTCCGCGGGCCCACCGTCCAGGCACACCATCACGTCGGATCAGGGCCTGCCCTCCCACAACGGCATGATCGAAGGCACGCGAGAGCTTGCGGGCCGTTGCGCCATCGGGTGATTCGCCGATGAACACCTCACTCGCCAACTCCAGCAGCAGCTCTTTCGTCCTGTCATACAACGGAACCCTGTCTCCAACAGTCCATGTGGACAACGTTTCTGAGACCAGCGGGCGGGTCAGCGCGAGATATCCGTCGAGTCGCGGCCAGGTGAAGGCCTGCTGCATGATTCGACGGTGATAGAGGTGCTCGTCGAAGTCGAGAAGCATCAGTCCCCGGTGAAAGAACGGCCCAATGATGGGTTGCCAGCCGATTTCGCTCGAGAAGACCTTCTTCTTGTCCAGCCACACTTCCTGCAGGGCATCTGGACCCGTCACGGTGACCATCTTGAAACCGAGTGCACCGGTCCAGGACACCGGACGGAATTCGCGATAGCGTTGGCGCGCGAATCCCAAAGGCTCTGCGACGCTTTCGAACACGTGTCCCAGCACCGGAACTCCGTAGTTGCCCATCACCGGCCGTAGTCCGGAACCCGCCGAAGGAACCTCAAGTGGTTGCACCGCAGACGGATACAGCGACGCCACCCGCGCCGCGACCTGCTGGAACGTGTCGGTCATCGTCGCTCTCGACGGCACCAGCGACGTCGTCATGGCGTCTGTGTCCTTTCCAGGTAGGCCTGGCGCTTCACCGAATCGAAAGCTCCGGGTTCACGGCCACCGACCAGACGTTTGGCGCTCAACAGTATTCTTTCCGGAATCCCTTGCTCCACAACGCCCATGGGCGCCAGCCAGCGGGGGACGGTCACCTCGGCGCGGGCGTGCGTGGCACTGGACACGATCGCGTCGGCGACGTCTTCTGGTTCGAGCGTCGGCTGAAGTCGCAGGGTCACCCCGGAAGTGAGATCAGTGTGGGTTGCTGCCGGCATCACCGTGGTGACGGTGACCCCGGTGCCCACCAACTCGGCGCGGAGGGCGCGTGAGAGCGCAACGACGCCGAACTTCGACGCACAGTAGGTTGCCATGCCGGGCGTCGAGACCTTGCCGGCCATCGATGAGACGTTGACGACGTGTCCCCGACCGTGTGCGATCATGCGGGGCAGCACCAGGTGGGTGCCGGTGACCACCGCACCGAGATTGATCGCCAGTTCTCGGTGCAGCGCATCCAGATCGTGGTCGGCGAAGCGCCCCATCAGCTGGATGCCGGCGTTGTTGACCAGCATGTCGATCTCACCGCCGTCGGCAGCGGCATCCAGGTACTCCCGGAAACTCGTTACGTCAGTGACGTCGAGATGGTGTGCGCGGACGCCCAATTCATCGGCGGTGGCCTGCGCGGCATCGAGGTCGAGGTCGCCGATCGTCACAATGGCGCCCTGGGCCGCCAGAGCTGCAGTGGTCGCGCGGCCGATTCCGCGGGCACCGCCGGTGACGCACACCCGGGCGCCGGCCAGTGAGATCACAGCGGACTGCCGATCGGTTCCCGCAACGCGAAGTGCGCGATGAGACGGATTTCCCCATCCGGCATGGTCAGCAGCGCTCGTCCCAGATAGACGCCAGGGACCACTTCCACAATTTCGTCGCGGGTCCGTTTGATGGGGAAGATTCGGACACCGGGATTCTTGTATTCGGGCACTCCGTAGTCGAGCGCGCGGACCATCACCTTCGGTTCGATGGCTGCTCGCTCGATCGAATGCCGAAAGTCGAAGCCCTCCATTTCATTTCCGACCCGCCGCATACCTCCGTACCCGAAGGCCACCACCGGCATCGCCAACCGGGCGATCAACGCCAGCCGGTTGAATCCGGTGCCGGCATTCTGGTCGAACGTCTTGCCCCGCCACGTCGGATCGATGCGCATCAACGGGTTGGCCAGATGCGCTTCCGGGATTCCGAACAGCTTGCCGACGATGAGGCCTTCCATCTTTCCGTCCGGCCCCTGCGGCGGGTGTCCTTCGGCAAACAACTCCCCCAACGCTTTTCGATCATTCCGGTCGCCGAGTTCTTTGATGTACTACCAGGCAACACCCCGCGCGATCGTCGGTTGCGCGCGCGCCAATTCGCGCATTTCCATGACCATGGACCGAACCGACGACAGGTCCTCCTGCCCGGTGGGTGCTTCATCGATTTTCTGCACTTCGGTGGTCATACGATCCTCCAGTTGACGTGCAATCGCGCAACTCGACCTTCTGGTACAAAACGGTACCAGTCTGAGACCGTGAGGGGTACGGAATCGTGGAGATGGAAGACTGAACCCCGTGACGAATGTCGGCGAGCGCAGTTACGCGGGTGCGACCACGTCCGCGCGCGTGGCGAAGCGACGATCCCGTCTCCTGGATGTGGCCCTGAGCGCCATGGCGGAAAACCGCTGGCGGTCGACGACGGTCGCCAGCCTCTGCGCCGAAGCGCAATTGAACAAGCGGTACTTCTACGAGAGCTTCGCCGACCTCGATCAGGTGGCCGATGCAACCATCGATGAGGTTGCGTCCGAAGTCGGCACCGCCGCCATCAACAGCTATCTCTCGACAGTGGGATCATCGCTCGAGGTACAGGCCCGAGCCGCCGTGGAAGTTGTCGTCGATGTACTGGGCGCGGACCGGCGAAAGGCGCTGGTTCTCCTCGGCGGCGTCCCGACGACGGTGGACAAAGAGGGCAAACGCAGCGCTGCCATCGCCGGCTTGACCATGGTGCTGACCGAGCACGCCCGACACGTCCACGACGTGGAACTCGAGCGCGACTCCTTGGCTGCGACCTGTCCGGCGTTTGTGATCGGCGGTACCGCTCAAACCATCCTGTCGTGGGTGAACGGCGACTTAGAGGTGAGCCGCGAGCAGCTGATCGACGACATCACGGGTCTCTGGCTACTGCTGGGCCAAGGCGCCGCAGACCTCGCGCGATCGAGGATCAACAAGAACTCGCACTGACCCACCACTCAGCGATACAGCGCGTCGATGTCCTCGGCGTACCGGTCGGAGACCACGTTCCGTTTGATCTTCAACGTGGCGGTGAGTTCGCCATCCTCTTCGGTCAGGTCCCGCACGAGGATCGTGAACTTCTTGACGGCCTCCGAATGAGAGACCGTTGAGTTCGCGTCATCGACCGCAAGCTGCAGCGCCGCAAGCAGTTCCGGGTCCTCCCGGAGATCTTCCGCCGTAGCGCCGTCAGCCTTGCCGTTCTCGGCACCCCAGTGCCCCAGCACCTCCGGGTCCACCGTCAGCAACGCGCCGATGAACGGTCGACCGTCACCAACCACCACGGCCTGCGAGATCAATGGATGAGAGCGCATCCGATCCTCGAGCGGACCCGGTGAGACGTTCTTGCCGCCCGCGGTCACGAGCAGGTCTTTCTTGCGGCCGGTGATGGTCAGATAGCCATCGTCGTCGAGAGCGCCGAGGTCACCGGTGCGGAACCAGCCGTCGTCGAATGCGTCGGCGGTGGCTTGTTCGTTGTGCCAGTAGCCGTCGAAGATCACGCCGCCGGTCAGCTCGATCTCGCTATCCTCGGCGATGCGGACACTGTTACCACCCATCGGTTGTCCGACACTGCCGATGCGTTGTGCGCCTGGCACATTCACGCAGTGCGCTGCCGTCGACTCGGTCAGTCCGTAGCCTTCGTAAATCGGCACGCCAACGCCCCGGAAGAAGTGGCCCAGACGCGGCATCAGTGCGCCGCCGCCCGAGATTGCAAACCAGCAATCGCCGCCGAGCGCCGCCTTGAGTTTGGAGTACACCAGTCGATCTGACACCTGGTGCTTCACCCGGAGCAGCAGGGACGGCTTGCCGGTATCGAGCGCCTCGCTGTAGCGAACGGCAGTCTTCTCGGCGAAATCGAAGATCGCTTTCTTGGGCGCACCGCCCTTGGCCGCGGACTGGGCGGCAGAGTCTCGGACCTTCTCGAACACCCGCGGCACACCGAGAATGGTGTGCGGCTTGAACCGCGAGAACTGTCCGACGATGGTGCTGAAGTCCGACCAGTGCGCCTGCGTCCCGCCGGCCTCGAACATCGCCAATGACACCGCACGGGCCAGTACATGTGCGAGCGGCAGGAACGTCAGCATCCGATTGCCGGGCTTGGCGACCGTGCCGATGCTGGCGGTGAGGATGCCGCGGACCTCGGACAGGAAGTTTCGGTGTGTGAGCCGGCAGCCTTTCGGGCGGCCGGTGGTACCGGAGGTGTACACCAGCGACGCCAGGTCATCGGCCCGGATCTGCGCGATCCGGTCCTGGACGCTGCTGTCACTCTGCTCGCGGCCGGAGGTGACCAGTGCGTCAACGGCACCGTCATCGATGGCCAGTGCGTCGACGCCGACGTTCGCGAACGCCGCTGTGTGTACTGCAGATTCCCCGATCGCCAGCACCGCACCGGAATCCTCGACGATCCACCGAATCTGATCCAGCGAGGAGGAGTCATAGATCGGGACCGACACCGCCCCGGCGGCCCAGATGGCGAAGTCGAAGAGGCTCCACTCGAAGCGGGTGGCAGACAGCAACGCCACCCGGTCCCCCGGCTGCACGCCGCGCTGGATGAGTCCCTTCGCGACGCCTGTCACCAGCTCGGCGAAATCGGTGGCGGTGACATCGCGCCAGGTGTCACCGTCCGGGCGGGAGAATAGGACCAGATCCGGTGTCTGCTCGGCGTGGCGGTAAACCGACCGCACGAGGGCGTCGTTGTCGGCGATGGTGAAGTTTGCCTTGGCCTTGTACTCACGCACAGTGGTCATCTCCGGGGGTCTCAGTACCCGTGCGGACGGGCGTGGTTTTGGAACGGAAGTGGTGGAGCATGGTTGCGAACTCAGCGACGTCGCCCGTCGACCAGTCCTCAACGCGGGCTTGAACCTGCGCAAATCGCTGACGATCCGCGATCGCGAGAACATCGCCGCCCAGCTCAGTGAGCGTGAGCGGGTGTCCCTGGCGTAGTGGACCAGGTTCCACGAGGATCCACCCGGAGTCGACGCATTGCCTGAGTTGGCGCGACACCGTCGAGCGGTGAACCTCGAACGCGTCCGAGATGTCAGTGGCACGGCAACCGGGGTGACGCGAGACGTACGACAGAACCGAGTGCTGCGCAAACGTGGCCGATCCCTCGGCAGGACGTTCGCCCGTCATCACCTCACGGACCAGGTGCACCAACTCCTCGTGCACCTTCGACACTGCCCCACTTCTATCGTGTTGCATTACGCAACTATAACGCTGCGGGCGTATGGGTCCGCCGCCGCCCGCCATACACCCATCAGCGCCTGACACCGACTCAACGAATCGCAGAACCGTTCCACAAGACATCAAAGAACTGAGCTGCCATCAGTTCTTCCTTCTTGTTCCGGCTGAGTCCCAATGCCTTGCGGTATTTCAGGACATGCTGCAACGACAGCGCTGAATACAGGAGCGGGAGGTGATCATGCGGCTGCTCGTAAACTCCACCCGCGCCCCTGGCGGCAGCGAGATCGGAACGCGCACGGGTCGGATGTTTCAGCGCGTCGCGCAACACCGCAGATTTGATCGCCTTCTTACGCCCAGGCGGAACCACAACCGGCCGGTCGGGCCGAGGCCCAAATAACGCAGCATCGAACTCCTCAGCCGTTGCGACTGTGCAGCCGGCCGTCGGACGCGGATTGCACTCGACCATATGGTGCACACCATCATCGGTCATCAGGTAGTCGAAACTGATCTGGCCATGCCAATCCAGTTCTCGCGCAACGGTTTGCGCGGCGTCCAAGGACTCCGGTGAATCCACCGATTCGTACACGATGCCGCCGCGGTCGTCGATGGTGAGCGCATGCTCGTAGCACGAATGCAGTACGACCTCACCGTGCTGAACCACGCTCCAGCTGCAACGGTCGACACCACGCAGATACTCCTGCACCAACCATGGGTCTTCAGGTGTGGGAATGATGTCGTCGAGCGATCCTTCCCCTGCCAACGGGCCGGAGTTGGTGATGACGTCCAGCCCACCGCGCCCAAAGGCCGCGCGAGCGAACCAGTGCTCCCAGTGCGTCACGGCCTCGCGGAGCTCATCGTTCGACGTTGCAACAATCGAAGTGGCCACCGGAAGGTCCAACCCCTCGCACATCGCACTGAAACTCACCTTGTCGTGGACCTTCGCAAGCGTCTCGAAAGATGGGAAAAACAGTTCGGCGCGCCCTTCGAAACGGTCACGGTACGCGGCGAGGTAGAACACCTCCTCGAACATCGGCAGCAGCCAGTTGATCTGATGCTTGTCGATGAGAGCGTCGACCGCGTCGATGAACGCGGCGGTTTCCTGCGCCGGCGCAGGCACCTGCACGTGCCGTGCGGCGCCACGCGAATGACTTCCAGGTGAGGCCCTGAAGGTGTCGGCTGCTGTGACGTCACGGCCGGCCATCCCTAGCTTATGGATTTCGTCGACTGCGAACGGCATGCGCGACGTGGTCACCAGCAGCCGAGGCTCAGGGGTGCTCATGTCCTCGGATACTACGCACCGAAGGCCGTGAAGGTGTCCGAGATCGACAACCTTGACCGACTCCGTCTTGGAGATAGCAAAATACCCTGCATTCGGAACCAATAAAGGTTCTGAATACAGGGTATTCGCAAATTGTGTTCGGCGGTGTCCTACTCTCCCACACTTATTAAGGTGCAGTACCATCGGCGCTGGTAGGCTTAGCTTCCGGGTTCGGAATGGGACCGGGCGTTTCCCTACCGCTATAGCCGCCGTAACAATGTGAAACCATCACACAAACTAATCATCAAACGATTAGTGCTGATCATTTGTTTGTTTGTGTGTTGTTTCAGATATTGCACAGTGGATGCGTGACTTCTTAGTCATGTTTTGGTTGTAAGTCCTCGGCCGATTAGTACCAGTCACCTACACCCGTTACCGGGCTTCCAGTTCTGGCCTATCTACCCCATGGTCTGTAGGGGGCCTTAACCACGCAAAGGTGGTGA